>CANGIQ010000013.1 GCA_947453965.1 Comamonadaceae bacterium
GCTCGCCACAGCCAGTCACCCGCCATGGTCTACATGCTGGGCTTTGCCCCAGGCTGTCCGTACATTGCGTTGCTCGATCCGGTGTTTGCCATTCCAAGGCGCGATACACCTGTCACGGCAGTGCCCGCAGGGGCTGTGGTCGTGGCCAACAGACAAAACATGATTTACCCCAGCACGCTGCCCTGCGGTTGGCATATTTTGGGCTCGACCCCGTTGAAGATGTTTGACCTTGAGCGCAGCTCACCCGTCTTGCTGTCGCCCGGTGACCATGTGGCGTACCGACCAATCAGTTCGGAAGAATACGACCACCTCAAACACACGCAAAGCCTCGAGGTGTCTGCATGAGTTTTGAAGTGCTCAAGCCAGGGCTGCTGTCTACTTTCCAAGATTTGGGACGTTTGCAACACCAACGCTTGGGCATTCCCGTGGCGGGCGCACTCGATGTCAATGCGCACAGGCTGGCCAATTTGCTAGTGGGTAATGGGGCTGAAATGGCCACCTTGGAAATGAATTTGTTTCCACCCACGTTGAAAGCCCATGCCTCTTGTTGTGTGGCCTTCTCAGGTGCCGATATGGGGCCTGTGGTGAGTGACTGCCAAGTGCCCATGAATCGCCCGGTTGTTTTGCGTGCAGGGGATGAAATTTCATTTGGCACACGCACCGACGGCGCCAGAATTTACATGGCGGTGCACGGTGGTTTTCAATTGAACGCTGTGTTCGACAGTGCAAGCACCTACTTGAGGAGCGGCATTGGTGGTTTTCAGGGACGGGCGCTGAAACGCGGCGATGTGGTTGACATCCATGAGCCCTTATCTGACATTGATTTGACTGTCTTGGCCCAAGAGCTTTGGGACGTCAAAATTTATCTGAAGTCGTCCTTGGTGAAGAAAAAAACGCCGAAGCTGCGCATCATCAAAAGCGCGCAATGGGATGAGTTCACGCCCGAGAGCCGCGCAGATTTGATCACCCAACCGTTCAAGGTCACGCCCGTCTCCGATCGCATGGGTTTTCGCCTGGAAGGGCCGACGTTGAAACTGAGTCAACCACGCCAAATGATTTCAGAGTCGGTGGTGTTTGGAACCATCCAAGTGCCCGTTGGTGGGCAGGCCATTATCTTGATGGCCGATCGGCAGCCCACAGGGGGTTATCCCAAAATTGCTTATGTGGCCAGCGTCGATCAACCACTGCTTGCCCAACTCTCTCCGGGCGATACGTTCACTTTTTCGCTGATTGATATTGCAGATGCCCAGAAACTGGATGTCAAACGCGAGCAAGATTTCATCGATCTCCAGAGACAACTGCAACCTATCGAGGGATTGTTGAAGCATGCCGTCGGGGCAAGGCATGTTTGAACTGCTAGCGATCACCTTGGTCTTTTTGCTTGCCGGGTATGTCAAGGGCGTCATTGGCATGGGCTTGCCGACCATTGCGATGGCTACCCTGGGTTTGCTGCTGGAGCCTGCGCAAGCGGCGACCCTGCTGGTCATTCCATCCCTGGTGACCAACGTTTGGCAATTCTTAGCCGGTGGTTCCAAAATGGCTACGATCAAGCGGCTCTGGTTGATGCTGGTCTTTGTGTGTATCGGCACTTGGTTGGGGATTGGATTTTTGACATCATCCAATAGCGCTTGGCCGAACATCTGGCTGGGCAGTGTGCTGGCGCTGTATGCCTTGGTGGCGCTGTTGCACCCTCACTTTTCAATGCCTCCCCGATACGAACGACGTGTGTCACCGCTGATTGGCATTTCGACGGGCATTTTGACGGGGGCCACGGGGGTGTTTGTGATTCCAGCCGTCCCCTTCATCAGCGCCATGAATTTGTCTAAAGATGCGTTGATTCAGGCACTGGGCTTGTCGTTCACGGTCTCAACCATCGCCCTAGCGGTCGGACTCGGCATGAATGAAAGCTTGTCCAAGTCAGATCTCACCACGTCATTGCTTGCCGTACTGCCCGCCATGATGGGCATGTACATCGGACAAAAAACCAGAGATGGCATAGAGCCGATGGTGTTTAAGAAATACTTTTTCGGCGCGCTTCTCATCCTGGGTATCTTCATGGCCTTGCGCTCAGGCTTGAGTCTGCTCTTTCGATAGATTTGATATTTTTCAGGGCTTGTGTTTTTTAACACTGATCTCTTGTAACAAATGCGCCCTGAATGCCAAAGTCACAGGCGATAGCTTCTGATTGGCATGGTGCACCATATGCCATGCTGATGGCAACGGAAAACCATCCACATCCACAATTCGCACACCATGTTCTTTGTCCATGCCGTGCAAGGCATGTTGAGACACCACGCCAAGCCCCAGGCCTCCCGCAACAGATTCTTTGATGGCTTCATTGCTGCCCAGCTCAAGCCGGATGTTGGGTTTGAATTTCTTTTTTCGAAAATATTGGTCTGCGGCCATGCGTGTTCCAGAACCTGGTTCACGCATGATGAGGCGATGCGCCAGCAACTCTTTGAGAGGAATTTTTGCCCTCTTCGTCAAGGGGTCTGACATGGGCGCAATGACGACGATGGGGTTAGGCATCAAGCGTTCGTCATGCAAGTCCATATCGGTGGGCGGCATGGACATGATGTAGAGATCGTCCAAATTATTTTCCAAACGTTGCACCACACCGTCACGGTTAAGGATTTCAAGCGCCACATCAATGGCGGGGTATTTTTTACAAAAACGACCGATCAGACGAGGCATGAAGTACTTGGCGGTGCTCACAACTGCAACACGTAACTTTCCACGCGATAACCCTTTGAGCTGGTCAACGCGTTGTTCAAACAATTCCCAATTCAAGATCATTTCTCTGGCCGTGGTCGCTAGCTCTTTACCGACCTCGGTGAGATGAACCTTTTTGCCGATCACTTCATACAAAGGAAGTCCGATCGCCTGTGACACCTCTTTGAGCTGCATAGACGCCGTAGGTTGCGTGACATGCAGGGCACGGGCTGCCGCACTCACACTGCCAGTTTCGGCGAGTGCTTGAAAAAGACGCATCTGCCGGAATGTCACATTCATAGACTTTTACCTATAGATAACTATTTAAAAATCGATTTTACAAATAATTGATCCATTCCTATCATTCTCGAAAGGAACTCAATCATGCAAAATATTCTTGATCCGGCCATCTTATTTTTTCTCGTTGGGGTGATGGCTGGCGCAGTCAAATCCAACCTTGAAATTCCCCCATCCATTTCGCGATTTCTATCGCTTTATCTCTTGATGGCGCTTGGACTCAAGGGTGGTTTTGCACTGTCGCAATCTGGCTTGACTGCGCAAATCGGGGCAAGCCTGGCCGCAGCGATCGCTCTGGCTGTGGTGGTGCCTTTGCTCGGCTACAACTTGCTCAAGCGCTTTCTTTCTGGGTTTGATGCAGCCGCTGTTGCCGCAACTTATGGGTCTGTCAGCGCAGTGACGTTTGTCACAGCAGTTCAGTACTTAGAGAATCAACACATCCCCTACGGTGGACACATGGCTGCGGCCATGGCTTTGATGGAATCTCCAGCCATCATCATGGCGGTGATTTTTGCGAATTCACTCAGGCAGCAAGTGACGCCAGCACAAGGCGCGACAGGCTCGACGGGACTGCCTATCGGCAAAATTCTGCATGAGTCGTTCACGGATGGCGCTCAATTGCTCCTGTTGGGCGCCATGCTTGTAGGACTGGTTACCGGGGAATCTGGCAAGGCTGCCATGCAACCCTTCTCTGGCGACCTCTTCAAAGGCATGCTGTCTTTCTTCTTGTTGGACATGGGTCTGATGGCCGCTCGCAACCTGCCACAAGTGCGCGGCCAGTCACCTTGGTTGCTGGCCTACGCCATTGTTGGCCCGCTCACGCACGCCAGCATTGCGCTGGGCCTGGCCTGGCTGCTGCAGCTGCCGCAAGGGGATGCCACCTTGCTCATGGTGCTGGCTGCCAGCGCGTCTTACATTGCAGTCCCTGCCGTGTTGCGTTACGCCATACCTGAGGCGAATCCTTCTCTGTATTTCGGCCTGTCGCTGGGCGTGACATTCCCGCTCAATATCTTGTTGGGCATCCCTTTTTACAGCCAGGTGAGCGGCTTGGTGCTGAGTTAAGACATGACAGACCGCTACTTAGGAAAAACCGCAGCCTTCCTCACACAGCACGGCAAAGAACACTTGATTGGTCCTTTGTTTCAGGAGGCGCTGGGTTGCACCCTGCTGCGCGCAGAGGGTTATGACACCGACCTGCTCGGCACATTCTCGGGAGAAATCCAACGCACAGAAAGTCAGCTCATCACCGTCAGAAAAAAGGCCAGGATCGGCATGGAGTTGACCGGGGCATCACAAGGCATCGCCAGTGAGGGGGCATTTGTGCCAGATCCGTTTGGGGGCCTGATGCCTTGGAACATTGAAATGCTGGTTTGGCTGGATGACGAAAATCAGCTTGAGATTGTGGGCATGGCCCAAGGCCCCGCACGAAATGTGCAACGCGTGGTGGGCAGTATTTCTGAGCTTGAAGCGTTTGCACGTGAAGCAGGTTTTCCTCAACATCACATCATGCTGCGCCCGCAAGCTGAGACTGATACAAGAATCCGAAAGGGACTGTCTGACTGGCACGCACTGCAACAAGCCTTCACTGATTGCTTGCATGAATCAAAGAATCAGTTGGTATACACAGAAAACGATCTGCGTGCGTTTTGCAACCCAACGCGACAGTCCATTATTCGACGTGCTGCCGAGGATTTGATCAAGAAAATTCATTCGGCATGTCCAGCGTGCTCCATGCCTGGATTTGCTGTCTATGCGCATCACGCAGGCCTGCCTTGCCGCGCATGTGGTGAGGCCACACAGTTGGCTCAATCGTATTTATGGTGCTGCGCTGTGTGTCAGCACAAGGCCCAAACACCGTCCTTGGAGGCCCACGCAGATCCGAGCCGTTGTGATCGATGCAACCCATGAAGCTCAAGCAATGAGGCTTTCGAGTGGTGAGCCAGATGGCGGAGAGGGAGGGATTCGAACCCTCGGTAGGGTCGCCCCTACGCCTGATTTCGAGTCAGGTACATTCGACCACTCTGCCACCTCTCCGGGTTTCGATGACGTTTGTCGAAGCCGAGATTCTATCAGGCCCGCAGCTCGCTCACGCCGCCCATGTAGGGGCGCAGCGCCTCTGGCACACGGATGCTGCCATCGGCTTGTTGGTGGTTCTCCAACACCGCCACCAAGGTACGGCCCACGGCCAAGCCTGAACCGTTCAAGGTGTGGACCAATTCGTTTTTGCCTTGTGCGTTTTTGAAACGCGCTTGCAAGCGACGCGCCTGAAAGGCCTCGCAGTTGGACACCGAGCTGATCTCACGGTAGGTGTTTTGCGCGGGCAACCACACTTCCAGGTCATGCGTCTTGGTCGCGCCAAAGCCCATGTCGCCCGTGCACAGCGCCATGACGCGGTAGGGCAGCTCTAATTTTTTCAACACCGCTTCGGCATGACCGGTCATGTCTTCCAGCGCCTGGTAGCTGTGCTCGGGATGCACGATTTGCACCATCTCAACTTTGTCGAACTGATGCTGACGAATCAGGCCGCGCGTGTCGCGCCCTGCACTGCCCGCCTCGGAACGAAAGCAGGGGGTGTGGGCGGTGAGCTTGATGGGCAATTCGTTTTCGGCCAACACCACATCGCGCACAAAGTTGGTCAAGGGAACTTCGCTGGTGGGAATCAAATACAGCGCGGTGCTTTCGCTGCTGGCTTCGCCTTCTTGGCCGCCTTTCTTGGCGGCAAACAAGTCTTCTTCAAACTTGGGCAACTGGCCCGTGCCTTTGAGGCTGTCGGCATTGACGATGTAAGGCGTGTAGCACTCGGTGTAGCCATGCTCTTGGGTTTGCACATCGAGCATGAACTGCGCCAAGGCACGGTGCATGCGCGCGATTTGGCCTTTCATGACCGTGAAGCGTGAACCAGAAAGCTTGACGCCCATTTCAAAATCCAGCCCCAAAGGCTCGCCCAAGTCCACATGGTCTTTGGGTGTGAAGCCCAGTGGTGCAGGTTCGGTCCCCACAGGGCTCCAACGACGCAGCTCGACGTTGCTGTGTTCGTCCGCGCCCACGGGCACACTGTCGTGCGGTAGGTTGGGCACGGCCAACAGCAAAGCTTGCAATTCGGCTTGCAAGGCATCCAAGCGCACGGCCGAGGTGTCGAGCTCGGTTTTGATGTCCGCCACTTGCGCCATCACACCATCGGCGCTCTCGCCTTTGGCTTTGAGCATGCCGATTTGCTTGGACAGCGCGTTGCGGCTGGCTTGCAGTTCTTCGGTGCGGGTTTGCAAGGTTTTTCGTTCGGCTTCCAGCGCTTGGTAGGCGTCCACATTCAAAAACGCTTGCGGTGTTTTACGGGCTTCAAGTTTGGCAATGACGCTGGGCAAATCGCGGCGCAGCTGGTTGATATCGAGCATGAGAGATTTTTAAAAGTTGATTTAATTTATGCAGCTGCGTGTTGAAACACGCGGATACGCGGTGCAATTTTGTCGTGTAGCGTGCGCGAAGCAACGCGCATATCAAACTCGGCTTGTAGGTTCATCCAAAAACGAGGTTCCATTTTAAAAAACAAGCCCAAGCGAAGCGCTGTATCGGCAGTAATCGGACGCACACCATTCACCACATCGCTGATGCGACTGGGAGACACATCAATATCCGCAGCCAGTTGGCGCGCAGAAATGCCCATGGGTTTCATGAACTCTTCCAACAAAATTTCGCCAGGATGAATTTCATCTAGTAATTTGGCCATTTCTTTCACTCCTAGTGGTAGTCCACGATTTCGACTTGGTGGGCGCCATCCTCTCGCCAGACAAAACAAATGCGCCACTGGTCGTTCACGCGCATGCTGTACTGGCCTGCGCGCCCACCTTTGAGTGCTTCCAATTGATTACCCGGTGGCACGCGCAAACTCACCAAATCTGTCGCTGCGTGGAGTTGCAACAACTTTCTTCTTGCCACTCGCTCAATGTTCTTAAAACGGGGAACAACGCGACTTTGAAAGAGCGCCTCCGTATTCGGACAAAGAAACGAATGAATCATGGCGTCATTATATTCCGCGAAACGGAATCTGCAACAAGGTATCCGAAATCTACTTCAACCCTTTAGGTAAAGGGAATTTGATGGTTTCTTCAACACCATCCAAGGTACGTACCGACACAGCACCCAAGGCGCGCATGCGGGCAATCACTTGTTGAACCAAGATGTCGGGGGCAGACGCACCAGCGGTCAAACCCACGCGGGTTTTGCCTTCAAACCATTCGGGTTGAAGCTCGTCCGCGTTGTCGACCATGTAGCTTTCGGTGCCGTGGCGTTGGGCCACATCGCGCAAGCGGTTGCTGTTGGAGCTGGTGGGGCTGC
The DNA here is from genome assembly GCA_947453965.1 of Comamonadaceae bacterium. Taxonomy (GTDB): domain Bacteria; phylum Pseudomonadota; class Gammaproteobacteria; order Burkholderiales; family Burkholderiaceae_C; genus Limnohabitans. The sequence goes on from CANGIQ010000013.1 coordinate 7,342, forward strand.
CCACCACGATGACCAAGTCCACTTGCGGGCTCAAGACCTTGACCGCATCTTGACGGTTTTGGGTAGCGTAGCAAATGTCTTGCACCTTGGGTTTGCGGATGTTCGGAAATCGCGCCACCACAGCGGCCGTGATGTGCGCGGCATCGTCTACGCTGAGGGTGGTTTGAGTCACCACGGCCAAACGCTCGGTTTGTTTGGGTGTGACATGGGCCACATCGGCAACGTCTTCCACCAGGTAGATGCCATCGAGCAACTGGCCCATGGTGCCTTCGACTTCGGGGTGGCCTTTGTGGCCAATCATGATGAATTCAAAACCTTCTTTGTGCAGCTTGGCCACTTCCACATGCACCTTGGTCACCAATGGGCAAGTGGCATCGAACACATTGAAGCCACGTCGCTCGGCTTCGGCCTCAACCGCTTTAGGCACACCGTGCGCGCTGAACACCAGCGTGGCGCCCGCAGGGACATCGGCCAAGTCTTCAATGAAGATGGCGCCGCGTTGTTTGAGGTCTTCCACCACATAGGTGTTGTGCACGATTTCATGGCGCACATAGATGGGAGCGCCAAACTTTTCTAGGGCCCGGTCGACGATGTCAATCGCGCGGTCCACGCCCGCGCAAAAGCCACGCGGCGAAGCCAACACAATTTCTTCAAACATGCTGCTCATGGGGCGCGATCAAAGAATGCCAATGACCTGTACTTCAAACGTCACGGGTTGACCCGCCAGGGGATGGTTGAAATCGAACAGGACCGAGTCATCCGTGACTTGTTGCACCGCACCGGCAAATGAGCCTTGGCCATTGGGCGCAGGAAACTGCACCACATCGCCCGGGGTGTATTGCTCGTCCGGGTCGCCAAATTCTTTGAGCAGAGCTTTGCTGACCCATTGCTGCATGTCGGGGTTGCGTTCGCCAAAGGCTTCGCCTGCTGCCAACTCAAATTGGGTGCGGGTGCCTTCTGCCAAACCCAGCAAGCGTTGCTCCACGGCGGGTGACAACTCGCCCGAGCCCAAGGACAAGGTGGCGGGTTTGTCGGCAAAGGTGTTGATGACATCGCCTTGCGGTCCCGAAAGCCGATAGTGCAGCGTTAAAAATGAAGCAGGGCCGATGGTAGGGTGAGCGTTGGTGGCAGACATGGGTTTCTCAATGAACTGGTGGCTATTGTAGAAAGCTCTCGTCCTACGCTGCCAAACAGCCCCGTGAACCCACACCGAAAGGCGCGTCATGCAGGAACCCGTGTCCATTCAGCAGTTGCCTCCCGAAATGCGCCCACGCGAGAAGCTGCTCAAGCACGGGGCAGCAGCACTCAGCGACACCGAGTTGCTGGCCTTGTTTTTACGCACCGGCATCAAAGGCAAAAGCGTGTTTGTGATGGCCCAAGAGCTGCTGGAGCGCTTCAAAGGCTTTGCCGGCCTGATTCACGCCAGTGCCTCCGAGCTCAAAACCTTCAAAGGCATGGGGGGCGACGCCAAACGGGCTCAACTGGTAGCGGTGCTGGAAATGGCGCGCCGTGCGCTGACCCAACAATTAACCGAAACCACGGTGATGAATTCGCCCCAAGCAGTGAAACAATACCTGCAACTTGAATTGGCTCAACTCAAACACGAGGTATTTGCAGTTTTGTTTCTCGATGTTCACAACCGCCTGCTGTCGTACCAGCCCATGTTTCGTGGCTCACTGTCACAAACCATGGTCTATCCACGTGAAGTGGCCAAAACTGCGTTGGCGCTGGGCGCCGATGGTGTGGTGTTGGCACACAACCATCCCAGCGGCACGGTCAAGCCCTCACCCGCAGACATGACGCTCACCCGCACCTTGCAAGAAGCCCTGGCCTTGATTGACGTGAGCGTGCGCGACCACATCATCGTGGCCCAAGGCAAGTATTTGTCCATGGCCGAAGAGGGGCTGCTGTGAAAGCCAAATCACTGCAAGACTTGGGCGCCATCCGCAAACAAGTCAATGACGCCGCACAAGCTGCGGCCGCTGCTGAAGAAGCACGTCGCGAAGCCGAGCGTCGTGCCGAGGCCGAACGCCATTTGTTCACCCGCGCAGTCGGAGCCGTCAAACCGATTGCAGCCAAAGAGCGAGTTTTCACCCCACCGCAACGCCCAGCCCCTCGCCCGCTGCAACAAGACTTGGACGACCAAGCGGCCTTGCAAGAAAGCATGAGCGATGAGTTTGATGTGAGCACTCTGCTCGATGTGGACGACCAGCTCAGCTTCAGACGCCCCGGCATCGGCACCGATGTGACGCGCAAGCTGCGCAAAGGCGAATGGAGCATGCAAGGCCAGCTCGACCTGCACGGCCTGCGCAGCGATGAGGCGCGTGAAGCCCTGGGGCAATTTGTGCGCGATGCCAAGCGCATGGGATGGCGCTGTGTGCGGGTGGTGCACGGCAAAGGCTTGGGCTCACCCGGCAAAGAACCAGTGCTCAAAAGCAAAGTGCAGCGCTGGTTAGTGCAAAAGAACGAGGTGCTGGCCTTTGTGCAGGCCAAGCCTTCAGATGGTGGCGCGGGGGCCTTGGTGGTGTTGCTGGGGCCAAGCAACGTGTGAGCAAGGCAGGCTTTGCATGAAAGCCTTCTCACACATCAAACACCTTTGTTGCGCATCCAATCGGCGGTTTGAAAAAAGCTGTTTTTCAACCGCGTGCGCAAACTCTCAGGCACTTCGGTCTCGCCCATGGCTTGGTCCATGCACGCCACCCATTGATCACGCTCTTTGATGCCAATCGCAAACGGCATGTGACGCATGCGCAAGCGCGGATGGCCAAACTGGTCGGTGTAGTAGCTGGGTCCACCCAGCCAGCCGCACAAGAACATGAACAAGCGTTCACGCGCGTTGTGTAAATCAGGACCGTGCGCCGCACGCAGCTCGGCATAGCCAGGCTCCAGGTCCATCAGGTCGTAAAAACGTTCGGTCAGTGCGCGCACGCGCGCTTCGCCGCCGATCCACTCGAAAGGGGTGTCAAACGGAGGTTTGTCTTCTATTTGCATGGCGCGATTTTCAATCAAAGAGGTGGCCGCACATCAATGGCTGGCTTGGCGCAAGGTCTGCACCACCGGACGGCGCAACACATCGCGCAAGCCCCACCACCCTGCAGCCAAAGCCAACAAGGCACCAACGGCTGCGCCCAGCACAGGCACCCAGGGGCTGGCCGTCCATTCAAACTCAAACACAAAACGGGCCAACCCCCAACCCATGGCCATGGCCACGCAGCTTGCCAGCAAACCCGCCAGTGCGCCAATGCCGGCCAACTCGGCGCGTTGCACATTCGCCAGCAACTGGTTCGACGCACCCAGCGCGCGCAACACAGCGTACTCACGCGCGCGTTCTTCACGCGTGGCCGTGACAGCGGCGAACAACACCACCAAACCGGCAGCTAAGGTGAACAAAAACAAAAACTCCACCGCGCTCACCACTTGGTCGAGCACGCGCTGCACTTGGTTCAAGGTGGCCCCCATGTCGACGTTGGTGACGTTGGGAAAACGGCTGATGAGTTGGTTGTCAAATGTGGGGCCAGCTACTGGCGCAGTCGTGCGTTGTGGCGCACGGAAAGCGGCGATGTAGGTGGTGGGCACATCGAACCCCGCCTCTGTGTGCAAACGGCTGACGGGATAGATGACAAAGAAATTGGCGCGCATCGACGTCCAGTCCACCCGTCGCACCGAGGTGATGCGGGCTTCGTGCAAGACCCCCGCCATGTCAAAGCGCAAGCTGTCGCCGAGTTTGAGTTGCAAGGTTTTGGCAATGCCTTCTTCGATGCTCAAGGCGTTGGCTTCTTCGGCTTGCCAAGCACCGGCGACCACGCTGTTGTGTTCGGGCTTGTCGGCGCTGAAAGACACATTGAACTCGCGGTCCACCAAGCGCTGTGCGCGTTCTTCGGTGTAACTGTCGGGGGTGACGGTGTTGCCGTTGACGGCTACCAAACGGGCGCGCACCATGGGGTACCAGTCGAGCTTGTTCACGCCCGCCTCACGCAAGGTGTGCAAAAAAGGCTCGGCTTGCGCGGGTTGGATGTTGATGACAAAACGATTCGGTGCATCGGCCGGTGTGGCCTTGCGCCAGCTGCTGATCAAGTCGGTGCGCAACAACACCAGCAGCGCTAAGGCCAACAAACCCACAGCCAGTGCGCTGACCTGCACCACCGCATACACAGGGCGTGCGCTGACCTGCCGCGTGGCCAGCATGAGCCACGGTGGCGCAGCACCTTCGACCACGCTGCGGCGCAACACCACCACTGCCAACCAGGCCATGCCTGCGAACAACAGCACAGCAGCTGCAAAGCCACACACCACCATGAGGCCTAATTTCAAATCACGGCTCACGGCAATCAACAACACGGCAAAACCTGTGAGGCCCAAGGCCCACACGCTGAGCGTGGTGGCTTTGAGCTCCCCCACATCGCGGCGCATCACACGCAACGCAGGCACGCTGGCGAGTTGCAACACAGGCGGCAAACCAAACGCGAGCAGCAAGGTCAACCCCGTGCCCAAGCCGTACACCGCAGGCCACACGCTGGGTGCGGGCAAAGCGGTGTCGACCAAGCCTTTGAGCAAGCTCACAAACAGCAAATGAACGGCATAACCCAAGATCAAACCCAGCACGCTGGCGAATGTGCCCACCCACACAAACTCTGCTGTGTACGACCAAGCAATGTGGCGTTGGCTCAAGCCCAACACGCGCAGCATGGCGCAATCGTCCAAATGGCGGGCCGCAAACGCACGCGCTGCCAAAGCCACAGCCACCGCGCTGAGCAAGGCGGCCAACAAGGCCACCAAATTGAGGAACTTGGCCGCGCGATCCAGGGTTTGACGCATCTCCGGACGCCCCGCTTCCAGCGACTCCACGCGCACACCGCGCACCTCAGGCTTTTTGCTTTCAACCTCGGCCCAGGTCAAGAAATCTTTCACTGCCATCTCAGGGCCCACCACGGCATAGCGCCACGTGATGCGGCTGGCCGGTTGCATCAAGCCCGTGGCTTTCAGATCTGCACTGTTGACCATCACGCGTGGGGCAAAGTTCATGAAGCCGGCACCACGGTCAGGCTCTTGCACCAGCACGCGGCTGATGCGCAAACGGCTGTCGCCCAACATCAAGGTATCGCCCACCTCCAAGTTGAGTGCTTCTAAGCCGCCTGCTTCGACCCAAGCCTCGCCGCTGGCAGGAATGGTGTTTGTTTTCTGTGCTGCGTTAGATTTGCTGTCGCTGCCCACGCTGTCATTGTTCAAGGCGGTTTGCGCTTGCGCCAAGCTGCTGGCGACTTGAAGTTCGCCACGCAAGGGATAGCCCGCCTCCACCGCTTTGAGTGCTACCAAACGGCTGTTGCTCTCCACACCGTTTTGTGTGAGTCCACGCGCCATGGTGGGAAAGCTCAAGGTGGTCACCCCATGCAGTCCTGCCTGTTGGGCGCGTTGCATGATGTGCGCAGGGGTGGCTTGGTCGCTCACCACCACCGCATCGCCGCCCAAGAGTTGGCGCGCATCGCGCTGCAAGCCCGCGTTCAAGCGGTCGGCCAAAAAGCTGACCGAACTCAAGGCAGCCACACCCAACACAACGGCCACCACCAACAAACGCAACTCACCCGCACGGGCATCACGCCACAGCGTGCGCCAAGCCAACGCCCACCATGTCACGCCCACAGAGGGGGTGTTGTCAGATGCGGCACTCATGCAGCAGCCACGCCGTGCACGGTGGCTTTGGCCAACGCAGGGTCTAGCTGCAAGCGCTCAGCGGCGGTGTAGCACAGAAAGTGTTTGTTCATGGCACGCCCCACCGTGCACAGCTGCAAACGTGCGGCGAGGTCATAGCCCATCTGGGTGATGCCGCTGCGCGACACCACCACCGCCACACCCATTTGCGCAGACTTCATCACCATCTCGCTGGTCAAGCGGCCGGTGGTGTAAAAAATGGAATCGGCATCGGCGCTCACCCCGTGCATCCACATCCATCCCGCGATGGTGTCGATGGCGTTATGCCGCCCCACATCTTCGACAAAGATTTGCATGTCTTCGCCACTGAACAAGGCACAACCGTGGACCGAACCCGCTGACTTGTAGGTGCTCTCTTGCAAGCGGATCGCGTTGAGCACGCCGTACAAACGCGCTTGACTGATGTGGGCATCCGGCAAAGCCAAGGTGTCAATCTCATCCATCAAGTCGCCAAACACGCTCCCCTGCCCGCAGCCTGTGGTGACCACACGTTTTTCGGTGCGGGCTTGAATATCGGCAATGCCTTGGTACGTTTTAACGGCGGCCACACCGGCACCGCCCTCGCCTGCATCCCAATCCACCGTGATGGATGCCACCTCGCTCACCTGGCTGACCAGACGTTGGTTGCGCAAATAGCCCAATACCAACAGCTCGGGATGAGCACCCAGGGTCATGAGCGTGACGATTTCGCGTTTGTCCACGTACACGGTGAGTGCACGCTCGGCAGGAATCGACACCTGCTCATGCACGCCTTGGGCATTGACCACATCGACTTGACGGGTCAACGGAGCTTGGGCCTGGGTGAGATGCGGGAGATTTTGAGCAAGAGAAGAAGCAACAGACATAGGCCGACAGGCTACAACAAAAAGGGCCGCCACCTGACGGCGCGGCCCGATGCACAGCCCAGCTGTGTGGGTTAGGACTTTTTAGCCGGGGCTACAGCGGGAACAGCAGCCTTGGCAGGGGCCGCAGGTGCTGCGGCAGAGGCGCCAGCAACAGGCGCCGCAGCCTCAGGCGGGGTGTAGACGAACTTGCCAGGATCAGCACACGGTGGCGTGGCCACCGGCTTGCCCGCTTTGGCCTTGTTGGTCTTTTGCACATGCGCCGCCACTTTGTCTTGCGACTTGCACAGCAAGTAGCCATCGACTTTGCCTGCATGGGCTGTTTTGGCCGCAGCTTCCGCGGCTTTGGCTTTGGCCTCGTCGCTGGGTGCGGGCAGTTTGGCAAAGGCGGTGGCGCTCAAGGCAACCAAGAGCCATGCGAAGAGAGTTTTGTTCATATCGGTTCTCCAGTATCACGCGTGGGCGGTGGTGCCCGCCGCTTCAGCGGAACGGTGCGCAGGAATCTTGCCGGCTTGAATGTCGTCATGCCAGAGCTCATGGTGTTCTTTGGCCCAGGTTTCGTCCACATAGCCGGTCTTCATGGCTTTGTAGGCGCCTTCCATGCCGATGGTGCCCATGTAGATGTGGCCCATGAACATGGCCATCATCAACACCGTGGCCACGCCATGCACCATGTTGGCCATTTGCATGGTGCTGCGTTCGTACACCAAGCCCGGAACGATTTTGTCAAGCACAAAGCCCGAAGCCACCACCACCGCGCCCAAGAAAAACACGCCGCCCCAGAACACAATTTTTTCGCCCGCATTGAAGCGGTGTGAGGGCACTTCTTTGCCGCCGAACAATCCGCCGGCTTTGATGATCCACACAAAGTCTTCTTTGCTGGGCCAGTTGTCTTTGAGGAAGGTGAAAAACACCACCGTCAAAGAAACCGCAAACAAAGGACCGGCAAAGTTGTGCGCGTTCTTGAGCAAGTAGGTCAGCCAACCAAACAGCGTGTCGCCGATGATGGGTTGCATGAAGAACTTGCCAAACGCCATGACGGTGCCCGACACCGCCAACACCACAAAGGCGATGGCATTGGTCCAATGCGCCGAGCGCTCGAACGGTGTGAAACGCTCAATCTCTTTGCCGGTGGGCGCGCCATGCAAACGCATCATGCCCTTGCGCCAATAGAACACGGCAATCGCGCCCAACACAATCAACAACAGTGAACCGCCGTAGGGAATGATCCAGTTGTTACGCACTTGTCGCCAAGCTTCACCCGCATTGGTCAGGCGTGAACCTGGGTATTGCACAAACGGTTGAATCAACACACCCGCTTCTGGCGCTTGTGACTTGGGCAAGCTGCTGTAGCCCTCGACACCCTTACCGACATCACGCCACATGGGCGCGTTGTTGCCAGGTTGGACCTTGCTGCGTTCACCATTGGTTTGCGCGGCATAGCCGGGTGCATCGCTAGCGTCAGGCTTGACGTCTTGGATGTTGACGCTCTGCACAGCAGGCGCTTTGTCTTGTGCGAGTGCCGACAGTGCGAACACCGTCAACGCTGCACACAACACCGATTGAAAAGAGCGGTACATGGTGTGCCCCTTGGTTTACGGTGCGCGACTGTGGTCGTTCATGCCGTATTGGCCGCGTGCGCGCAGGTGCTGTTCCCAGCTGTTTTTGTCACCCGCTTGCCAACCTGGCGCAACAAACGCGTTGTTGGCGCCGCTGAAAGCCGTGGCATCGTTTTTGGTGCCGAGGGTTTGGGCTTTCTCACCGCAAGCAGTGAGTGCTACCACGCTCAAGAGGATGAGGGAAATGCGTTGCATCATTTCTTCACTCCTTCGACCTTGGCAGGTGCTTGGCCCGCTTGCTTGGAACCGTAAGCCGTGCCCCAGCCCCACACTTCCGCACCCTTGTTGCGCTTGACCACGCGGTTGCGGAAGATATCGGCCACCACATCGCCGTCACCGGCGAGCAAGGCTTTGGTCGAACACATTTCGGCACACGCTGGCAACTTGCCTTCGGCCAAGCGGTTGCGACCGTATTTTTCAAACTCGGCTTGGCTGCCGTTGGCTTCTGGACCACCGGCACAGAAGGTGCACTTGTCCATCTTGCCGCGCACACCAAAGGTGCCTTGGCTGGGGAACTGCGGGGCGCCAAACGGGCAAGCGTAAGAGCAGTAGCCGCAGCCAATGCAAATGTCTTTGTCGTGCAAGACCACGCCTTCGTCGGTCTTGTAGAAGCAGTTGACCGGGCACACCGCCATACAAGGCGCGTCCGAGCAATGCATGCAGGCGACCGAAATGGATTTCTCGCCCGGCACACCATCGTTCAAGGTGACCACGCGACGGCGGTTCACGCCCCAGGGGACTTCGTGTTCGTTTTTACAAGCGGTGACGCAACCGTTGCACTCGATGCAACGCTCGGCGTCACAGATAAATTTCATGCGTGCCATATCAGTTTCTCCTTAGGCGCGTTCGATGTTGCAAACGGTGGTCTTGGTTTCTTGCATCATGGTGACGCTGTCATAACCATAGGTGGTGGCCGTGTTGACCGCTTCACCGCGCACGATAGGCGCTGCGCCTTGGGGGTAGTACTTGAGCATGTCTTCACCTTGCCAGCGACCCGAGAAGTGGAAAGGCATCCACACGGTGCCGGTGTCCACGCGCTCGGTCACCAAGGCTTGCACATTCAAACGTGCGCCCGTGGGGCTCTTCAACCACACACGCTCGCCGTTGCGAATGCCACGGTCGGCTGCGGTCTTGGGGTTGATTTCCACATAGGCTTCTTGTTGCAACTCGGCCAACCAGGGGTTGGAACGGGTTTCTTCGCCGCCGCCTTCGTACTCGACCAAACGGCCCGAGGTGAGGATGAGCGGGAACTTCTCGTACACCTTGTCGGCGATGTTTTTGTCTTGCACGGTTTTGTACAAGGTGGGCAAGCGCCAGAAAGCTTTTTTGTCGTCGTGCGTGGGGTACTTGGCCGCCATGTCAGGACGCGTGCCGTACAAAGGCTCGCGGTGCTGCGGGATGGGGTCTGGGAAGTTCCACACCACGGCACGCGCTTTGGCGTTGCCAAAAGGATGGCAGCCGTGGTTTTGCATGAACACGCGCATCATGCCGCCCGAGTTGTCGGTCTTCCAGTTTTTGCCTTCGGCCAATGCTTTTTCAGCATCGGTGAGCTCGTCCCACCAACCGAGTTTCTTGAGCAAGACGTGGTCGAGTTCGGGGTAGCCGGTGGTGATGTCCGCGCCTTTGGAGTGCGAACCATCTTCGGCCAGCAGGTTTTTGCCTTCGCGCTCCACACCGAAGTTGGCGCGGAAGTTACCGCCACCGTCCATGACGTGCTTCGAGGTGTCATACAGATTGGGCGAACCAGGGTGCTTGAGCTCAGGGGTGCCAAAGCAAGGCCATGGCAGACCAAAGTAATCGCCACCGAAGTCGTAACCGGTTTCTTTGTCTTTGCCGCCTTTGGACTTGAGGGTCTTGACGTCAAAGAGGTGCATATTGCGCATGTGCGCTTTGAGACGTTCTGGGCTTTGACCGGTGTAGCCAATGGTCCAGACCGACTTGTTGATTTCGCGCAGGATGTCTTCGGGCATGGGTTCGTCCATGCCTTTGACTTTTTGCAGCTTGTAGTTCTTGACCAGCTCTTTGCCAAAGCCGAGTTTGTCGGCCAATTGGTACATGATCATGTGGTCGGTGCGGCTCTCCCACAGCGGGTCAATGACCTTCTCACGCCATTGCAGCGAACGGTTCGAGGCGGTGCAAGAACCGCTGGTTTCAAACTGCGTGGCAGCAGGCAGCAGATACACCGCACGGTTGGGGTTGAGGTCTTCGGCTTTGCCTGGCATCGCAGCCATGGCCGCTGTGGCCGATGGATAGGGGTCGACCACCACCAACAAGTCGAGCTTGTCCATGGCGCGCTTCATCTCCAAACCACGGGTTTGTGAGTTGGGTGCATGGCCCCAATAGAACACGGCCTTGAGGTTGCTGTCTTGGTCGATGAGTTCGTTTTTCTCGAGCACACCGTCGATCCAGCGCGAGACGGTGATGCCGGGCTTGCTCATCATCGCGGGGGACGCAAAGCGACCTTTGATCCAGTCAAACTCCACACCCCAGGCTTTGGCGAAATGCTTCCACGAGCCTTCCACAAGACCGTAGTAGCCGGGCAGCGAGTCGGGGTTAGGACCGACGTCGGTGGCGCCTTGCACGTTGTCGTGGCCACGGAAGATGTTGGTGCCACCGCCGGACTTACCGACGTTACCCAACGCCAGTTGCAAGATGCATGAGGCACGCACGATGGCATTGCCAATGGTGTGCTGGGTTTGGCCCATACACCACACGATCGTGCCAGGGTTGTTCTCGTGCAGCATGGTGGCCACTTTGAGCAATTGGTCGGCCTTGACACCACAGGCTTCTTCCACCGCGTCTGGCGTCCACTTGGCCAAGACTTCTTCTTTGACCTTGTCCATGCCGAACACACGGTCGTTGATGTACTTTTTGTCTTCCCAGCCGTTCTTGAAAATGATGTGCAAGAGGCCAAACAAGAAAGCAATGTCAGAACCCGAACGGATACGCACGTACTCGTCGGCCTTGGCCGCTGTGCGGGTGAAGCGTGGGTCGACCACGATCATCTTGCAGCCGTTTTCTTTGGCGTGCAGCATGTGCAACATGGACACGGGATGGGCTTCTGCCGCGTTAGAGCCGATGTACAAAGCGACCTTGCTGTTTTGCATGTCGTTGTACGAGTTGGTCATGGCGCCATAACCCCAGGTGTTGGCCACACCGGCCACCGTGGTGGAGTGACAAATACGGGCCTGGTGGTCGCAGTTGTTGCTGCCAAAGTAGCTCACAAACTTGCGCAGCAAATACGCTTGTTCGTTGTTGTGCTTCGATGAACCGATCCAGTACACGCTGTCAGGGCCTGAGGTCTTGCGCAGCTCCAGCAACTTGGCGCTGATTTCATCCAAGGCGGTTTCCCAGCTGATGCGCTCGTACTTGCCGTTGACCAGCTTCATGGGATAGCGCAGGCGGAACTCGCCGTGGCCATGCTCACGCAGGGCCGCGCCTTTGGCGCAATGGGCGCCCAAGTTGATAGGCGAATCGAACACCGGCTCTTGGCGCACCCAGACGCCGTTTTCCACCACCGCATCGACAGCACAACCGACCGAGCAGTGGGTACACACGGTGCGTTTGACTTCGAGCTTGCCGCTGCCGTCACCCGCGGTGGCGCTGGCAGCACCTGCTTTTTTGACCAAGCTCAGTTGCGTGGCTGCGAGACCGACACCAACGCCCAGGCCCGAGCGACGCAGAAAACCGCGACGATCGACGGTGGGCAAGGCTTGTGACAAGCCGCGTTGCAAGCGATCCACAAAGGCCGAACCGGCAACTTTGTGAGAGGAAGAATCAGATTTACGGGTCAACAACATACGGTGCTCCTGATCAGACGCGGGTGGTCTGGTAATAGCGTTTGACATGCTCGCTCAGGCTGTAGCCGCCACCGTTTTCAGGTGCGGGAGGAAGTTGGTTCAATTCAGCAACTGGCGCTTGGACGCCAGGCAAAGCCGTGACAGCAGCGGCTGCCGCACCTGCAGCGGCGGCCCCCATAAAAAATCCACGGCGCGATGGCGCAGCTTGGGCGGTGTCTTTTTTCATGTCTAGCTCCTCTTGAAATCGTTCTTATGCACGACTTTGCATACTGTAGTGGCATAGAACTTTAGCTCAATACGTAAAAACATCCACATGTCACCTGATCGACTCTTTTGACTTAGGTAGATACGCTTAGAAAAATCAGTCAAAAAAAGAAACTTCAGGTCATGTCAGCAGATCGAAGCCCTGTGTCTCCACGCTCACAAACGCGCGCGTGAGTTCAGCCAAAGCCGCATAAAAACGCGCCCGTGGATGGGCTTGCACCGCATCGCACAAAGCAGGCAACCAGGTCTGCACATGGGTCGCAAAAAACTTGGCTTGTTGTGTGAGGTTGGACACCGACACGTCGTCGCCAGCGACCAGAAAGCGCATGACCTCGAACACATAAGACACATGGTCTTCGGTCTCCGACATGGTGGCGGCATCACGGGTCAGGCCCAGCGCGGTCAAGTCGGTACGCAGCTGTGCCAGCGGTTTCTCGTTCAAAAAGCCGGTCAAGAAATGCGAGGCATACACATACACCTCAGGCTTGCCCACGCCGCCAAACAAAGCGTCGTGTTCTTTTTGAATTTGGGTGTCGTCCATCTCGCGTGACACGCCCACCAGCTGACGCCAAGGCTCTTCCAAAAAGCCACCGGCCGCAGGTGCATCGGTGGCGGCGACACGCAATTGCGCCAGCAGCTCGGCACGCGGTGGCGCATAAAACAGCTCAGCGATCAAGCCATACAGCTCGGCGCGTGCGGTTTCTTCATCCAGGGCAGAAGACAAATGGGGTTGGGTCATAAGATTTTTTGCTCGTCGCCAGCAGAGTAAATATCGATCACGCGGCAGTCACCACACATTTTGAGGCGCTCCAAAGCTGCGCCTTGGAACATGGCGTGGCCTGCGAGTTTGCCGATCATCGCTTCCACCCCCTTGAGCGTGCCAAAGGGTTTGCCGCAGCGCACGCAGCCATAAGGTTGGGTTTCGTTGAGCACACGCACTTCTTTGCGCTGCGGTGTGAGCAATAAACGTGGCACCAAGTTCAAGGCTTTTTCAGGGCAGGTGCTGACGCACAAGCCGCACTGCACACAGTTCTTTTCCACAAAGCGCAGTTGCGGCGCTTGTTGGTTGTCTTGCAGCGCGTTGGCGGGACAAGCGCTGACACAGCTCATGCACAAGGTGCAGCTGTCTTTGTTGACTTCGACGGTGCCAAACAAGGCCCCGTCTTGAGGCAAAGCCAAAGCCGTGGGCGGTGTGGCTGTCTTCAAAGCAGGTGCATGGTCCAACAGATGGTCCACCACCAGCCCCAAGGTGCTGCGCTTTTCAGCCGTCACCGCAAAGGTGGCCAAGGGCACGGCGCTGTTCAAGCGTTGCTTGCCGGTGGTGAGGCGTTGCAGCTCGGCATCAAGCTCGGTGGCTTGGGTGGCGCGCAGCAGCTGCACAGGCATACGGCCGGGTTGGGCATAGCCCAAACCTTCGAGCAAAGCTTGGGCTTGTGCCATTTGCGCTTGCAAGCCCTCGGCATACTGCGGCGCTTCTTCGGCAGTTTGCAGCACCAGCACCTGGGCGGCACCATAGGCCAATGCGGTGAGCCAAACATCCAATCCCAGACTGGCGGTGTGCCACACAGACACCGGAATCACATGCGCAGGCACACCTTGCGCCACCTTGAGTTGCGCGGCACGCCCAAGTTCTTCCACCAAGGCTTGGCCTGCCTCTTGGCTGTGCAACAAAATGACCGCATCTTGGCCACCCGCCTTTTGGTAAGTGCCCAGCAGCGTCTTGAGTTTTTGCCCCTGCTCGCTGGCACGTGGATACGCATAGGTCAGCGCACCGGTGGGGCACACCGTGGTGCAGGCACCGCAACCCACACACAAATTGGGGTTGACCTTGATTTGCTGGCGCGACTTGTCAGAGCTCACCGCCTCGGCCGAGCAAATGTCCACACAGGCGTTGCAGCCCACTTGTTCGTTGCGGCTGTGTGCGCACAGTTTTTGTTTGTAGTCAAAGAACTTGGGCTTTTCAAACTCACCCACCAACTCGCGCAAGCGCAGCAAGTTGGCGGCCGTGGCGCCTCGGAAATAACCTTGTGGCAAAGCATGGCGGTTAAAGGCCGAGGACGACCGCAAGTCGAGCACCAAATCAAAGGCCGCTGTTTCTTGCGGCGCTTGTCGGTCAAAGTTGATCGCGCCAATGGCGCCACACGCGGTGACGCAATCGCGGTGTGCGCTGCACTTGCTCATGTCAATTTGGTAGTCCAAGCCAATCGCTTGCTCAGGACAGGCAGCCACGCACGCATTGCAGCGGGTGCACACATCCAAGTCGATTGGGTTGTTACGCTGCCAGGTGAGCGTGAAATCGCCCAACCAACCCTCGACACGCACCACCTGGCCACCGAGCACAGGGAAGCGACGGCTTTGGGCACCACCGGCTTCGCCTGCGCCTTGGGTGAACAGGGTGATGTTCAAGTTGTCAGCCAACAAGGCGGCTGCTTGTTCTGCCTGATCGAGTTCACCGATGATGAGCAAACGCCCCGCACTCTTGAAAGTGACCGTGGTCACAGGTTCTGGCTCGGGCAAGTGCGCTGCGGCTAATAGCGCGGCGATTTTGGGTGAGGCGTTTTTGGCGTCACGGCTCCAACCACCGGTTTCGCGGATGTTGACGAATTTGATGACCGAAGTTTTGGCTTGCGCTTGAATCGCCAGTTCACCAAACAGCCGCTGCTCTTGGGTGCAGGCCACCACCACATCGTCGGTGCCTTGTACGGCTTGAATGAAGGCACCCGCTTCACGGCGGCACAGCGCGGTGTGCAGGGTGAGGTTTTCAGACAGGCTTTGACCCAGGGCTTTCGGGTCGAGTGCTTGGGTCTGGTTGCAGTCGCAAATCAGCGTGGTCATGCGTGGAGGGCTCAGGGTTGGAATTATTTTCGGCAGGGACGGACTGTGCCACGGCTTGGGTTCCCTGTGCAGCAGATGGGTCACCTGTGTTGGCTTGGGCTGTTTTTTCGGATTCCTCATCAAAGAGGTTCAAAAATTGGGCGCTGGTCATTTGACGCAGCATCGCAGCAGGCAAGGGGTCAGGCTGGCTGTAGTCGTCGATGTACACATCCATGCGGTCCATCACATTGAAATGCGGATCGCTGAAGAGTTTTTTCATGGCCGCGTTTTTGACCTCGGGCGCGACGTCACGGGCCATGAAGCTGGTGTAGTCTGACTCTGGTGTCAGTTGTTCCACATCACCCAAGGTGGGAGCGGGTGTGGCAGGTGCGGGAGCGTCTTGAGATTGCGTTTGATGCGCAGGCGGTTGGCTCAGATGGGTGGACGCAGAGGCTGCTGTGGGAGTGACTACCGCAGGCGGTAAGACAGGCTCTTCGAGCGCCTCGGCTTTGCGGCGCGACCAACGGCTTAAAAAGCCAGCAGGCGTGTTGTCATTGGCCATGGCCGGCGCCTCCGGAATGACCACCGCCACGAATTTTGTCGGTGCTCACCGATGCAGGGTTGCCAAAGCGGTCTTGCAAGGGCCTGAAGCTGTCGGGGCGTTTGCGGCGCTTGGCCTCCACCACCCAATGGGTGTCCATGAATTCCGTCATCCATGCCACCACCTCGGCTGGGGCAGGCACTTGGTCCACGTTTTCTTGCGCATCCAGCCAACGGCCTGCATCGTGGTAGCTCAGGCTCACCATGGTGGGCACAGCCATCACCTCGTCGCTGAGGGTGGGTTCTTCTTCCATGCGCCACAACACAAACCAACAAGGGGCCGGTGTGGTGCTGTTGAGGTAATAGCCTTCGGCATCGTCTTTGAAAAGCTCGACCGTGAAGCCTGGGTGCAGCCACAGCTGCTCGTCCTCGGTGCTGCGCAAACAACGTGGCGCGCTGCCAAAGTGTTCTTCGTGTGGCGTGAGGTCATGCCCCAGCACATCGTGCAGCACCCAGCGCCACGTCTGCCAACGGCTCATGGCACCGGGCACACGCTCGCGGCGCATGACAACAGCAACTTGCAAACTGGGACGGTGGTTCATAGGGGGCTGATGGTACTGGCCCCCGCCGTCCTGCACCTTGCCAGGGGTTAATAGGTCTCTAAATGCAAGCGACCTTCGCGCTTCAAGGCGGGTGCCACGTTGTCCCAACCGATGCCAGCGTCGTTGGCAATGTCGCGCAAGGCCAGCACCACGCCCTCTTCCATGCTCTTCAAGCCGCACACATAAAAATAGGTGTTGGGGTCTTTGAGCAGAGCCGCCACATCAGCACTGCGCTCGCGCATCAGGTCTTGCACATAGCGCTTGGGCTGGCCGCTGGTGCGTGAGAAGGCAAAGTTGGTGTCGATGAAATCTTTGGGCAGTTTTTGCAGCGGGCCAAAGTACGGCAGTTCTTCTTGGGTGCGGGCACCAAAGAACAGCATGAGTTTGCCGCCTTCAAATTTGCCGCTTTGACGCAAGCGGCGACGCCACTCGGTCATGGCACGCATAGGCGCGCTGCCCGTGCCGGTACAAATCATGACGATGTTGGACTTGGGATGGTTGGGCATCAAGAAGCTGGCACCAAAAGGGCCAATCACTTGTACCGTGTCACCGGTTTTCAAGTCGCACAAAAAGTTAGACGCCACGCCGCGAACGGCTTTGCCTTGGTGGTCTTCGACCACACGCTTGACCGTCAACGACAGGTTGTTGTACCCCGGACGCTCGCCGTTGCGTGGGCTGGCAATTGAGTACTGGCGTGCGTGGTGGGGCTTGCCTTGAGCATCCACACCGGGCGGGATGATGCCGATCGACTGACCTTCCAACACCGGGAACGGCATGCTGCCAAAGTCGAGCACGATGTGATGCGTTTCGTTGGCGGTGCCGGCATCGTTGACCTGCACATTGCCCACCACACTGGCCATAACCGGCGCTTTGGGTCCATGCAAGTTGGTGTACGGATGCGCAGCAGACCACGGTGGGGTGGTGGCACCCAACACGCCGGAATTGAAAGCTTCCCCCTCGCCTGCGCTAGCACTGGCCGAGGCGGCTGACGCTGCACTGGTAGGCGCGGGCTCAGCCGCTGGACTGGCTGCACCCGCAGCTTGCAATTCGGCCTCGGTCAAGGCCGCGGGCAACTCGTCCCAGGTCAACTGCTCTTCCACGCTGTATGCAGCGGCTTTGGGCATGCTGCGCCAGTTGTCGATCGAGCCTGTCGGACAAGGTGGCACGCAGGCCATGCACAAATTGCATTTGTCGGCGATGACCACGTAATTGCGTGAATCGTGCGTGATCGCCCCCACCGGACAAGTGGCTTCACAGGTGTTGCATCGGATACAGATTTCTGGATCGATGAGATGCTGCTGAATGAGTTCGGTGGTGGCGTTCATGGCACAAATTTAACCGCAAGTGGGATCAGTTGAAACGGACGTAGTCAAAGTCAACAGGTTGACGGTTGATGCCCATGACGGGTGGCGCGATCCAGTTGGCAAATTTGCCGGGTTCGACCACGCGGCCCATCAGGCTGGCCACATAGGCACGGTCTTCGTTCGAAGGCAACCACTCGCCGACTTTGGCCATCCACTGTTCATCGGTCACGACCTCACCATCTGGCGTGATCTTGGCGCCCGACAAAGAGCCAATATTGCGGTGGAAAGCTTTGTGCGGTGCTTTGAGCTTGAAGGGAATGCCGGCCTTTTCGATCACACGGTTCCAACGGTCAATGCCGCCTTTGGAGTCGGTGATGTAGTCGTCGCGCAGCACTTCGTTCAAAGCGTTGAGCATCGGCACTTCTTTTTCAACCAGCTTGCCGTCTTCGACCGACAAGATCTTGTAGCTGTTGCCTTTGAGGATGTGGTCGTCACCGCGCTTGCCTTCTTCGTAACGGCCTTTGAGACCGGAGCTGTAGAAGGTAGCAGCGTTGGACGACTGGTCAGCGCCAAACAAATCGATGGTCACCGAGAAGTGGAAGTTGATATAGCGCTGGATGGTGGGCAGGTCGATCACACCAGCGGCGCGCAGCTTGGCCACGTCATCGGTTTTGAGCTGGTTCATCACGTCCACCGTGCGCTGGATCGTGCGGCTCACGCCGGACTCGCCCACGAACATGTGGTGCGCTTCTTCGGTCAGCATGAACTTGGTCGTGCGGGCCAGTGGGTCGAAAGCAGACTCGGCCAAAGCGCACAGCTGGAACTTGCCATCGCGGTCGGTGAAGTAGGTGAACATGAAGAAGCTCAACCAGTCAGGCGTCTTCTCGTTGAAGGCCTGCAAGATGCGGGGGTTGTCTTCGTTGCCGCTGTTGCGTTGCAGCAGGGCGTCGGCTTCTTCGCGGCCGTCTTTGCCGAAGTATTTGTGCAGCAGGTACACCATGGCCCACAGGTGGCGGCCTTCTTCGACGTTGATCTGGAACAGGTTGCGCAGGTCGTACATGCTGGGTGCGGTCAGGCCCAGGTGGCGCTGCTGCTCGACCGATGCGGGCTCGGTGTCGCCTTGCGTGACGATGATGCGGCGCAGGTTGGCACGGTGTTCGCCAGGCACGTCTTGCCAAGCTTTTTCACCAATGTGGTCACCGAAGTGAATCTTGCGGTCTTGCTCACCGGGGTTCAAGAACACGCCCCAACGGTAGTCGCGCATCTTGACGTGACCAAACTGGGCCCAGCCTTGTGGGTCTACGCTCACGGCCGTGCGCAGGTACACGTCCATGTCGGTCGAGCCTTCGGGGCCCATGTCGTCCCACCAGTTGATGAAGTTGGGCTGCCACTGCTCCAGGGCGCGTTGCAGCGTGCGGTCTTCCGACAGGTTGACGTTGTTGGGGATTTTTTCGCTGTAGTTGATACCGGACATGAGAGTCTCCAGAAATTAAAAAGCAACGGTGGGATCAAATTTCGGTTGCAGTGTGGACCACCGGGCACCGCACTGCACAACGCAAAAACATCAAACGCGGTTCAGGTCGAACTGTACTTTTTCGCCTTTGCCATACACCTTCAAGGCACCCTTTTCGCCGACCGCGTTGGGTCGCTGGAAGATCCAGTTTTGCCAGGCCGAGAGGCGGCCAAAAATACGTGTTTCCATCGACTCTTTTTGGCAGAAGCGCAGGTTGGCTTCCAAACCCGTCAAGCTGTCGGGCGACATGGCCGCACGCTCTTCGACAGCGAGGCGAATTTCATCGGCCCAGTCGATGTCGTCAGGCGCGGCCGTCACCAAGCCCAACGCCAGCGCTTGGTCAGCGTCCAGCATTTGACCCACTGTCGCGCGCACGTTTTCCAGTGCCGTGACTTCTTCGTAGAAGCGACGTTGCAAACGCGACTGGTGATTGACCATGGGGAAGTGACCAAAGTTGAGTTCGCTCAAGGCCAACTTGGGCGCAGTATCAGGTGAATCAGGCAAGGCCAGCATGTAAGCGCGGTCAGCGGCAAATGCCAATTCGGCCAAGGTACCCACAAAGCATGAACCTTCGTCGATCAAGGCAAACAGCGAACGCGACGACACGTCGATGCGCGCCAAGGTGCGGCGCAGCAGACCCAGTGTTTCGTTGACCAACCAATGCGCTTGGTGTTGGGCCAACACAGCGTCCGATTCCAAGGCGAGCTTGGCGTCACCCGCCGTGCGCAAGAGCCAAGTGCCGACATCGAGTTCGTTGGTGCGCATGCTCAAAATGGCGTCATCCAATTCACGCGCCATTTGCAAGGGGTACCAGTTCACGCCAGCGGCTTCGATGCCGGCCACGCTGTTGGGCACTGCGGCTTTGGGCGCGTGCACGGTGAAGGTGGCGGTGCGCTTGGCGCGGTCGATGCTGACTTGCACGTACTCGTACGTGAGCGCGTCAGCGGTGACGGTTTTGTTCAGAGGGGTGAGCTTGACGCCTTTGCCAGCCGCAGCCGCGCCTGGGCGCTTGCTGGTGGCGGCATATTTGCTAGCGCGGGCTTGCACAGCTTCAGCAAATTTGGCGGGCTTGGCAATCTCGTCGACCAAACGCCAGTCCACGGCTTTTTGACCACGCACACCTTCCACGCTGGTGCAGAAGATGTCGGCATGGTCATGGCGCACTTTGCGTTTGTCGGTCACACGGGTCAAACCGCCGGTGCCTGGCAGCACGCCGAGCAAAGGCACTTCAGGCAGCGATACGCTGGAAGAACGGTCGTCGACCAACACAATGTCGTCACAGGCCAAGGCCAATTCATAGCCACCGCCAGCGCAAGCACCGTTCACTGCGGCGATGAACTTCAGGCCATCGTGGCGGCTGGAGTCTTCAATGCCGTTGCGGGTTTCGTTGGTGAACTTACAGAAGTTCACTTTCCAGGCGTGGGTCGACAGGCCCAACATGAAGATGTTGGCGCCCGAGCAGAAGATGCGGTCTTTCAAGCTGGTCACCACCACGCTCTTGACTTCAGGGTGTTCAAAGCGGATGCGTTGTAAGGCGTCGTGCAACTCAATGTCCACACCCAAGTCATACGAGTTGAGCTTCAATTTGTAGCCGGGGCGAATGCCACCGTCTTCGTTGATGTTGAGTTGCAAAGTGGCGATTTCGCCGTCGAACTTGATGCTCCAGTGCTTGTACTGGCTGGGGTCAATTTGGTAGTCGACCGTGGTGGCTTGGCTCATGTGTATCTCCAGAAGTAAGGGCGAAACGCCTGTGCTTTTGATGCGGTGTTGAATTCGATGATGTGCATCATATTGCATATTCAGAATTTTGCAAATGCATTTTTGTGCATCTTAGGGAATATGCCTAGATGCCAGCGTGCAAGTGGCGCCAGCCCATCTGCCAAAAAAAGCAAGCACACCCAGACCTGTCTAGGTATATCTTGATTTAAACGAGAGTAGGTACTTACATTGGCAGCTTCAAAGCCTGACGCACTTGGGTCCGCAAGGCTGAAAAACTGTCGTCCAGCGGCTGGGCGCTGGTGTCAAAAGCCAGGTCGGCTTTGGCATAAAAGGCCGAGCGGCCTTCCAAAATGCGCTTCAAATCTTCCAACGCTTCTTTGCTACCGGCCATGGGGCGCATGTCGCCTTGCGCCGCCACACGTGCCAAGTGGTCTTCGGGCGCGGCCTTGAGCCACACGGTGAAGCAATGCGCCAGCGTCTCGTTGAAGGTGGCTGAGTCAGACACCAAGCCACCGGGGGTGGCGATCACCACCTCGGGGTAAATTTGAATCGCTTCTTCCAAGGCCCGGCGCTCATAGCGGCGGTAGGCGTTGGTGCCGTAGAGGTTGTGAATTTCACTGATGCTGCAACCGGCAAATTTTTCAATTTCGCGGCTGAGTTCGATGAACGGAAAACCCAGGTCATCGGCCAATCTTTGGCCCAAGGTGGTTTTGCCCGCACCGCGCAAACCTACCAGCGCAATGCGGTTGCTGCGGGCTTGTTCGTCACCATGGGTGCCAAACATCTCAGCGATGTGTTGACGCGCACGACGCAATTCGCTTTCGTTGCGCTTTTCCAGCAACTCGCGAATCAGCAGCCATTCGGGGGACGAGGTGGTCACATCGCCCAACAACTCAAAGATGGAACATTGCAAGGCCTGTGCAACCTGCAACAAGATCAGGATGGACGCGTTGCCGGTGCCTGATTCCAAGTTGGCCAAATGCCGCTCCGACACCTGCGCAGCTTGCGCCACCGCCTTGCGCGTGAGGCCACGCCTTGCACGCAAGGTGCGCACGCGCTCACCCAAGCTGGTGAGAAAAGGATGGCGGCTGAGTTCGTCGTCTGCGTTGGACATGGCTGCACTTTAATGCAATTTCAACTCAAAATGCAAGATAGTGCAGCAGGTGTGTGATGAATCTGAGATGGTTTGCGCTGGATCAAACGTGTTGCTCATGCCAACTTCTGAGTGCATCGTTGATGCGCGTCTGCCAACCGGCACCTGTTGCTTTGAAGCTCTCCAGCACATCGGTGTCTAGTCGCAGCGTCACTTGTGTTTTGTTGCCACTACCCAAGGGACGACCACGCCGCATCAATGGCTGGGCTTGCGACCACTCGGCATCCGTCAAAGGATGCGCGTCCGGGTCGCTCCACGCTGCTTGGTTGATCTCTGCGTCCTCTTGCACATTAGGCACAAGCAAGACACGCCCAGAGCGCGTTTTAATTGTTGTCGACATAGTGCTTCACCTCTCGTTCATTGGCCTTGCGCAAACTGATCACCCGGCGTACGTCATCACGGTCTACAAATGCAACGAAATACAAACGTTGACCTTTGGGAACCAAGGCGCATTGCCGCTCTTCCCCGTAATCGCGTCTCAAGTCAATCCACACCCAGGACGCCGCCCAATCCAATGAATCGGCCAAGGCCAACGAGACACCGTGCTTTGCCACATTGGCTGCATTCTTTATCGGATCAAACATCAAGCGCATATTTATTGTAGTTACGTTTAATTAAAACGTCCATCCCTCAAAAATTGAGTACGAGCCAATACCTGAGGTTTTACCGAGATTGAAGACGAAAAAAAACCGCAAAAGTTTGAACTTTTGCGGTTGGCACTTAAAGCGCCAGCGGCGCCTGGCGATCAGGTGTCTTTAGAGATCTTGATGCTCGGGAACTTGCTCGAAAAGTCTTTGGCCTTGGCCGCAATCTTGACCGCCACTTGGCGCGCCACGGCTTTGTAGATGGTGGCTACCTCGCCATCGGGATCGGCCACCACGGTGGGTTTGCCGCTGTCGGCTTGCAGGCGAATTTGCATGTTCAAGGGCAAAGCGCCCAGGTAGTCCATGTTGTATTGCGCTGCCATCTTTTTGCCACCATCGGCACCAAAGATGTGCTCCACATGGCCGCAGTTCGTACAGACGTGCACCGCCATGTTCTCCACCAAACCCAGAATGGGCACGCCCACCTTCTCAAACATCTTGATGCCTTTTTTGGCATCCAACAAGGCGATGTCTTGCGGTGTGGTGACGATCACCGCACCGGTCATCGGCACGCGTTGGCTCAAGGTGAGCTGAATGTCGCCGGTGCCAGGGGGCATGTCGACGATCAAATAGTCCAGCGCTTTCCAGTTGGTTTGGCGAAGCAACTGCTCCAGCGCTTGGGTGGCCATGGGGCCGCGCCAAATCATGGCCTCGTCTTGGTCGACCAAGAAACCAATCGACATGACTTGCACGCCGTAGTTCTCCAGCGGGTCCATGGTTTGGCCGTCGCTGCTCTCCGGGCGCCCCTCGATGCCCATCATCATGGGCTGGCTGGGACCGTAAATGTCGGCGTCGAGCAAACCCACGTTGGCGCCTTCGGCGGCCAAGGCCAAGGCCAAGTTAGCGGCCGTGGTGCTTTTGCCCACGCCACCTTTGCCCGAGGCTACGGCAATGATGTTTTTGACTTGCGGCAACAGCTGCACGCCGCGTTGCGCGGCATGGGCCACCACCTCGGTGGTGATGTTGGCCGACACGTTGTCGACCCCAGCCACGCCTTTGGCAGCGGCAATCAGCGCTTTGCGAAAGCCTGCAATTTGGCTTTTGGCGGGGTAACCCAACACCACATCAAACGAGACATCACCGCCTTGAATTTGCAGATTTTTGAGTGCTTTGCTGGTGACAAAGTCTTTGCCCGTGTTGGGGTCAATCACTGCTTGCAGGGCAGCGGTCAGGGCTTGTTCGTTCAGGGCCATAAAAGTCTCATTGAATAGGAATTGCGCGCAAGTCTAGCGCGAGGGCGTTGACCGCACGGCGTGCAGGTCATCCAGGCAGCAGATCGACATCCACTAGGGTCGGGGGTAGCGCTTGGCGCTCAGCAGCTTGCCTTGTGCATCAAACTGCACCAACACCATGTCACCGGAGTCCACGTTGTCGCCCATGTAGTCCAAGATGTTCACATGGTGGGTCACCAACACCAAGGCTTGGCTGCCCTTGGTGTGACTGGCTTGGGCCAGCAGCTTTTGGAGTTGTTGGGTGAATTCACCCGCACGTTGCGGTTCATCAAAGAACGAGGCCAGCGCGGGATCGACCGCAGGCTTGTCAAAACCCAACAGTTGCGCCGTGTCTTTGCAGCGGCACCATGGGCTGGTGCGCACTTGGGCACTGGCCACACCTTGCTGGCGCAACCATTGCCCCACACGCACCGCCTGTTGTCGACCTTGTGCACTGAGGTTGCGTTGGCTGCTGCAATCGTTGAGCGTGTAGCCAGCGGGGTCGCCCACGCCAGGGGCCAAGGTGTGACGCATGAGCAGGGCATAGTGGGGCTGTTTGAGCTTGTCAGCCAATTCAGAGGCGGAAACGCTACTCAGCAGCAACAGCGAGATCGCGCCTACAAGCCACTTTTTCATCAGGCCAGCCATCAGTTTTTCCGCGCCACCCAATACACCGCACCCTCAGGGCCATAGCGCTCGTCGTGCGGCACATCGCGCGCCAGCTCGAAGGTGTCGCCGGGCAACAGATGCTGGGTCTGGCCATGACAGGTGAGCCACATTTCACCCCGTGTCACCACGGCATTCACGGCAAACGGGTGGGTGTGCGTCTCCAACACGGTTTGGGGTGCCCACTCGCGTTCAAGCACTTCGTCAAAGCCTTGGGCCAATGACTTTTGTTGAAATTCGTCAAAGCTAGGGAGGTTCATGGCCAGATTTTGCAGGATCTAAAATCCACCCCCTTGTTCAAAGGTCTTGTCCATGTCCCAGCGTCAGCTTTTCGTCACCACCGCCCTGCCCTATGCCAACGGCAATTTCCACATCGGCCACATCATGGAGTACATCCAGGCTGACATTTGGGTCCGGTTCCAGCGCATGCAGGGCCACCAGGTCGATTTCGTGGGCGCAGACGACACACACGGCGCACCCATCATGATTGCGGCAGAGAAGGCGGGCATCACACCGCAGCAATTTGTGGCCAACATCGCCGCCGGTCGCAAGCCCTATTTGGACGGCTTTCACATCCAGTTTGACAACTGGCACAGCACCGACGCGCCTGAGAACCACGAGTTGGCACGCCAGATCTACCGCGAGTTGCGCGACATTCCCGAGTCCGCAGGCGGCTCGCTGATTGAACGGCGCACGATTGAACAGTTCTTCGACCCCGAGAAGAACATGTTCTTGCCCGACCGCTTCATCAAAGGCGAATGCCCCAAATGCCACGCCAAAGACCAATACGGTGACAACTGCGAGGTGTGCGGTGCGGTCTACGCCCCGACCGACCTGATCAACCCGTTCTCAGCGTTGTCGGGCGCCAAGCCCGAGTTGAAAAGCTCAGAGCATTTCTTCTTCAAGCTGTCCGACCCACGCTGTGTTGAGTTTTTGGAAAAGTGGACGCAAGACGGCAAGTTGCAACCGGAAGTGGCCAACAAGGTCAAAGAGTGGTTCACCGTACGCACCAACCCCGATGGCACGACCAGCGAAGGCTTGGGCGACTGGGACATTTCGCGCGATGCACCGTACTTCGGCATTGAAATTCCGGATGCACCCGGCAAATACTTCTACGTTTGGCTGGACGCTCCCGTGGGCTACTTGGCCTCGCTGAAAAACTTGCTGGACAAGCGCGGCGAAAGTTACGAGGCCTACATGGCCAACCCGAAGTTGGAGCAATACCACTTCATCGGCAAAGACATCGTCACCTTCCACACCCTGTTCTGGCCTGCCATGCTGCATTTCAGCGGCCGCAAAACGCCTGACAACGTGTTTGTCCATGGCTTTCTCACCGTCAACAACGGCGAGAAGATGAGCAAGAGCCGTGGCACCGGCCTGGACCCGCTCAAATACCTGAGCCTGGGCATGAACCCCGAGTGGCTGCGTTACTACTTGGCCGCCAAACTCAATGGCCGCAACGAAGACGTGGACTTCAACCCTGAAGACTTCATGGCCCGCGTGAACTCGGATTTGGTGGGCAAGTTCATCAACATCGCATCGCGCTCGGCAGGCTTTATCAGCAAGCGCTTTGGTGGAAAACTCGGCGAGGTCTCGGCCGATGGTGATGCACTGCTGTCGCACCTGCGCGATGGTCTGCAACCCATCGCCGCACACTACGCCGAACGCGACTTTGCCAAGGCCCTGCGTGAAATCATGCTGCTGGCCGACCGCGTGAACGAATACGTGGACGCCAACAAGCCTTGGGAGCTGGCCAAGCAAGAAGGCATGGAAGGCCGCTTGCACGATGTGTGCACCACCTGCATCGAAGCCTTCCGCTTGCTCAGCGTCCTGCTCAAACCCGTGCTGCCCGCTTTGGCTGCCAACGTGGAAGCCTTTTTGAACGTCAGCCCCATGACCTTCACGCACGCAGCCCAAGCGCTGGGGGCAGGCCACGCCATTGGCGAGTACAAACACCTGATGCAACGGGTGGACATCAAGATGCTTGACGCCTTGTTTGAGCCGCCTGCTGTGGTGGAAGAAAAAGTCATCCCAGGCGGCGAAGAGATCGCCCCCACCATCAGCATCGACGACTTTGCCAAGATCGATTTGCGCATTGCTCAGATCGTCAACTGCGAAGCGGTGGAAGGCTCGACCAAGCTGTTGCGCCTCACACTCGATGTGGGCGAGGGCATCGACCCGCAGGGGCGTCCCGTCACGCGCAATGTCTTCAGCGGCATTGCCAGCATGTACAAACCCGAAGACTTGGTGGGCAAGCTCACCGTGATGGTGGCCAACCTGGCGCCACGCAAGATGAAGTTTGGTGTATCCGAAGGCATGGTGCTCGCTGCCAGCCACGCCGACGAGAAAGCCGAGCCCGGCATTCACGTGCTGCACCCTTGGCCAGGCGCCAAGCCCGGCATGCGGATTCACTAAATTCGAATCAGGATGGACATGAAATTCTCAGTGTTGCGTTTGTTCCGTCCTCGATTGTTTGATGCCCTGCAGGGCTACAACCGTGAGCGCTTGGTGCAAGACGTCGGCGCAGGCCTCACGGTAGGCGTGGTCGCCTTGCCACTGGCCATGGCATTTGCCATTGCCTCCGGGCTCAAGCCCGAAGCGGGTTTGTTCACCGCCATCATTGCGGGATTTTTAATTTCGGCCTTGGGTGGCAGCCGGGTGCAAATTGGCGGGCCCGCCGGGGCCTTCATCGTCATCGTCTACGGCATCTTGGAACGCTATGGTTTGGCCAACCTCATCATTGCCACCGCCATGTCGGGCGTGATGCTGTTTGCCATGGGCTTGCTGCGGTTGGGCTCTTTGATTCGCTTCATTCCCGTCGCTGTGGTGATTGGGTTCACCAACGGCATTGCGGTGCTGATCATGGTGTCGCAGATCAAAGACTTTTTGGGGTTGGACGTCAAAGCCATGCCTGCTGATTTCTTTGGTGTGGTGTCAACCTTGCAGACCCACATGGCCAGCCTGAACCCGCAGGCCTTTGCGCTGGCAGGCGTGTCGTTGCTGGTTTTGGCAGCTTGGCAGTTGCTGCTGCCACGTCTGCACACCCAACAGCCTGTGACGCAAAAAATGTCGGTAGTACCTGGCTCCATCGTGGTGCTGGTTGGCGCCACACTGGCCGCCCATCTCTTGGGCTTGCAGGTGGAAACCATCGCATCGCGCTTTGGCAGCATCCCCAACACTTTGCCAGCATGGGTGTGGCCAGAATTCAGCTGGGACACCGCCCAGTTCTTGCTTATGCCCGCCACCACACTGGCCTTGTTGGGTTCGATTGAGTCCCTGCTGTGCGCGCGCATTGCCGATCAAATGATGGCTGACGGCCCCTACGGCGACCGCCACGATGCCAACCAAGAACTGATGGCACAAGGCATTGCCAACCTCGTCACCCCCTTCTTTGGCGGCATGCCCGCCACAGGCACGATTGCGCGCACCGTCACCAATGTGAAAAACGGCGGTAACAGCCCGGTCGCCGGCATGGTTCACGCCCTCACTTTGTTGGTCGTGATGCTGGTGGCAGCGCCGTTGGCGGGTCATGTGCCCTTGGCCGCGCTGTCGGCCATTTTGATGTTCGTGGCCTGGAACATGGGTGAGTGGCGCGAGTTCATCCACCTGCGCCAGTACCGCCTGCCCTACCGTGCCACGTTGCTTGCCGTGTTCTTGCTCACTGTGGTGGTCGATTTGACGGTGGCCGTCGAGGTCGGTCTGATCGCCGCTTGCTTGACCTTCATCTACCGCATCTCCAACCTGACCCGCGCCGAGTCGGTCCACGCCACGCACTACCCGGTGCTGTCAGGGTTTGAATTCGAGGTGCAGGCGCATCGTTTGTATGGCGCCTTGTTTTTTGGTGCCGTCAAATTGATCGAGGCCATCGAAGAACACCTGCCCAGCCGCGCCGTGGTGCTGGACCTGAAAAATCTGATCTACATCGACTCCTCGGGCGCCGACGCCCTGCTGTCCTTGGCTCGTGCCTGTCGCAAAAAACAAGTGCGCTTGATCGTCTGCGGTCTGGAGCACCAACCGCTGGACATGGCCAAGCGCAGCGGCTTGATTGAAGCGCTGAACGAGACAGATTTGGCGCAAGACCTGATCCATGGCTTGGGCCTGGCGCTAGGTCGGTAAAATTCATTGCATCTAAGGAATACACACCATGTCGATTTTTCAACGCGACCCCTACACCTCCGAAGCGACCCAGTTCATCGAGTCGCTCAAGGCCAAAAAGCCCACCCTCGAAAAAGAACAACGCGAAGGTCGTGCCCTACTGTGGGACAAGCACGTCAACCGTGAAATTCAAGCCGACTTGCAAGCTGGCTGCGTGGCGCAAAAGCCCTACGTGTACCAAACCAACGCCTGAGTACCTCGCGCGTGAATTCGGCTGATATTGATCCGACCTTGGAGGTCACCCCCCTCTCGGCCATGCCCGAGGTGGTCGATCACGTGGCAGTGGCCCGCCTGTATGGCGAGCCGCTGTTCACCATGCCGCATGATTTGTACATTCCGCCTGATGCGCTGGAGGTGTTCCTCGAAGCGTTTCAAGGCCCGTTGGATTTGCTGCTGTATTTGATCCGCAAGCAAAACTTCAACATTCTCGACATCCCCATGGCTGCGCTCACGCGCCAGTACCTGAGCTATGTGGACGAGATTCGCACCCGCAACCTAGAACTGGCCGCCGAGTACCTGCTGATGGCGGCGATGCTGATTGAAATCAAATCGCGCATGTTGCTGCCGCCCAAGAAGGTGGCCGAAGGGCAAGAGCCTGAGGACCCACGCGCCGAGCTGGTGCGTCGCCTGCTTGAGTACGAGCAAATGAAGTTGGCCGCCGCCAAGTTGACCGAAGTGCCGCAGTTTGGCCGTGACTTCTTGCGCGCCCAGGTCTACATCGAGCAGTCGATGCAACCGCGCTTCCCCGATGTGCATGTGGTCGAGCTGAGTCAAGCATGGGCCGATATTTTGAAACGCGCCAAATTGGTTCAACACCACAAGATTTCCCGCGAAGAGCTGTCGGTGCGTGAGCACATGAGCATCGTGCTCAAAAGGCTGCAAGGTCAGCGCTTTGTCGAATTTGAAAAACTGTTCGACCCAGAGCTTGGTGTGCCCGTGCTGGTGGTCACCTTCATTGCCTTGCTCGAACTGGCCAAAGAAACGCTGATTGAAATCACGCAGGCCGAAGCCTTCGCTCCCATCTACGTGCGACTGGCCTACACGCCCACCTGAAGCGTGCAGCCCCTGAAGGCACTTTCCCAACCACACCCCACACGTTTGGCAAGGAACACTCCATGCACATTGTTCACACCATCGCCGACTTGCGTCGCGCCTTGAAACCCGCCACCCTGCGCGCCTTTGTGGCCACCATGGGCAACTTGCACCAAGGCCACTTGGATCTGATGCAAATCGCACGTGCCAAGGCCTCGCAACCCGGCGCCATGACCGTGGCCAGCATCTTTGTGAACCGCTTGCAATTTGCGCCCCACGAAGACTTCGACGCCTACCCTCGCACCTTGGAGCGTGACTGCGAGCTGTTGGCCGCCAACGGCTGTGATGTGGTGTTTGCCCCGAGCGAAAAAGATTTGTACCCCGAACCCCAGGTGTTCAAGGTCCATCCGCCGGCTGCCATGGCCGACATTTTGGAAGGTGAGTTCCGCCCTGGATTCTTTGTGGGCGTGAGCACCGTGGTGCACAAGCTCTTCAATTGCGTGCAACCTGACATCACGGTGTTTGGCAAAAAAGACTACCAACAAGTCATGATCATCCGCCGCATGATCGACCAAATGGCCTTGCCGATTGAACTGATTGGCGCCGAGACACGCCGCGCCGAAAACGGCTTGGCCTTGAGCTCGCGCAACGGCTACCTGAGCGCCGAAGAACGCACCGAAGCCGTGCAACTGTCGCTGGCCCTCAAAGCCATGATCGCGGCGGTCAAAGCAGGCAACGCCAGTGGTCAGCTGGACGTGGCTGCGATAGAAGCCCAGGCCATGCAAACCCTGACGGCACGCGGCTGGCAACCGGACTACATGACGGTGCGTCGTCAATACGACTTGTCGCTCATCACGGGGGTTTGCGATGAGCCATTGGTGGTGTTGGGTGCGGCGCGATTGGGCAAGACGCGGTTGATTGACAACCTGGAAATCTGAGTCTTTCGCTTTTGGTGGTTATCGGAGGGCTTTCTCCGACTACGGTTCTGTACGAGGGATAGGGCGGCCGCCTCATACTGTTACAGAAATCGTTGGCCGCCCTATCCCTCGCACAGAACTTGTGTTGGCTTGAGAATGCTCAACGAGCGTAGCGAGTTGACAAGGCAAGCCATCACGCCACGCCAGAAATGCGTTGAACGCTATATCGCTTCGTCGCAGTCTTGGGGGATGAGGGATGCGCGGGAGACGATTTCTGTAACAGTATGAGGAACCCGCGCATCCCTCATCCCCCAAGCGCGCCCAGCAAAAGCCAAAAACCAAAGCGAATACCAGCAACGCCAGAGCAAAAAGTTACTCGCCTTTAGCCCCACGTCCCATCAACAAGGCCACCGCCTGCGCCGGCGTGAGCGCACCATCGAGCAAAGCCACCACCGCCTGCGCAATCGGCATATCCACCCCCAAATACTGGGCACGCTGCACCACGGTGCGGGCGCAGTACACACCCTCGGCCACATGGCCCAAAGAATCCACCGCTTGTTGCAACGTCATGCCCTGCGCCAAGGCCAGGCCGACTTTGCGGTTGCGGCTCAGGTCACCCGTCGCGGTCAGCACCAAATCGCCCAAGCCCGACAAGCCCATGAAGGTTTCGGCTTTGGCCCCTAAGGCCACGCCCAAACGGGTGATTTCAGCCAAACCACGGGTGATCAGTGCCGCACGGGCGTTGAGGCCGAGTTGCAAGCCATCGCACAAACCAGTGGCGATGGCCAACACGTTTTTCACCGCGCCGCCCACTTCCACGCCCACGATGTCGTCGTTGGCATAGACCCGCAGGCTGGGGCTGTGAAAGCCCTGTACCATGGCATCGCGCACATCGGCAAACGGGCTGGCGGCCACCAAGGCGGTGGGCATGCCACGTGCAACTTCCTGCGCAAAGCTGGGTCCGCTCAAGGCACCGCCACGCAGTTGGGGCGCCACTTGGGCGCGCACTTCGTGCGCCATAAGGCCCACCTCCGAGGAGGCGTTCACACCCGAAGATATGGCCTCAAAGCCTTTGCACAGCCACGCCACAGGCACGGTGTCGCCCAAGATGGGAGCGAGTTGGGTGAGCATGCCGCGCAAGCTGCTCATGGGTGAGCCAATGACGACCAAATCTTGCTCGGCCAGCCAAGCGCCGAGTGGCGCACCAGACACCTGCAGGCCAGGGCTGAAAGGCTGCTCAGGCAAGTAGCGCGTGTTCATGCGCTGCGCTTGCATGGCGTGGGCTTGGACCGCATCGCGTGCCCACAGCGTCACACTGTGGTGTGCGCCAGCGTTGATGGCCAGCGCTGTGCCCCAAGCCCCTGCACCCAAAACGGCGATCTTCATCGCGTCACGCTCTGCAATGGCTTACTGCGCAGCGGCTTGCTGTTGCTCGTACATGGCTTGGAAATTGATTTCCGCCAAGTGCACGGGTGGAAAGCCCGCACGTTGGATCACGTCGGCCACGTTACCGCGCAAATAGGGGTAAATGATCTGGGGGCAAGCGATGCCGATGATGGGACCCATTTGCTCTTCGGGCAAATTGCGCACTTCGAAAATACCGGCTTGCTTGGCTTCCACCAAGAACACGGTTTTGTCTTCGATCTTGGTGGTCACGGTGGCGGTCACGGTGACTTCGACGATGCCGTCAGCCACTTGCTCCATGCCCACGCCCAATTGGATGTCCACCGACGGTTGCTCGGGGTTGGCCAAAATTTGCGGCGAATTGGGTTGCTCCAACGACAGGTCTTTCAAATAGACACGTTGAATTTGGAACACGGGGGGTGCTTGTTCGTCAGACATTCTTTTTTTCCTAGTACAAAAAAGCCCGCTGCGGCAAATACCGAAGCGGGCAACAAATCGGGATACTGAATTATGTCAGCTTCAAGATTGAAGCAAAGGCAGCAAACCGCCTTGGCTGTCGAGCGCCATCAAGTCATCACAACCGCCCACATGGGTGTCGCCAATGAAGATTTGCGGCACGGTACGTCGGCCCGTGACTTGCATCATGTGGGCACGCGCTTCGGGGTCGGTGTCGATGCGAACTTCTTCAATGTGAGCGACCCCTTTTGAAGTCAGCAATTGCTTGGCACGAATGCAGTAAGGGCAGACGGCGGTGGTGTACATCTTGACGGCTTGCATGGCGTGGTTCCGTGGTAATTAAGCTTTGACAACCGGAAGATTAGCCTCTTTCCAAGCAGTCAGCCCGCCTTGCAAAGAATGCACCTTCTCGTAGCCCAGTTTTTGTGCCATGGCTTGGGCACGCTTGGAACGGGCGCCGGCAGCACACACCAAGATCAGGGGCGTGCTTTTGTTTTTGGCCGCTGCGGGCAGTTTGGCTTCGAACTGGTCCAAGGGCACGTTGACCGCGCCGTTGATGTGCGAGGCCGCAAATTCTTCGGCGCTGCACACGTCAATCACCAAACCTTTTTCACGGTTCATGCACTGCACCGCTTCGGTGGGCGAGATGCCAGATGCGGCGGCGCCTTGCACCACAGGCAGCAGCAAGAAGAAACCACTGCCCAAGGCAACAGCCATCAACATCCAGTTGTCGAGAATAAATTTCACAGGGAGTCCAGTTCAGAGGGGGTTAAAAGTATCGCGTCAGGACGCCATTCTAAAATCATGGGCAATCTTTCCACGACTTTGTAAAACCTCACCATGTACAAGCTTGTTTTAATCCGCCACGGCGAATCGACCTGGAACCTTGAAAACCGCTTCACCGGCTGGACCGATGTGGACCTGACCCCCACCGGCATCGAGCAAGCAAAAACAGCAGGCCGTTTACTCAAGGCCGAAGGCTTCCAGTTTGATGTGGCTTACACCAGCGTCTTGAAACGCGCCATCCGCACCCTCTACCTCGCCTTGGACGAGATGGACTGCACCTGGCTGCCCGTGGTCAAAAGCTGGCGTTTGAACGAGCGCCACTACGGTGGCTTGCAAGGCCTGAACAAAGCCGACATGGCCAAACAGTACGGCGACGACCAAGTGCTGATCTGGCGCCGCAGCTACGACACCCCACCGCCCGTGCTCGAAGCCACCGACCCCCGCAGCGAACGCGGCGACCCCCGCTACGCCAAGCTCGACCCTGCGCAAGTACCGCTAACCGAGTGCTTGAAAGACACGGTCGAACGCGTCATTCCCTTCTGGAACGAATCCATGGCCCCGGCCATCAAAGCCGGCAAGCGCATCGTGGTGGCGGCCCACGGCAACTCCATCCGCGCCTTGGTCAAGTACCTGGACAACATCGGTGACAACGAGATCGTGGGCGTGAACATTCCCAACGGCATCCCCTTGGTGTACGAATTGGACGACAACCTCAAACCCATTCGCCACTACTACCTGGGCGACGCCGAGGCAGCCGCCAAAGCTGCTGCCGCAGTCGCCTCGCAAGGTAAGGCTTAAAACACCATTCACAACGCGCCGCTCAGGCGCGTTGTATATTGAGCACCTTAAGAAATACGTCTACACGCAAGGGCAACATGGGCCAAAAACTCAAGATCGCAGGTTGGATCACCGTCGGCGCTTTGACCGGCGCACTCACCACCGTGTCATTGCAAACCGCAGCACGCGCCAATATGGCGCCGCTGCCGCTGGAAGAACTGCAGCAACTCGCCGCTGTGTTCAGCATGGTCAAGAGTGACTATGTGGAACCTGTCGACGAGAAAAAGCTCATCAGCGACGCCATCACCGGCATGGTCGCCAGCCTGGATCCGCACTCGCAGTACTACGACAAGAAAACCTTCAAAGAATTCCGCGAAGGCACCACCGGTCGTTTTGTCGGCGTGGGCATTGAGATCACCCAAGAAGAAGGCCTGATCAAAATCGTCTCGCCCATCGAGGGGTCCCCCGCGTTCCGTGCCGGCATGAAGTCAGGCGACTTGATCACCAAGATTGACGACACGGCAGTCAAAGGCCTGTCGCTCAACGATGCGGTCAAACGCATGCGTGGCGAGCCCGGCACCAAGGTGCTGCTGACCATCTACCGCAAAGACGAAAACCGCACCTTCCCCGTGAGCATCATTCGCGAGGAAATCAAAACCCAAAGCGTCAAAGGCAAAGTCATCGAACCCGGTTTGGGCTGGATTCGTTTGAGCCAATTCCAAGAGCGCTCAGTCGATGACTTCACCAAGAAGCTGGAAGAAATCTACAAGCAAGAACCCAACCTCAAAGGTTTGGTGCTTGATTTGCGCAACGACCCCGGTGGTTTGCTCGATGCCGCTGTGGCTGTGTCGGCCGCCTTCTTGCCCGAGAACGTGGCTGTGGTGTCGACCAACGGCCAACTGGCTGAGAGCAAGTTTGTCTACAAGGCATCGCCCGAGTTTTACCGCCGCAGCAACGGCAGCGACCCCATCGCGCGTTTGCACCAGGCCACCAAGGGCATTTACAAAACCGTGCCGCTGGTGGTGTTGGTCAACGAAGGTTCAGCCTCAGCCAGTGAGATCGTAGCAGGGGCCCTGCAAGACCACAAACGTGCCGCCATCATGGGCAGCCAAACCTTTGGCAAAGGCTCGGTACAAACCGTGCGTCAGCTGGGTGCCGACACGGCGCTGAAGATCACCACTGCGCGTTACTACACGCCCAATGGCCGCTCGATTCAAGCCAAAGGCATCGTGCCAGATGTGTTGTTGGACGACACCGCCGAGGGCAGCCCTTATGCCATTCTGCGCATGCGTGAAGCCGATTTGGACAAGCACTTGCAAAGTGGCCAAAGCAATGAAGCCAAAGACAAGGCCCAAGAAAAAGAACGCGAAAAGGCGCGTGAAGAAGCCTTGAAGCGCCTGGAAGAAGAAAGCAAAAAGCCCAACAGCGAACGCCGTCCGCCTGAGTTTGGCAGCGAGCAAGACTTCCAGCTGCAGCAAGCCGTCAAGCGCCTCAAAGGTCAACCCGTGTTGGCCAGCAAAACACAAACCGAGCGTCCCGCCGAGAAAAAAGACAAGTGAGCCAGACGTGGACGATAGCCAGCTGCTGCGCTATTCGCGCCATATCTTGCTCGACGATATTGGCGTGGAAGGTCAGCAACGGCTGATTGACAGCCATGTGCTGATCGTGGGTGCCGGTGGCCTGGGCTCTCCTGTCGCGCTGTATTTGGCGGCCAGCGGCGTGGGCCACATCACCATCGCCGACCACGATGTGGTTGACCTGACCAATTTGCAGCGCCAAATTGCCCACACCACCGAGCGTGTGGGACAAGCCAAAGTCACGTCTGCTGCCCAGGCCATGCACGCCCTCAACCCCGAGGTGCGCGTCACGGCGTTGAATCACAAATTGGATGCCACCCAGCTGAACGCCTTGGTCCCCACGGTGCAAGTGGTGGTGGATTGTTGTGACAACTTTGCCACCCGCCAGGCCGTTAACGCCGCCTGTGTGGCACACCGCGTCCCCTTGGTCTCGGGTGCGGCCATTCGCATGGACGGGCAATTGGCGGTGTACGACGCACGCCAAGACACCTCGCCCTGTTATGCCTGCATCTTCCCGCCTGAGGAAACGCCAGAGGAAGTGCGTTGCGCCACCATGGGTGTGCTCGCGCCCTTGGTCGGAGTGATTGGCACCATGCAGGCCATGGAGACAGTCAAGCTGTTGGCGGGCATTGGCTCACGCCTGACGGGTAAGCTGCAAATGCTCGATGGCCGCGGCATGGAATGGCACGAGATGCGCCTGCAGCGCAACCCCCAATGCCCGGTGTGTGGGTCAACGCATTGAACGTGCACAGCTTAGGGATGGCAAGACCCAAAGCGTTTTCTGAATGCACGCGGCAGCACCGCACGGCCATCGGCAAATAAACCTTGGCGATGGCTTTGGGCTTGAATTTGCTGCGCGTCATACAAACCCGCTTGCCGTTTGTAGCGGTACGACCAAGCATGTCCTTGCAGCACCATCCAGGCGCCCACGTCGTGCCCTTGGCGCGTGAGCTGCGCCAGCAAGCGGCCATAGGTATCCCGGTGGCGGCCCTGCACCTCCACCGTTTGGTCTTGCACCAGGGATTGCAAAGCATCGCGGGCCTGAGGCCCCCAGGCTTGGCAAATCTCTGGCGCATCAATGCCCAGCACACGAATTTTTTGCGCTTCGCCGCCTTGCATGGGCTGGACCCACACCGTGTCGCCATCGCTCACGTGGGTGACCACCCCCGACCATGCCCAGGCCGTCATACTCAGCCAGCCGCACACCCACGCCGCCAAACGGTTCACACGCCACAGCTGAAAGGTGAGAGTCAAGACATGTCTCCCGCCGACTTGCGGCCCCGCAAACGGTAGGTCTTGGGCAACTCAGGCGCGATCTCGCTTTTGAGGGCTTGCGCACTGGCGTGCAAACGCGCGAGGTAGCTGTCCAACTGCGCCATCTCATCAGGTGACAACACACCCAGAATGCGACGGTTGATGTCTTGCACTTCGGGCATCAGGTCTTGGTACAAGCGCACGCCTTGCGGGGTCAATGCCAAACGCGCAGCGCGTCGGTCCGACGGTGTGGTGGTGCGTGTCACCAACTGCTTTTCCACCAGGGTAGTGATGGCCCGCGACGTGCGGGCGCGGTCCAACCGCGCAAGCTCGGCCAGCACCGATGGTGGCACATCCTCATGCCCATACAGCAAGCCCAGCACCCGCCATTCGCGGCGTGTGATGCCATAACGCCCTTCACACAAACGCACGACCATGGCACCGGCTTCGGCCGACAACAAGCCAAGCCGAAACAAGAGCAAATCGTCGACCGAGTCGAGGCGTTGAGAAGGGGTGCGTTGTGACATCAGGGTTTCCGAGAGGGTCAATTGATTAGAACAACCAATCATCTGGCGCCTACATTGTGAGGGTTTCCAATCCTTTGTTTGCAACCCATGAAACTCATCTTTCAATGCCTTCGCTTGACTCTGCTGATCGTTTGTTCGCTGCTGGCACTGGCGCATGCGCAAGACAAGCCTGCACTCAAAATTGTGGTCGGCTTTCCGCCCGGTGGATCGGCCGACGTGCTGGCGAGGCTCGTTGCCGATGGCATGCGCGAAGACTTCAGCTCGGTCACGGTGGACAACAAAACAGGCGCGGGCGGGCGCATTGCCCTGTCTTTTGTGAAAGCCGCCAAACCCGATGGCCAAACCGTGATCGTGCTGCCCAGCGGCCCCATGGTGTTATTCCCCCATGTGTACAAAAAGCTGGACTACGACGCGGTGAAAGACTTCACGCCTTTGTCGCAACTCGCACGCTTTCAGTTTGGCGTGGTCTCGGGCCCAGCCTCCAACGTCAAAACTGTGGCCGAGATGATCAGCAAAGCACGCACCGACCCCAGCACCGCCAGCTACGGCACCCCAGGCCAGGGCACGCTGCCGCACTTCATGGGCGTGATGCTGGAGCAAGCCGCAGGCATCTCGCTCAACCATGTGCCGTTTCAAGGCGGTGCGCCTGCCAACAATGCCTTGCTCGGGGGCCACATTGGCTACAAATTTGATGTGGTGTCTGAAACCGCCGAACTGCACCGCAACCAAAAGGTGCGCATCATTGCAGTGACGGGCTCTCAACGCGACCCGCAAGTGCCCGAAGTGCCCACCTTGAAAGAAGCAGGCATTGCCATGGAAGCCACGGCTTGGTTTGCCATGTATGGCCCGGCCCACATGAAGCCTGAAGTCTTGCAACGCTTGGAAAAATCGGCCATGAAAGCCATGAGCGACCCCGCCATGCGCGAGCGCATGCTTAAACTCGGTTACGAACCCATTGGCTCGAACGCGGCCCAATTGGCAGCCGCGCAACAAGCCGATTTGAAACGCTGGGAAAAACCCATCAAAGCCACCGGCGTGTCGCTGGACTAGATGGACCCAACCCCATCACACCCTATGACATACCGTATGACACACCCACCCACTCTCCTACGCACCATGGCTCTGGCCCTGGCCTGCCTCAGCCCTTTTTCTGCAGCTTGGGCGCAAGCCCCCAGCTTTCCAAACAAACCCGTCAAGCTGATCAACAGCTTTCCACCGGGCGGCCCGTCTGACATCTTGGCCCGCTCTTTGGGCGAAGCCATGCAGCAAACCTTGAAGCAGCCCTTTGTGGTGGAAAACCGCCCTGGCGCCGGTGGCAACCTGGGCGCTGACCTGGTCGCCAAAAGCGCACCCGACGGCCACACCGTGTTGATTGGCATCGACACCACCTTCACCATCAACCCCGGCATTTACAAGAACATGCCCTACAAGTTGAGTGACCTCAAGCCGGTGATGATCATCGCGTCGTCGGGTTTGTTGATTGGCGTGAACCCCGCCACGCAAATCAAAACCATGAACGACTTGATCGCTCGCGGACGTGGCAAGGGCTTGACCTTCAGCTCGGGCAGCAACGGCAGCCCCGGCCACTTGGCCGCCGAGATTTTTGGTGATGCCGCCAAAGTCAAAGTGACCCATGTGCCCTACAAGGGCAACACACCCGCTGTGACCGCCGTGATCTCGGGTGAAGTCGATGGCGGCGTGCTGGCCACGCCTGGCATGTTGCCCTTCGTCAAAGCCGACAAGATGAACGCCTTGGCAGTGACCAGCCGCAAGCGCTCACCGCTCGCACCCGATGTGCCCACCGTGGCCGAGCTGGGTTTGAAAGAGTTGTCGCTCGAAGTGTTCTACATCGCCATGGTGCCCACCGCCACACCGCCCGAGGTGGTGGCCGTGTTGCAAAAAGCCATGGCCGAGGCCCTGGCACGCCCTGACATCAAAACACGTTTGGACGGTTTGGACTTGGTCATCGAAGCGGAAACCGGCAACGCCGCTGCGCAGCGTCTGGAAAACCTGCGCAACCGCTACACGCCCATCATCAAATCCACCGGCATGCAAATCGAATAATTTTTACGCCTCATGACACAACGTCCCAACATCATCTTCATCGTCGCCGACGACTTAGGCTTTGCCGACTTGGGCTGCTACGGCGGTCGCGATGCCAAATTTGGCCCCGTCTCCCCGGTGCTGGACGGCCTAGCCGCCAAGGGCTTGCGCTTGACCGAAGGCTATGCCAACTCGCCCGTGTGCTCACCCACCCGCTTTGCGCTGATGACGGCGCGCTACCAATACCGCTTGCGCGGCGCGGCCGAAGAACCCATCAACAGCCGCAGCAAAGGCAGCACCACCCTCGGCCTGCCGCCCGAGCACCCATCCCTGCCCTCGCTGCTCAAAGACAGCGGCTATCGCACCGCCTTGATTGGCAAATGGCACTTGGGCTACCCACCCTCGTTCAGCCCCATCCAATCAGGCTATGAAGAGTTTTACGGACCGATGGCCGGTGGCGTGGACTATTTCAGCCATTGCAGCGGCAACGGCAGCCACGACCTGTACCAAGGGGAACAAGAGCACCCGGAAGAAGGCTACCTGACCGATTTGTTGTCCAAGCGCGCCGTCGACTACGTCGAACGCATGGCGCCCGGTGCAGCACAAGGCACGCCTTTTTTCTTGAGCCTGCACTACACCGCCCCGCACTGGCCCTGGGAAACCCGCGAAGACCACGCCCTGGCCGAAGAAGTCAAAAGCAATTTGTTCCATCTGCACGGCGGCAATATCCACACCTACCACCGCATGATCCACCACATGGACGAAGGCATTGGTTGGGTCATGCAAGCGCTGGAGCGCACCGGCCAGCTCGACAACACCTTGGTGGTCTTCACCAGCGACAACGGTGGCGAGCGCTTCAGCGACAACTGGCCCTTGGTCGGCGGCAAGATGGACTTGACCGAAGGCGGCATCCGTGTGCCCTGGATTGCCCATTGGCCTGCGGTGATTGCGCCTGGCGGTGTGAGCCCACAGCACTGCATGACCATGGACTGGTCCGCCACCATGCTCGAACTCGGCGGCGCCACGCCCGATCCAGACCACCCGCTAGACGGTGTGTCGCTCACCGCGGTGCTGCGCGATGCCTCGCACCAGTTTGACCGCCCGCTGCACTGGCGCATGAACCACCGGGGCCAACGCGCCATGCGTCATGGCGATTGGAAGTATTTGCGCGTCGACGGCAACGACTACCTGTTCAACATCCCCGCCGATGAACGTGAACGCGCCAACCTCGGTGGACGTCAACCCGAACGCCTGCAAGCCATGCGCCAAGCCTGGGAAGACTGGCATGCCACCATGCCGCCAATTCCTGAAGATGCAACAGTGAGTCTGGGCTACTCGGTCAAAGACATGCCTCAACGCTGATCGCAGCCCCTGTCTCCGATTACGATAAAGGCATGCGTCACTTGAAACACGGGCTGCCGTTTTTACACTGGCCGCGACCCAGCACCGAGCTGCTGCGCAGCGAAGCCTTCGCGGGCTTGAGCGTGGGCTTGATGGTCATCCCCCAAGGCGTGGCCTATGCCGCCTTGGCGGGCATGCCCTTGATCACCGGCATTTATGCGTCGCTGCTACCCGCCTTGGTGGCGGTGCTGTTCAGTGCGTCGAGCCGTTTGTCGGTGGGGCCCACTGCCTTGACTTCGATTTTGGTGGCGGCCTCGCTCACGGGCATGGCCACGCCGGGTAGCGCCGGATGGATCAACCTCACGGTGTGGCTGTCACTCATGACGGGCTTGCTGCAAGTGGGGCTGGGTTTTGCACGCTTTGGCTGGTTGCTGAACTTGGTCAGCTCGCCAGTACTCATGGCCTTCACACAAGGTGCGGGCGTGTTGATCATTGCGTCGCAACTCCCGGCTTTGCTGGGGCTCACACAAGGATGGGCATCGCTGCTCAACCCTGGTTCGATCGACATGGCCAGCTTGATGTTTGGCCTGACCACCTTGATTTTGTTGATTTTGGCGCGGCGCTGGCGGCCCACGTTTCCCACGGTGTTGGTGGTGGTCTTAGGCGCAGCAGGCTTGAGTAGTTTGTTCGGACTCGAAGCGCAAGGCAGCCATGTGGTGGGCGCCTTGCCGCAAGGGCTGCCCAGTCTCTACCTGCCCACCTGGGTCGATTGGGAGGTGTTCAAACAATTGGTACTGCCCACGCTCGTCATCACCTTGGTGAGTTTTTTAGAAACTGCATCGAGCGCCAAAGTGGACAACGACCGCAGCGGCAAACGCTGGGACCAAGACCAAGACCTGATCGGCCAAGGGCTGGGCAAAATCGCCTCCGGTTTGTGTGGTGCGTTTCCGACCAGCTCCTCGTTCTCGCGTTCGGCCCTCAATTTGTACGCGGGTGCGCAATCCGCGTGGGCCAACATTTTTTCAGTCCTCGTGATTTTGTTGACCTTGCTGCTGTTCACCACGGTGCTGCATCCGGTGCCGCAATCGGTGTTGGCCGCCATCGTGGTGGCCGCGGTGATGGGACTGATCAAACCACGCGCCTTTGTGCAGCTCTACACCATCAACCGGGTGGAAGCAGCCACTGCCGTCGTGACCTTTGTCATTACCTTGCTCTCAGCCCCTCGCTTGTATTGGGGCGTGTTGGCAGGTGTATTGATGGGCTTGAGCCACTTTTTGCACACCCGCTTGCACCCGCGGATCATTGAAGTGGGCTTGCATGCCGATGGCAGCCTGCGCGATCGACACCTGTGGAAGTTACCTCCATTAGCCAACCACCTCTATGCGCTGCGCATGGATGCGGAGCTCGACTTTGCAGCGGCCAGCACACTGGAGCGCGCCATCATGGAGCACCTGACACAGCACCCCGATGTGCGCCATGTATGCTTATTCGCACTGCCCATCAACCGCATTGACGCCACCGGTGTAGAGACCTTGAGCAAGCTCGAAGCCATGCTGCAAGAACGCACCATCACCCTGCACATCAGCGGCATGAAGCTGCCCGTCGAAACCGTGCTGCGCCGCGCAGGATGCCTGAAAGATCACGCGGGTTTGCGCATGTACCGCACCGATGCGGAAGCGATTCAACAGCTGCGGCAGTTGGAGACTTTGCCTGCGGACATGGGGTGGTGTATCTAGGCATGAGCCGCAGAGCGAAGCACTTCGCTAGCCCATTGATTCAAACTCTTCCCCGCCGCTTGCGCCGCCACCAACGCCGCCCCATGTGTTTCAGGCGGCACACGCAGCATGAGCTTGCCTGATGCGGGCTTTTCGGGCGTGATGCCTTGGGCTTTGCAGTCGTTCAAAAAGTCGTCAATGGCCACTTCAAATTCTTGGCGAAGTTCGAACACGGTTTCGCCATGAAAGCTGATGATGCTGCGTAACCCCAAAACGCGGCCCACAAAGATGTTGTCGCGCTCATCAAACTCGATGCGGGCAATGTAGTTTTTGTAGGTCATGGTGTTCATGGCTTCACTCCGATTCGTTCTAACAACTCGCGCACTTCTTCCACTTGATACCGCTTAGCTTCTTTGCCTGGATGCGGACGATGACAACGCCATTGCTCGCTCTTGAGGATGATCTTGACGCGTGAGCCTTCTCGCTCATGCACCTCACCACCTAGGGCTACCAGCAGCGACTCAATGTCTGCAAACACTAACGAGGCCGAAGTGGGCTTCGCAAACACAGCGCATAGCGTTTTGCGGTGCTTGGTGTTGACGCGAACAATGCTATCAAAAAGTGCAAGCATAAACAACACCCTTCAAATATTACTGTGTTTAAATACAGTAATTATGTTGCGATCCCTCTTCGTCGACTTCAACAGCTACTTCGCGTCGGTTGAACAGCAGCTCAACCCGGCGTTGCGTGGGCGCCCTGTTGGCGTGGTGCCGGTGATGGCCGACACCTCGTGCTGCATTGCTGCGAGCTATGAGGCCAAGGTGTTGGGCATTGGCACGGGCACGGGTGTCGCTGAAGCCAAGCGCTTGTGCCCCGACATTGCCATCGTGCTGGCTGATCACGCCAAATACGTCGAGGTGCACCACCGTGCGGTGGCAGTGGTCGACAGCATCGCGCCCGTGCGCCAAGTGCTGTCGATTGACGAGATGGAATGTGAGCTCACCGGTCGCTGGCAACACCGCGCGCGCGCAGTGGCATTGGCAGAGCGCATCAAAACTGAGCTGTTGACGCATGTGGGCGAGTGCATGCGCACG
This sequence comes from Comamonadaceae bacterium, assembly GCA_947453965.1. GTDB lineage: Bacteria > Pseudomonadota > Gammaproteobacteria > Burkholderiales > Burkholderiaceae_C > Limnohabitans. The sequence continues at coordinate 50,817 of CANGIQ010000013.1, forward strand.
TCCGTGGGCATTGCGCCCAACACGCTGCTGGCCAAACTGGCGTCGAACATGCAGAAACCCAATGGCCTGACGGTGATTGAGTTGCACGAACTGCCAGCGCGTTTGTATGAGCTGCCACCCAAGGCCATCAGCGGCATAGGCCCGCGCATGGTGCAGCGATTGGCGCGCTGCGGCATTCACACCATGGCGGAGTTGTACGCAGCCCCCCGCGAACTGCTGCGCACAGCATGGGGCGGCGTGGCGGGTGCCGAGATGTACGACAAGCTGCGCGGCCAGTGGTACGGCCCACGCGAGAAGGTGGCCAAGTCGTTGGGGCACTCACACGTGCTGCCACCCGATTTACGCCACCCCGCAGGTGCGTTTGCGGTGTTAAACCGCTTGACGCAAAAAGCCGCCATGCGATTGCGCAAGCAAAACGTGTACGCCACCAGCATGAGCGTGCATGTGCGCTGCCGCAGAGGACGCGCAGGACACACAGGCGACGAGCGTGCCGCACAGGTGGGCGAAACCCAAGACACCGCGTTCTTGTTGCACACGCTCGAACAGCTATGGCACAGCGGCCTGCACTTGCTGCCTCAGCCTGTCATGGTCGGCGTGCAACTGCATGGCTTGATTGAAGCAGGTCAACACACCGGTGATTTGTTTGGTTTTGATGAAGCCACGGCAGACGCGCAAGCTGTGACTGCGCCTGCTGGCTCACTGTCCGCACGTACAGCCCAAGGCATGGCCCCTTTGCGCGACCGTCGCAAACTGCTCGCAACCATCGACACACTCAATGGCAAGCACGGCAAAAACACGGTGTATTTCGCCAGCGCCCAAGCGGGGCTTGACCACGCGCCGATGCGGATTGCGTTTAACCGGATTCCTGATTTGGAATCCGAGCGTTAGCCCAGGTCAAGCCGTGACGATCCAGCCCTCCAAGGGGTCGCACGCGGGTAGGCCATAACGCACATCGCCTGCTTCGTATTGGGCTTGCGCCCAAGCTGCTTGCACCAAGCACAACACCGCATCCAAGCTGTCGCCACTGGCGTCATCGACCAAGGTGTCGTGTTGAGCGTGCGTGAGTTTGAGGCGCAGGCCCAAGCGGGTTTGACCAACCTCCAACATTTGCAGCAATTGCTTACGCGCAATCAAACGATCAGCGGTTTGCTTGGCTTTATCGTCGCTTTTGTAGCTGGTGTTGCCAATCAACTCACGCGCCAACAGGCCGGGATAGGCTTCGAGCGCAACACGCGATGTGGCGGCATTGGAGAGGGGATCGTCTTTCGGGTTGTCGACTGCATCAGGCACATGCAAGCCAGGCATGGAGACGCCCGCGTTGATCAACAGCGGCACGCCCGCATGCAGCATGTAGGCCACCGGCGGGTTGACCCATTTCATCGAGGGGCTCGACCCCGCAGGTGTGTCGGTGGCGCGGTGCGCAAATTTGCCGCCCACAGGGCGCGCATCGCAAAAGGCTTTGAAGGTGTCTCGAATCTCAGCGCGACTCAAGGCGGCGTAATGCCGCATGCAGGGCAACCAATCGGTGGGCCACTGCAAGGTCTCCACCAGCTCACGTGGCAAACCAAACGGCAAGTCAAAACCGCCCACCCATGCTTGAGGCAGTTGGAGCCAATCGGCAAAGCCTTCTAAGGTGTCAAAGCGCATCAGGCTTTGCAGATGCACACGCCAGCCTTGGGCATGGCCCAAGGCCAGCACAATGGGTTTGCGCTTGGAGGGGCTGCTGCTGAAATCGCAGCCAATCAGCAAAGACCCCGTGCTCATGCCAAGCCCAGCGCCATGACGCCGCCCGCAATCAACACCGCCCCCAGCAAACGCAGCCAACGATCGCCCTCACCCAACAAGTGTCCGCCGAGCAAGGCCGCAAACAACATCGACACCTCACGCGCAGGCGCGACATGCGACAACGGCGCAGTCTGCATGGCATAGAGCACCAACACATAGGACACAGGGCTGATCACGCCCACCACCACGGCGTACTTCCACTGCTGGCGCCACAGCGAGCCAGCCGTAGGCCGATCGCGCAGCACGGCGGGGAGCAAAAACGCCAGACGCACAAAGTTGCCGAGGTAGTCCACCAGAATGGGCGACATCCAAAGCATCTTCACCGCATAACCATCCACCACGGTGTAGCTGGCAATGAAGGCGCCAATCAACACGCCGTAGCGCAAGCCCGCGTGGCGACGACGTTGTTGTTCCACTTGCTCTGGCGTGGATGCGTCAACACGACGCCAGTCAGCCAAGAACTGCGGGCCACCCGCGATCAAAAACACACCGCCCACCACGCCCGCAATGCCCAAGGCGCCAGTCGAAGAAATGGATTCGCCCAACCACAGCAACGCCGCCAACGACGACAGCAAGGGCCCAGTGCCACGCGCCAGCGGGTACACCACGGTCAAGTCAGCACGTCGGTAACCGCGCAGCAAGGTGACGTAATACAAGACGTGCAACACGCCACTGCCGGCAATGAAAGACCACTCGCGCACGCCCCAATGCGGCACCACGTCCCACCCCACCCAGGCGCCGACCGGGGCCCATACGACCATCATCACAAAAGCCGTGAAGAACGCAAAACGTGCGTCACCGCCTGCTTTTTTGGCCGCGATGTTCCACAGGGCATGGATCAGCCCTGCGAGTAAGACGAGTGAAAAAGCGGTGGTGCTCAAGCCCTTGGCCTGATGCGCATCAGGCGCGGCCGATGATGGACGCGGTAGCCATCAGTTCTTCGAGCAAAGCGAAGGAAATTTTTCCAGACACCGAGTAAGGGTCGAGTTCGGCGGTTTCAGAGTACTTCAACACAATGGACGGGTTGAGTTTGTCCAAGCGCACTTGGCCCATGGTCCAGCCGCCGAAGCGACGTTCGCTGATTTCTTCATACGCCAACACCACCACGTCTTTGTGACGCGGATCTTTGACGATTTGGGTATACAGCGCGTTGACCTGATTGCGCCCGCCTTCGATGGCTTGCAAATAGATGCCACCGCCGTAGCACAGCACACCGGTGATGCCGTTGCTCAAGTTGTGCTCGCGCGAGCTGGCCAAGATAGATTCGGTGTGTTCAGGCGTTTCGGGATGAACTGAACGACTCACGTACAACAAGCGAACGAGCATGGCATCAACCTTTAGGAATCAAAGACAAAAACTCACGGCGCAAATTGGGGTCTTTCAAGAACGCACCGCGCATGACCGAATTGATCATCTTGCTGTCCATGTCCTTGACGCCGCGCCATGACATGCAGAAGTGGCTGGCTTCCATGACGATGGCCAAGCCATCGGGCTGGGTTTTTTCTTGAATCAAGTCGGCCAGTTGCACCACGGCTTCTTCTTGAATTTGGGGGCGGCCCATGACCCATTCGGCCAAGCGCGCGTACTTGGACAAGCCAATCACATTGGTGCGCTCATTGGGCAACACACCAATCCAAATCTTGCCGATGACGGGGCAAAAGTGATGGCTGCAGGCGCTGCGCACGGTGATGGGGCCAACGATCATCAGCTCATTCAAGTGCTCGGCATTGGGAAACTCGGTGATGGCCGGTGCTTGCACATAGCGGCCTTTGAAGACCTCTTGCAAATACATCTTGGCCACACGGCGTGCGGTGTCACCGGTGTTGTGATCGTGTTCGGTGTCAATCACCAAGCTGTCGAGCACCCCTTGCATCTTGGTTTCGACCTCATCCAACAAGGCTTCGAGTTCACCGGGTTGGATGAATTCGGCAATGTTGTCGTTGGAATGGAAACGCTTGCGCGCGGCGGCAATACGCTCACGGATCTTGACAGAAACCGGCGTGCCTTCAAAGTTGTCTTTGGCATTCATGACAACGATGGTAGCAGCGAACAAACAGCCCCACGCTCAGTAACGTTTCCCGGTTAAAAACACGCCAAAACGCAGCACCGCCGAGGCCAACCAATCCACACAGCGACTCCACCAAGCCCGCCCCAGATAGGCTTGCGGGTCGACCCGGGTGGCACCCACCGCGATCGCCTCACACAGACTCGCCTGCAAGGCTTGAGCCAACGACCTATGACGCATGACCAAATTCGCCTCGCGCGCCAGCAACAAGCTCAAAGGATCGAGGTTGGACGACCCCACGGTCACCCAGTGCTGGTCCACCACGGCGACCTTGGCATGCAAATAGCTGGCGTGGTACTCATAAATTTCAATGCCGGCCGCCATCAACTGGCCGTAGAGCTGACGCGAGGCGTGGTAGGGCAGAAAATACTCGTACTGCCCTTGCAACAACAAACGCACCCGCACGCCGCGACGCGCGGCCATCACCAAGGCACGACGCAAACGCAGCCCCGGAAAGAAATAAGCACTGGCCAACACCACGTCTTCGCGGGCCGCGGCCAGCGCTTTGCGATACACCCGTTCAATTTGCACACGATGGCGCACGTTGTCACGCAACACCAGTTGCACCGCACCGCGTGACGGCAGCGTCAGATCTTGGTCGGCACTGCGCAAGGCGTCGAGGGCACCCGCAATGTCTTGGCTGCGCAGCTCTTGGACGGCCTCCATGCGCGACCAAAGCTGGGTCATGGTGTCGTGCACCGCGCGCACCACCGGCCCACGCACGCTGACGGCGTAGTCCAACCGTGGGGCATCGAGCAAGCCCTGGACATGCGGATCCAAATAGTCATCCAAGATGTTGATGCCGCCACAAAACGCCACCGCTTGATCGACCACGCACAGTTTGCGATGTAAGCGGCGCCAGCCGCTGGGCATCCAAAAGCCAAATCGCGTTAAAGGCGAATACACATGGCAGTGCACCCCGGCTTGGGAAAAACGCTGCGCCCATGCAGATGGCAACTGGCCGGTGCCCACACCATCCACCACCACATAAACCGCCACACCACGCTGCGCGGCACGCACCAACGCATGGCCCACATCTGCACCGGCACCCGAAAAATCAAAGATATAGGTTTCTAAACGGACCTCTCGCTGCGCTGCATCCATGGCGCTGACCAAAGCCGCAAACAAATCCACGCCGCCACGCAGCAAACGAATGTCGTGGGCAGCATGTTCCACCGTCATGGCGCATCCCACGCGAACTCGCTCAACAAAGGCAAGTGATCCGACATACGACCCCAAATACCGCCCCTGGGCACATGCGTGGCCACCCGGTGCACACCACGGGCGTACACATGGTCGAGTTGCACCAAGGGCAGGCGCGATGGGTAGGTGGCCACAGGGGTGTCCACATTGGTATGCAAGCCCACACGCGCCATCATGCGCGACACCGTGTTGCCCCAATCGTTGAAGTCACCCGCCACCAACAAAGGTGCATCGTGCGGTACTTCGCGGTCGATGTAGCGTTGCAATTGTTGAATTTGTCGCACGCGACTGGCAGGCAACAACCCCAAGTGGATGACGATGACATGTACCAAACGCTCTTGGAGTGTGAGCATGACATGCAGTAAACCACGTTGTTCAAAACGATGGTCTGACATGTTTTCATGGCGGTGCGTGACCACTGGCCAACGGCTGAGCAAGGCATTGCCGTGCTCCCCGTGGCGTGTGATCGCATTGGTGCGATACACCGGGGTGTAGCCTTCGGGCGCTAAAAACTCGGCTTGGCCGGACTCTGGCCAACGTTCAAAACGCCGCGCGTGCAAGCGGTTGAAAGCCCGCACTTCTTGCAGACACACCACATCGGCATCGAACTGCTCCACGGCGTGGCCGAGATTATGGATTTCCAAACGCTGCACAGGACCCACGCCTTGCACGCCTTTGTGAATGTTGTAGGTGGCTACTTTGAATGTTTTCATCTTCAGTTCAAGAGTGTGCACCAGACACGCAGTCCTCTGTATTGATCTGATACAAACCTAACACACATGAAAACAAATATTTTCAAATTCACACCTGTGCCGCGACACGCATCTCTATGATGCGCGCCATGGCCCAAGCTCCCACTCCTTTGATCGACCTCCCCACCTGGCGCGCAGAAAGCGGGGCGCCCGCCCCGCGCCGTGTGGTGAGCGCCGATGACACACTCACTGCCGATGCAGCCTACCGCTTGGCCTGCGAGGGGACCGGGTTGTTGTGGCAAGGCGACTTTCACAACGCACGCCAACTGCTGCAAGCCTTGGCGCGGCGAGTCGATCGCAAGCCAACGAAAAAAAGTAAAGCCCCCTCCCCCGAGGTCACACCCGCCCAGGCGTTTCATTTGCACCGCCAAGCGCAAGGCCAACGCGCTCGCACGCTGGCCATGGTGTTGGTGCCCATGAACGGCGACTACACCATTCCCTTGCGTCGTGCGCCTGATCTGCGAGAGGCATGCACCGAGGCTTGGGGACCTGCCGAGGGCGAGGCATGCATGGTGTCGCTGCGCGAACTGCTGGGTTTGGTGGGCGCACACGAGTGGCATAAAAAAGGCGTGGAAATTCCAGCCTTGGGCGAAGCGCCGCACAACCGAATCTATCCGCATTACGGTGTGTTTTCACCCGTGCGTGGTGAGTATGTCGACTTGGTGGCTACCACGCCCATTCGCGACAAAAGCTTGGCTTTTGACATTGGCGTGGGCACGGGCGTGTTGTCAGCCGTCTTGGCCAAGCGTGGCGTGCAGCGCATTGTGGCGACGGACCAAGACCCACGTGCCATCACCTGCGCACGCGACAACCTGCAACGCTTGCAATGTCTCGACAAAGTCGATCTCGTGCAAACCGATTTGTTCCCACCCGGTCAAGCCCCTCTGGTGGTATGCAACCCGCCGTGGGTGCCAGCACGTCCGAGCTCACCCATCGAGCATGCGGTGTATGACGAAGGCAGTCGCATGTTGCGCGGTTTTTTGTCGGGACTGCGTGAACACCTGAGCCCGCAAGGCGAAGGCTGGTTGATCTTGTCGGACTTGGCCGAGCACTTAGGGCTTAGAAGCCGCGATGAGCTGTTGGGTTGGATAGCCGACGCAGACTTGCAGGTGCTGGGGCGCCACGACATTCGGCCCCGCCACAGCAAAGCCAGCGATGCACGCGACGCACTGCATGCCGCGCGTGCCGCCGAAGTTACTTCACTTTGGCGCCTAGGTAGCGTCGCTTGAGCCAAGGCCAAAAGCCATGCGCTTGAGCCCCTGCGTGCGTGCTGGCATGCGTGGGGGCCTGTGGCGCCGCTTGTAAATCGCGCAGCACAAACTGGCAGACCGCCTCGTTGAATGGTGCGGGGTGTTTGGCACCCAGCACCTCAAACACCTGACAGCGCGGATGCTTGCGCTGCATCTCTAACACCTGCTCGGACAAACACACGCCCGACTCGCTGCCATAGATCAAACGCAAGGGGCCATGGAAGTGCTTCAACAAGTGGCCAAACTTCATGCCCTTCCAGTCTTTGCGGTAAGGCAGGTCAAAGTGTGAGGGCGATTGCACCGCCAACACCACCCCCAAATGCACACCAAGTTGTGCCACCAGTTCTTGTGGCTCGGGCATGCGACCGGCTTGCTTCAAATAATCGGACAAACCGTAAATCGACATCCAACTCAAGTTCAAACCAATGTCGTTGAAGAACAAACCTCCAATCCCGTTGGCAGGATCCGAGGCCAGGTACATGGCCAAGATACCTCCCATGCTGGTGCCCAACACCTCGATGCGCGGCACGGCTTGGCCAGGATGCATCACCTCTTGTCGCAAGAACTGCACGATGTCTTGCAAATACACCGACATGGTGTAGCCCGCATCACCCGGCAGAGGGTCGGAGTCACCACGTCCGCAATGGTCCAACGCGATGACGCGTACACCTGGCACGCCTTGCGCCAGATTGAGCACGGGATCAAAAGTGGCGCGTGTTTCCAGCAAACCAGGCAGGCACAGCAGCACATGCGGACTGTGTGTGTCTCCCACCTGGCTGAAGGCCAAACGGCGCGGCGCCGTGAGCAAGGCGCAATAGTGCGTGGTGTGGTTCGAAATTCGCATGCTGAGTCAATTCAAAGTAGGCAACGGCTAGTAGAACATAAGCACAAGTCAGTACTGAAGCCTGCCACTCGAACATCCTCGCCCAGAATAAAAAACGCCACCCGCAGGTGGCGTTGTGCGCAAAGCCGCTTGAGCCTGAACGGCTGGTGTGGTTTGCGTTTTAGGCGGCTTTCGCTGCGTCCACATTGCGCAAACGAATATGCAATTCGCGCAATTGCTTTTCATCCACCGGGCTGGGTGCTTGCGTGAGCAAACATTGAGCGCGTTGGGTTTTGGGAAAGGCGATCACATCGCGGATGGATTCGGCACCGGTCATGAGCGTGACGATACGGTCCAAACCGAAGGCCAAGCCGCCGTGCGGTGGCGCGCCGTATTGCAAGGCATCGAGCAAGAAGCCGAACTTGAGCTGGGCTTCTTCAGGCGTGATCTTCAACGCGTCAAACACTTTTTGCTGCACGTCCGCGCGGTGGATACGGACCGAGCCGCCGCCCATTTCCCAGCCGTTCAACACCATGTCGTAGCCCTTGGAGATGCACTTCTCGGGCGCGGTGACCATCCAGTCTTCGTGGCCGTCTTTGGGTGCGGTGAAGGGGTGGTGCACGGCCGTGTAGCGCTGGCTTTCGTCGTCGAACTCGAACATCGGGAAGTCGACCACCCACATCGGGGCCCAACGGTCTTCGAACAAACCGTTTTTCTTGCCGAACTCGCTGTGGCCGATCTTGATGCGCAAAGCACCGATCGCGTCGTTGACGATTTTTGCTTTGTCGGCGCCAAAGAAAATCAAGTCGCCGTTTTGCGCGCCAGAGCGTTCCAGCACGGCGTTCAATGCGGCGTCGTGGATGTTCTTGACGATGGGTGACTGCAAACCGTCACGGCCTTTGGACAGGTCGTTGACGCGAATGTAAGCCAGGCCCTTGGCACCGTAGATCTTGACGAACTCGGTGTAGGCATCGATCTCGCCACGGCTGATGCCGCCGCCTTCCACCGAACCGTTGGGTACGCGCAAGGCGACCACACGGCCGCCCTTCATGTTGGCCGCGCCTGAGAAGACCTTGAAGTCCACATCGCCCATGACATCGGTCACTTCGGTGAACTGCAATTTCACGCGCAGGTCAGGCTTGTCAGAGCCGTACAAGTGCATGGCATCTTGGTAGGTCATGACCGGGAACTCGCCGAGGTCCACACCGATGGTGTTAGTGAACACGCGCTTGATCATGCCTTGGAACATGTCGCGAATTTCTTCCTCGCTCAAGAACGAGGTTTCAATATCAATCTGGGTGAATTCAGGTTGACGGTCAGCGCGCAAGTCTTCGTCGCGGAAGCACTTGGTGATTTGGTAGTAGCGGTCGTAGCCCGCCACCATCAACAGCTGTTTGAACAGCTGAGGCGACTGGGGCAACGCAAAGAACTGACCATCATGCACACGGCTGGGCACCAGGTAGTCGCGCGCGCCTTCGGGCGTGCTCTTGGTGAGCATGGGGGTTTCGATGTCGACGAAGCCGTTTTCATCGAGGTACTTGCGCACTTCCATCGCCACTTTGTAGCGCAGCATCAGGTTGTTTTGCATGTACGGACGACGCAAATCGAGCACGCGGTGTGTGAGGCGGGTGGTCTCAGACAGGTTGTCGTCGTCGATTTGGAACGGTGGCGTGACCGACTCGTTCAACACGATGAGTTCATGGCACAAGACTTCAATCTTGCCGCTCTTCAAACCTTCGTTGGTCGTGCCTTCTGGACGGGCGCGCACCAAGCCTTTGACTTGGATACAAAACTCATTGCGCACGTCTTCAGCAATTTTGAACATCTCGGGGCGGTCTGGGTCGCACACCACTTGCACATAGCCTTCGCGGTCACGCAAGTCAATGAAGATCACGCCGCCGTGGTCACGACGACGGTTGACCCAGCCGCACAGGCTCACGGTTTGGCCATTGAGGGCTTCGGTCACCAGACCGCAGTAGTGGGAGCGCATTGCCATTTTTAGTTTCTCTTTTGTTGAATTGCTGCAGTGCCGGGAGAGACGGCACCCATGGAAATCACATACGTCAACGCTTCGTCAACGCTCATCTCAAGCTCAATCACATCGGTGCGTGGCACCAACAAGAAAAAGCCACTGGTCGGGTTAGGGGTGGTCGGCACATACACGCTGAGGTGTTCGCTGCTGAGCTTAGAAGCGACCTCGCCGACAGGCATCCCGGTTTGAAACGCGATGGTCCACATGCCGGCATGGGGGTACTGAACCAGCAAAGCCTGACGAAACGCATTGCCATTGCTGGAGAACAGGGTGTCCGAGACTTTTTTAACACTGGTGTAAATCGACTTGACGATGGGAATGTGGGTGAACAACTTGTCCCACTGTTTGACCCACCAGCGACCGGCCACGTTCGACACCAAAGCCCCGGTGACCAACAAGCCCACCAAGACCAACACCACACCAAGACCTGTGATCTGGCGCAAGGAGGTGAGTGTGTCGTTCGACACCAAGGGACCGATGGTGCCCAAGAACATGCCGTCCATGACACCCACCAGCCAAGTCAGCACCCAGACCGTGATGGCCAAGGGCGTCCAAACCAAGAGGCCTGCAAGCAGGTATTTTTTAATCGGCATGGTGTATTCAGTGCGTTGAAGAATCGTTCGGGAAGGGGCTCAATGGCAAGCGCAAGACGCGCCACAACCACCGGCAGCGGCGGTGCTGCTGCTGTCGCTGGTTGCCGCGGGTGCGGCCGCTGCGCTGGTGTCGCCACTGGGCGTGGCGGCGGGAGCCGACGTACCGCCCGAGCCACCTTTGAAATCGGTGGCGTACCAACCCGAACCTTTGAGCTGGAAACCAGCCGCGGTGAGTTGTTTGGAAAAGGTGGATTTACCGCAGGCCGGGCAATCGGTCAGCGGGGCATCCGCGATTTTTTGCAGGACGTCCTTGGCATGGCCGCAGGACCCGCATTTGTAGGCATAAATGGGCATGGCAGGAGGATGGGGTAAAACCCGTAATTATAGGCGGCAGGCCGATCTTCAAGCCCTGACCGGCGCCCATCCGCCATGACTGCGCGCCTCAGGCCGCGCCCACGAGCTTGTGGTGGCTGCCGTGGGCGTTGCGGATGGCTTGCGGCCCGACCGAACCGACCCCCATCCCAACCAAACTGGCCAACACACCCGCCAACTGTGCAGGAAACTCTTGCCCGACGGGCGTGGCCAAAAACAGGCCCCAGGTCAACAAGCCCAACACAATCGCAAAAATAGCGCCTTGGGTGGTGGCACGCTTCCAGTACAAGCCAAAGGTCAACGGCACAAAAGCGCCGACCAAAGGCACTTGGTAGGCACCCGAGACCATTTCGTAAATTGAGGTGCCTTGCATCAAAATGGCGTAGCACAGCACCACCACGCTGAAAGCCAACACCGTCACGCGCATGGCCAGTAACTCTTGCTTGTCGCTTTGATGGGGTCGGAATTGACGCCAAATGTTCTCGGTGAAGGTCACGCTCGGGGCCAACAAGGTGGCCGAGGCACACGACTTGATGGCCGACAGCAAGGCCCCAAAAAACAGTACCTGCATGATGAACGGCATGTGCTCCATCACCAAGGTGGGCAATACTTTTTGCGGGTCTTCAGCCATCAAGACCGCTGCCTTCTCCGGCATGATGAGCATGGCGCTGACCACCAAGAACATGGGCACAAACGCAAACAAGATGTAGCAAATGCCACCAATCACAGGGCCGCGTGTGGCGGCTTCAAGGCTGTTGGCTGACATGACACGCTGAAACACGTCTTGCTGCGGGATCGAGCCAAACATGATGGTGATGGCCGCGGCAAAGAAAAACGCCATCTCTTTGAAATTGGGTTCAGGCAAAAACTTGAACATGTCTTTGCTGATGGCCAAGCTCACCACTTTGTCGGCACCACCCGCTTGGTCTGCCGCAAACACGGCCAAGATCGACAGCCCCACGACCAAGATGATCATTTGAATGAAATCGGTGATCGCCACCGACCACATGCCGCCAAACAAGGTGTAAGCCAAGATGGACACCACCCCAATCACCATGCCCAGCTCAATGCTGATGAGGTTGTTGGACAGCACATTAAAGACCAAGCCCAAGGCGGTGACTTGGGCTGACACCCAACCCAAATAACTCACCATGATGATGAGCGAGCAAATCACTTCCACCACACGGCCATAGCGCTCGCGGTAATAGTCGCTGATCGTCAGCAGCGTCATGCGGTAGAGCTTGCCCGCGAAGAACAGGCCGACAAAGATCAAGCAAAAACCTGCACCAAACGGGTCTTCCACCACCCCATGCAGACCGCCGTTCACAAACTTGGCTGGAATACCCAAGACGGTCTCTGAACCAAACCAGGTCGCAAATGTGGTGGTCACGATCATGGCCATGGGCAAATGCCGACCGGCGATCGCAAAGTCAGCCGAGTTTTGAACGCGCTTGGCCGCCATCAAACCAATGGCAATGGTGACCAGCAAATAGACGATGACGAGTGTGAGCAGCACGGGTCAACTCCGTTAAAGCATTAAAAAAACGAATGCAGTCGCACAAACACCTGCATCACCACCAATCCCAGCAAGAAGCCCACGCCACACCAGAGGAGGCGCTGTAACAAACGATTGGTACGCCGCTGCTCTTCAATCAGCAGTTGCAGCTGGCCTTGGCCATCGTTTTGGCGGTGCTTCAAAAAGTCGTGCACCAGGCGCGGCAACTCGGGCAAGAGCTTGGCGTAGCGCGGCGCTTCGGCGACCAATTGGTGCCAGAGTTTTTTAGGGCCCACTTGGTCAATCATCCACTTTTCCAAGAAGGGCTTGGCCGTGCTCCACAAGTCCAGCTCGGGATCGAGCTGACGGCCCAAGCCTTCGATGTTGAGCAAGGTTTTTTGCAGCAACACCAGCTGCGGTTGAATTTCGACATTGAAGCGACGCGAGGTTTGGAACAAGCGCATCAGCACCATGCCGAGGGAAATTTCCTTCAAGGGCCGGTCAAAGTAAGGTTCGCACACGGCACGAATGGCCGACTCCAACTCGTCCACCCGGGTGTCCGCAGGCACCCAGCCCGACTCCACATGCAACTCGGCCACGCGTTTGTAGTCGCGTCTGAAAAAGGCGGTGAAGTTTTGCGCCAAATACTCTTTGTCGTATTCGGTCAGCGTGCCCACGATGCCAAAGTCCAGTGACACATAGCGGCCGAAGGTGGCTGGGTCCAAGCTGACTTGGATGTTGCCCGGGTGCATATCGGCATGGAAAAAGCCATCGCGAAACACCTGGGTGAAAAAGATGGTCACGCCATCGCGCGCGAGCTTCGGGATATCGACACCGGCTTGGCGCAAACGATCGACCTGACTGATGGGCACGCCATTCATACGCTCCATCACGATCACTTCGGTATGGCAGAAATCCCACAGCATTTCTGGAATCAGCACCAGGTTCAAACCGTCCATGTTGCGACGCAATTGCGCGGCATTCGCCGCTTCGCGAATCAGATCCAACTCGTCGTGCAAGTACTTGTCAAACTCGGCCACCACCTCGCGGGGTTTCAAGCGTTTGCCATCGGCCGACAAACGGTCTACCCAGGTTGCCATCATGCGCATCAGGCTCAGGTCTTTGTCAATGACATTGAGCATGCCTGGGCGCAGCACTTTCACTGCCACCTCACGGGTCTGGCCATTGCGGTCTTTGATGACCGCAAAGTGCACCTGCGCAATCGATGCACTGGCCACAGGTTGGTGGGTGAAATCGACAAACACCTCGCTGAGGGGGCGGCCGAACGAGCGTTCGATGATGGCCACGGCCACCGCCGAGGGGAAAGGCGGCACGCGGTCTTGCAACAGCGCCAGCTCATCGGCAATGTCAAACGGCAGCAAGTCACGGCGGGTGGACAGCACCTGACCGAACTTGACAAAGATGGGGCCCAAGCGCTCCAAGGCTTCGCGCAAGCGCTGACCACGTGGCGCACGCAAATCGCGCCCCACCGACACAATGCGCGCAAGCAAGCGCAAGCCTGGTTTTTGAAAACTGGTCAGCACCAGCTCGTCCAGGCCGTAGCGCAGGACGATGAACACAATGTAGAGGCCGCGAAACAAGCGTGTCATGGTGCGGCCTTTGGGGTCTTGGTGGACTGGATGAACTGACGCAAGGCCTGCACCACCGCTTGGGCTGTGTGAGCCACGGTGTGAGCAGGTGCATCGCCGATGAGGCGCGCCAAATCTTCTTCCGGATCCCAACGCACATGGTCGATCAGCCAATTCACTTCAGCGGCCAATTGCACATCCCCTTCGATGCGGATGGCGGGCTTGTCTCCTTCTAACACCGTCTTGGCCAGTGCAAAGGGCGACGGCTCATTCACGCGCAGCACCAGATCAGCAGCTTTGGCACTGGCATCGGGCGCCATGAACTCCACCAGACCGGCAGGCGTGAATGCACATTGGAACACTTGATCGCGCCAACACACCTGCACGTGACGACCGCGTTGACGCTGCAAACGATCGCGCGCCGCAGGCTCTTGCATGAGCACGTGGTTCAGAAAAAGAACAACGCGTTGTTGCACCTCACTCACCGCCCATGCGGGAGGGGTGAACGAAGACGGGAAATCAGCAGGGAGTTTGGCGCGCAGCGTGTCTGCCGCGTCGGCCAACCAAGAAAAAGGGGACTGTGTTGCCATAGTCCCCGATTATTCCTTGTTTGGAGGCCCTGTTTGGCCCCCAGATCAGCGCGCGCTTATTGCAAGGCCTGCACACCAGCCACCAGCCAACCCAGGCTACCGTCTTTGGGTTTGCTCATGTTCCACACCTCGCGGAACGGGGTGGGGCCCGCGGAAGGCTCTTCGCGGATCAAGCCAGAAAATTCGACGCTGGCCAAATAGAACGCGCCCGCATCTTCGATGCCCAAGAGCTGTGCATCCAACATCACCACATCGGTGTGGTTGACTTGGCCGCTGGCCGTGGCTTCGCGCTCGGCGAGTTGGGTTTTGATTTCTGCCAGCATGCTGTCGGTCATCATGGAACGCAAGGTGCTCACATCGGAACGGTCCCAGGCCTGCTGCAAGGTCATGAAGTTTTGCTTGGCCGCATTCACAAAGCCCAGGGTGTCAAAGTCCGAGGGAACGCCCCAGGACTGCTGACCCGACAAGGCAGAACCAATCATAGAGCCGCCACGCTGTGAAGCAGCGGGGTCATACGCAGGCAGGGTGTCGACAGGACGCGCCGAGGCGTCATTGCCCACGTTCTTGGGGTTGTATTGCGGCAAGGTGTGTGGATCAGCCGACGCACCTGCACCTTCAAAAGCATAGGGGCTGGTATTGGCCGCTTCAGGCTGGCGACGGCGCATGAACGCACCGATCACCATCATGATCACCAAGGCCAACAGACCAAACATCAAGAACTGACCGAACTCAGCCCCGAAGCCCAACGAGTGCGCCAACCAAGCCAAGCCCAAACCTGCGGCCAAACCACCAAGCATGGCACCCCAAGGTTTGCGTTGCGGTTGTGCCGCCACAGGAGGGGCCGCAGGGGCAGGCGTAGGCGCGGGGGCCGCTTGCGTGGCGTTTTGCACCGGTGCTGTGGGCTTGGCCGCTTCGCGTTGCGTCACATTGCTGGACTGCTGCCCGACCGATTTACCGCCTCCCAAGCGTTTTGCAGCTTCGGCGTGCATGCTGGTGAGCGCCATCGCGATCACGAAAATAGAGGCCCAAAACTTCTTCATTTGCTCGTCTCCTGTTGTCTCAATGTGTCAGCACTTAATTCCAACATGAAGTGCCACCACACCGGCGCTCATGTTGTGATAGTCCACATGGCCAAAACCACAATTCTTCATCAGGGTCTTTAACTCTTCCTGACTGGGATGCATGCGGATCGATTCGGCCAAATAACGGTAGCTTGCGTCATCGCCAGCAATCACTTGGCCCAGCTTGGGCAAGATGTTGAACGAATACCAGTCGTACGTCTTCTCCAGCGGTTTGGCCACTTTGGAAAACTCCAACACCAGCAACTTGCCATTGGGCTTTAAGACACGGCACATTTCTTTCAACGCCACATCTTTGTGCGTCATATTGCGCAGGCCAAAGGCCACACTGACCACATCAAAGTGGTTGTCAGGGAAAGGTAGTTTTTCGGCATCGCAGACCAAGGTAGGCAACACAAGGCCGTGGTCCAGCAAACGGTCACGCCCCGTGCGCAACATGGCTTCGTTGATGTCGGTGTGCACCACACGGCCGGTTTTGCCCACCTTCTTGGCAAATGCCATCGACAAGTCGCCCGTGCCCCCCGCGATGTCGAGGACTTGGTAGCCCTCACGCAGATCTGCCACCGTGGTGGTGTAGTGCTTCCAAACACGGTGCAGGCCCATGGACATCAGGTCATTCATGATGTCGTACTTGGAGGCGACCGAATCGAACACGCCACGCACATGCTTGGCTTTTTCTTGTTCGTCGACGGTTTTAAAACCGAAATGGGTGCTGCTCATGGTGATCAATGTTATATCAGTGTGCGTGGCTGCTACAGCCGTGACCGCCCGCTTCGGGCATGGGTGCATCGCGTTCAACGCCCGCTTCTTTGAGGCGACGCTCGTAGTCGGCCCACAGCTGGTCTTGCTCAGAACCCAAGAAATACAAATACTCCCAAGTGAACAAGCCGCTGTCGTGGCCATCGCTGAAAGTCGGTTTGATGGCGTAGTTGCCCACGGGCTCCAAGCCTTCGAGACTCACCTCACGCTTGCCCGTTTGCAACACCTCTTGGCCAGGACCATGGCCCTGCACTTCGGCGGAAGGGCTGTAGATGCGCATCAGCTCAAACGGAATGCGAAATGTCGCACCATCAGAAAAGCTCACCTCCAGCAAACGCGAGGCACCGTGGACGGTGATGTCTTGGGGTGTGGGGGTGTTTTTTTGCAGTCCAGCCATGACGTCTTTCTTGTTTAGACCAGCACGCGCTCAATGCCACCGGCATTGGCTTGGGCCACGTAGTCGGGCATCCACTGCTCGCCCAAGATCTTGCGCGCCATCTCGATCACGATGTAGTCGGCTTCGAGCAAACCGTTTTGCAAGTCGTCGCCATAACGAATCAGGCCTTGCAAACAGCTGGGGCAGCTGGTGAGGATCTTCATATCCCCTTTGGCTTCCCCTGTCATGACACGCAAAGCGGCTTCGTCTTTTTGCAGTTCGGCCTCTTTGCGGAAACGCACTTGGGTCGAAATATCCGGACGGGTCACCCCCAAAGTACCGGACTCACCGCAGCAGCGGTCGCTCTTGCGCACCTTGTCGCCAATCAGTGCCTTGACCGTTTTCATCGGATCTTGCTGCTTCATCGGGCTGTGACAGGGGTCGTGGAACAAGTAACCGGCTTGCTGCTCGGCACTGAGTTTGATGTCTTTCTCAAGCAAGAACTCGTGGATATCGACGATGCGGCAGCCAGGGAAAATCTTGTCGAACTCGTAGCTTTGCAGCTGGTCGTAGCAGGTGCCACAGCTGACCACCACGGTTTTGATGTCGAGGTAGTTGAGTGTGTTGGCTACACGGTGGAACAACACCCGGTTGTCGGTGATGATTTGTTCGGCTTTGTCGAACTGGCCAGAACCACGCTGTGGGTAACCGCAGCACAGATAACCCGGGGGCAACACGGTTTGCACACCCGCATGCCAGAGCATGGCTTGCGTGGCAATGCCCACTTGGCTGAACAAACGCTCAGAGCCGCAGCCTGGGAAATAGAACACCGCCTCGGTCTCTGGCGTGGTGGTCTTGGGGTTGCGGATGATGGGCACGTAATTTTTGTCTTCAATGTCCAACAAAGCGCGCGCCGTTTTCTTGGGCAAACCACCGGGCAGCTTTTTATTGATGAAGTGAATCACCTGTTCTTTGATGGGTGCAGCACCCACCGTGGCAGGCGGCGCCTTGGTTTGCTTGCGCGCCATGACACCCAGCACATCGTGGGCAAAGCGCTGCAACTTCATGCCCACATCCACCATGGCGCTGCGCGCGAACTTGATGGTCTCGGGACTGGTCGCGTTGAGCATGAACATCGCAGCAGCATTGCCAGGACGGAAACTCTTTTGGCCCATCTTGCGCAACAAGTTGCGCATGTTCATGGACACATCGCCAAAGTCAATGTTCACCGGGCAAGGCGACAAACACTTGTGGCACACCGTGCAGTGGTCGGCCACGTCCTCAAACTCTTGCCAGTGCTTGATGGACACGCCACGGCGGGTTTGCTCTTCGTACAAGAAGGCCTCCACCAACAAGGAAGTGGCCAAGATTTTGTTGCGCGGGCTGTACAGCAAGTTCGCACGGGGCACATGGGTGGAACACACGGGCTTGCACTTACCGCAACGCAAACAGTCTTTCACGCTGCCCGCAATGGCGCCGATGTCCGACTGCTGCATGATCAGCGACTCGTGCCCCATCAAACCAAAGCTGGGTGTGTAGGCCTGGCTCAAGTCGGCATGGCGCAGGTCCACATCGGTGTCTTGGTTGCGCAGCAACTTACCTTTGTTGAAGCGCCCTTCGGGATCGATGCGTGCTTTGTAGTCGGCAAAGGGTTGCAACTCGGCATCGGTCAAAAACTCCAGCTTGGTGATGCCAATGCCGTGTTCGCCCGAAATCACGCCGTCGAGTGAGCGCGCCAGCACCATGATGCGGGCCACCGCCTCATGCGCGGTTTGCAGCATGGCGTAGTTGTCGCTGTTGACCGGGATGTTGGTGTGCACATTGCCGTCACCGGCATGCATGTGCAGCGCCACCCACACACGGCCTTTGAGCACGCGCTGATGAATGGCATTGCATTCGTCCAACACGGGTTGGAACTGCGCGCCGGTGAAGATGTTTTGCAACACCGCACGGATTTGTGTTTTCCAGCTCGCGCGCAAGGTGTGGTCTTGCAACTGCGGGAACAAGGCATCGCATTCGTTCAGCCATTGCTGCCACAGGCCACGCACTTCGCCAATCAGCGAGCGGGCTTGTTGCACACGGTCTTCCAGCATCTCGGGTGTAGGAATGTCCGCGGCATCGTCCGATTTGCCCAGGGGCAAATTACCTTTGGCAAAGAAGTCTTCCAAGGCATCGCACAACTCAATTTTGTTGCGCAAGCTCAGTTCGATGTTGATGCGTTCAATGCCATCGGTGTATTCGGCCATGCGTGGCAAAGGAATCACCACGTCTTCGTTGACCTTGAAGGCATTGGTGTGACGGCTGATCGCCGCCGTGCGTTTGCGATCGAGCCAAAACTTTTTGCGTGCTTCGGGACTGACCGCCACAAAGCATTCACCGCTGCGTGAATTGGCCATGCGCGCGACCTCCGAGGTGACGCGGGCCACGTCATCGGCGTTGTCACCAGCAATGTCGCCAATCAACAGCATCTTGGGCATGCCGCCGCGTTTGCTCTTGGTGGCATAACCCACGGCACGCAGGTAGCGGTCGTCTAAATGCTCCAAGCCAGCCAGCAACACGCCACTGCGTTTTTGTTCGGCAAACATGAAGTCTTTGATTTCGACAATGCTGGGCACCGCGTCTTTGGCATTGCCAAAGAACTCCATGCAGACGGTGCGGGTGTGCTCAGGCATGCGGTGCACCACCCAGCGTGCGCTGGTGATCAGGCCATCGCAACCTTCTTTTTGAATGCCGGGCAAACCACTCAAGAATTTGTCGGTCACGTCTTTGCCCAGGCCTTCTTTGCGGAAGGTCTTGCCAGGAATATCCAGGCGCTCTTGGCGGATGAAGGTCTTGCCATCCGCTTGGAAATACTTGAGCTCAAAGCTGGCCATCTCGGCGTCGTGAATCTTGCCCAGGTTGTGGTCCATGCGCGTGACTTCGAGCCACTCGGCGTCTGGCGTCACCATGCGCCAGCTGGCGAGGTTGTCGAGTGCCGTACCCCACAGCACGGCTTTTTTGCCGCCCGCGTTCATGGCGATGTTGCCGCCAATGCACGAGGCCTCGGCCGAGGTCGGGTCGACCGCAAACACAAAGCCTGCGCGCTCAGCCGCGTCGGCCACACGCTGGGTCACCACGCCGGCCTCGGTCCACACCGTGGGTACGGGGTGGTCAATGCCAGGCAGCTTGACCATGACCACCTCGGTCATGGCTTCGAGTTTTTCGGTGTTAATCACCGCACTCTTCCACGTCAGTGGTACAGCGCCGCCGGTGTAGCCCGTACCGCCGCCTCGTGGAACAATGGTCAAACCCAAATCAATACAGCCTTTGACCAGACCCGCCATTTCCTCTTCGGTGTCGGGGGTCAGCACTACGAAGGGGTATTCCACCCGCCAATCGGTGGCGTCGGTCACGTGGCTCACACGCGAGAGGCCGTCAAACTTGATGTTGTCGTGGGCGGTGTGCTTCTTGAGCAAACGCTCAGCTTTTTTGCGCAACGCTGCAATGGCTTCGAACTGGGCATTGAATTGCTCGATCGCACGACCTGCGGCCACCAGCAGCTGCCCCACCAAGGCATCGCGCTCCGCATCCACATCGGGGGTGCGACGGCGCTGCACTTCGCCCAAACGATGGTGCAAGGCCTCGACCAACTGCAAACGGCGCTTGGGGTTGTCCAGCAAATCGTCTTGCAAATAGGGGTTGCGTTGCACCACCCAAATATCACCCAGCACCTCGTACAACATGCGGGCCGAACGGCCTGTGCGGCGTTCTTGACGCAAACGCAGCAGCAATTCCCACGCCTCGGCGCCGAGCAAGCGCAACACGATTTCCCGGTCCGAGAACGAGGTGTAGTTGTAAGGAATTTCGCGCAGTCGCGGGCTTTCTTCAGCCGTAGCGAGCAAGTGGTTCAACGAGGTGGGAGCGTTCATTTTTTCAGGGTGCGCCCAGGGGCGCGAAATGGGGGTCCATGTTACCGCAGGGCTTGTGGCTCAAGGCTTGTACAGACCGAGAGAGCTTACGGGGAATGGGGCTGTCGTCCTGCGCGTTTTAGGGGTATTGCACGCGCAAATTTGGTGTTTTTGGAAAGGTGACGGGAGGAGTGCCAGAAGGCGAGTAGGCCGTGTGTACGTTGGCTCCTCTTCGCTTCGCTCAGAATGTCGCTCACTGCACACACGGCCTACTCGCCTTCTGGCGTCGTCAGGCTCTGTCGCTTCGTTTAACGCCGCCAGGCGCGGCACATCAACCACTGGGTGGTTCCGGAGATGATGACCAGGGCCGAATAAGTGGCCATTTTTCCGTCGGTACCCCATAAAACCAGGCCGCCCACCAAAACCGCGGTGCCCACGACACCGCTCACCATGGTTTGTTTCAACAGGCTCCAGCTGGCCACAGGCAGCCACCAACGGGCGGTGAAACGGGCGATCAGCACGCAAAACAGGGCCAACAACCAGGCTGGCGCGATGAAGTTAAAAGTGTGAATGATCTGTTCTAAAGGACCCATGTGCGTAAATTTTATAATCTGCGCTATGGCAGTCTGGGCTTTGGGCCTCAATCACACGACAGCCCCGCTTGATTTGCGGGGCCGTTTTGCTTTTGCGGTCGAACAACTGGGTCCGACCCTCACCACCCTGCGCGACACTTTTTCGTCGGGCAGCGAGGTGGCCATCCTCTCCACCTGTAACCGCACCGAGATTTATTGCGCGGGTGATGCGACCCAAATGCAAAGCACC
>CANGIQ010000014.1 GCA_947453965.1 Comamonadaceae bacterium
ATGTTCCCGCAAGAGCAAATTCGAATTGTTCGTTTGCTCATCGAACGTGTCCAAATCACAGACACAGCGATTGAGATTGATTGGCTGCACTCAGGCTGGTTGCAACTGGCGTGTGAGCTTGTGCCCAACAGCATCGGCGCTGAGTTGGCAGAAATGGAGCAAGCATGAACCGAGTCAAAACAATTCTGAGCCAGATGGGCAACGCTAAGACGGTCCGTAGCGGAAAGAAGGAAGGGCTTCGACTCACCACAGTCATTCCAATGCGCATTGAGCGCCACCATGCAACCAAGGTCATCATCAGCCCCGAAGATGAAGACCCCAGAACGAATGCCAAACCGTGGCGGTCGACTATGGATGCCAAGCTCATCAAAGCGTTGGGCAGAGCTGTCTTTTGGCAGCACCTCATCGACACGGGGCGTGTGGCCAACATGACTGAGCTTGCGCGCGCCGAAGGGATGGACAAGGTGCGTGTGCACAAGATCTTGAAACTGGCGCGTTTGTCGCCCTCTATCGCCGAGCGAGTTGCCTGCGCTAAGGGGCCTGTAGGCCTCTCCTTTGAGTTCTTTATGCGAAAGCAACTGCCAGACAGCTGGGAGGAACAAGAGGCCTTAATCGCGGGTTTATCAACGAAGTTCAAATCGCCTGAGCTCACCACCTCTGAGCCCAAACACGATGCTCGCAAAGCCGCATAGATAGGGCATCTCAAAGGGGGACGACCAACGCAAAACAGAGAACAGAGACGAGAAAGGGCTGCATGGCAGCCCTTTTTGCTTGGATGTGTGAGGGGTGTGAAAACGCATCCCCTGCTCGAACCCCCCACACACTGGGGCTTCGCGCCAAAAGAAAAAGCCTCGAGGATATCGAGGCTTTTCAAATGGTGCCGCTTGTCGGATTCGAACTGACGACCTACCGCTTACAAGGCGGGTGCTCTACCAACTGAGCTAAAGCGGCATGTGCAATATTCTATGCGAAGAAACCACTCATTTCACACGCGTGAGCGTCGGTCGACCATTTTGTGGTGTCGGATGGGGCGGCTCATCATCTGAATCGTGAGCCTCATGCGAGCTCTCGACAGCGCTGAGCGAAGGACGGGTTGTAGCAGCAACCGTTGGAGTTGCTGCCACCGACGCCTCCGACTTGCCTGCAACAGGCATCGGGAAGGCCATACCTTGACCATTCTCACGGGCGTAAATGGCCAGCACACGACTGACAGGCACAATGATTTCACGCGGCACGCCGCCGAAACGGGCTTTGAATTCAATGAACTCATTGCCCAAGGTCATGCCCCCCGTGGCGTCGTAACTCACATTCAAAACGATTTCACCGTTCTTCACATACTCCATCGGCACCTGCACGGACTCGTCCACCAACACGGCCACATAGGGCGTGAAGCCGTTGTCGGTACACCACTCGTGCAAAGCACGAATCAGGTACGGCCGTGTTGAAGAAGCGTCTGGAGCGTTGAGCATACGAATTACTTGCGCATGACTTTCTCAGAAGGCGTCAATGCTTCAATGTAGGCAGGACGCGAGAAGATGCGTTCGGCGTACTTGAGCAAAGGCGCGGCGTTCTTTGACAACTCAATGCCGTAGTGATCCAAACGCCACAGCAAGGGTGCAATCGCCACGTCCAACATGGAGAAGTTGTCACCCAGCATGTACTTGTTTTTCAAGAACACGGGGGCCAATTGCGTCAAACGGTCACGGATGTGTGAACGCGCTTTTTCGAGCGCTTTGTCGTTGGCCTTGGTCACGCGAGATTCCAAAGTGGTCACATGCGTGAACAACTCTTTTTCGAAATTCAACAAGAACAAACGAACACGTGCGCGGTCCACAGGATCACCAGGCATCAGCTGGGGATGTGGGAAACGCTCATCAATGTATTCGTTGATGATGTTGGATTCATACAAAATCAAATCGCGCTCGACCAGGATAGGCACCTGGCCGTAGGGGTTCATCACATTGATGTCTTCGGGTTTGTTGTAAAGATCTACATCGCGGATTTCAAAGTCCATGCCTTTTTCAAACAAGACAAAACGGCAGCGATGAGAGAAGGGACACGTGGTTCCCGAATAAAGCACCATCATGATGGGCGGCTCCTAAAAATCAAAAAGAGTGACAGGCTGACCTGTCACTCCGTGAGGTGATGATGGGACGAGCCCATCATCGATGTGGATCAATTACTTGACGTCTTTCCAGAACGACGCATTCAAGCGCCAAGCGATCACCATAAAGCAAGTCAAGAACAACAAGACCCACACACCAATGCGAACACGGGTATTTTGTGCAGGCTCGCCCATCCATTGCAAGTAACCCACGAGGTCACCCATGGCTTGGTCGTATTCCAAAGCCGACATAGTTCCTGGCGTAACTTGCTCCCAGCCTTTGAAGACCTGAACCTGATGGCCATGCTCTTCGTGCGTGTCGTAAACCGGACGACGCACGCCCTGCAATTGCCACAACACGTGGGGCATGCCCACGTTCGGGAATACCAAGTTGTTCCATCCTGTGGCCTTGGTTTCGTCACGGTAGAACGAACGCATGTAGGTGTAGAGGTAATCTGCACCGGTGCCGCCATGGCCCGCACGTGAACGTGCGATCACGGTCAGATCGGGTGGGTTAGCGCCAAACCATTCTTTGGCTTGCTTGGGATCAATATTGGCCTTCATGGTGTCACCCACTTTTTCAGTGGTGAACAACAGGTTGTCCTTGATCTGTTGCGTTGTCAAACCGATGTCTGTCAAACGGTTGTAACGCATGAAAGCCGCCGAGTGGCAGTTCAAGCAGTGGTTGACAAAAATCTTGGCGCCGTTTTGCAAAGCCGCCAAATCATTGGTTTTGTTGGGCGCTTTGTCCCAAGCGATGGTGTCGCCACCCGAAGCCTGTGCACCGGCCACCAGACCGAGGGCAAGCGCCAAGCTGAGAATAATTTTTTTCATGGTTATGTGCTCCGTGAATCTCAGTGAGGCGTAAACGTCACGCGGTCAGGCACTGGCTTGGTTTGGCCAATGCGACTCCACCAAGGCATCAACAAGAAGAAGCCAAAGTAGAACAAGGTACCGACTTGCGACACGCGCTCGCCGATGGGCGATGGTGGTTGCACACCCAAGTAAGCCAAGACCACAAAGTTGACGACGAACACGCCGTACATGTACTTGTGCCAATCAGGACGGTAGCGGATTGATTTGACTTCGCAATGGTCCAACCAAGGCAAGAAGAACAAGATCACCACGGCACCACCCATCACCACCACACCCCAGAACTTGGCGTCGATGGAGAGCATGAGCAAGGACACCACGACGGCAGCACCCACGATGGCACCTTTGAAGATGTTGGCGAAGTTGGCACGGGTCGCGCCAAAGAAAGCCCCTGCCAAAACGCAAGCAATCAAGGCATACATCATCTCGCTGGTGATGGCACGCAACATCGAATAGAAAGGCGTGAAATACCAGACAGGTGCAATGTGCAACGGTGTCTTCAGAGGGTCCGCAGGAATGAAGTTATTGTATTCGAGGAAATAACCACCGAATTCAGGCGCGAAGAAAATGATCGCGCTGAACACCAACAAGAAGCCGCTCACGCCCATGATGTCGTGCACGCTGTAGTAGGGGTGGAAAGGAATACCGTCCAAAGGATGGCCATGAGCATCTTTGGGCGCGTTCGGACCTTTGATTTCCACGCCATCAGGGTTGTTCGAACCCACTTCATGCAACGCAATGATGTGCGCCACCACCAAGCCCAACAGGACGAGTGGCACAGCAATCACGTGGAAGCTGAAGAAACGGTTCAAGGTCGCATCGCTCACCACATAGTCGCCGCGAATCAGCAAAGCCAAGTCAGGGCCGACAAAAGGCACAGCAGCAAACAAGTTCACGATCACTTGCGCGCCCCAGTAGGACATCTGACCCCAAGGCAACAAGTAACCCATGAAGGCTTCAGCCATCAAGCACAAGAAAATGGCGCAGCCAAAAATCCACACCAACTCACGTGGCTTGCGGTAAGAACCGTAAATCAAACCACGGTACATGTGCAAATACACGACGATGAAGAACGCAGAAGCGCCGGTCGAGTGCATGTAGCGAATCAACCAACCCCACGGCACATCGCGCATGATGTATTCCACCGAGGCGAACGCCAACGTGGCATCCGGCTTGTAGTGCATGACCAAGAAAATACCGGTCACAATTTGGATCACCAGCACCAACAGCGCCAAAGAGCCAAAGAAGTACCAGAAGTTGAAGTTCTTGGGTGCGTAGTACTCGGACAAATGCTCTTTGTAGAGCTTTGAGGCTGGGAAACGGTTGTCCACCCAGTTGAGCAATTTTTCGCCAGTGCTGGCGTTGGGAGAGATTTCTTTAAATTCAGCCATGGTGTGTCCTATCAGGCTTTCTTGTCTTCACCAATGAGCAACTTGGTGTCGGACAGGTACATGTGTGGCGGGATTTCCAGATTGTCTGGCGCGGGTTTGTTCTTGAACACACGACCTGCCATGTCGAAGGTCGAGCCATGGCATGGGCACAAGAAGCCACCTTGCCAATCGTCTGGCAAGGAAGGTTGCGCACCCATTTGGAATTTGTCTGAAGGCGAGCAGCCCAAGTGGGTACAAATGCCCACGGCCACAAACACTTCAGGTTTGATGGAGCGCGCTTGATTGCGCGCGTACTCAGGCGTCAGTTCAGAAGGCTTGCGCTCTGACTTGGGGTCAGCGAGCTGACCCTCTGTTTTGTTGAGCGCCTCAAGTTGCTCGGGCGTGCGCTTGACGACCCAAACAGGCTTACCACGCCACTCGACGGTCATTTTTTCGCCGGGTTTCAGGGCAGAAATATCGACTTCGACCGCAGCACCGGCGGCTTTCGCCTTTTCGGAGGGTTGAAACGTACTCACAAAAGGCACGGCAACTGCCGCGCCGCCAACTGCACCAGCGCAAGTCGAGGCGATGAGCCACGTGCGTTTACTGGTGTCTACTGGGGTGTCACTCATGGATGTCCTCAAACAATTGTCACTGGTTGGGTTAGCCGCAAATTGTAGCTGACCGCTGAAAAGGATTTTTTGAACACGCCCATCGGGTGGCTGAGAACGATTTGGTAATATTTTGAATACTTAAAAAGTAAATAAGGAAATCTCATGTTCAAAGAATTCAAAACTTTTGCACTCAAAGGCAATGTGGTCGACTTGGCCGTCGGTGTCATCATTGGCGCAGCCTTCGGCAAGATTGTTGAATCAGCCGTGAACGACCTGATCATGCCCATCATTTCGGGGCTCGTGGGACGCGTTGACTTCTCCAATCTCTTCTTGGCGCTAGGGGCTGCACCAGAAGGCACAGCGCAGACCTTGGATGCCTTGCGCAAAGCCGGTGTCCCCGTCTTGGCCTACGGCAGTTTCATAACGGTGTGCGTGAATTTCATCATCCTTGCCTTCATCATTTTTGTGATGATCAAGCAAATCAACAAACTCAAAACCACCGAAGCACCGCCTGCCCCACCCGCCATCTCTGAAGAAATTTTGTTGTTGCGCGACATTCGCAACAGCTTGCAAAAATAAACGCGAATGGCCTACGGGCGCAGTTGACGCGCCGTCTGCAAGGCGGCCAACAAACTGGCCGGGTCAGCGCGTCCAGTCCCTGCCAAATCAAACGCCGTGCCGTGATCTGGACTGGTACGCACCAAGGGTAGACCTAAGGTGACGTTGACGCCCTGCTCCACGCCCAGGTACTTCACAGGGATCAAGCCTTGGTCGTGGTACATGGCAATCACCACGTCAAACTCTCCAGGCGCGCCGTTCTTGGCGCGGGCGCGCATGAAGATGGTGTCGGGCGCCAACGGACCACTCACCCACAGTCCTTCCGCGCGCGCTTGCTGCACAGCAGGAATGATGATGTCGAGCTCTTCGCGCCCCATCAAACCGCCTTCGCCCGCGTGGGGGTTCAGACCTGCCACCCCCATGTGGGGCGCGCGTCCTGTTGCGGCCAACTGCGCCTGATGCGTGATACGCAGGGTTTGCAACACATTCTCAATCGTCACCGCCTCAATCGCATCGCGCAAAGACACATGGATGCTGACCAACACCGTGCGCAGCTCGGGATTGGCCAACATCATGCGCACAGGCAAATCGTCCACCACCACACCCAGGTGCAAGGCCGCACAAGCTTGCAGCATTTCGGTATGCCCTGGAAAAGGCACACCCGCAGCGGCCAAGGCCTCTTTATGCAAAGGCGCAGTCACCACAGACGCCACCTCCCCTCGCAACGCAGCATGGGCAGCCCACACCACAGCGTCGGCGGCCAACTGCCCAGCAACCGCGCTGATTTGCCCCCAAGCGGGCAGCTGCGCAGCACTGAGCGCTTGGGACACTTGCAATACGGGCATGTCACCTGCTGCACGCATGCGAGGCAATTCGCTCAGTTGCGCCACAGGCAGCACCTGAATCCGGGGTGCCTGGGGCTGAACGCGGGCCAATAAATCGACCGCACGCTGCATGGCAGCTACATCTCCCACCACCACGCAGTTGTGCATTTGTGCTGGTGAATCACGGAACGCTTTGACAACGATCTCTGGCCCAATGCCCGCTACATCACCGAGCGTGATGGCCATTGGAAGCAAAGAATTCGCCATGCTCACGCCGGGTTGTCGATCTCAATGAACTGGTGTGTCACACCCAATTGCGCCGCCACATGGGTGGCCACAGCAGGCGCACCGTAGCGTTCGGTGGCGTGATGGCCACAGGCCAAAAAGGCGACACCCGTTTCGCGTGCCAAATGGGCCTGAGGCTCCGAAATCTCTCCCGTGATGAAGGCATCAGCACCCGCCGCAATGGCCGCTTCAAAATAACTTTGCGCCCCACCAGTGCACCATGCCACACGGCGAATTTCACGTCCGTCACCCAAGGCAACCACCGGCGCACGGCCCAAGGCCTTGGCCACGCTGTGGGCCAAGGCATCAGCACCGGCAAAGGTTTGACCATCCGCACGCATGCCAGACAAACCTAAATCTTGCTCACCGAAGTTGCGATCTGCCACCAGCCCTAAGCGCAAACCAAATTGTGCGTTGTTGCCCCACTGTGGGTGCGCATCCAAAGGCAGGTGGTAAGCAAGCAAATTGATGTCATGCGCCAACAGCAACTGCAAACGCTGCTTCATCCAACCGGTCACCGTGCCATCTTGACCACGCCAAAACAAACCATGGTGCACAAAAATAGCGTCGGCTTTGACATCGATCGCGGCCTCAATCAGCGCACGGCTGGCCGTCACCCCTGAAACGATGTGCGCAATGCGATCGCGCCCCTCTACCTGCAGGCCATTGGGGCCATAGTCTTTGAAACGCTGAGGCTGCAACAGTTCATCACACGCAGCCAGCAGCGTTTGGCGCAAAACGTGGTGGCTCATCGTGGGGCCTCTTTCGTTTTAGGTCGTTGCGCGGGTGAGACATTCAGCGTCATGGCTTGGTTGCGACGCATCACCTCCAACTTGGCACTGACGCCCGGGGTGAGCGCCGCAATGTGGGTGAGCAATTCACCCACGCTCGACACCTCATGCCCGGCCACCCGCACCAGCACATCGCCAGGTTTCAAACCGGCTTTGTAAGCGGGGCCGTTTTGCAACACGCCCGTGATCAACACGCCTTGGGTTTGTTTCAAACCAAAGGTCTCGGCCAGTTCAGGCGTCAGCTCCAAGGGCTCTACCCCCACCCAGCCGCGCGTGACTTGACCGTCGCGCACGATGCCCTCTAACACTTGCCGCGCGGTGGCCACAGGAATGGCAAAGCCAATGCCCAAATTGCCACCCGAACGCGAGTAAATCGCGGTATTGATACCCAACAAATTGCCGTTCACATCCACCAGAGCGCCGCCTGAATTGCCAGGGTTGATGGCGGCATCGGTTTGGATGAAATTCTCGAAGGTGTTGATGCCCAGCTGGTTGCGCCCCAAGGCCGACACAATGCCGCTGGTCACAGTTTGTCCCACACCAAATGGATTGCCAATCGCCAACACTCTGTCACCCACTTGCACCGTGTCCGAATTGCCCAGGGCAATGACCGGTAAACGGTCGAGCGTGATGTGCAAAATCGCCAAATCGGTATCGGGGTCGGTGCCAATCACTTTGGCAATCGCGCGGCGGCTGTCACTCAAGGTGACTTCAATTTCATCGGCACCGTCAATCACATGGTTGTTGGTCAAGATGTAGCCCTCAGGGCTCACGATCACGCCACTGCCCAAGCCCATTTGCGGGCCCTCATCGTCACGATCGCCATAGAAGAAACGAAACCAAGGGTCGTTTTGCTGCGGATTGGCGGCTTTGGCTTGCGTCGTGGCAATGCTCACCACCGCAGGCGCAGCGCGCTTGGCTGCAGGGCTCAAACTGTCGGGCATCACGGCGCCAGGTGTGCCAGGCGCGGCCTCCAACAAGGTCACCCCCGCCAAGCTCGCACGTCGGTTCACCCATTCAGGCTTCAAGGTAGCGACCACAAACCACATGGCCACCAGCACGGTGACCACTTGAGAGAACAACAACCAGTGACGTTTCATTGGATGCTTTCGCGGCGTTTAAGACGCGTCAGCGTCCGGGGCTTGTGTGTGTTTGATAAAGAGCTGCGCAGCCCAAATACCGACTTCGTAGAGCAAGCACATGGGAATCGCCAAGGCCAGTTGCGAGACCACATCGGGCGGCGTGATGATCGCGGCAATGATGAACGCCAACACGATGAAGTACGAACGAAAGTCTTTGAGTTTTTGGATCGACACCACGTTCATACGCGCCAACACAATCACCACAATCGGCACTTCAAAGGCCATGCCAAACGCAATGAACATGGTCAGCACAAAGCTCAAATACGCCTCGATGTCAGGCGCGGCCGTGATGCTTTTGGGGGCGAAGCTCTGAATGAATTTGAAGACCTGACCAAACACAAAGAAGTAGCAAAACGCGACACCCATGAAAAACAACACGGTGCTTGAGATCACCAAAGGCAAAACCAACTTCTTCTCGTGTGAATACAAACCCGGGGCCACAAACGCCCACACTTGATACAGCACAACAGGCAAGGCCAGCAAGAACGCGGCCATCAGCAAAATCTTTAAAGGCACCAAAAAGGGCGAGATGACCGAGGTGGCAATCAAGGTCGCGCCCGCGGGCAGCTGCGCCACCAAGGGGGCTGCCAACAAGTCGTACAACTCCGCAGGTCCTGGAAAAATCGCCAACACGGCCGCCGCAATTGCAACGCCGATGGTCGCTTTGACCAATCGATCACGTAACTCGATCAGGTGTTGAACAAACGGTTGTTCGGTTCCTGCGAGCTCATCGGGAGAATTTGAATCAGACATCGGCAGAACGTTTCACAGCTGGGCGAAACCGCGCCACACGGGCAGCACTCGACAGTGCCTTGGTGCGAACACCTTGGCGTGCTTTGTACCAATGCGGCGTGGTGCCGCGTTTGATGCGCCAATTTTTACCCGGGTGTTGGTATTGCGGCATAGAGGCCTGCAGCACACTCTTGGCAAAGGTGTCGTCATCCGACAAACCGGCGGTTGTACTGGCCCAGTCTTTTTCAAAATCTTGACTCGCGGTGTGCACCGACTGCTCGACATCGCGGGCGGCGCTCTCCATCGTGTCTTTCATTTTTTTGAGCTCATCGAGCTCCATCGAGCGGTTGACCTCGGCCTTCACATCGGCAACGTAGCGTTGCGCTTTGCCAATCAGCGTGCCGATGGTGCGTGCCACGCCTGGCAACTTCTCGGGGCCAATGACGATCAACGCCACGGCACCAATCAGCGCAATTTTGGAAATGCCAAGATCAATCACAACAAACGATCAGGTATGAATCAAGACTTTTGCTTGGCTTCAACGTCGATGGTGGTCTTGTCACCAGCCACTGCGTTGACCTTGGTGGTCTCGGCAGGCTTTTCTTCTGTGGCTGAACCATCTTTCATGCCGTCTTTGAAGCCTTTGACAGCGCCACCCAGATCAGAGCCAATGTTTTTGAGCTTCTTGGTGCCAAAGACCATGATGACGATCAGCAACACGATCAGCCAATGCCAAATTGAAAACGAACCCATATGACTCTCCTTAGATACGAGGGAATTCTAATCAGCCACGCAACCACGGACGCGGACCGCCCATGACGTGCCAATGCAAATGATGAACTTCTTGGCCGCCTTCTGCACCCGTGTTGGTCACGATGCGAAAGCCCCCTTCGGGGTAAGGGCGTGCGCCCTCTTGCAGCGCCAGCTTCGGCGCCAACAACATCATGCGACCCAGCAAACCTTCGTGTTCGGGCTGCACATGCGCCATCGATGGAATATGCAGTTTGGGAATGATCAAAAAATGAACCGGCGCCCAAGGGTTGATGTCGTGAAACGCAAAGATTTCATCGTCTTCATGCACCTTGCGTGAAGGGATCTGTCCCGCAATGATTTTGCAAAAAATACAGTTCGCGTCGCTCATAACCATGCCTGCTTATTCACCAGATTGCTCACGGGCTTGCGCCTTGCGCAAGGCCTTCTCTTCCAAACCGCTCAAACCTTCGCGCCGAGCCAGTTCGTTGACCACATCGGCAGGCGTCAAACCATAGTGCGCCAGCGCAATCATGCTGTGAAACCACAAATCGGCCACTTCGTAGACCAGCTTGGCCGGGTCTGCACCATGGTCAATGTCTTTGGCTGCCATCACGGTTTCGGTGGCTTCTTCGCCAATTTTTTTCAAGAACGCATCGGGTCCTTTGTGCAGCAAACGAGAGACGTAGCTTTTCTCGGGGTCGCCACCGTTGGCGGGCTTGCGGCTTTCAATCACGTCAGCCAGACGTTGCAGGGTGTCGAGAGAACTCATGTCGTTCGCTTTTGAAAGTTCACTTGTAAATCGATTCAGGGTCTTTGAGCACAGGCTCGCAGGCTTGCCATTGGCTGCCATCCAAGCGTTGGTAAAAACAGCTGTGTCGCCCAGTATGACAGGCAATGCCAGGCGTATGACCTTCTTGCGTCACCTTGAGCAACACCACATCGCTGTCACAGTCGATGCGAATGTCGTGCACGGTTTGCACATGGCCCGACTCCTCGCCTTTGAACCAGAGCTTGTTGCGTGAGCGGCTGAAATACACCGCACGCTTCAACTCGGCTGTTTTTTGCAAAGCCTCGCGGTTCATCCACGCAAACATCAGCACATTACCGCTGTCTTTCTCTTGGGCGATCACAGGCACCAGACCCTTGTCGTCCCATTGGATCGCGTCCAGCCAAGTTGAGGTCATGTCAGTTCTTTTCAAGAAAAGGGATCACAAACGC
The DNA here is from genome assembly GCA_947453965.1 of Comamonadaceae bacterium. Taxonomy (GTDB): domain Bacteria; phylum Pseudomonadota; class Gammaproteobacteria; order Burkholderiales; family Burkholderiaceae_C; genus Limnohabitans. Next base: position 11,265 of record CANGIQ010000014.1, read on the forward strand.
ACGGGTATGCCGCGCTCCCGCATGCGCGCTTTGGCCTGCTGCACGGTGTATTCGCCGTAGTGGAAGATGCTGGCGGCCAGCACCGCGTCGGCGCCGCCTTGCTGCACACCATCGGCCAGGTGGTCGAGGTTGCCCACGCCGCCCGAAGCAATCACAGGCACCGCCACCGCATCGGCTACGGCACGGGTCAGGGCCAAGTCAAAGCCGCTCTTGGTGCCGTCACGGTCCATGCTGGTGAGCAAAATTTCGCCCGCGCCGTGCTCGGCCATTTGGGTGGCCCAGGCCACGGCATCAAGCCCTACATTTTTGCGGCCACCGTGGCTGAACACGTCCCAGCCAGGGCCCATGGGCACACCGTTGTTCCCCATGCGCAGCTCTTCTTCGGCGGTACGACGCTTGGCGTCAATGGCCACCACAATGCACTGGGCGCCGTACTTGGCCGATGCATCGCGAATCACTTGCGGATTGGCAATCGCAGCAGAGTTAAAGCTGACTTTGTCAGCGCCCGCGTTGAGCATGCGGCGCACGTCGTCCACGGTGCGCACGCCACCACCCACGGTGAGAGGAATGAACACTTGGCTGGCCACGGCTTCGATGATGTGAAGAATCACATCACGCGCATCGCTGGTGGCCGTGATGTCCAAAAAGGTCAGCTCGTCCGCACCTTGGTCGTTGTAGCGTGCCGCGATTTCCACCGGGTCACCGGCATCGCGCAACTCAACGAAATTGACACCTTTGACCACGCGACCGCCGGTCACGTCAAGACAAGGAATGATGCGCTTAGCGAGCATAGAGGTCCAAACAGTACGTCAAGAAACGGTCAAACGCTGCCAGCCCAACCATTGGCCACCAGCGGGGATAGAGATAGGTTCCAACACCTGCGCCGCTTCCACGCACAGCATGCGCGCAAAACCATCAGGCGGCATATCAGCCAGCGTCGCGCACTTGTGTTCACCGGGGTTCCACACGACCGACTCGGCCCATGAGGGGCTTTGTTCAATCTGCAACGTGGTGGTTCCGTCTTGCAACGCCAGGGCCTGGCCCGCCGTGCGCGCGCCAAGCGTGTACACACGGTCAAACTCACCGTCAAAGTACAGCACCTCGTCGGCAACACCGTGCACATCGGCCACAGCATCCCACTCCGGACTGCCGCCCAAGCCTCGCAGCTCGGTCAGGTCAATATCGTCCACCGCCAGATAGGTGTGCAAAGCACCCGTGAACTGCAGGTCCTGGTCTGTGTCGGTGTTACGCACCGTGAGTGTCAATGTCAGCTGCCCAGGCACCAGGGCCACCCGCAACTGAGCCACAAAAGCGTGCGGCCACAGGACCAAGGTGTCGGCATGGGCGCTGAACGTGAAGTCGATGTGGGCGGCATCACCGTTGATCACGGCCTCGCCAGCCGTCCAATTCATGTTGCGCGCAAAACCATGCTTGGGCAAAGTGCCGCGTTGGTTGAACTGGGGAAAGCACACTGGCACGCCACCGCGAATGGCCGAATGTCCATCCCACAGGTTGTTGGGGCTTAAAAACAATCGCTCACGGCCTTGGCTGACCCACGACAGCACGTGCGCACCTTGCAAGGCCACCAAGACGGTGTCGCCGCACGGCAGCGTCAAGCGCTGGCACGCCTGTTGGCCCGCAATCGCAGCATTAACCATTGAGTTCGTCAGCGCGGGCTTGGGCCTTCTCGAAATCCAAATCGCCGCTGTAAATGGCACGGCCACAAATCACACCCGCCACGCCTTCTTCTTCCACGGCGCACAGCTGCTCAATGTCGGCCATGTTGGACAAACCGCCCGAGGCAATGATGGGAATGCTCACCGCTTGCGCCAGCTTGACCGTTGCCTCGATGTTGATGCCGCTGAGCATGCCATCGCGACCAATGTCGGTGTAGATGATGGATTCCACGCCGTAGTCTTCAAACTTCTTGCCCAGATCGGCCACTTCGTGACCGGTGAGCTTGCTCCAACCATCGGTGGCCACCTTGCCGTCTTTGGCATCCAAGCCGACGATGATGTGGCCCCCGAAAGCGCTGCAAGCATCGCGCAAAAAGCCGGGGTTCTTCACCGCGGCAGTGCCGATGATGACGTATTGCAGGCCCGCGTCGATGTATTTCTCAATGGTGTCCAAGTCGCGGATGCCACCCCCCAGCTGCACAGGAATGTCGTGGCCCACGGCTTTCAAGATGGCCTTGATCGCGGCCTTGTTTTGGGGCGTGCCAGCGAAGGCGCCGTTCAAATCCACCAGGTGCAAACGACGCGCACCTTTGGCCACCCAGTTGAGCGCCATTTGCGCCGGGTCTTCGCCGAAGGTGGTGGATTGGTCCATGTCACCTTGCTTGAGGCGCACGCAATGTCCGTCTTTGAGGTCAATGGCAGGAATTAAATACATGATGGCGATAAAGGTTCAAGGGTTCCAGTGCAGAAAGTTGCGGTACAGGGCCAGGCCATGTTCCGCGCTTTTTTCCGGGTGAAATTGTGTCGCAAAAATATTGTCGCGCGCGATGGCACAGGTAAATAGGCCACCGTAGTCGGTTTGGGCCGCGCTATGCGCCGGATTGTGGGGTCGAGCATAGAAGCTGTGCACAAAATAGAAATAGCTGCCGCCTTGCTCCGAAGGCACGCCCGTCCACATGAAGTGCGGTTGCGTCGGCTGCACTTGGTTCCAACCCATTTGCGGCACTTTGAAGCGGCTGCCATCGGCTTGCAGACGACCGGTCAAATCAAACTTGACCACCTCGCCTGGAATCAAGCCCAAGCCCGGCGTGTCGCCTTCGGCGCTGTGGTCGAGCATCATTTGCATGCCCACGCACACACCGAACAGCGGTTTTTTCTCAGCAGCATCAAGCACAGCGTCGAGCAAGCCCGATTCGCGCAATTCACGCATGCAATCCGGCATGGCGCCTTGGCCGGGCAAGACCACGCGGTGGGCGTCACGCACCACCTGAGGGTCTGAGGTCACCACCACCTCGGCATGGTCCACCACCGAAGCGGCGTGCATCACCGCCTGCGCCACGGAGCGCAGGTTGCCCATGCCGTAATCGACGACGGCCACTTTGTTGTTCATGCGCGTGCAGCCTTCACAAGCTGCCCTTGGTGGAGGGGATCACACCGGCCGAACGAGGGTCCAGTTCCAGCGCAGCACGCAAGGCGCGGGCGAAGGCTTTGAACACGGTCTCGGCTTGGTGGTGGGCGTTTTCGCCGCGCAAGTTGTCAATGTGCAAGGTCACGAGTGCGTGGTTCACAAAGCCTTGGAAAAATTCAAACGCCAACTGGCTGTCGAACTCACCGATCATGCCGGCCTTGAACGGCACATGCATGACCAAGCCAGGACGGCCCGAAAAATCAACCACCACGCGGCTCAAGGCCTCGTCCAGTGGCACATAGGCATGGCCGTAACGGCGGATGCCTTTTTTGTCGCCCACGGCTTTGGCAAAAGCTTGGCCCAAGGTGATGCCCACGTCTTCCACGGTGTGGTGACCGTCGATGTGCAAATCGCCTTTGGCTTGGATGTCGAGGTCGATCAGGCCGTGACGCGCGATTTGATCCAGCATGTGGTCAAAAAAACCAATGCCGGTCGACAGCTTGGATTGCCCCGTGCCGTCGAGGTTGATCTTGACGGTGATTTGGGTCTCGTTGGTGTTGCGGGTGACTTCGGCTTGTCGCATAAAACGCTTCTCGACCATATAGCAAAAAAAGGCCTACATGATACCATCGACCCCCCGCAACCCGCATGAACTGGGGCTTGCACGTTTTTTCTCACGCGAGACCTTATGAGCCAATACTGGAGCACGACTGTCCACAGCTTGACCCCCTATGTGCCGGGCGAGCAACCCAAAATGGACAACCTCGTCAAACTCAATACCAACGAGCATCCCCTAGGACCCTCGCCTCGCGCTCTCGAGGCCATTCGCAACGCCACCAACGACAGTTTGCGTCTCTACCCCGACCCGAACGCAGATGCACTCAAAGCCGCCTTGGCCACGCACTACCACGTCACGCCGCAGCAAGTGTTCGTCGGCAACGGCTCCGATGAAGTGTTGGCGCATGCCTTCATGGCGCTGCTCAAACACCCCGGTGGTTTGTGGTTCCCCGATATCACGTACAGCTTTTACCCGGTGTACTGCGGTCTGTACGGCATCAACTACCGCACCATTCCCTTGGCAGACGACTTCACGATTCGCGCGCAAGACTACCTGCCGCACGACGGCCAGGCTGCGGGTGCCATCATCTTCCCCAACCCCAACGCGCCCACAGGCTGCCCGCTGCCGCTGGCCGATGTGGAGCGCATCGTGGCAGGCAACCCACAAGCGGTGGTGTTGATTGATGAAGCCTATGTGGACTTTGGCGCTGAGAGCGCTGTGCGCTTGGTGAACCGCTACCCCAACCTGCTGGTCTGCCACACCTTCTCCAAGAGCCGCTCATTGGCGGGCTTGCGCGTGGGCTATGCCATTGGCTCGTCGGAGCTGATCGAAGGCTTGGAGCGCGTCAAAAACAGCTTCAACTCCTACCCGCTGGACCGCTTGGCCTTGGCAGGCGCTATCGCGTCCGTTGAAGATGATGCGTATTTTCAACAGAGCTGCGCCACCGTCATTTCAACGCGTGAACAGATGGTGGCTGACCTGAAAGCTTTAGGCTTTGAGGTACTGCCCTCGGCAGCCAACTTTGTGTTTGCACGCCACCCTGCGCACAGCGGCGCAGACTTGGCCAGCGGTTTGCGCGAACGCGCCATCATCGTGCGTCATTTCAAGCTGCCGCGCATTGATGCGTTTTTGCGCATCACCGTGGGCACGCCTGAGCAATGTGGTTCGTTGGTAGCGGCGTTGCAGGAAATCATCGGTTCTTGCTGAGCCCGCGCGCGATGCAGGTTACTTAAGCCGCATCTCCGCCGCCATCGCGTGGGCTTGCAAGCCTTCGCCGTGCGCCAGCACGCTGGCAATTTGGCCCAGCGTTTGCGCGCCCTGCTCACTGACCTCGATCAAGCTGCTGCGCTTTTGAAAGTCGTACACACCCAAGGGTGAGCTGAAACGTGCCGTGCCGCTGGTGGGCAGCACGTGGTTGGGGCCTGCGCAGTAGTCACCCAAGCTTTCGCTGGTGAACGCACCCAAGAAGATGGCACCCGCGTGCTTGAGCAGCGGCTCCCACTTGTGCGGCTCGTGGCTCGACACCTCCAAGTGTTCGGGTGCGATGCGGTTGCTGATGGCACACGCTTCTTCCATGCTGCGGGTGTGGATGAGCACGCCTCGGCCATTGAGCGATTTTTCGATGATGTCTTTGCGTGGCATCTGCGGCAGCAAGCGGTCGATCTCAGCTTGCACGCGGTCGATGTACGCGGCATCGGGGCAGAGCAACACGCTTTGCGCCAACTCGTCGTGCTCAGCCTGGCTGAACAAATCCATCGCCACCCAATCGGCGGGCGTGGAGCCATCGGCCAACACCAAAATTTCGCTGGGGCCTGCAATCATGTCGATGCCCACCGTGCCAAACACACGGCGTTTGGCCGCGGCCACATAGGCATTGCCGGGGCCAGTAATTTTGTCCACCGCTGGCACGGTGGCGGTTCCATAGGCCAAAGCGGCAACGGCTTGTGCGCCACCGATGGTGAAGGCGCGGCTCACGCCGGCCAAATAAGCGGCAGCCAAAACGAGTGGGTTCTTTTCGCCACGCGAGGCGTCAGCCGCGCTTCTGTCGCGTGCTGGTGTGGGCACCACCATGATGATTTCGCTCACACCAGCGACGTGCGCAGGAATGGCGTTCATCAACACGCTGGATGGATAAGCGGCTTTGCCACCGGGCACATAAATGCCCACACGGTCCAGCGGCGTGACCTTTTGGCCCAGCAACGTGCCATCGGCATCGCGGTAGGACCAACTTTCACCGCTCGCTCGTCTTTGCGCTTCATGGTAGCTGCGCACCCGTGCAGCTGCGGCTTGCAAGGCGTCGCGTTGCTCTGCGGGCAAGCCATCAAACGCAGCTTTGAGTTCGATTTGCGTCAGCTCTAACGCGGCCATGTTGTCGGCCTTCAGGCCGTCAAAGCGCTCGGTGTATTCCAGCACGGCGGCATCGCCACGCTGTTGCACGTCGGCCAAGATGTCGGCCACGCGTTGCTCAATGGCAGCATCGGTGTCGGCCGACCAATGCAGACGCGCTTTGAAATCAGCTTCAAAGGTGGGGCTGGTGGTCGAGAGACGAAGCGGTTTGGCCATCTTGTGTGCGTGTGTGGTGAAAGGTTTATTTGGCAAGCGCGGTAGAAAACGCATCGATGATGCGGCGAATGTCAGCCTGCTTCATCTTGAGCGCAGCTTGGTTGACCACCAAGCGCGAGCTGATGTCCATGATGCGCTCGACTTCCACCAAGTGGTTGGCTTTGAGCGTGTTGCCAGTGGACACCAAGTCCACGATGGCATCAGCCAAGCCGGTGAGCGGCGCCAACTCCATCGAGCCATAGAGCTTGACCAAATCGACGTGCACGCCTTTGGTGGCAAAGAAGTCACGCGCGATGGTGGTGTACTTGGTCGCCACTTTCAAGCGCGCACCTTGTTTGACCATTGCCGCATAATCGAAGTCGGAACGCACCGCCACGCTCATGCGGCATTTGGCGATTTGCAAGTCGAGCGGCTGGTACAAGCCGCCAGCACCGACGCCAGCGGTCACGCCGCCACCATGCTCAATCAAGGTGTCCAAACCCGTCACACCCAAATCCGCGCCGCCGTATTGCACATAGGTGGGCACATCGGACGCGCGCACCAGCACCACGCGCACATGGGGGTGGTTGGTCGGCAAGATCAGCTTGCGCGATTTTTCAGGATCTTCCAGTACCTCAATGCCGGCGGCTTTGAGCAGCGGCATGGTTTCGTCAAAGATGCGGCCTTTGGAGAGCGCGAGTGTGATCATTTATTTGACTCTTTCAATGTCAGCGCCAATGGCGCGCAACTTGGCTTCCATCTTGTCGTAGCCACGGTCCAAGTGGTAAATGCGGTCCACCAAGGTTTCGCCATCCGCCACCAAACCTGCAATCACCAAGGAGGCCGAGGCGCGCAAGTCGGTGGCCATGACGGTGGCACCTGAGAGTTGCTTGACGCCTTCGAGCACCGCCACTTTGCCATCGATCTGGATGTGCGCGCCCAAGCGCACCAACTCGTTGACGTGCATGAAGCGGTTTTCAAAAATCGTTTCCGTCACCTTGGACGCGCCCTTGGCAATCGCGTTCAACACCATGAACTGCGCTTGCATGTCGGTGGGAAAGCCTGGGTATTCGGTGGTGCGAAAGTTTTGCGCCTTCAGGTGCTCGTACGCCGGCGCTGTGCCTTGGATGCGAATGCCGTCCGCACTGGCGGTCACGACAGCACCGGCATCGCGCAGCTTGTCGATCACGGCGTCCAAATGGTCGGCACGGGCGTGACGCAAAAACACATCGCCACCTGTCGCCGCCACTGCGCACAAGAAGGTGCCGGCTTCAATGCGGTCGGCCACCACCTTGTGGCTGCAACCGTGCAAACGCTCCACACCTTGGATATGGATGCGGCTCGTGCCATGGCCTTCAATCTTGGCGCCCATGGCGATGAGCATTTCAGCCAAATCGGGGATCTCGGGCTCTTGGGCGGCGTTTTCCAACACGGTTTCGCCTTCGGCCAAAGCAGCCGCCATCAAGAAGTTTTCGGTGCCCGTCACGGTCACCATGTCGGTGGCAATGCGTGCGCCTTTGAGACGCGTGCGACCGCCGCCCAACTTGGCGACCATGTAGCCGTGCTCCACCTCAATTTCAGCGCCCATGGCTTGCAGACCTTTGAGGTGCTGATCCACCGGGCGTGAACCAATCGCGCAGCCGCCAGGCAAGGACACCTTGGCGTGGCCAAAGCGGGCCAACAAGGGACCGAGGGCCAGCACCGAGGCGCGCATGGTTTTCACCAACTCGTAAGGCGCTTCGGGGTTGTTCAACCCGCCCGCATTCAAGCTGACCGTGCCGTCATCGGCACGCTCGGCGGTGACGCCCATGTTGCGGATGAGCTTGAGCATGGTGGCCACGTCTTGCAGCTGTGGCACGTTGTGCAAGGTCACGGGTTGATCGGTCAACAAGGCCGCGCACAGCTCAGGCAAGGCCGCATTTTTAGCACCAGAAATCAGCACTTCGCCCTGGAGTGGACGACCGCCACGGATTAAAAGTTTGTCCATAAATCGTTCAGGCCTTGTCCGCAGCGGGAAGCGCTTGCCACTCGGCAGGCGTGTAGGTTTTCATCGACAAGGCATGCACCTCATCGGTTTTGATTTTTTCGCCCAAGGTGGCGTACACGCGCTGGTGACGCTGAATCAAGCGCTTGCCCTCAAACTCGGCCGACACCAAGGTGGCATACCAATGGCGGCCATCGCCCTCCACCTGCAGGTGCGCGCAAGGCAGGCCCGCAGCGATCAACGCTTGTAATTCTTGTGCTGTCATGTGGAGACTTTCTTCATCCTCGAATTTTGTAACCCGTGCGCAGCAAATGCAGCGCCACTGCCGAGACCACGCTCAAGCAGGCCCCGACCACGCCCAGGCTCAACCAGGGTGAGACATCGCTTTGGCCAAAAAAGCCGTAACGAAAACCGTCGATCATGTAGAAGAACGGGTTGAGGTGACTCACGCTTTGCCAAAAGCTGGGCAATGAGTGGATGGAATAAAACACGCCGCTCAAAAACGTCATCGGCATGATGATGAAGTTTTGAAACGCCGCCATTTGGTCAAACTTATCGGCCCACAAACCAGCGATCAAACCGAGCGAACCCAGCATGAAAGCGCCCGCCACAGCAAAAGTAATCACCCACACCGGCTCGCAAGGCATGAGCGAAAAATTCAGCACCGACGATTGCCAAACGAACAACACGCCCGCCAACAACACACCCGCGCCGACCACCAGACCGCGCACCATGGCAGACAAGGCATAGGCAAAAAACCAGCTCCAGTGCGACAGCGGCGTGAGCAATAAAAATACCAAGTTGCCCATGATCTTGCTTTGCACCATGGACGACGAGCTGTTGGCAAACGCGTTTTGCAACACGCTCATCATCACCAAGCCAGGAATCAAAAACGCGGTGTAGCTCACGTCCTTGTACACCTGCACATGCGCTTCAAGCACATGGCCAAAAATCATCAGATACATCACCGCGGTCAACACCGGTGCGGCCACGGTTTGGAAACCGACTTTCCAAAAACGCAGCACTTCTTTGTAAAACAACATGCTCCAGCCGGTCATCAGGACAGCCCTCCGCAGGGCCGCCCCAAGAAGGGCAGCGCCCCCTCGGGGGGCAGTGAGTACACGAAGTGACGAACGTGGGGGCTCATACTTTCACCTCTTCGTTGCGATGCATCACGTCCAGGAACACGTCTTCCAAGTCGGCTTTGCGAATTTCCACATCTTCTGCGTGCAGCCCCGCTTCGCGCACGGCCGCGAGGTAGCGCTCGATCTCCAGGGCGTCGTTCGCGGGGAACTGCACAATGCGCCCCGTCACGCGCGCCTTGGCCGCCAATGCGGGGGGCAACTCGGCATCTAATTTGAAACGCAGCACATTGCTCGAAGCCGCATTGAGCAACTCGCAGGTGGCGTCCAGCGCCACGACCTTGCCGTTTTTCAACATGGCGATGCGTCCGCACAAGGCTTCGGCTTCTTCCAAATAATGGGTGGTCAGCAACACGGTGCTGCCCTCGCGGTTGAGACGCGCAATGAATTGCCACAAGGTTTGGCGCAGCTCCACGTCCACACCTGCGGTGGGCTCATCGAGCACGATGACAGGCGGTTTGTGCACCAAGGCTTGCGCCACCAACATGCGGCGCTTCATGCCACCAGAGAGTTGGCGCATGTTGTGGCTGGCTTTATCGCTCAACCCCAAGCAGTGCAACAACTCGTCAATCCAGTCGTCGTTGTGTTTGACGCCAAAGTAGCCGGATTGAAACTGCAAAGCTTCGCGGACATTGAAAAACGGGTCAAACACCAACTCTTGCGGCACCACCCCCAACAGACGGCGCGCTTGGGCAGATTGCGTCGCCACATTCACACCCTGAACCAGCACGGCACCCGAGGTGGCTTGGGCCAAACCCGCCAAGATGCTGATGAGCGTGGTCTTGCCGGCCCCGTTGGGGCCTAAGAGGGCAAAAAACTCGCCTTGTTGAATGTCAAAACTCACGCCGTCGAGGGCCTGGAATGGACCTCGGGCGGTTTGAAAAGTTTTGGAGACGGATTGGAATGAGATAGCAGGCATGGGCAGCCTTGGATTTTAAGGCTTTGCCAATGCCCTCGGGGAATTGAGGCTCAGACCAGCAATTCGCTGACGCCGTAGACCTTGGCCAGCGCCTGGGCACGTTCGGGCAAACCTGTCACCCGCAAGGTCCCGCCTTGGGCCAACACCGCGCGGCGGCACGCCAGCACCACGGCCAAAGCAGAGGAATCAAACTGGGTCAGCGCGGAGGCGTCCAGCACCGCATCACCGCCTTGGGCCAAACGCGCCAGCAAAGACGCGACCAAGCCATCGGCCACCGACTGTGCTTGGGCTTGGATCAAGGTGGCAGGCAAAGCCAAAGCGGTAGCAGACATGTTTATTTACCGCTGCGTTGGTTGGATTTGTTGCGCTCAGCCAAGCTCGCGATCAAGCCGTCCACGCCCTTGGCGTTGATTTCTTGGGCAAATTGGCTGCGGTAGTTGTCGACCAACCAAACGCCCATGACGTTCAGGTTGTAAATGCGCCAACCCGATGCATCGCCAGACGCTTTTTCGACCCGGTAGTCGAGCTGAATCGGGTCACCCTTGCCACGCACTTCGGTGCGCACGATCACTTCTTTGTCGTCGGGCGCAGCACGCAGGGGCTTGACCACAATAGTTTGATCGCTGACTTGGCTCAACGCACCCGAATAGGTGCGCACCAACAAAGTTTTGAATTCTTCTTGCAAGCGTTTTTGCTGCTCTGGCGTGGCTTGGCGCCAGCCTGGGCCCACAGCCGACGCCGTCATGCGCTGAAAATTCAAATGCGGCATGACGCGTTGGTCCACCAAGACACCAATCTTGTTGGTGTCGCCAGACAAGATCGATTTGTCGGCCTTGATGGTGTCCAAAATATCGGTGGACACACGCTTGATGAAGGCATCGGGCGTATCGTCCACCGCGGCTGCGGCGCCCGACATGGCCAAGCATCCGGCCAGCATCAACGCCAGCGCAGACAGCGCTTGGGCCCAAAAATGACGTGAAGACAAGTGTTTCATGGTGATCATTCCAACGATTCGGTTTTTCTTTAACGCCTCAAGCCATCACTTGGTCGACGCAGGTTCGGCGCTGGGGTCTGGCAAATCATCCTCTTCGGGCGGATTGCCGTCGTAAATTTGAGAACGGCGGTACTGCAAATACGAATCACGCGTGAAGCTGTATTTGTCCAAAGCCGCTTCTTCCAACATGTTCGTCGCTTTGAGCAAATCGGCACGCTTTTCAACAATGCGCAAGCCCATGGCGCTGTTGCGGGTGGGGATGTGATCCAAGTGACGCACCACGTCTGCGGAGGTGTCCACTGGCAAACCTGCTGTGTCACGCAGCGTAGAGGGGCCTAACACCGGCAAGACCAGATAAGGCCCACTCGGAACACCCCAGTAACCCAAGGTTTGGCCAAAGTCCTCGGTGTGACGTTGCAACTTGATTTCAGTCGCCACATCAAAAATGCCGTACACACCGAACACCGTGTTCACCACCACGCGCATGAAAGACTCAGCCGTGTCACGTCCCTTGAGCTGCAAACCGTTGTTGACGGTCGACCAGGCGTCCGAGAGGTTGTTGAACACATTGCGCACGCCTTTTTGCACCAAGTCTGGCGTGACATCGCGGTAGCCCGTGGCCACAGGCTTGAGCACGTTTTCATCCAAGCTGTCGTTAAAGCGCGAGATGCTGCGGTTCATCGGCTCCAACGGGTCTTTGGGGTTGGCATTCGGACCGGTGGCACATCCCGTGAGAGAAAGGCTGGCAACCAGTGCCAACCCCAGACTCAAGCGATGCAAGTGATTCGCAACCTTCATTTTTGACCTTGTTTGGCGTCAGGTTCAGCCGCTTTGTTGAACAAGAACTGGCTGATCAAATTCTCCAGCACCACCGCAGATTGGGTGGTTTGAATGCGGTCGCCCGCAGCCAAGTTCTCACCCTCGGCGCCTGCTTCAATGCCAATGTATTGCTCGCCGAGCAAACCACTGGTCAAAATTTTCAACGAACTGTCTTTGGGAAATTGGTAACGGCTCTCGAGCGACATGGTCACCGTGGCTTGAAAGGTCTTGTCATCGAAGGTGACCGACTCCACGCGCCCGACCACCACGCCCGCGCTCTTGACGGCGGCTTGGCGCTTCAAACCACCGATGTTGTCAAAGCGGGCGCTGACCAGGTAGTTGGACTGGAAATTCAAGCTCAACAAATTGGCTGACTTCAAGGCCAAGAACAAAATGGCCGTGGCGCCCAACAGCACGAACAGGCCTACCCACACATCATTTTTGGAGCGTTGCATAGCTTCCTCGATTCATCAAATACTGAACATCATGGCGGTGAGGATGAAGTCCAACCCCAACACAGCCAACGAAGCGACCACCACCGTCTTGGTGGTGGCACGCGAAACACCTTCTGGAGTGGGCTGGGCCTCATAGCCTTGCAGCAGCGCCACAAACGTCACGGTCACGCCGAACACCACGCTCTTGACCACGCCGTTGCCCACGTCTTTCCACACGTCCACGCCGCCTTGCATCTGGCTCCAAAACGAGCCCGCATCGACACCAATCATCAAGACGCCCACCATCCAGCCACCCAAAATACCCACCGCGCTGAACACAGCCGAGAGCAAAGGCAAAGCGATGATGCCGCCCCAAAAGCGCGGGCCCAAAATGCGACGCACGGGGTCGACCGCCATCATGTCCATGGCGCTGAGCTGCTCACCGGCTTTCATCAAACCAATCTCAGCGGTCAGCGAGGTACCGGCGCGGCCTGCAAACAGCAAGGCGCTCACCACCGGGCCGAGTTCGCGCACCAAACTCAAGGCCACCAACAAACCCAGCGCTTCAGAAGAGCCGTAGCGCTGCAAGGTGTAGTAGCCCTGCAAGCTGAGCACAAAACCCACAAACAAACCCGACACAGCAATGATGGCCAGCGAGTAGTTGCCCAAAAAATGCACTTGGTCACGCACCAGCCCAAAGCGGCGCATGTTCTCGCCAAACAAGCCCACCAAACGCATGAAGAGTCGCGCGCCATGACCCAAATCGGCCAAGTAGCTGCGCACTGCAAAGCCTAAATTGGCGACAAATTTCATGCCGAACCTCCGACGCCAAAATCGTCCGCCACCGACGGGCCGGGGTAATGAAAGCGCACAGGCCCCTCAGGCACTGCGCTGACAAACTGGTGCACCAAGGGGTCGGTGCTTTGGCGCACTTCATCAGGCGTGCCTTGTGCAGCAATCTTGCCGTTGGCCAACACAATCACTTGGTCAGCGATGTGGAAGGTTTCGTCCAAATCATGCGACACGATGATGCTGGTCAGCCCTAAGGTGTCGTTGAGCTGGCGAATCAAACGCGCTGCTGTGCCCAGAGAAATCGGGTCCAAGCCCGCAAATGGCTCGTCATACATCACCAGCTGGGGGTCCAAGGCCATGGCACGCGCTAAGGCCACACGCCGTGCCATGCCGCCTGAGACCTCACTCGGCATCAAATCGCGCGCGCCACGCAGGCCCACGGCTTGGAGCTTCATCAACACGATGTCGCGAATCATGGACTCGCTCAAGTCGGTGTGCTCACGCAAGGGAAACGCCACGTTGTCAAACACGCTCAAATCGGTGAACAAAGCGCCAAACTGGAACAGCATGCCCATGCGACGACGCACAGCATATAGACCCGCTGGGTCGAGGGATGCAATTTCTTGACCGTCAAACGTCAAGCTGCCCGATTGCGCGCGGTACTGACCACCGATCAAACGCAACACCGTGGTTTTACCGCCGCCCGAGGCCCCCATCAACGCCGTGACTTTGCCACGCGGCACGGTCAAGGTGATGCCATCCAGAATGATGCGCTCGCCGTAGCCAAAGCGCACATCACGCAACGCGACCAGTGCATCGGGTTGGGTGGTAGGGGTAGGTGTGGAGGTCATAGAAAACAAAAGCCGGTAGGTGACCGGCTTTTGTGATTTTAAATCCAAGTCGTCACCGACTTGTAAAGTTGCGGTGAATCAACGCGGTAAGTCGCTCGCACCCATCAAGAACTCATCCACAGCGCGTGCGGCCTGGCGACCTTCGCGGATGGCCCACACGACCAAGGATTGGCCGCGACGGATGTCACCGGCAGCAAACACTTTGGGCACATTGGTGGCATAGCCGCCTGTGAACTCAGTGCTGGCCTTGGCGTTGCCGCGTGCGTCTTTCTCGACGCCGAAGCCTTCCAAAATTGTGGCGACCGGGTTCACAAAACCCATGGCCAGCAAGACCAAATCGGCTTTGACGATTTCTTCGGTGCCAGCCACTTCGACCATCTTGCCGTCTTTCCATTCCACGCGCACGGTTTTCACGCCTGTGACTTTGCCGTTTTCGCCCACAAACTCTTTGGTGGAGATGGCAAATTCACGCTTGAGCAAACCTTTTTCAGCGCTCTCGTCATGGCTGGAGCTGGTGCGCAGCTTCAGGGGCCAGTAAGGCCACACCAAAGGCTTGTTCTCATGCTCGGGCGGCATGGGCATCACTTCGAACTGAACCACGGCGGCAGCGCCATGGCGGGTGCTGGTGCCCACGCAATCAGAGCCGGTGTCACCACCGCCAATCACCACCACATGCTTGCCATCGGCACGCAATTGGTCTTTGAGCTTGTCGCCCGCATTGACTTTGTTTTGCTGGGGCAAGAATTCCATCGCGAAGTGAATACCTGCCAAATCGCGGCCCGGCGCGGGCAAGTCACGTGACTGCTCGGAGCCACCGGTCAACAGCACGGCGTCAAAGTCTTTTTGCAACTGTGCAGGTGTGATGGTTTCCTTGGCCCAGTTGGTGACCTTGGATCCTTTGGGCAAGTCGCCCACCATCACGCCGGTGCGGATGGTCACGCCTTCGGCTTCGAGCTGCTTAGCACGACGGTCGATGTGCGACTTTTCCATCTTGAAATCTGGAATGCCGTAACGCAGCAAGCCACCGATGCGGTCGTTCTTTTCGAACAAGGTCACATCGTGACCCACGCGTGCCAGCTGCTGCGCAGCGGCCATGCCGGCAGGGCCAGAGCCCACCACCGCAATCTTCTTGCCGGTCTTGTGCGCCGCAGGCTTGGGCACCACCCAGCCTTCCGTCCAGGCCTTGTCGATGATGGCGTGTTCGATGGACTTGATGCCCACCGCGTCACCATTGAGGTTCACCACACACGCGGCCTCGCAAGGTGCGGGGCAAATGCGGCCGGTGAATTCGGGGAAGTTGTTGGTGCTGTGCAGCACGTCGATCGCGTTCTTCCAATCGCCTTGGTAGACCAAGTCGTTGAAGTCGGGAATGATGTTGTTGACCGGGCAACCGTTGTTGCAAAACGGTGTGCCGCAGTCCATGCAACGTGCCGCTTGAGCGGTGGCTTGTTTGTCGTCCAGGCCAATCACAAATTCGTCGTAATTTTTCAAGCGCTCTTTGACGGGCTTGTAGCCCTCTTCGATGCGCTCAATTTCCATAAAGCCAGTGACTTTTCCCATGATTCAAATCCTATGTGCTTGTGCTTTGCAATACGTCTGCTTTACTTGGCGGCAACGGCCTTTTTGGCTGCTGCGGCGGGTGCTTTGGCAGCCTTGGCTGCGTTCAATTCACCCAGTGCACGCTTGTATTCGTTGGGGAACACTTTGACGAACTTGGCACGTGCGGTCTCCCAGTGGTCCAGCAAGTCGCGGGCGCGCTTGGAGCCCGTCCAGCGGTGGTGGTCTTCGAGCAACTTCTTGAGTTGTGTTTCGTCGGCTTGGTCACGGTGCCAAATGGCGCGTGGCAAGGCCGCTTCTTGCTCAGCCACCGTCAACACTTTTTCCATGGAAACCATGGCGGTGTTGCACTTCTTGCTGAACTGGCCGTCTTCGTCGTACACATAGGCCACGCCGCCGCTCATACCCGCAGCAAAGTTGCGACCGGTTTTGCCCAACACGGCCACCGTGCCGCCGGTCATGTATTCGCAACCGTGGTCACCTGTGCCTTCGACCACTGCAGTAGCTCCCGACAGACGCACCGCAAAGCGCTCGCCAGCCACACCGGCAAAGAAGGCCTCACCACGTGTTGCACCAATCATCACGGTGTTACCGACGATGATGTTGTTGACCGCTTCACCACGGAAGTCGATGCTCGGGCGCACCACCACGCGACCGCCCGACAAGCCTTTGCCGGTGTAGTCGTTGGCGTCACCAATCAGATACAAGGTGATGCCGTTGCACAAGAAGGCGCCAAACGATTGACCGCCCGTGCCTTCGAGCTGGATGCGGATGGTGTCGTCAGGCAAACCTTCGGGGTGCACTTTGGTGAGCGCACCCGACAACATGGCGCCGACAGAACGGTTGACGTTGCGCGCCACTTCCATGAATTGCACTTTTTCGCCGCGCTCAATCGCGGGCTTGGACTTCTCGATCAGCTTTTGATCCAGGGCTTTTTCCAAGCCGTGGTCTTGTGTCGACGTGTGTAAACGTGGCACGTCAGCCGACACCTGTGGCACCGCCAACAAACGACCGAAGTCGAGGCCAGAAGCTTTCCAGTGTTCAATGCCCGCGCGCATGTCGAGCAAGTCAGCGCGGCCAATCATGTCGTCAAACTTTTTGATGCCCAACTGCGCCATGATCTGGCGCACTTCTTCGGCGATGAAGAAGAAGTAGTTCACCACGTGCTCGGGCTTGCCCGAGAACTTCTTGCGCAATGCAGGGTCTTGGGTGGCCACACCCACAGGGCAGGTGTTCAAGTGGCATTTGCGCATCATGATGCAGCCTTCCACCACCAGCGGTGCGGTAGCGAAGCCGAATTCATCAGCGCCCAACAAAGCGCCCACGGCCACATCGCGGCCGGTCTTCATTTGGCCGTCGGCTTGCACACGGATACGACCGCGCAAACCGTTCAACACCAAGGTCTGCTGGGTTTCGGCCAAACCGATTTCCCAAGGGGAACCTGCGTGCTTGATGGACGACCAAGGCGATGCGCCTGTGCCACCGTCATGGCCCGCGATCACCACGTGGTCGGCCTTGCACTTGGCCACACCTGCGGCAATCGTGCCCACGCCAATTTCAGACACCAGCTTCACGCTGATGTCAGCGTGCGGGGCCACGTTCTTCAAATCGTGGATCAGCTGCGCCAAGTCTTCGATCGAATAAATGTCGTGGTGGGGTGGGGGCGAAATCAGGCCCACACCTGGCACGCTGTAGCGCAGCTTGCCGATGTACTCCGACACCTTGGAGCCAGGCAGCTGACCGCCTTCACCCGGCTTGGCACCTTGGGCCATCTTGATCTGGATTTGATCGGACGACGACAGGTATTCGGCCGTGACACCGAAACGGCCCGACGCCACTTGCTTGATGCGTGAACGCAGGCTGTCACCCGCTTGCAACTCCACATCGACTTCGACTTGCTCAGCGCCAATGACGCTCTTCAAGGTCTCGCCCTTTTTGATCGGAATGCCTTTGAGTTCGTTGCGGTAACGCGCAGGGTCCTCACCGCCCTCACCCGTGTTGGACTTGCCGCCAATGCGGTTCATCGCCACAGCCAAGGTGGCATGGGCTTCGGTTGAAATGGAGCCGAGTGACATCGCGCCCGTGGCGAAACGTTTGACGATTTCGCTGGCGGGTTCCACCTCGTCCACCGAAATGGCTTTGGCGGGGTCGATCTTGAAATCGAACAAACCGCGCAAAGTCAGGTGACGCTTGTTTTGGTCGTTGACGATCTGCGCATACTCTTTGTACGTGCTGAAGTTGTTGGTGCGTGTGCTGTGCTGCAATTTGGCAATCGCATCAGGCGTCCACATGTGTTCTTCACCGCGGGCACGCCAAGCGTATTCACCACCGGTATCGAGCATGTTGGCCAGCACGGGATCGTCACCAAAGGCAGCCTTGTGCATGCGAATGGCTTCTTCGGCCATTTCGAAAATGCCAATGCCTTCCACGCGGCTGGGGGTGCCGGTGAAATACTTCTGCACGGTTTCGGTGTTGATACCGATGGCTTCAAACAACTGTGCGCCGCAGTACGACATGTAGGTCGACACGCCCATCTTGGACATGATCTTCGACAGGCCTTTGCCAATCGCTTTGATGTAGTTGTAAATCGCCTTCTCGGTCGACAAATCGGCTGGCAAATCCTTGTGCAGGTTGGCCAGTGTTTCGAGTGCGAGGTAGGGATGCACAGCTTCTGCGCCGTAGCCGGCCAACACCGCAAAGTGATGCACTTCGCGGGCGCTGCCTGTTTCCACCACCAAACCGGCGGTGGTGCGCAAACCTTCGCGCACCAAGTGTTGGTGGATGGCAGACAAGGCCAAGGCCGCAGGAATGGCCACTTGGGTGGCGCTGACTGCGCGGTCGCTGATGATCAGGATGTTGTGGCCACCTTTGATGGCGTCCACGGCTTCTGCGCACAAGGACGCCAATTTGGCTTCCACGCCGTCGTGGCCCCACACCAGCGGATAGGTGATGTCGAGCGTGGCGCTCTTGAACTTGCCGTGTGTGTACTGTTCGATGTCGCGCAGCTTGGCCATGTCGGCAAAGTCGAGGATGGGCTGGCTGACTTCCAAGCGCATCGGCGGATTCACTTGGTTGATATCGAGCAGGTTGGGCTTGGGACCGATGAAGGACACCAGCGACATCACGATGGCTTCGCGGATCGGGTCGATCGGTGGGTTGGTCACTTGCGCGAACAACTGTTTGAAGTAGTTGTAGAGCGGCTTGTTTTTGCTCGACAACACAGCCAAGGGGCTGTCGTTGCCCATGGAGCCAATGCCTTCTTCGCCATTGATCGCCATCGGGGCCATCAAGAACTTGATGTCTTCTTGGCTGTAGCCAAACGCCTGCTGGCGGTCGAGCAAGGCCACAGCGCTGGTTTGCGCGGCTTCGCCTTCGTGGCCTTTCACATCGTCCAACTTGATGCGGACGTTTTCAATCCATTGCTTGTACGGCTTGGTGTTGGTCAGACCGGCTTTGAGTTCTTCGTCGTCGATCATGCGACCTTGTTCCAGGTCGATCAAGAACATCTTGCCGGGCTGCAGACGCCACTTGCGCACAATCTTGTTCTCAGGCACGGGCAACACGCCTGACTCAGAGCCCATGATGACCATGTCGTCGTCGGTGATGCAGTAGCGTGAAGGGCGCAAGCCGTTGCGGTCCAACGTGGCGCCAATTTGGCGGCCGTCGGTGAACACGATAGAGGCCGGGCCATCCCAGGGCTCCAACATGGCCGCGTGGTATTCGTAGAAGGCCTTGCGGCGTTCGTCCATGGTGGTGTGCTGTTCCCAAGGCTCGGGAATCATCATCATCACGGCTTGGCTGATGGGGTAACCCGCCATCGTCATCAACTCCAAGCAGTTGTCGAAGGTGGCCGTGTCCGATTGGTCAGGGAAGCTGATGGGGTAGAGCTTTTTGAGGTCATCGCCCAACACGGGAGAAGACATCACGCCTTCGCGCGCCTTCATCCAGTTGTAGTTGCCCTTGACGGTGTTGATCTCACCGTTGTGCGCCACATAGCGGTAGGGGTGGGCCAGAGGCCACTCGGGGAAGGTGTTGGTTGAGAAGCGTTGGTGCACCAAACCAAGGGCGGACACGCAGCGCTCGTCTTGCAAGTCGAGGTAATAGGTACCGACTTGATCAGCCAGCAACAAGCCTTTGTAAATGATGGTGCGGCTTGACATGCTGGGCACGTAATACTCTTTGCCGTGCTTCAAGTTCAAGTGCTGAATGGCCGCGCTGGCCGTTTTGCGAATCACATACAACTTGCGCTCCAGCGCGTCTTGCACGATCACATCGTTGCCACGGCCAATGAAAATTTGGCGGATGACCGGCTCTTTTTCGCGCACGCGGGGCGACATGGGCATGTCCAGGTTGACTGGCACATCGCGCCAGCCCAACAGCACTTGGCCTTCGGCCAACACCGCACGTTCCAGCTCTTGCTCACAGGCCAAGCGCGAAGCATGTTCTTTGGGCAAGAAGACCATGCCCACGCCGTATTCGCCGGGTGCAGGCAAGGTCACACCTAGCTTTGCCATCTCTTCGCGGTACAAAGCGTCGGGCAGTTGAATCAAGATACCGGCACCGTCGCCCATGAGCGCATCGGCACCCACAGCACCCCGGTGATCCAGGTTTTCCAAAATTTTGAGCGCCTGACCGACGATGGCATGACTCTTTTGACCTTTGATGTGGGCGACAAAACCCACGCCACAGGCGTCATGTTCGTTGGAGGGGTCGTACAAACCCTGAGATTGCAGTTGTGCTTTATCGGCAGCCGTAGTCATGGCGCATTCCTCAAAATATTCAGCGGGGGTAAGAGGATACTGCACTGCAGCATCCATGCCAAGAAAAATAATTAGGGTCAGATCCCAATTAATTGAAAGCGAAAATTTAAATCAAATTAATTGGGGACATGTTGAAAATCTAGCCATCAACCACGCTTCGCCTAGGTGGTGGACACATCGAATGGATTTTTCTGCTTTGCAAAAGGCCTGCCTGGCTTGCCTTTGGTCAACCGACGTGGCGTTTGCGCCTGCAAGCTGACCTTGAAATCTGGATCGCCCAACGCCCAACCACTGAGCGTGGCATCGGTCAATGCACCTTGCTGGTCCGCGCTGATGCCTGCCTGCACCAATTCGGCGT
This sequence comes from Comamonadaceae bacterium, assembly GCA_947453965.1. GTDB lineage: Bacteria > Pseudomonadota > Gammaproteobacteria > Burkholderiales > Burkholderiaceae_C > Limnohabitans. Next base: position 32,059 of record CANGIQ010000014.1, read on the forward strand.
ATGCCGCCTCGCGCGCGAACGGCGTATTGCCCAAACCCCAATACAGCGCATGCGGGGTGATGAGCCGATCGGTGCGCTGCCCGATGTAGCCACTGTGGCTGGACCAGACGTAATCCTCGGGTTGAGTCACGAGGTGCGCACGCACGGGGTTGAGGTCGATGTAGACCATGCAGGCCAACAAATAACGCTCGGTCTGAATCAAAGTGGAGCGGTAACGCCCTTCCCACAAGGTGCCGGTGCGGCCATGCGCTTTGTTGAAGGCTTGCACATAGCTGCGACCAACCGCCTGCATCATCTTGGGCAGGGCCTGATCTTCTTGCGGCGTGAGCAGCAAATGCAGGTGGTTGCTCATCAGCACATAGGCATGAATGTCAACGCCTTGCGCACGGCTGTGCTCAAACAGCAGATCGAGCATGCGCTGGTAATCGGCAGCGGTGCGAAAAATGTCTTGCCGGTTGTTGCCCCGCAAAATCACGTGATGCGGGTAGCCAGTGACAGTGAGACGAGGTAGGCGGGCCATCTGTAGATGGTAATTCGAACCCGACCCCAATTAATCGAGTTTCGAATCGTGGCTTAACGGGGTTGATTGCCCCAATGGGTAGCGCTGCGCCAGCAGCTCTTCCACCCCAAACTCTTTGAGCAAAGCCTGCAAGCGCTCCGCCGCACTGCGTTTTTTCTGCCCGGTGTACTTGGCCAAGATGAGTTCGTTTTTCATGCTGTGCTCCCAGCCCACCAGCTCGGTCACGGTCACTTGGTAGCCCATGGCTTCGAGGTACAAGCAACGCAACACATTGGTGAGTTGGCTGCCCATTTCGCGCGTGTGCAAGGGATGGCGCCACAACTCCGCCAAAGGCGTGCGTTGCAAATTCAACGCCTTGTTGTGGTTGAGCGCGCGCGCCAGCTCGGCTTGGCAGCACGGCACCAGCACCATGTACTTGGCTTTCTTTTGCAAACCGAACGCCATCGCGTCATCGGTGGCGGTGTCACACGCATGCAGCGCCGTCACCACGTCAATTTGCTCAGGCAAAGCATCGCTGTGCGCCGACTCAGCCACGCTGAGGTTCAAAAACTGCATGCGATCAAAGCCCAAGCGCTGCGCCAACGCTTTAGACGACGCCACCAACTCGCTGCGCGTCTCGATGCCGTAAATACTACCCTTGCCCAAGGCCTTAAAAAACAAGTCGTAAACGATGAAACCCAAATACGACTTGCCCGCGCCGTGGTCGGCCAGCGTAGGACCCGTCTCACTATCTGGCAACTCTTTGAGCAATTTCTCAATGAACTGGAACAGGTGATACACCTGCTTGAGCTTGCGACGCGAGTCCTGGTTGATCTTGCCCTCACGCGTGAGGATGTGCAGCGCCTTGAGCAGTTCGATCGACTGCCCTGGGCGCAGGTCAAGCTGGGCACTGAGATCTTGAGCTTTAGATACCGCAGCTGGTTTGTGTTTAGACATGCGTGAATTGTGCCCGTGCAAACAAAGCGAACCAACTCAAGCACTACAACAGCAGCCAATCGACATGGCCAGTGCCCGATGCGGCGCCATCACGGCGCGCCAGCGACGTTAAGCCGAAGCGGGCACTGGCCATGTCGATTGGCGGAGCGCGCAAAGCGCAACGCAACGCAACGCATTTCAACAAAGAACACACTAAGCTTTGAGCCGCGCCTGAATCCCCAACGCCTCCCACCCCGCATGCCCCAACTTATTCAGCACCTCCATATTGCGCTCAAAGATCAGTGACGCATCCGGATAGGCCTCTACCGCCTTGTCAATGCTCGCCTCGCGCAACAAATGCAAGGTGGGATAGGGCGTGCGGTTGGTGAAGTTCTCAATATCGTCCTCGTCTGTGCCGCCAAATTGGTAGCGCGGATGAAAGTCGGCCACTTGCAGCACGCCATCAAGCGCCAGGTCTATCAGCACAGCATCGCACTCGGCCAGAAAATCGTTGAAGTCTAAAAAATCGGGCAGCGCGTTCGGCGTAATCAGCAGCGTGGTGTCCAGCGTATCTGGATCGGCAGTGGCCAAGTACAGCAGTTCTTCGCGCAGCAAGGTCAACACATCGTCAGGCTCGGCCAAAGTGCAGACGCGGTAACGCACCATGTCTTTGACCACCACCGACTTGGCAAAGGGACACAAATTCAAGCCCACCACGGCTTGCAGCAACCAGTGCTGCGTGTCTTCAATGGCTATGCGTGCCAACGCATCGTTTGCGTTATCAGACATGGTTCGCTTCTTTCGCCGCCAAGGCACGGCCGATCAAGCGCGCCAGCACAGCGCCCCCCACGCACAGCGCAACAGTCACCGTCCACGTCCATTGCCAACCGCCCACACGGGCCGCCACCCAGCCCACCAAGGGCGGGCCTGCAAACTGGCCCAAGGCCGACCATTGCTGCATATAGCCCACGGTGGTCGACACCGTGCCTTCGCTGGGCGCCAAACGCAACGCGCAAGAGAACAAGGTGCCAGGAATCAAACCACCCACGGCAGAAAACACCAACACGCTCGCAAAACGCCAGCTGGTGGACAGCCCCTCGCCCTGCCAGGTGGCATAAGCACCGACCGCACCCAAAGCCATGCAGGTGAAACCGATGAGCAACAAGCGCTGCGCCGGCCAGCCGCGTTGCAGCAAACGCCCAGACAGGATGTTGCCGCTGACATTGACCAAAGCCACACAGGCCGACAACACGCCCGCCATGCCAGCGCTCAAACCCAGCTGCGCATAGACCGTGGGCAAAAAGCCAATCACCGCCATCCATTGCGAGGCATAGACCGCAAACGTGAGCGCCACCAACCAAGGCCCCCGACTTTGCAGCGTGAGCGCCAAGCGTTGCGGCCACGCTTGGTTCACCACCTGCGTGTCTGCGGGGGCTTGCGCATCCGGCACGCATAGCCACACGGCCACAAACGCGAACCCGGCCACCACACCCAACAGCCACCACCAGGCCGACCAATTCAAGCCGCCAATGACCCAAGGCCCCAGCAATAACGCCAAGGCACTGCCCGTGGGCATGTAGGTGCCCCACCAGCCCATGCGCCCGCTGAGTTGCGTCAGCGTCACGGTGCGGCGAATCAAAGCCGGTGCGGGCATGACGACCAGCAAGAACCCCAAGCCTTCCAAAGCACGCAAACACAGCAAGCTGGTGGCGTCATCCACACAACCGCCCGCCACACTGGCCAGCGACAACAAACCCAAACCGGTCAACATGCTGCGGCGCAACCCCAAGCTGTCGGCACTCAAACCCACGGCCAGACCCAGCGTCATGCTGGCCATTTGCACCGCCGACAACAAAAACCCGGCCTGCACCAAGCTGATGTTCAAGGTGGCTTGCAACACCGGCAGCGCAGGTGGTAATTTGCCCACATGCAGCGCGGCGCAGACACCGGCAAACACGATGACCCAAGACGGATGAATACCAAAGCGGTGCGTGTTCATGTGTGTGTTCACGCCGTCAAACGTGCGTGTTCGCGGGTGGCAAAGCGGTCGGTCATGCCCGACAAGTAGTCGGCTACCGCACGCGGCAAATCGCGGCCTTGTGCATAGGCTGCAGGCATTTCATGGGGCTGGTTCAAATACGCAGCAAACAGTTCACGCACCACCTCACGGGCCCAGTCGGTGGTCTGCATGACTTGCGGGTGACGGTACAAATTGCGAAACAAAAACGACTTCAATGCTTTGGATTCGTCGTACATGGCGGCGCTGAACTGCACCAGCGGCGAACACTGACGCGCCGCCTCGGCACTGTTGGGCAGATGGCTCTCCAGCGCCTCACGCGTGGCGTTGATCACGTCGTACACCTGGTCGCTCAACATGCGACGTATGGTTTCGTACAACACGCGACGGCCGTGGAGCTGTGGGTGCTCGTCCAAGGTTTGCGCGTGGTAGCGGGCAAACAGTGGCACGTCTTGCATGTGTTCGAGCGTCAGCAGGCCTGAGCGCACGCCATCGTCAATGTCGTGGGCGTTGTAGGCAATGGCGTCGGCCAAGTTGCACAACTGCGCTTCCAAGCTGGGTTGGGTGCCGTTCAAAAAACGCGCTGCCACGCCGCCCGGCTCTTGCGCGTTGATCAATTCCGCGTTGCGACGTGCGCAGTGTTTCAAAATGCCTTCGCGGGTTTCAAAGCTCAGGTTCAAACCGTTGAAGCTGGGGTAGCGCTCTTCCAATTCGTCCACCACGCGCAGGCTTTGCAGGTTGTGTTCGAAGCCGCCATAGGGCGCCATGCATTCGTTCAACGCGTCTTGGCCTGCATGGCCAAACGGGGTATGACCCAGGTCATGAGCCAAGGCAATAGCCTCAACCAAGTCTTCATTCAAGCCCAGCGCGCGGGCGATAGAACGGCCCAGTTGCGCCACTTCCAGCGAGTGGGTCATGCGGGTGCGAAACAAATCGCCTTCGTGATTCAAAAAGACTTGGGTTTTGTAGACCAAGCGCCTGAACGCAGTGGAGTGGACGATGCGGTCGCGGTCGCGTTGGTGGGGGTTGCGAAAGCTGGGGGCGTGTGCGGGGGCTTCGGGCTCTGAGTGGCGTCTGCCGCGAGAGTGCTCTGGTAAGCAGGCGTAGGGTTTCATGTGGGGTGCTCTTTATTGGCTGAGCGCGCTGTCGGCATGGGGTATGTGCCGCTTCTTCATACTGGTCCAGAAATCATCAGCGGCACATACCCCATACCGACAGACTGCGTCTTGGCTTTGCTCGCCTTGCTTCGCCACACTTACGGCTCGCAGCAATCGTTGATGACTTGCGCCACCAGGGCATCGGGGGCGCCACGCACGATGGCGCTGCCGGGTTGGTCGATGAGCACGAATTTGATTTCACCGGCTTCGGCTTTTTTGTCCACGCGCATGTGGTGCAGGTATTCGTCGGCGCCGAGCTTGGGGCCGACGGTGGGTAGTCCTGCGCGGGCAATGAGGTTGGTGAAGCGCGTGACGAAGGCTTCGTCGACCAGCCCCAAGCGCTGCGACAGATGCGCGGCCATGACCATGCCGCAACCGACGGCTTCGCCGTGCAGCCATTCACCAAAACCAAGACCCGCTTCAATCGCATGACCAAAGGTGTGGCCGAAGTTGAGGATGGCGCGGATGCCGCCTTCGCGTTCGTCTTGGCCCACCACCCAGGCTTTGATTTCGCAGCTGCGTTTGACCGCATGGGCCAGGGCGCTGGCATCACGGGCCATCAGCGCGTCAAGATTGGCGTCAATCCAATCCAAAAACTGCATGTCAGCAATCGGGCCGTATTTCATGACCTCGGCCAAGCCCGCGCTCATTTCGCGCTGGGGCAAGGTTTGCAGGGTATCGAGGTCGCACACCACGCGCTGCGGTTGGTAGAACGCGCCGATCATGTTTTTGCCAATGGGATGGTTGATCGCGGTCTTACCGCCCACCGACGAATCCACCTGGGCCAGCAAGGTGGTGGGCACCTGCACAAAAGGCACGCCGCGCATGTAGCAGGCCGCCGCAAAGCCGGTCATGTCGCCGACCACGCCGCCGCCCAAGGCAAAGAGCACGGTTTTGCGATCCGCACCTTGGCCCAGCAAGGCGTCAAAAATCAGGTTCAGCGTGGGCCAGTCCTTGTGGCTCTCGCCATCAGGCAAGACCACGGTGTGCACTTGTTTGTACAGGGGCGCAAGGGCTGCTTGCAAACGCTGGGCATACATCGGACCCACGGTGTCGTTGGTGACGATGAAGGCGGCTGCCGCTTTGGGCAAATCGGCCCAGGTGCTGGGCGCATCCAACAACTGCTGGCCGATCAAGATGTCGTAGCTGCGCTCAGCAAAGTCAATCGACACGCGGGCGGAGGAGGTGGACATGGCGGCAGCCTTTGGAAAAATCAAACAGCGGGGGAAGATGACGGCGGCGTCGACAACGGCGATATCGGCGCGGGCTTGGGCCCGGTGATCGATTCCAACTGCCCCGCCAACTCGAGTTGCGTCACGATCATGTTGACCAAGGTCGCCACGGTCGGGCGGCCGGTCTCGATCACATAATGCGCGGCTTCACGGTAAATCGGATCGCGCAATTCAAACAACTCACGCAAACGCCCCAAGGGATCAGCCACTTGCAACAACGGGCGGTTTTGGTCGTGGCGCAAGCGGCGAAACACTTCTTCGGGCGTGGAGCGCAAATAAAACACTTGGCCACGCGCATGCAAGCGTTCACGGTTTTCAGGCCGTAGCACTGAACCACCGCCCGTAGAGAGCACGCCTTTGGCGCGCTGGCTCAGCTCGTCGATCATTTCGGCTTCTACATCGCGAAAGCGGGCCTCCCCTTCGCGCTCGAAATACTCGCGAATTGAACAACCCAAACGGTTTTCAATCGCATGATCCGAGTCCACGAAAGGGATGTTGAGCCGTCGGGCCAATTGACGCCCCACGGTGGATTTGCCAGAGCCTGGCAGACCAACCAAAACCAACAATGTGTGCTTTCTTAGCGTGCTGATGCACTGTGAGTCAGCATTTTAGGGGTTATGAACACCAGCAATTCTTGCTTGGCCACCACGCGGCGTTGGTTTTTGAACAAGTGCCCCAACACGGGCAAGTCGCCCAGCAGAGGGACTTTGTACGTGTCGTCTTGTTCGGTGGTTTCGTAAATACCGCCAATCATCACCGTGCCGCCGTTGTCGACCCGCACTTGGGTGTTGACGTGTTTGGTGTCAATCGCAAACCCGGCGGGTGTGATTTGCCCGACGCTGTCTTTGTGAATATCCAAATCCAGCACGATGTCGCCCTCTGGCGTGATTTGCGGCGTGACCTCCAGTTTGAGGTTGGCTTTGCGAAACGCAATCGCCGTCGCCCCGCTGGCCGCTGCCATTTGGTAAGGCAACTCGGTGCCTTGCTCAATCACCGCCTTGGCCTGATCGGCCGTGACCACGCGTGGACTCGACACCACCTTGCCTTTGCCATCGGCCTCCAACGCCGAGAGTTCGAGGTTCAGAAATCTGTTTTTGGCAGCATTGAAAATCGACACCGCAAAACTGGCAGAGTCGAACCCGTTCAAGCTGGCTGCGGGCAGGTTGACGAACTGGCCGCTGGTGTTGAGCGCTTTGTCGGCGATGTTGAAGTTCGTGGCTTGCAGGGCCGTGGGGTTGGCATTGGCCACCACATTGGCTTGCGTCGTGCCCCACACCGCCTGCCCACCCGCTGGGCCCAGGCCGCCCAAACGCACGCCCAAGGTTTGGCCAAAGGTGTCGTTGGCTTGCACGATGCGCGCTTCAATCATCACCTGGCGCAAGGGCACATCGATGCGTTGGATCATTTGCGCCACTTGGTCCAGCCGCTGCGGGATGTCGGTGACAAACAATTGGTTGGTCCGTGGCTCGGCCATGACGCTGCCACGTGGACTCAGGATACGTGCTGTCGTGGTCACCATCGGACTTACCGGTCCCGCAGCCAAGCCGCCCAACACAGGTGATGAGTTGCCCCAAGTCGCCGCAGGCAAAGCAACAGAAGGCGCGCCTGAGCCCTGGATGTAGCCCTGCACATCCACTGCTTTGGCGTAGTTCAGCGCAAAACTGCGCGTTTGCACAGGCTCGAGGTTTTGCAAGGCCAGCAAGCTTTCAAACGCCAACTTGTCGCGCGCAGCCACTTCGGCACGCGGCGCCACCCAAATCACACGCCCTTGGCGGCGTTGGCTCAAGCCTTTGGCCTGGGCAATGATGTCGAGCACCTGGTCCCAAGGAACTTGGTGCAAACGCAGGGTGAGAGAGCCGGTGACGCTGTCCGAAGTGACGATATTGAAGCCTGTGAAATCGGCCAAGATTTGCAAGGCCGTGCGCACCTCGATGTTTTGAAAATTCATCGACAAAGGCTGACCGCTGTACACCGGCGCTGTGTTGGGATTGGGCTCTTGGGTCTGGCTCCAAGCCGATCCGAGCATGCTCAAACACAACAGCCAAGCGGCCGCCTCACACGCCAGTTCTTTGTTGCGCATAGCCCAACCCCTCATGGACTCACCCCCTCGAACGGCAACGCCACCTGACGCGCGGACCACACACCCTCCGGGTTGCGCACCAACTCACGCAGGTGCACGTGTTCAGGCGTGACGGTGGAGACACGTCCCCAGTCTTGGCCCAAATAATTACCAACGCCCACGCGGTACACGGTATCGCCCAAACGTGATGTGGTTTTGTTGCTGCCACTGGCGTCTTCACGCACCTGCACCAAGGCCTGTACGCCCGTACCTTGCGACACCCAGCCCACATAACGCAAACGCTCACGTGCAAAAGCCTCTAGCGGTTCGCGCATACGGCGCCTTTCTGGGGCCACCCAGGTTTTAAAACTGGGATGCTGCTGCGCATGATGCATTTGAAGCTGAGCCCAGTCATCGGCGCTAAACGGGTCGTGTCGCGCTTCATGATGGGGCGCACCCTCCGTTGGATGGAGCCCCCCTGCCAAGGCCCAGTCTTGGTCTAGCGGTGCTGAGCGTTGCGGCAACAACAGCTTGAGCTGAACCACCACCGCATCAGCCGCTGCGACCTTGACCTCCAAAGACGACACCGTCGCAGCAGGTGCCCAGGTGGGCCACTGCGCCCACCAATTCAACCAAGCTTTGCCTGGGCCTTGCACCTGTATATGCAGGGGCAGATACTGCAAAGACAAGGCGTGCAAAGCTGCGGGCTGTTGCAGCGCCTCAAACGACAGGTGAGACACCTGCAACTGGTGTGTGTGCGCAGACGCCATCAAACCACGCGTGACAACCTCGGCCTGACCTGCACCGTTCGGCAACTTGGCGAGAGAAAGTGTTGCTTGCGTCAGTTGTTTTTGGAGGTATGCCGTGCGTTGCTGGTAACTGCGTGTGTCCTCTTGTTGTTGCGCTATTTTTTCAGCCAACGCCTGTACATCGGCCCAGGTTTGCCAACGGTCCAGCCACCAAGGACTGGCCGCACACATGCCCACACACACAGCCACACACCACCATGCCCGTTGCGCCGGTATAGGCCATTGCCAAGGGTGACGCCAGTCGAGCGATAAGAATGAATGCAGCGTCATCATCCACTGACTTTCAAATCAGCTTCAATGCGAAATTGCCAGGTGGACGCCATGCGCGTTGAGGCGCCGTGGCTGAGCTGCAAACGCTGCGCACGCGGCGCGTGAGTCCAAATATCCAAAGCCGTGAGCGCTTGCAGCAGCTGATGCACATGGGCCGACGACAAGGCCTCGCCCTGCACCACCCAATGCCCCTCGTGCTGCTGCACCTCGGACACCCAAACGCCATGCGCTTGCTGCGCCAACACACGGCCCCACTGCGCCGTCTGGTGTTGCAACGCCGTTTGAGCGTGCCACCACTGGGTCAGGGCTTGGGTTTGCTGCACTTGGGTGCGAAGTGCCAACTCTTGTTGCTTGGCGGCATCCAACGCACGCTGACTCGCCGCCACATCCACGCCATCGGTAGGCGGCTGCAACCATGCGGCCCATCCTGACACCCCCACACAAGCCAGCAAAGCCCCGGCACTGGCCGCAGCCGCCGTGCGTGCCCACCAAGCACGACGGGTCTGAAGCGCTTGTTGGGCACGGCTGGGTGAAAAGCGCAAACCGGCGTCAGCCCAACTACCGAGCGCCAAACCGAAGGCCGCATCACATTGCAAACCCACTGCCACACTGGCCGCGGGCAATGCTGCCAGCAGATCGTTCTGTTGCGTGCGTTGCACCGCATCAGCGTGAGGCTCAATCGCCCACACGGGCACACCGGCTGTGCGCGCCATCTGCTCCAGCACCTGGACATGCGCTTGTGCGACGACGCCTACCCGGTAACGTTGCACAGCAGAGGGTGGCTCTTGTGTCGATGCCACATCCACCCGCGCGTAGGCCACACACATCTGCGACAAACCCGGAAGATGCAAGGCCTCCAACTCGGCCATGAGCTGAAAGTGCAAATCGTCGCCGTTCAGCACCTGGGGAAGGCCTATCGTGTAGGTGCTCACCCAAGCGTCGTTCACAGACATGCAGATGCCATCAATGGAATGATCTTGCCCCCGCAAGAAGGCGCGCAGCCACTGCCCGAAAGCTTGACCATCCCATGCCGCTGTCACGCCAGCCTGCAAATCAGCGGGGATATCCAACTGCTCGGCACAGCACAAGGTATCTGGCGCCATCGAGGAACCCGCCAAGACCACCCAATCCATGCCATCAGGACGCAACACACAACCGGCCACGGTACGTCGCGTCTGACGCCAAGGTCTGAGCCATGAAGGAAAGCGCATATCGACTCCTTACACAAAGGGTCTGTCGTTTTTAGCGCGCACGCCTTATACCGCGGGCGTGCTTGACTTGGGGATTTTGTGATTCAGGCGTGGTTTTTATAATGCCTCTTACTTATGGCGACCAACCCCACCCCCGACCGTTCGAAAGAACAAGCCGCTGCCCCCGCAGCCCCGCGCTCTTTGGTGAGCCATCTCTTGATGTGGGCCTTCGGCATTGCAGCCGCCGGCGCCCTGATCGTGGCCTTGTTGGTGGGGGTCGCGCTGGCGATGGCCTACCCGCAATTGCCCGATGTGTCGGACTTGTCCGATTACCGCCCCAAACTGTCGATGCGGGTGTATTCGGTGGAAGGCACGCAAATTGGTGAGTTCGGTGAAGAGCGTCGCAACCTGATGCCCTTCAAGGAAATCCCCAAGGTCATGAAAGACGCGGTGCTGGCCATCGAGGATGCACGGTTTTACCAACACGGCGGGGTCGACTACATCGGCCTGATGCGTGCGAGCTTGGCCAACTTAGGCCGCGCCAAGAGCCAAGGCGCATCGACTATCACCATGCAGGTGGCGCGCAATGTGTATTTGTCGTCCGAGAAAACTTTCACCCGCAAGATTTACGAAATCTTGCTGACGACCAAGCTCGAGCACATGCTCACCAAGGATCAGATTTTTGAGATCTACCTGAACCAAATTTATTTGGGCAACCGTGCCTACGGTTTTGCGGCGGCCTCCGAGGCTTACTTTGGCAAGCCGCTGAAAAACATCAGCATTGCCGAAGCTGCCATGCTGGCCGGCTTGCCCAAAGCCCCATCTTCCTACAACCCCATTGCCAACCCCAAGCGGGCGCGCTCACGCCAGCTCTACATCATTGAGCGCATGGAAGAGCACGGCTTCATCACCAAAGCCGAGGCCGCAGCCGCCAAGCAAGAAGAGCTCAAGATCCGTACCGCCATGAGCAGCCTCAACACCCACGCCGACTATGTGGCCGAGATGGCACGCCAGCTCATGTTCGCCCAATACGGCCCCGAGATTTACACCCGTGGCCTGAACGTTTACACCACCATCCGCGCCAGCGACCAACAAGCGGCTTACTTCGCTTTGCGCCGCGGCATCATGGACTACGAGCGCCGCCAGCATTACCGTGGCCCCGAAAAGTTCATCAACTTACCGACCAACCCCGCCGAGCAAGAAGACGCGATTGACGACGCCTTGATTGAACAAGGCGACAAAGGCGATTTGTTGGCGGCTGTGGTGATTGAGGCCACGCCCAAAAAAGTACGCGCTGTGCGCCAAAACAGTGAGATCTTGGAAATCACCGGCGAAGGCTTGCAACCCGTGCAATCGGGTTTGTCAGACAAAGCACCGCCGAATATTCGCTTGCGCCCTGGCGCTTTGATTCGCGTCACCAAAACCGTCAAAGGCGCATGGGAAATCACCCAACTGCCCGAAGTGGAAGGTGCGTTTGTGTCGGTCGACCCACGCGATGGGGCCATTCACGCCTTGGTCGGCGGCTTTGACTTTGACAAAAACAAGTTCAACCACGTGACCCAAGCTTGGCGCCAGCCAGGTTCGAGCTTCAAGCCCTTTATTTATTCGGCGGCGCTTGAAAAAGGCTTCACGCCCATGACAGTGGTCAACGATGCGCCGCTGTTCTTTGACGCCAGCGTCACCGGCGGCCAACCGTGGGAACCTAAAAACTACGACGGCACCTTTGAAGGCCCGATGACTTTGCGCAGAGGTTTGGCCAAATCGAAAAACATGATTTCGATTCGCGTGCTGCAATCGGTCGGCGCGCAAAACGCACAAGAATGGATTTCCCACTTTGGGTTTGACCCCGAAAAACACCCGCCCTACCTGACGATGGCCCTGGGTGCAGGCTCGGTCACGCCCATGCAAATGGCGGCGGGCTATTCGGTGTTTGCCAACGGCGGCTACCGCATCAATCCCTACCTGATCACCAAAGTCACCGATCAAATGGGCAAGGTCTTGTCTGAGTTTGCGCCACCAGCACTGGACGAATCGGCACGTGCTATCGATGCACGCAATGCCTTTGTGATGACCAGCTTGCTGCAAGAAGTCACGCGCTCCGGTACGGCAGCACGCGCATCAGCCACCTTGAAACGCTCGGACATTTACGGCAAAACAGGTACCACCAACGATTCGATGGACGCCTGGTTTGCGGGCTACCACCCGACCCTCACCGCCGTCACTTGGATTGGTTACGACACCCCACGCAAACTGGGCGACCGCGAAACCGGCGGTGGCTTGAGCTTGCCGGTGTGGATCAGCTACATGCAACACGCGCTGCAAAACGTGCCGATTGCTGAACCTGCTGTGCCGCCCGGCGTGAGCCATGACAGCGGCGACTGGACCTACACCGAATTCAGCAGAGGCGGCGGGGTCAGCAGTTTGGGGGTCGATGGCAAGTCCGGTAACAGCGAACTGCCCGCCAGCGACGAGAAGAAACGCATTCTCGATTTGTTCAAAAACTAAATACGCCCAACGCGCTTCAGGCCGTGAAATGCAGCGCCAGCCCCGTTTGGGTGCTGGCGTCTTGGCTCAGTCGGGCAAAAAATTCGCCTTGCCCTTTGGTGTCGGCCCATTGCTGACCGTCAAACTTGAAGTGGTAGCCGCCTGAGCGCGCTGCCAACCACACCTCATGCAGGGGCTTTTGCAGGTTGATGATGATCTGGCTTTTGTTCTCAAACGTCAGCGTGATCATGCCGCCCACGCGCTGGTTGTCGATGTCGGCCTCGCCATCGTCATTGATGCGGTCGCAGGCCAGTTCAACGGCTTTGAGCAGAAGTTCTGCGCGGTCTAAGAATTCGAGATCGGTCATTACAATTTGCGCCATGGGTATTGAGCAAAAGATTCTAGTCAGGGCCAGTGCCCTTGGTGCCAGTGTGGCAACCTGCATCGTCGTGCTGTTGAGCGCTTGCGGTCAAAAAGGCGCGCTCTATATGCCCAATGACCCCGAGTTCAAACAGCGCGCCACTTTGCCCGAGATCGTGCGTCGCCAATTGCCTGATTTGCCCGGCACGGCCAACGCGCCTGCCACCCCACCCGCCAGCGCAGCCTCTGCACCTGTGGCGCCTGCGGGTCGTTAATTCTTTTTTTCACGAGCCGTCTGATGACACATTCCACGCTTGCCGGTGCGCCCTTCGTCGCCACACAGAACAACGCTTTGTATTTGGAAGGCGTTGAGCTCGCCGCCTTGGCCCGCACGCATGGCACGCCCTTGTTTGTGTACTCCAAAGCCGCCATGCTGTCGGCCTTGGCCGCCTACCAACGCGGCTTTGCAGGCCGCAATGCGCGCATTTGCTACGCCATGAAGGCCAATTCCTCCTTGGCTGTTTTGCAGGTCTTTGCGCAAGCCGGTTGCGGCTTTGACATCGTGTCTGGCGGCGAGTTGCAGCGCGTGATCGTCGCAGGTGGCGATGCCGCCAAAGTCATCTTCTCTGGCGTGGGAAAAACACGCACTGAAATGCGCCAAGCCTTGGAAGCGGGCATTGCCTGCTTCAACGTCGAAAGCGAAGCCGAGCTCGAGGTGCTGAGCGAGGTGGCGCAAAGCATGGGCCAACGCGCACCGGTGAGCATTCGCGTCAATCCCAACGTCGATGCCAAAACACACCCCTATATTTCAACGGGCCTCAAGGGCAACAAGTTTGGCGTTGCCCACGAGCGCGCCCTGCAAACCTACCAACGGGCGGCCAGCCTGCCCGGCCTGGAAGTGCGGGGCATTGACTGCCACATCGGCTCGCAAATCACCGAGTCCACGCCCTACCTCGATGCCATGGACCGCGTGCTCGACTTGGTACAGGCCATTGAAGCGGCGGGCATCGAGATTCATCACATCGACTTTGGCGGTGGCCTAGGCATCAACTACAACGGCGACACGCCCCCTGCAGCCGATGCCTTGTGGGCACAGCTGCTGGCCAAATTGGACGCGCGTGGTTATGGCCAGCGTCAGCTGATGATTGAACCAGGCCGCTCCTTGGTGGGCAATGCGGGTGTGTGTTTGACCGAGGTGCTGTACTTGAAGCCCGGTGAGCAAAAGAATTTCTGCATCGTTGATGCGGCCATGAACGATTTGCCGCGCCCTGCCATGTACGAGGCGTTTCACCAAATCGTGCCACTGGCGCAGCGCAGTGGCGAGGCCGTGACCTATGACGTGGTGGGCCCCATTTGCGAAAGCGGTGACTGGTTGGGCCGTGACCGTTCTTTGATCGTGCAAACAGGCGACGTGTTGGCCGTTTTATCGACCGGGGCCTACTGCATGGCCATGGCCAGCAACTACAACACGCGGGGACGCGCGGCTGAAATTTTGGTCGATGGTGACAAGGCGCACGTGATTCGCCGTCGCGAAAGCTTCGCCGATCAAATCGCCTGCGAAGCTCTGGTGCGCTGAACCCAGCGGCGCACGCGCCAGCCCAGCAACACAGCCAACACACCGGCGTACAGCCAGACTTCGGCAAAGTTACTTTTGGCTGCACGCATCCAAAAGAAATGCAGCACGGCCAGCACGGCCACAAGGTAGACCGCTTTGTGCAACAGATGCCAACGCCGGGCCCCCAAGGCGCGGATGGCGCGGTTAAACGATGTGGCGGCCATCGGTGTGAGCAGCACAAACGCGGTGAAGCCCACCAGGATGAAAGGCCGCTTGGCAATGTCATGGGCCATATCACTCACCTCAAAGCCCATGTCCAACCAGCTGTAGGCGAGCACATGCCACACGGCATAGAAGTAGGTGAACAAGCCCAGCATGCGTCGAAATTTGGCCAACACAGGCCACGCAAATTGGACACGCAAAGGCGTGATCGCCAAGGTGAGGCAAAGCAAACGCAGCGTCCAGTCACCTGTTGAGCGGATCACATACTCAGCTGGGTTCGCCCCGAGTGCGTCATGGAAGGCGCCCCAGGTAAGCCATCCAAAGGGCAGCAAACACAGCCCTGCGAGTGCGAAGCGAGCCATCATGAACGGGGGCGCTTCAGAAGAACTTTTTCAAATCCATGCCGGCGTACAGGCCGCCGACTTGTGCTTCGTAACCATTGAACATCAAGGTCTTGCGTTTCTTGGCGAACAAGCCGTCTTCGCCAATGCGTCGCTCGGTGGCTTGGCTCCAGCGTGGGTGGTCCACCAGGGGGTTCACGTTCGAATAAAAACCGTACTCTTGCGGTGCGGCACGACCCCAGGAATTGACGGGTTCTTTTTCCAGAAAACGGATCTTCACCAAGCTCTTGGCACTCTTGAAACCGTATTTCCAAGGCACCACCAAGCGCACCGGCGCGCCATTTTGATTCGGCAGCACTTCGCCGTACATGCCAAACGACAGCAAGGTGAGCGGGTGCATGGCTTCGTCGAGGCGCAGGCCTTCGATGTAGGGCCAATCCATCACACGCGAACGCACGCCAGGCATGGTTTTGGCATCCGCCAAGGTGGTGAACTCGATGTATTTGGCGCTGCCCAAGGGCTCCACCCGCTTGATCAACTCCGACAAAGAATAGCCCACCCACGGAATCACCATGGACCAACCCTCGACGCAACGCATGCGGTAAATGCGCTCTTCCATGGGGCTGAGTTTGAGCAAGTCCTCCAAGTTCAGGCGGCCTGGTTTTTTCACCAAGCCTTCGATCTCCACTGTCCAAGGTTGGGTGGGCAAGGTATACGCGTACTTGGCCGGGTCGGCTTTGTCGGTGCCAAATTCGTAATAGTTGTTGTAGCTGCTGGCATCCGCGTAAGGCGTGATTTTTTCCATGGTGTTGGCCCCGCTGATGCGGCTAGGCCCACCCACCAAAGACGCCAACTTGCCCTGGCGTGCTGCCGGCGTTTGCGCCCAGGCATCGCGCACCGCCCATGCGGCCAACGAGGCTCCTGCCGCACCTGCAGCGAGCTGCTTGAGCCAGTCGCGGCGTTGCAAATAAGCCGCTGGCGAAGTGATCTCGCTGCTCAAGGCATGGGTAAAACCGGAATCGCTGGAAGCGGAATATGAATTGCGGCGCATGGTGGTCTCCTGCCAAACAGATGGCGCATTGTCGTGTGTTGACGTTTTGTTTGCTGCGTCAGGGGCAAAAACTGACGATGTGTACTGAAAGGCCAGGACGGAAGCAGCCTCATTGGAAAAACATGGAACAAAAAAAAGCTGGCTCATGGCCAGCTTTTTTGAGGAGTACGTTGATCAGATCAACGCAGACCTGCGATGTAGTCCGACACGGCTTTGATTTCGCGGTCGTTCAGCTTGGCAGCCACTTGGGTCATTTGCACGCTGTTTTTACGCACGCCATCGCGGAAGGCGGTCAACTGAGCCGAGGTGTAGTCCGCATGCTGAGCCGCCAAACGGGGGTACTGTGCAGGAATGCCAGCGCCATTAGGGGCATGGCAGCCTGCGCATGCGGGGATTTGACGATCGGCAATGCCACCGCGGAAGATGCGTTCGCCCAAAACCACCAAGTCTTTGTCTTTGGCGAAGCCATTTTTGGCTTGCTTAGAACCCACATAAGCCGCGATATTTTTCATATCGGCTTCGCTCAAGGCAGCGGCCATGCCGCTCATGATGCCGTTGGCACGCTTGCCGGACTTGAATTCGCTCAATTGCTTGACGATGTAGTCAGGGTGCTGCTGGGCCAATTTGGGGTTGGCGGGCAAGGACGAGTTACCGTCAGCGCCGTGGCAAGCCGCACAGACAGCGGCATAGCTGGCTTCGCCTTTGGCCGCATCGGGCTTGGCTACTTTGGCAGCTGGCTCATTGGCTTGAGCGGAAAAAACAGGGGCCACCAAGGCGGCAGCGATCAGCAAAGAGGCGAACAGTTTCATATGTGTGCTTTGGTTAATTACGCGCAAAGACGTCGAAAAACTCAGCAGATTCTACAATGCCGTATGAATCAGTCTGACCCACACGCTCACCCCACCCCGATCGACATGCCGGAGGTGCTCGCGAACTCGGCGCCAGACCCCGAAAAAGCAGGACTTTCCAAAGAGGCCTTCGCCCTGCTCAGCCCCGCTGACCGGGCCAAATACGCCATGGGCTGGCTGCACACAGCCCGTTTTTTGACCACGGCCGCCCAGTTGCACCACTTGCCTGCCTACGATTTGCCCGAAATCGCCTTTGTGGGCCGCTCCAACGCGGGTAAATCGACCTGCATCAATGTGTTGACGCAGCAAAAACGCCTGGCCTATGCCTCCAAAACCCCAGGCCGCACACAGCACATCAACTTGTTTGCACTGGGCCGCCAAGGCCAGACCGATGCGGTGCTGGCCGACTTGCCCGGCTACGGCTATGCCGCCGTGCCCAAACAAGACAAGATCCGTTGGCAACAGGTGATGGCCAACTACCTGCTGACCCGCGACAACCTGCGCGCCGTGGTGCTGATGTGCGACCCCCGCCATGGTTTGACCGAGCTCGATGACATCTTGCTGGAGGTGCTGCGCCCCCGGGTGGAAGAAGGATTGAAGTTTTTGGTCCTGCTGACCAAAGCCGACAAGCTCAACCGAACCGAAGGCGCCAAAGCCTTATCCATCGCCAAGCTGCAAGCCGGCGGCGGTGAAGTCAAACTGTTCTCAGCCCTCAAGAAACAAGGCGTGGACGAGGTGGCCAGCCTGCTTTATGAATGGATGCACACGTGATACAGACCCTCACACACGCCCTACCCCACGGCATCAGCTTGAGTTGCCGGGTCAGTGGCGAGGTGGGGCGCCCCGTGCTGATGTTTTTGCATGGTTTTCCAGAGGCGGCCTTTGTGTGGGACGACCTGCTGCGTCACTTTGCGCAACCCGAGCACGGCGGCTACCGCTGCATCGCCCCCAATTTGCGGGGCTATGAGCACTCCAGCGCCCCCAGCGATGCCAAGGAATACCGGGCCAAATACCTGGTGCAAGACCTGGCTGCATTGATCAAGGCGGAAAGCCCCAACGCACCCTTGGCCGCCTTGGTGGCCCACGACTGGGGTGGTGCTGTGGCCTGGAATGTGGCCAACCAACATCCCGAGTTGTTGCGTCGGCTGGCCATCATCAACTCGCCCCACCCCGGTACCTTCTTGCGCGAGCTGCAAAACAACCCTGCCCAGCAAGCCGCCAGCGCGTACATGAATTTTCTGATTCGCCCCGATGCAGAAAACTTGCTGGCCGAAGACGACTACCGCCGCTTGTGGGAGTTCTTCACCAATATGGGCGCCATCGACGGCCCGCATCCTTGGTTGACCGAAGACGTCAAAGCGCAATACCGTGCCGTGTGGGGTCAGGGCCTGACTGGCCCTTTGAACTACTACCGTGCCTCGCCCATGCGCCCCGCACGGGCGGGCGACCCGGCCGCAGCGGCCCTGCATTTGCCACACAGCATGCTCACCATCGATGTGCCCACCTGCGTGATCTGGGCCATGCAAGACATCGCGTTGCCAGCCGGTTTGATCGATGGTTTAGACGCCTTTGTGCCCAAGCTCACGCTGCACCGCGTGGCCGACGGCACCCACTGGTTGGTGCATGAGCAACCTCAGTTGGTGGCCGGGTTGTTGGAAGATTTTTTACGTGAAGACAAAGCGGCGCGATCGGCCAAAGACCGCACCCAGGCCATCAGTGCGCGCACGCACGACGGTAAGTGAGCCGCCTCACACAGTTATCTGACACAGGCGCCCTCAATAGAGGTCAGGCGCACCGGGTGGACGGGTTTTGAAACGCTTGTGAACCCAAAAATATTGCGTGGGCATGGTGTTGATCAACGCCTCTAAGCGCTGATTCATCAAGGCCGTGTCGGCCACCACATCGTGGGTGGGAAAGTCCGTCCACACGGGGTGGACCACCACCTCGTAGCCCCTGGGTGTCATGCGGGTGGTCACAGGCATCACGCGGGCACGGCCCAACTTGGCAAAGCGCGAGAGCGATGGCACAGTGGCAGCGGGCTCGCCATAAAACGGCACAAAGATCGACTCGTTGGCGCCGAAATTCATGTCCGGCAGCAGGTACAGCACCTCGTTGTCACGCAAGGCGCTGACGATGGGTTTGACCCCATCTTCGCGACTGAACAAACGCACCTGGCCAAAACGCACACGGCCTTGTGCCACCCACGCATCGACGGTTGCGTTGGACTGCGGCGTGAAGATGGTGGTGAAACGCAATGGCAACTGCAAAGTCAGCGCAGTCCAGCCCACATCCAAGCCCACAAAATGCGGCGCAAACAAGACTGTAGGTTGAGCAGCCAACAAACTGGACACCTCTCCCGTCAATTGCACACGCGCCTGAATGCACGCCGCACTGCGGTGCCACAACCAACTGCGGTCCAGCCAAGCCTGCGCAAAGCGCACAAAAGATTCACGCGCCATGGCCTCACGTTCAAGGTCTGTGCGTTCGGGAAAGCACACCCGCAAATTGGTCAGCAGCACATGGCGACGCGAACCCACCACGCGGTACAAGATCCAGCCCAAGCCTGCACCCAGCGCGCGCAACCAGCGCAAAGGCAGGTACCCCAACAAACGCAACACCACGAGCCCCAAAGCGCTGAACATGGCTCAGGCCTCCGAACGTGGTTGCTTGTCGCGGGCGTAGCCCCACAGGTACTGGCCCGGGGCATGCCGCACCATGGCTTCGACCGCACGGTTCACGGCCGCGGCCGCTTGCTCGGGCGTGGCTGTGCTGTCTTGCAACTCAGGCGCCTCCCAAGGGCGCATGTGCATGCAAAAGCCTTGTCCGGGGGGCAAACGCTCGCACCAGGTGAGGAGAACACGGGCTCCGGTTTGCTGGGCCAGCTTGGCCAGCAAGGTCATGGTGTAGACATCACGGCCAAAAAAAGGCGCCCAGACGCCTTGCCCCAGCGGTGGCACCTGGTCGGGCAAGATGGCGGTGTAGCCGCCACCTCGCAAGGTGCGAATCAGCGTGCGCACGCCTGCCAACGAGGTAGGGGCAGACTCTAAGTAAGGGCGGGTCCGTGCATTGGCCACCAGTGGCTCCAACCAAGCTTTGCGAGCCGGGCGAAACAGGGCAACCATGGGCCCGTAGGTGGGACCGAATTTTTCAGCAATCGCTTGCGCGCCAATTTCCCAACAGCCCAAATGCGGCGACAGAATGATGGCGCCCCGGCCGGCTTGCATGGCCGCTTCAAAATGTTCGGCGCCTTCCCACCGGATCAAGCCCTCTAAGGACGCGCCATGGGGACGCATCCACACCCAGGGCAGCTCAGCCACCATGGCCCCAATAGCGCCCACCGCAGGACGCGCATCCCGCCAAGCTACACCTGCCGCACGCACATTCGCTTGGAAAGTGCGGCGGTAACTGGGTGACAGCGCCCACACCAACCAGCCCAACACCCGCCCCAAGCGCTGCATCACAGGCAGCGGCACGCGCGCGAGCAAATGAAAGAGTCGGGTCACGGCAGACATGGACGGTTGTCAATACACAAAGAGTTGAACTAGAATACAGATTGTCGCCGAGTTAAAGAACTACTTGCAGGGCGACAACACACCACGGTGTGACGGCGAGGGGCCAGCCCCGAGCTTCTGCTAAAGCGTTCGCTGGGCTCCAAGTTTTCAGGGTCGGCAACGCCGAACAACCTGTTGAAAACTTAGGAGCTTTTTTCATGTCTCACGACTTTCTCTTCACCTCTGAATCCGTCTCAGAAGGCCATCCCGACAAAGTGGCTGACCAAATCTCGGACGCGATTTTGGACGCCATCTTCGAACAAGACCCCCGCAGCCGCGTGGCTGCCGAAACCCTGACCAACACCGGCTTGGTCGTGCTGGCGGGTGAAATCACCACCAACGCGCACGTCGACTACATCCAAGTCGCCCGCGACACCATCAAGCGCATCGGCTACGACAACACCGACTACGGCATCGACTACAAAGGTTGCGCCGTGATGGTCTGCTATGACAAGCAATCCAACGATATTGCCCAAGGTGTGGACCACGCCTCTGACGACCACCTCAACATCGGCGCCGGTGACCAAGGCCTGATGTTTGGCTATGCATGCAGCGAAACGCCTGAGTTGATGCCTGCCCCCATCTATTACGCCCACCGTTTGGTCGAACGCCAAGCCCAGTTGCGCAAAGACGGCCGCCTGCCTTTCTTGCGTCCTGATGCCAAGAGCCAGGTAACCATGCGCTATGTGGACGGCAAGCCCCACAGCATCGACACCGTGGTGTTGTCGACCCAACACAGCCCTGACCAAAGCGAGTCGGCCACCAAGATGAAGGCCAGCTTCAATGAAGCCATCATCGAAGAGATCATCAAACCCGTGTTGCCCAAAGAGTGGTTGCAAGACACCAAGTATTTGATCAACCCCACCGGTCGTTTCGTCATCGGCGGCCCACAAGGCGATTGCGGTTTGACCGGCCGCAAGATCATTGTGGACACCTACGGTGGCGCCTGCCCCCACGGTGGTGGCGCGTTCTCCGGCAAAGACCCCTCTAAAGTGGACCGCTCTGCCGCTTACGCCGCCCGCTATGTGGCGAAAAACATCGTGGCCGCTGGCTTGGCCAAGCAATGCCAAGTGCAAGTGGCTTACGCGATTGGCGTGGCGCGCCCCATGAACATCACGGTGAACACGGCGGGTACTGGCGTGATCTCTGACGACAAATTGTCAGCACTGGTGGCCGAGCACTTTGACTTGCGCCCCAAAGGCATCATTCAAATGCTCGACTTGCTGCGTCCCATCTACAGCAAGACGGCGGCTTATGGTCACTTTGGTCGTGAAGAGCCTGAGTTCACTTGGGAGCGTACTGACAAGGCTGCTGCATTGAAGGCTGCGGCTGGCGTGAAGTAAACGCTTCTTTGCTTGTTAAGCCTAAAGGGCCTCTTGTGTTTGCGAGAGGCCCTTTTTCTTTGTCTTGTGAGATGCAAGTTGAGGTATTCGGTTTCGCAACGTTCGCCAATAGAAGCTTGGGTGGCGCACACCAATAAGGCGCCATTCATCGCGCAGCGATGTAAGCCGTTTGGGGTGCGCCACCCAAGCTTCGTCCCAGCAGCAATAACGCACAACAGCAAGAGGGCCTCAGCCTTCCCCACCCCCCAAAGCCTTATACAACTGCGCCGTGGTGCCTAACAACTGACGCAGCACCTGCACACGCGCCTGCTGTGCGTTCAACACATCACGTTGGACATCCAGCAAATCGAACTGATTGGCCGCCCCTTGTGCATAACGCAGTTCCATCACACGCAAACGTTGTTGTTGGCCTTGCACCCCATCAGTTTGCGCGGCGAGTTGCTGTTGCAAGGTATCGCGGGCCACCAGCAAGTCGGCAACTTCACGAAAGGCCTGCTGCACAGTTTTTTCATACATGACCACCGACTGGACTTTGCGCGCCTCGGCAATGTCCAAGTTACCCGTGGTGCGGCCCCAGTCAAACAGAGGCATTTGCAAAGTAGGAATGAAACTCCAGCTGCGCGAACCCGCATCAAACAAACCATTCAAACTCGTGCTGGCCGAACCGGTCGCGCCTGTCAATTGAAGCCGTGGCAAAAAGGCCGCACGCGCTACACCAATGTTGGCGTTAGCGGCCATCAGACGCTGCTCGGCAGCACGCACATCGGGGCGACGCAACAGCACCTCGGAGGGCAAATTCGCCCCCCAGCTCAACGACAGGTTTTGTGCCTCCAGCGAACTTGGAGCAGGCAGCCCTTGAGGCAAACGCCCCCCCACCAACAGCTCCAAAGCGTTGCGGGCTTGCGCCAACGCACGGTCGGTGGTGAGCTGGTCGCTTTGCGCCGTGGCCAGTGCCGTTTGCGCCGTGGCCACATCGACCTCACTGGCCGCACCCAAGGCCTGCTTGCGCAGCGTCAAATCCAGCAATTGTTGGCGTCCTTGTGCAGTTTGCTTGGCCCACTGGCTGCGCAATTCCAAGTCTTGCACCAGGTAGTACCCATTCACCACATCGCTGATCAGGCCCAAGCGCACCACGCGTTGGTCTTCGGCCGTGGCCTGGTAGTTGGATTGGGCCGCCTGGGTCAAGTCCGCCACGCGGCCCCAAAAATCAAGCTCAAACGAGACCAAGTTCACATTGGCGTCGTAGCGGTTGATGCGTGTAGCCACCGGGTTGTTGATCACCCCTGCAGGTGTGAGCGAGGCCGTGCGCCCCACCGAAGCGGTGGCACTGGGCACGCGGTCTGCCGCCTGTACATCCCACACGGCGCGCGCTTCCTGCATACGGGCAACAGCGATTCGCACATCATGGTTGCGTTCTAAGGCGGTACGAATGAGCACGCGCAAATGCGCATCGGTATAGAGCGACTCCCAGGGAATGTCTTGCAGTTGCGCTGTGCTGAGCGCTTGCGTGCGCTCGCCCCAATGCGGCGCGAGATCGACCTCGGGTCGCTTGTATGCGGGCGCCAGGCTGCAGGCAGTCAAGCCGCACGTGATGGCCAGCGCCCAGGCGGTCCAACGGCAACGATCAGTCATGGTGGGCTCCTTCCTGATTCACAGCATGTGTGGGCTTGCCCGGGAAGTAACGCCGCACCACCACAAAAAACACCGGCACCAAAAACACGGCCAACACCGTGGCGCCCAACATACCGCCAGCCACCCCTGTGCCAATCGCCTGTCGACTCTTAGCGCCTGCGCCGCTCGAAATCGCCAACGGCATGACGCCCAGAATGAACGCGATCGACGTCATCAAAATCGGGCGAAACCGCAAGCGGCAAGCCTCCAAGGTGGCGTCGATCACGCTGCGCCCGCGGTCATTTAACTCGCGCGCAAATTCAATGATCAAAATCGCGTTTTTAGAGGCCAAGCCAATGATGGCGATCATGCCAACCTTGAAAAACACATCGTTGGGCAAGCCACGCAACAGCACGGCCAAAACCGCACCAAACACGCCCAGAGGCACCACCAACATCACCGCCATGGGGATGGACCAGCTTTCGTACAAAGCCGCTAAGGCCAGGAACACCACCACCACCGAAATGGCAAACAAGGCAGGGGCTTGGTTGCCCGACACACGCTCTTCCAACGACGTGGACGACCACTCGAAGCCAAAGCCAGGCGGCAGTTTGGCGGCCAACTCTTCCATGGCTGCCATGGCTTCACCCGAGCTGCGTCCAGGTGCGGCGGAGCCAGAGAGCTTGACGGAGGGCAAACCGTTGTAGCGGTCTACACGCGGCAACCCGACCATCCAACGGACCTTGGCAAATTCACCCAAGGTCACCATCTCGCCCCGCGTGTTGCGCACAGGCAAACGCAGCATGGTTTGGGGGTTGCTGCGCAAATCGGCGTCGGCTTGCATTTGCACCCGCAAGATGCGGCCATCGCGCACAAAGTCGTTCACATACGACACGCCCAAGGTGGCCTGCAGGGTGTCATTCAAACTGGCCAAATCCACCGACAAAGCACGCGCCTTGACACGGTCAATGTCGAGCAGAACTTGCGGCGCAGGTTCTTGCCCTTCGGGTCGCACCCCGGCCAAAGCCGGGTGCGTGGCAGCCATGCCCAACATCATGTTGCGCGCATCCATCAGGCGCTCACGCCCAAGACCTGCGCGATCTTGCAATCGGAAATCAAAACCTCCGACAGCGCCGAGCTCTGGAATCGGCGGCACATTGACCGCCAGCGCAAAGGCTTGTTTGAGCGAGAACAAATACATGTTGGCGCGCTGAATCACCGCCTGCACCGATTGGTTGGCCGTTTTGCGTACATCCCAATCTTTGAGCTTGACAAACACCAGCGCGGCGTTTTGACCGCGGCCAAAGAAGGAAAAGCCCAACACGCCAATCACATGGTCGACTTCAGGTTGCTTCAAAAAATATTGTTCGGCCTGACTCACCACATCGCGGGTACGCTCGGTAGAGGCCCCTGGCGGCAACTGCACCATGCTGATGAAATAGCCCTGATCTTCGTCCGGCAAAAAGCTGCCGGGCAAACGGGTGAACAACCAGCCCGTGGCGACACAAATGGCCAAGAATACCGCCACCCAACGCATAGGGCGCCTGATGATGGTTTCCACACGCTCGGCATAGCGCCCGCTGATGCGTGTGAAGTAACGGTTGAACCAACCCAGCAAACCGGTTTGCGTGGGGGCATGCCCTTTTTCAATCGGTTGCAGCAAGGTGGCGCACATGGCCGGTGTGAGGGTGATTGCCATCAACGCCGACAGCAGCATGGTCAACACCAAGGTGACAGAGAACTGGCGGTAAATCACACCCACCGAGCCGCCAAAGAAGGCCATGGGCACAAACACCGCGCACAACACCAGGGTGATGCCGATGATGGCGGCAATGATTTGGTCCATCGCTTTGCGCGTGGCGTCACGTGGCGACAAGCCCTCATGGCTCATGATGCGTTCCACGTTCTCGACCACCACAATCGCATCATCCACCACGATGCCAATCGCCAGCACCATCGCAAACAGGGTGAGCACGTTGACCGAATAGCCCAGCAAAAACAAACCGGTGAAGGTACCCAACAAGGCCACGGGCACCACCACTGCAGGAATCAGCGTGGCACGCAAATTACCCAAAAACAACCACATCACCAAAAACACCAGCACCATGGCTTCAAACAGGGTGTGGACCACTTCGGAGATGGAGATTTCAACAAACCTGGACGTGTCATAAGGCACTTCCCAACCCACACCTTCCGGGAAATAACGTGCCAACTCTTCCATGCGTTGCTTGACGGCTTGCGCCACCTCCAAGGCATTGCCATCCGGCGCTACACGCACGGCAATGGCCGCAGAAGGAGCGCCATCGGTGCGCGCCATGATGTCGTAACTCTGAGCGCCCAGCTCAATGCGCGCCACGTCTTTCAAACGCACAGCCGCACCATCAGGCTGGGTTTTGACCAGAATTTCACCGAACTCTTCGGGTCGATTCAGACGGCTGCGCACCACCACCACGGCATTGAGTTGCTGCCCTTCGGGCGCTGGGTTTTGTCCCATCTCACCCGTGGCCAGCTGTACGTTTTGCGATCGCACAGCCGCCGCCACATCGCTGGGGGCAATGCCGTAGGCATGGAGCTTGGCCGGGTTGAGCCAAATGCGCATGGAGTACTCGGTGCCAAACAAGGTGGCCTCACCGACGCCGCGCACGCGACGAATTTGATCCAGCACATTGGCTGCGGCGTAGCTGCCCAAGGCCACTGCGTCTTTGCTTTTGTCGGGCGATGTCAGCACCGTGAACAACAAGTAGTTGCGCTGCGGCTTGGTCACAGGAACGCCCAAACGGCGTACATCGTCAGGCAAGCGCGCCTCTACGCGTTTGTAGCGGTTTTGGGCTTCGACCGACGCGATGTCCACATTGGTGCCGGCCTCAAAGGTGAGGGTCAGCGTGCCCGTGCCCAGCTCAGAGGAGGACTCCATGTAGAGCAAATGCTCGATGCCGTTCATCTCTTGTTCGATCAGCGCCGTGACCGTTTGCTCCACCACCTCGGCCGATGCGCCTGGATAGGTGATGTTGAACGCAATCGAGGGTTGGGCCACCTGCGGGTATTGGGACACGGGCATCTTGCGTAAAGACAAGACCCCAGCCATCACAATCGCAATCGCAATCACCCACGCAAACACGGGACGGTCAATGAAAAACTTGGCGAACATGGCTTAACGCCCCTGTTGCGAAGTAGCCGATGCGGGCGCCGCAGCGGAGGAGGCAAGCATCGACGCAGAAGCCGCCGAAGCGGCAGGACTGGCAGGGTCAACCGGTTTGACGGTCGCCCCAGGCTTGGCTTTTTGTACCCCATCGACCACGATGCGGGTGCCTTCGCTCAAACCACCAGTCACCACCCATAGGTCCCCACTCATGGGGCCGATTTGAATCGGTGTGGGAACCACCTTGTTATCAGGCGTGAGCGACAACACATAGGCACCGTTGGAATTCATTTGCACCGCGCGTTGTGGCACGGCGATGGCTTGGTCCATCCGCGCTTGCGAAATACGCACCCGCACAAAGCTGCCGGGCAAGAGTTCGCGCTGGGGATTGGGGAACTCGGCGCGCAAAAACACATTGCCGGTGTTCACATCCACGGTTTGCTCAGACAGTCGCAGCTTGCCGCTTTGGGCATACACCGATCCATCGGGCAAGAGCAACTGCACGTTCAGGCTCGCGCCGACTTTCGCCCGGCCTTGCTTGATCGACTGGCGCAAACCAAACAGCTCGCTTTCGCTTTGGTTGAAGTTCACATAAATCGGGTCCATCTGATCGATGGTCACCAGCGGGGTCGCGTCCCCGCGCCCCACCAAAGTGCCTTCAGTCACCAAGGCATGCCCCACGCGGCCGCTGATGGGCGCTGTGGTCATGGCGTTTTCGTAATCGATGGTGGCTTTGGCCAAAGCGGCCTGCGCTTGCTTGGCTCGGGTCTGGGCCGCTTCGTACTCTTGTTGGCTCACACCGCGCGCGCTCAGCAAGGCTTGGCTGCGTTGCAGCACCTGGTCAGCGGCTTGTGCGTCAGCGCGGGCCGCATCCAGCGCTGCGCGGTAGGCGCGGGGATCGATCTGAAACAGCGGTGCGCCAGCTGTAATGTCTGCACCTTCTTTGAACAAAATCTTGTCCACCATGCCTTCTACCCGTGCACGCACCTGTGCCGTGCGCACAGCTTGCAAACGCCCAGGCAAATCGGTGGTCAAGTCCACACTGGCGGCCTTGACCGTCATCACATTCACTTCGGCCGGCGGTGGCCCACCCGCACCAGCAGGCGGTTTGTTGTCTGGGGAGGGGCTGCATGCGGCCAAACTGGCCAGCGCAACAGAACAAAGAACCAGCTTGTGAAAACGCGAGGGGAACATGGAAAAACCTTTTGCAAACACCAAAAAGGGCCGCCGAGCAGGCAGCCCTTGTGAAACTTATGAACGGGCGTTGGTGCTCATTGTGCCGTCTCTCTATGAACGGCCCATGAAGCCGTTGAAAGACCTAACACTTGACTGGGGTTGGGTTGTCAAGCCCCTGATGTTGTGAACAAGCATCTCAGTCCGCCTGTTGCTGCAAGGCCCACATGCGCGCATACACACCACCTTGCGCCAGCAACGCGGCATGGGTACCCCGTTCAACAATACGGCCCAACTCCATCACCAAAATCTCATGCGCCTCCACCACCGTTGACAAGCGGTGCGCGATCACCAAAGTGGTTTTATTCTGCGCCGTACTTTGCAACTCGGCCTGAATGGCACGCTCATTGGCGCTGTCCAGCGCCGAGGTGGCCTCATCAAAAATCACCATCGGCGGGTTCTTCAACAAGGTGCGCGCAATCGCCACGCGTTGTTTCTCGCCGCCTGAGAGCTTCAAGCCACGCTCGCCCACCATGGTGTCATAGCCCTTGGGGGTGGCGGCAATGAAGTCATGGATGTGCGCCGCACGGGCGGCTTGCTCGACCTCGGCCTCACTCGCGTCGGTGCAGCCATAGGCGATGTTGTAGCGCACCGTGTCGTTGAACAGCACCGTGTCTTGCGGCACGATGCCCATGGCACGACGCACACTGCTTTGCGTGACCTGGCGAATGTCTTGCCCATCCAAGGTGATGGCGCCGCTTCCCACGTCATAAAAGCGAAACAGCAAACGCGCCAAGGTCGATTTGCCCGAGCCCGAAGGGCCTACCACGGCCACGGTTTTTCCTGCTGGAATTTCAAAGCTGATGCCATGCAAGATCGGGCGCGATGGCTCGTAGGCAAACACCACCGACTCAAACTTCACCGTTGGTGGACCCTTCAATTGCAGCGTGGGCGCATGCGGTGCATCGGCAACCTCACGCTCTTTTTCAAGCAACGTAAACATGCGGTCCAAGTCCGTCAGGCTTTGCTTGATTTCACGGTACAGCACACCCAAAAAATTCAGCGGAATGTAGAGCTGGATCATGAAGGCGTTGATCATCACCAAGTCGCCCAAGGTCATCCGGCCATCGACCACGCCTTGCGTGGCACGCCACAACATGCCGACCAAGGCCACCGCAATGATGAGCTGCTGCCCTGTGTTGAGCAAGGACAGCGAGGTTTGTGCTTTCAGACGGGCACGGCGCAAGGCCTCCAAGCTTTTGTCATAACGCGAAGCCTCAAACGCTTCGTTGTTGAAGTACTTGACGGTCTCGTAGTTGAGCAGCGAATCTACCGCCTTGGTGTGGGCGGCGGAGTCAAACTCGTTGGCTTGGCGTCGAAAGTGGGTGCGCCACTCGGTCACGCTGATGGTGAAGATGATGTAGAGCACCAGCGCACTCAAGGTGATGCCCGCAAACCACACATCAAACTTGATCGCCAAGATACCGAGCACCAAGGCCACTTCAATCAAAGTCGGCACCACGCTGTAGAGCGAGTAGGAAATGAGCGACTCAATGCCACGCACACCGCGCTCAATGTCGCGCGTCATGCCGCCGGTTTGGCGCTCCAGGTGAAACCGCAGACTCAAGCCATGCAAATGCTGGAAGGTTTCCAACGCAATCTGCCGCGCTGCGCCTTGGGTGGCTTTGGCAAACACCAACTCGCGCAACTCGGTGAAGGCTGAGACCGACAAGCGCAACAGACCGTACACCAGCAGCAAGGCCACCGGCACCACCAACACCGCCTGTGGATCGCCGGGTTTGATAGACATGTCGTCGATCAAGTTTTTCAACAAAATCGGCACGCTCACATTGGCCACCTTGGCGCCCACCATGAAGGTCAAGGCGGCCAAGACGCGCCATTTGTATTGCCACAGGTAAGGAAAAAGCCTTTGCAGGGTTTCGCGGTCAGGCCGTTGTTTGGTGGTGACCACCCCTTGCGGAGGGTTAGAAGAATGGGCGTGATGACGCATGTTGCACAATGATCAAGAAGTTATCTTTCGATTGTGCCTATGTCCTCACCTGTCAATCCCCACGCCGTGCCTTTACCCACCGACCAAGAGTTGGTACTCAAGGTGATCCCCATGCCTGCGGACTGCAACGCCAATGGCGATATTTTTGGCGGCTGGGTCATGGCCCAGGTCGACTTGGCCGGGGCCGTGCTGCCGGCGCGCTATGTGCGCGGCCGCATGGCCACGGTGGCAGTGAATGAGTTCATCTTCAAGCAACCCGTCAAAGTGGGCGATATCTTGAGTTTTTTCTCACGCGTGCAACGCATTGGCAACACCTCGATCAGCGTCAAAGTGGAGGTGTTCGCCGAACGCTTCAGCACCCAGGGCGAGTACATGAAGGTCACCGAAGCCACGCTGACCTATGTGGCGATTGACGACCAGGGCAAACCGCGCCAGATCCCCAAAGCTTAGTTTTAAGAAACGATGTACGCCGCTGCGCCGGTGGACATCAGCGTGCCATCGGGCCCACAAAACTCCATGCGCGACGAACCCACACGAGAGCCCACGCGCAAGGCATGGGCATGGATGGTGAAATGTTCGCCAATGCCCGGGCGCAAATAATCCACCCGCAAATCGATGGTGCCGAGCTTGGTGAAACGCTGCAAGCGCTGTGCAGGCGACTCGTTCATGTGCTTGGCCGCCAAGGCCGCCATGACAGCGGCACTGCCAATCGCATCCAGCACCGCGCTGATCACGCCGCCATGGATGCGGTTGTAGCCGTAGTGCCCTACCAGCTCAGGCTTCATGTCGATACGTGCCACCACCGCTTCGGGCGTGACGCTGACAAGCTTTAGCCCCAAGGTTTTGTTGAAGACAATTTTTTCTTCATAGATCTCACGAAACCCTTCCAGGTATTCGGGTTCAAGAACCACAGGGGTCTCGGAAGGTTGGGGCATGCTGTGGGACTTTCTTCGATGCGCAACGCGCTCAGAGTTTGGAGAAATCAGGTTTGCGCTTTTCCATGAACGCACCAAACGCTTCTTTGGCAGCTGGCTCACGCAACATGCGACCAAACGACACACCCTCTTCTGCCATTTGCGCCTTGATCTGCGCCGCCTGGCCTGCCTTCATCAAGCGCTTGGTTTCGATCAATGAAGTGATGGGCTTGGCCGCCAGCTTACGCGCCTGGGTTTGGGCATACAGATTGAGCTCGAGTGGCGGCACCACACGGTTGACCAAGCCCACCTCTTGCGCGGCCTCGGCCATGAAGGGGTCACCCATCAGCAGCGCTTCGGCGGCGCGGTGGTAGCCCATCATCTGCGGCACCAACAGGCTCGATGCGGCTTCAGGGCACAAACCCAAATTCACAAACGGCATGGAGAAGGCCGCGTTGTCGCCGGCATAGACCAAATCGCAATGGAACAAGAGCGTGGTGCCAATGCCCACCGCGGGCCCGGCCACGGCTGCAATCAAGGGTTTAGGGAAGGCTGCGATGTTGCGCAAAAAGCGGAACACGGGTGAGTCTTGCCCAGAAGGTGGTTTGTTCAAGAAGTCGGCAATGTCATTGCCTGCACTGAAGATGGATTCATGGCCTTGGATCACCACCACACGCACGCTGGCGTCTTGTTCGGCTTGTTCAATCGCATCCGCAAGTGCCGCGTACATGGCCGAAGTGATGGAGTTCTTTTTATCGACACGGTTGAAGGTGAGCGTCATCACGCCCTGGTCGATGTGGTTCAAGATGTCTGTCATGGTGTTTTCCGATCAAGGCTGACGTAGCCAGTATTGGGTGCGGTAAAAGGGACCAATGTAGCCACGCACCTGAAGTTTTTTGCCACCCTCTTTGGGGACCATTTTGACGGTGTATTCCTTGCCATTCTCGGGGTCGAGAATCTTGCCGCCACCGGCCCACAAGAATTCACTCAAGGGTTCATGCTTGACCCCTCGGATGATTTCCATGCCGATGATGTCTTGGCCTTTGCGGTCGTCTTTGCAGGCGTCGCAAGTTTTCTTGGCCTGCGCATCTTTGCCCAAAGACTTGACCACACGGCCACTGAGCACACCGTCTTTTTCAACAATTTGCACCTCGGCTTTGGCTTCGCCCGTGTCATCGTCAACGGTGTGCCAGTTGCCCACAGGCGTCATTTGGGCGTAACTGGTGCTGGCTGCCAGCAGGACGAGGCAGCACAGTGTTTTGAAGTTTTGAATTTTCATAAGCGGTTGAATTTATAGCATTGTCCCCACGCAACGCGTCAGGCAAACACCGCCTCTGTCTCCATCAGCACAGCCGAGCCGGCACGCGCAGTGGCCATGAGTGACGCGGTTTCAGGGAACAGCTTGGCAAAGTAAAACCGTGCGGTTTGCAGCTTGGCTTGGTAGAAGGTCTCACGCTGTCCTTCGGCAATTTTTTGCAAGGCCACCTGAGCCATGCGTGCCCAGAAATAGCCCAACACCAAATGCCCGGCGACACGCAGGTAGTCGACTGCTGCCGCGCCCACCTCGTCGGCGTTTTGCATGGCTTTGTAGCCAATCTCGCCGGTGAATTGCGTCATCTGCTGGCCGAGCTGGGTCAGGGGTTTGATGAACTCTTGCATCTCTTCGTTGTCCTGGCACTGAGCGACCAGATCGGCAATCTGCTTGCCAAACTTTTTCAGGGTAGCCCCTTGGTTCCCCAAGACTTTGCGGCCCAACAAGTCCAAGCTTTGGATGGTGTTGGTGCCTTCGTAAATCATATTGATGCGGGCGTCGCGCACATACTGCTCCATGCCCCACTCGCGGATAAAGCCATGGCCGCCCAAGACTTGCATGCACGACGAGGTGGCCGTCCACGCGTTGTCGGTGATGAAGGCTTTCACAATCGGCGTGAGCAAGGCCACCATTTCGGCGGACTCGGCACGCACGGCGGCATCGGGGTGGTTCAACTCGCGGTCAATCAGCAAAGCGCAATACAAGCTGAGCGCGCGACCGCCTTCGGCATAGGCTTTGGCAGTGAGCAGCATCTTGCGCACATCGGGATGGACCAAGATGCTGTCCGCGGGCTTGGCCGGCTCTTTCACACCCGTCAAGCTGCGCGACTGAATCCGTTCTTTGGCATAGGCCAGCGCATTTTGATACGCCACCTCGGTCAGGCCCAGCGACTGCATGCCCACGCCAATGCGGGCCGCATTCATCATCACAAACATCGCGGCCAGACCTTTGTTGGGCTGGCCCACCATCGTGCCCACTGCACCGTCGAGCACCATTTGGCAGGTGGCATTGCCGTGGATGCCCATCTTGTGCTCCAAGCCACCGCAGTAAATGCCGTTGCGTTCGCCCAAGCTGCCATCGGCATTCACATGAAATTTGGGCACCACAAACAGGCTGATGCCTTTGCTGCCTGCAGGCGCATCGGGCAAACGTGCCAACACCAGGTGCACGATGTTGCTCACCATGTCGTGCTCGCCTGCGCTGATGAAAATTTTATTGCCCGTGATGCGGTAGGTGCCGTCAGCTTGGGGTTCGGCCTTGGTACGCAACAGTCCCAGGTCTGTGCCGCAATGCGGCTCGGTCAAGCACATGGTGCCGGTCCACTCACCGCTGGTGAGCTTGGGCAAGTACAAGGCTTTTTGCGCGTCGGTGCCGTGCGCATGCAAGGCCTCATAGGCGCCATGCGTGAGGCCGGGGTACATGGTCCACGCTTGGTTGGCGCTGTTGAGCATTTCGTAAAAACATTGGTTGACCACCAAGGGCAGGCCTTGGCCACCATAGGCCGGGTCGCAGCTCAAAGCGGGCCAACCGCCTTGCACATACTGCGCAAACGCGGCTTTGAAGCCATCGGGTGTGGTGACCTCGTGGGTGTCGCGGTTCAAGGTACAGCCCTGCGTGTCGCCTACTTGGTTGAGTGGAAACAGCACCTCAGCAGCGAATTTGCCGCCTTCTTCGAGCACGGCCGAAATGGTGTCGGCATCGATCTCGGCGTGCGCAGGCATGAGCTTCAAATCGTCGGTGACGTGCAGCACTTCGTGCAGCACAAATTGCATGTCGCGCAGGGGTGGGGTGTAGCTGGGCATGGAAGTCTCCTTACTTTTGAACAGGAACAGCACTGCGTTTGGCAGCGATGGTTGAGGTGGAAGATGTCTTGGTTTTGGCAGTTTTCGTTGCAGCGCGTTTCGCAGCCACAGGCGACGCCTGGATCGACGCACCGTAGCGCTGCAAGATGTTTTGAAAACCACGCGCCGTGCGGTCCAAGGATTTTGAAGAACGCAGAAAACGCGCCTCATACTGCAAGGCCAAAATCAGGCCGTGAATTTCAAACACCATTTGCTCGGCGTCGATGTCGGCATTCAAATGCCCCTCATCGCGGGCTTGCGTCACGGCGCGGTAGACCGCGGCCAGCCAGGTTTTGACCGAACTGGCCAAGGCATCGCGCACAGGGCCCGGGCGGTCATCGAACTCGGCAGCACCACTGATGTAGAGGCAGCCCGAGTCAATTTCGGCCGAGGTGCGTTTGGTCCAGTTGGCAAACAACTGTTGCAAACGAGGCAAGCCCCGGTCGGCTTGGAGTGCGGGATAGAACACCTCGGCTTCAAAGCGTTCGTGGTACTCGCGCACCACCGAGAGTTGCAATTCTTCGCGCGAGCCAAAATGCGCAAACACGCCCGACTTGCTCATGCGCGCCACCTCGGCCAAGGCGCCAATGCTCAAACCCTCCAAACCGATTTGGGTGGCAAGCCCCAAGGCTGCATCCACAATAGCGGCTTTGGTTTGTTGCCCTTTGTGCATGGCGCGTTGATCCGAGACAGTTGCTTTGTGCGTGGCCATAAATTTCTTAAAAAAGAACGATCGTGCTATTTTGCACGAAAAATTTGACGCCTAAACTCAAACCCATGGAAGCCACTCGAATTCTTGCCATCCGTCACGGCGAAACCGCCTGGAACGTGGACACCCGCATTCAAGGCCAACTCGACATTGGCCTCAACCCCATGGGCCAATGGCAAGCGCAGCGCGTGGGCCAAGCCCTCGCGCATGAGCCCGTGACCGCGATTTACAGCAGCGACCTCAGCCGCGCCTTTGACACCGCACAAGCCATTGCACAAGCCAACCGCGCCTATGCCGCACGCCCCGTCACTCCGCACACAGGCTTGCGCGAGCGTCACTTTGGCCATCTGCAAGGGCACACCTGGGAACAGATCGAAACCGATTGGCCTGAAGACACCCGCCTGTGGCGTGGGCGTGACCCGCATTGGTCGCCCGTCGGCGGTGAATCATTGACGGTCTTACGCGCGCGCATCGAAGACTGCGTGAATGCCTTGGCCGCGCAACACCTGGGCGAGCAAATCGTGCTGGTGGCGCACGGTGGGGTGATGGATGCGCTGTATCGCTTGGCCACCAATCAATCGGTAGAAGCGCCTCGCACTTGGCATTTGGGCAATGCCGCCATCAACCGTTTGCTGTGGACGCCTCAGGGCTTGAGCCTGGTGGGTTGGGGCGATGTGTCGCACTTTGACGATGCGCATGACGCACCGCGCGACGAGACCACCACTTAAAACACGGGCTTAATCGGCGGACACGTCATCCACCGCCTTGGGCGGCGTGACCCCCAAGTGGCGATAGGCGGCCAATGTGGCCATGCGGCCACGCGGCGTGCGTTGCAAAAAGCCTTGTTGAATCAAATACGGCTCAATCACGTCTTCAATCGTGTCGCGCTCTTCGCCAATGCTGGCGGCGATATTGTCCAAGCCCACCGGTCCGCCATCGAAACGGTGAATCACCGCCTCCAACAATTTGCGGTCCATCAGGTCAAAACCTTGGGGGTCCACATCCAACATGGCCAAGGCTTTCTTCGCGATGTCTTCGGTGATGCGTCCTGTACCCTTCACATCGGCGTAGTCGCGCACGCGGCGCAGCAAGCGGTTGGCAATGCGCGGCGTGCCGCGTGAACGGCGTGCAATCTCGAATCCGCCTTCCACGTCCATGGGGGTGTCGAGCAAACCGGCGCTGCGCACCACAATGCGCTGCAACTCTTCGGCGGTGTAAAACTCCAAGCGCGACACAATGCCGAAACGGTCGCGCAAGGGGTTGGTCAACATGCCTGCGCGGGTGGTGGCGCCTACCAAGGTGAACGGCTGCAAATCGAGCTTGATGCTGCGCGCCGCCGGACCTTCACCAATCATGATGTCGATTTGGTAATCCTCTAGCGCGGGGTACAAAATTTCTTCCACCACGGGCGACAAGCGGTGAATCTCGTCGATGAACAGCACATCGTTTTTTTCTAAACCCGTCAAGAGCGCTGCCAAGTCTTTTGGCTTTTCAAGCACCGGCCCGCTGGTAGATCGCAGGTTGACGCCCAGCTCTTGCGCAATGATGTGACTCAGGGTGGTCTTGCCCAAACCGGGTGGGCCAAACAGCAGCACGTGGTCGAGTGCTTCCTGGCGTTTCTTGGCCGCACCGATGAAGATTTCCAGCTGCTCGCGCACCTTCATTTGCCCCACATACTCTTGCAGCAGCTTGGGGCGCAAAGCCCGTTCAATCGCCTCTTCATTGGGTGACACGGGCGCTGCAGACACCACGCGGGGAGCCGCAGGTGCAAAGTCGTCGCCAAAGTTGTCGGTCTGAATGCTCATGGTTTATTTGGCCAAGGATTTCAGCGCCAGCTTGATGCCATCGCTCACCCCCACGTCGGCGGGCAAGGCCTTGAGTGCGGCAGACGCCTCTTTGTCGCTGTAGCCCAGCGCCAGCAGGGCTTGCAAGATATCGCTTTGGTGGTCTGGCGTGCTGAACATATTGGGGCCCAGGTCGGCACCCAATTTGCCTTTGAGTTCCAACAGCAAACGCTCGGCCGTTTTCTTGCCAATGCCCGGCACTTTGGTCAGGCGCCCTGCTTCTTGGTCTGACACCGCACGGGCCAGCTCGTCGGCACTCATGCCGCTCAACACACCCAGAGCCGTACGAGGCCCGACGCCCGAGATTTTGATGAGCAAGCGAAACGTGGCCCGCTCAGACGGGGTGCCAAAGCCATACAGGATCTGTGCGTCCTCGCGCACCACAAAGTGGGTGAACAAAGACACCCGCTCGCCCGTGGCCGGCAGGTTGTAAAACGTGCTCATGGGCACGTCGACTTCGTAGCCCACGCCGTTGCAGTCCACCAAAACTTGGGGTGGATTTTTCTCGCTGAGGATGCCAGTTAACTTGCCTATCATTGGGGAACCTTTTGAGAGATTATCGACTTGATTCTTCGCCACACCTTCTCCCCCCCGA
Source organism: Comamonadaceae bacterium (assembly GCA_947453965.1). Lineage (GTDB taxonomy): Bacteria > Pseudomonadota > Gammaproteobacteria > Burkholderiales > Burkholderiaceae_C > Limnohabitans. The sequence goes on from CANGIQ010000014.1 coordinate 69,132, forward strand.
ACAACACCCGCCTGTCCCATTTGTGCGGCCCCATGGATGAGCACTTGCGCACCATCGAACTGGCCTTGGACGTGAAAATTGCACACCGCCACGAGCAGTTCAAAGTGGACGGCCACAAAGCCAAAGCCACCCGCGCCTTGGAGGTTTTGCAAGCCCTGTACGAACGGGCCGCACGCGCCATTGCCCCCGAGCAAGTGCAACTCATGTTGGCTGGCGATGTGTCCATGGACGAAGACGGCAGCATGCTGCTCAACACGCGCCGCACCGATTTGCGCGCACGCACACCGAATCAAAGCGTGTACCTGGAGAACATTGCCAGCCACGACATCACCTTTGGCATTGGCCCGGCCGGCACCGGCAAAACCTATTTGGCCGTGGCGTGTGCGGTGGATGCGCTGGAGCGCAGCGCGGTGCAACGCATTGTGCTGACCCGCCCAGCGGTCGAAGCCGGTGAGAAGCTGGGGTTCTTGCCCGGTGATTTGGGCCAAAAAGTCGATCCGTATCTGCGCCCCTTGTACGACGCACTGTACGACTTGATGGGCTTTGACCGGGTGCAAAAAGCGTTTGAGCGCAACGCCATTGAAATTGCGCCGCTCGC
>CANGIQ010000015.1 GCA_947453965.1 Comamonadaceae bacterium
CACCTGCGAACGGCCTGCTGCACGGGCGATGAGCTTTTGCGCCAGCGTTTGCGGTGTGTGCGTGGAAGAAGAAACGCGGGTCATTCGGGTTTGGCTCCAGAAAACTTCACCACCTCGCGCCAACGCGCGATGTCGGCCACCACAAAGCGAGAAAACTCGAGCGGGCTGTTGCCCACCGGCGTGGCACCTTCGGCTTCGATGCGGCGGCGCACCTCTGGGCTGTGTACTGCCGAGCGGGCAGCCTCGCTCCAGGTGCGTACCAACTCAGGTGACATCTTGGCAGGGCCGAATAAACCAAACCAGGCGTTGGATTCAAAACCGGGCAAGGTGTCGGCAAGGGGGGGCACATCGGGCAAAGCGGCCAGGCGATGCAGACTGGTCACCCCCAACGCTTTGAGCTTGCCCGCACGGATGTGTTGCTGCACGTTGCCGACCGCCGCAAACATCAGCTCGACTTGACCCGCCAATACGTCTTGCACGGCAGGCGCGGTACCGCGGTAAGGAATGTTGACGATGTAAACACCGGCTTTGAGTTTGAAGGCTTCGCCCGCCAAATGCAGCGACGAACCCAAGGCGCCAATGGCAAAGTTGAGTTGACCCGGATGGCCTTTGGCCCATGTGATCAACTCGGCCACGTTGTTCGCAGGTACGGAGGGGTGAGCCACCAACACAGAGGGTGAGGTGGAGACCATGGTCAATGGTGTGAAATCTTTGACGGGATCGAACGGCAGGCGCGGGTAGAGCGAGGCGTTGATGGCATGGCTGGTGAAACTCATCAGCAAAGTTTGACCATCGGGGGCGGCGCGCGCCACCGCTTCAGCGGCCAAATTGCCGCCCGCGCCGGGGCGGTTTTCAACCACCACAGCACGGCCCAGTTGCTGGCTCATGGCGTAGGCCACGGCACGTGCCATGGTGTCGGTGCTGCCACCGGCTGGCGCGCCGACCAAGATGCGGATGGGGGCTGTGGCGTTTGGCGTTTGCGCCCAAGAGGTGCCCGCCACGAACAAGGCCAACAGGCACGAGACACACCACAGACAGAGACGGTACATAGCGTGCCTCACACGCCCAAATAGGCTTGGCGCAGGGTGTCGCTGGCCAACAGCTCAGCCGAGGTGCCGGAAAAACGGATGCTGCCGTTTTCCATCACATAGGCGCGATCTGCAATCTCCAGCGACTGACCCACGTTTTGTTCGACCAACAAAATGGCCAAACCGCTGGCACGCAGTTGGGCAATGAGGGTGAACATTTCTTCGACGAGCAGGGGGGACAAACCCAGTGAAGGTTCGTCAAGAATGAGCAACTGAGGTTCTGCCATCAGGCCGCGCCCAATCGCCAGCATTTGCTGCTCACCCCCGCTCATGGTGCCTGCCAGTTGTGTTTGGCGTTCACGCAGACGCGGGAAGGTGTCGAACACACGTGCCAAATTGGTGGCGCGACGCGTACGGGCGCGGGTGAAGGCGCCCAACTCCAAGTTTTCCAACACGCTGAGGTTGGGAAATACCTTGCGGCCTTCAGGCACTTGGATCAAGCCGGCTTGCACCAACTGTCGGTAGTGCGCGCCGGTGAGGTCTTGGCCATCAAACACCACACGTCCTGCCCAGGTGGGTACCAGGCCCGAAACCACCGAGTTGAGTGTGGTTTTGCCAGCACCATTGCTGCCGAGCAAGGCCACCAATTCGCCAGGCGCCAGATGCAGATCGACCCCGCGCAACACCTCCACAGCGCCATAGCCGGCGCGCAGGCCTGTGATGGTGAGCAAATCACTCATACGGCCTCCTGCTGGGTTTTGCGCAACCGTGCTGCAGTGCCATGACCCAGATAGGCCTCGATCACTTGCGGGTTTTGCGTGACTTCATGAGGGGCGCCTTGGGCAATGAGTTGGCCTTGGGCCAGTACCCACACATGGTCGGCCAAGTTCATCACGGCTTGCATGACGTGTTCAATCATCAGCACTGTCACACCGCTGGCGACCAAGCCACGCACCACGGGCAGCATGTCTTGAATTTCTTGGGGATTGAGTCCAGCCAACACTTCGTCGAGCAGCAAGAGCTTGGGTTGGGTGGCCAAGGCGCGGGCCAGCTCCAGGCGTTTGCGTCCGGCCACGGTCAGGTCTCCGGCGGGCTTGTCCAGTTGTGCGTGCAAGCCCACGCGCTCGGCCACGGCTTCTGCGGCGTGCAAAGCGTCGCTGCGCTTGGCATGTTGCAGGTGCGCACCGACCGCAATGTTCTCGCGCACAGTTTGTGAGGCAAAGGGCTGGACGATTTGAAATGTGCGTGTGAGCCCCAACGCCGCATTGAGGTGAGGGGCTTTACCCGTGATGTCGACGCCATCGAAAACGACGCGACCGCTGTCGGGCACCAAAAAGCCCGACATCAAGGCAAACAAGGTGGTTTTGCCTGCGCCATTAGGGCCAATCAAGGCTGTCAAGCTGCCTGCAGGCACTTGCAAGCTCACATCTTGCACGGCGCGCAAACCGCCAAAGGCGCGCGACACGTGGCTGACGTCTAACAAGTTCATGCCTCCTCCTGCTTGTTGGACGCGCTGAGCTTGGCGCGTTTGAACCAGGACTGCCCAATGCCGCCCACACCACGTGGCAAAAACATCACGATCAAGACCAGCACACAGCCATAGACCACCATGTTGATGCCTGGCAATTGACCAAACAAATTGCGTGTCACATCGGCCAATACATGCAAGGCCAAGGCGCCCACCACCGGGCCCCACAGCGTGCCCATGCCGCCCACGATGGCGCCCACCAAGGCCTCCACCGATGTGTGTGGGCCAAAGGCCAAGCCAGGGTCGATGTACTGAAACACTTGCACATAAAAGGCGCCGCCAGCGCCCATCAAGGCACCTGACAGCACGGTGGCCCACAGTTTGACCATGAAGGGGTTGACGCCAATCGCACGCGCGGCGTCCTCGTTGTCGCGCACGGCCTGCAGGTAAGCCCCAAAGCGTGAATGGCGCAACCAAGCGGTGACGCACAAGGCCAGCGTCACCAAGCCCAAGATCAACCAGACATAGCCAGCACGCGAGGCGAATTGCATATTCCCCACCGACTCACGCAAAGGCAGCATCAAGCCCACGCCAGCGCCTGTGAACGGCACCGACAGCGCGGCGATGCGAAAGACCTCGGCAAACGCCAGGGTCACGAGCGCAAAGTAAGACCCTTTGAGGCCATAGCGAAATGACAACGTTCCCACGAACAATCCCACGAGTGCACTGACTCCCATGGCCAGCACCAAGGTCAGCCATGGGTTCCAGCCCGCATGCACTTGGGCCATGACTTGCACATATGCGCCGGTGCCAAAAAACAGCGCATGGCCAAACGAGAACTGGCCACCAAACCCACCCAACACGTTCCAGGCCTGTGCGAGCAAGCACGCGTACAGAGCCATCATCACGAAGTTGAGGACGACCCCTGAATCGGTGACAAAAGGAATGCTGCCGACGAGCAACACAAACACCGCAATGGCACGGAGATCTTTCATGCGCGCGCTCCAAACAAACCTTGTGGACGGAACAGCAGCACCGCAATGAAGATGGCAAAAATGCCGACCTGCCCGAGCGACTCGCCCAGGTACAAACCACCGATGGACTCCACCACGCCAATCAGCAAGCCACCCACCAAGGCACCGACAAAACTGCCCATGCCGCCCAACACCACGATGGTGAAGGCCACCAGTACAAAGCCGCTACCGACCAAGGGGTTGACGTAATACGCCGGCAACAAAAAGCAAGCAGCGGCCCCCAAGCACGCCAAACCAATGCCAAAACACATGGCGTACACATGGTCCACATCAATGCCCATCAAACGTGCGCCGTGTTTTTCTTTGGCCACCGCGCGGATAGCGCGGCCCAAGTCGGTGTAGCGCATCACCGCCAACAACACCGCTGACACGACCAAGGCGCCGACAAACGACACCAGTTTGGGCAAGGCGATCATGGCCGGGCCGATGCTGACGGTGGTCAGTGTGTAAGCCGTTTCAATGTTGCGGGTGTCGGATTTGAAAAACAGCAAGGCCAAGTTTTCCAAAATGATGGACAGTCCCAAAGTGACCAACAAAATGTTTTCGTCTTTGCCATGGCTGGCGCGGTTGATGACGCCGCGTTGCAACGCATAGCCCAAGGCAAACATGGCCGGCACCATGATGGGCAGAGCCAAGTAGGGGTCAATGCCGAGTTGCTCTTTTAAGAAATACACCCCGTACAAAGCCACCATCAACGACGCCCCATGGGCGAAGTTGATGATGTGCAGCACGCCATAGATCAGGGTCAGCCCCAGCGCAATCAGCGCATACACAGCACCCGTGGTGATGCCGTTGAGCACCGAGGCAAACAAAATAGACAGATCAAACATGGCGTGACTTTGCCGTGAGGCTTAGGCTTTCAAGGGGAAGATGGGTTCGACTTCGCGGTAGTCGCGAGGAATGATCACCTTGATGTCGCCTTTGACAACTTGCGTCATCAAAGGCTGGGCGCCCATGTTTTGGCCGTTCACGAACTGGGTGGTGCCGTAGGGCATGATGTGATCCGAGAAGGTGCTCTTGTTCAGCGCGTCAATGATGGCGGCGCGGTCGGTTGACTTGGCGCGTTCAATCGCATCACCCAACAAGCGCATGGCGGTGTAGGCCATGAACACTTCGTAGCTGAAGAACAAGCCCTTGGCTTCGACGCGTTTTTTCAGTTCCAGCGAGCGCTTGTCACGCGGGTTGAACCAGTGGTTGCAGTCGATGATGCCGTTGGCGGCCTCTGGAAATTCTTTGACAAATTTATAGCTGGACGCCGCACCACCCAACACCGAGTAAATGGCTTTGGGCACGACTTTTTGTTGTTGCATGGTGCGCACCAACAAGGCGTACTCGTTGTAGTAGTTGGCGGGAATCACGATGTCAGGGTTGACTTGCTTCATGCGCAACACGATGTTGTTGAAGTCGCGCGTGGGGTTGGCGTGTTTGACGATTTCTTTGACGTCATAGCCGTAGCCAGGCAATTCACGCGCCAACAAGTTGGCTGTGCCGGTGCCAAACAAGGACTCTTCGTGGATGATCATCACGGTGCGTGCAGGCTTGCCTGCGGCGGTGTTGAGCACGTGCAAATTGGCCACCGCGACTTCGGCGCATTTCTTGTAGCCAGGGCCAAAGCGGAAGGTGTTCTTCAAACCACGTTCCACAATTTGGTCCGCCACACCCACATCGACCACGTGGGGCAAGTTGTATTTGGCCGCGGCTTGGGTGGTGGCCAAACAGATGGCCGAGGCAAACGCACCGACGATGGCGCTCACACCTGCTTCGTTCATTTTTTCAACTTCAGCAGCACCGGCCTGTGGGGTGGACTGCGCGTCTCCCAGCAGCGCTTCAATCTTGGCGCCGCCCAGCGACTTGATGCCGCCCGCTTTGTTGATGTCCTCAATGGCCATCATCACGCCTTCACGGCATTGTTGGCCCGAATAGGCGAGCGCGCCTGTCACGGGGTGCAGCACACCCACTTTGACGGTTTTCGGCTGCGCGCCGCCTACCAATGGAAATGCCAAAGCCGAAGCTGCGGCTGCCGACTGCCCCATAAACTGACGACGTGAAGTCATGATGTGCTCCTTTGAAAAATTAATGAAAGTTGGCCGATAACTCTTTGCTGACCCACACCTTGGCATCAATGCTGCCAACGCGCGACAACTGCATTTGGTACTCATAGCGGTCTGGGCGATACAAGCCGTGCAGCCATTGAATGGGCTTGTCGTCGGCGTCATAAATCAGGCGGTGAACCGCCAGCAAGGCCGAGCCCACCGCCACATCCAAATGGCGCGCCATTTGGGCGTCGGCCAATTTCGCTGAAATGCTTTGTTGGGCACGACCCACTTTGACGCCTGATTCTTCGAGCAACATCAGAATCGGTTTTTGTGCCAACTCTTTGCGGCCAAAGCCACGCGCAATCCGTTCAGGCACCCAGGTGGTGATGTGGGAGAGGGGGCCTTCTTTGGTGTAGCGCACGCGTTCGGCCTTTTGCACCCATTCGCCATCCTCCAGTTGCAAGGCCATGGCCACCTCATGGGGCGACGCGAGGCGTTGTACCGACAGCACCTTGACCGAGGTGCGCAGCCCCATGCTGACCAAGTTTTCCAGCAAGCCGGTTAATTGGGCTTGTTGCGATTTATGAGGCGGTGCTTCACTGGCATGCGCGGTACGTTGCAACAGCGAACGTGTGCCACGGCCGGGTTCGCGACTGATCAAGCCCTCTTGCGCCAGTTGAGACAGGGCGCGACGAACCGTGACACGGGCGACTGAAAACTGCTGCATCAGCGCCAATTCACCCGGCAAGCCTTGTGCAAATTTGCCTTCGTGCAATTGCTCGCGCAGCACCAGATAAATCTGGTGGTACTTGGGCAAGGGCATGACTGAATTCATGGATGGTCATGGTGTATCAGTTCTAATGACCTGTCAATAGGACATTTAGCTAGGGCAATCCCTGATGTGTCATTTCAAAGGGTTAACCCACCACCAGCTTGTGCACCAAGTCGGCCGTGGTGGAGGCTTTGTATTTGCGCATCAGTTTGGCGCGGTAAATCTCGACGGTGCGATGGCTGATGCCCAGCACTTTGCCAATTTCTTTGGAGGTCATGCCATCGATCAAAAATGCGGCGACCTCGCGTTCGCGCGCGGTGAGCTCGGTGCGCACGGGGCGTGTGGCGCTCAGGTCCTCAAAGCTCCAAATACCGGCCTCATGCGGAGCAGCGCGGTTCAAGGCGCGGCCTGTCACGTGGCACCAAAACGGCTCGCCTTTGAGGCGGCCATCGATGCGCTTCATCACCCGGTCGTCGGCGTAGAGGCCTTTGGCGTTCAAACTGAGTTCAATCCGTGCGCCTGTGCGCTCGTATTCATCAGCGCTGGGGTAGAGCACCTGAAAAGACTGGCCAATCAGCTGCTCGCGTGTCGCCCCAAACATGTCGCACACGTGTTGGTTGCAGTCCACCATGGTGCGGTTGCGTGACAGCACCAGGCCCACCGGGGCGAGGTCAAAGGCTTGGCGGTAGTCGATGCTCATAGGGCTTTGGGGCGTGTTGGGGCAGGGGTCTGTGCTTACGAAAAACTACGTAGTTGCTTACGTAGTATCGTATCGCTACTCTGTTGCATTCTTACTGGAGCATCCCTTGAACAAAGTTTTTCCTTCTGCTGCTGAAGCACTGCAAGACATCGTGGCCGACGGCCAGTTGATGGCGGTGGGTGGTTTTGGCTTGTGCGGCATTCCTGAAGCCCTGATTGACGCCTTGCGCGACAGCGGTGTGAAGGACTTGACCGTGATCTCTAACAACGCTGGTGTGGACGGCTTTGGTTTGGGCAAGTTGCTCGAAACCCGCCAAATCAAAAAAATGATTTCCAGCTATGTGGGCGAGAACAAAGAGTTCGAGCGCCAATACCTCTCGGGTGAGTTGGAGTTGGAATTCACCCCCCAAGGCACACTGGCTGAAAAGCTGCGCGCCGGTGGTGCGGGCATTCCCGCCTTCTTCACCAAAACCGGTGTGGGCACCTTGGTGGCTGAAGGCAAAGAAACACGCGAGTTCGATGGCGAAACCTATGTGATGGAACGCTCGCTGGTGCCTGAAATTTCGCTCATCAAAGCCGATGTGGCAGACCGTTCAGGCAATTTGCGCTTCAACATGACCGCACGCAACTTCAACCCCGCAGCGGCCACCGCTGGCAAGATTTGCGTGGTCGAAGTCGAGCGCATTGTGGCTACCGGTGAATTGGCCCCGGACGACATTCACTTGCCAGGCATTTACGTGCACCGCATCGTGCACAACCCCACGCCCGAGAAGCGCATCGAAAAGCGCACCACCCGTGACCGCAAATAAGGAATAGACATGGCTTGGACTCAAGACGAAATGGCCGCACGTGCGGCAAGCGAACTGCAAGACGGTTTTTATGTGAACTTAGGCATCGGCATTCCCACCTTGGTCGCTAACCACGTGCCTGACCATGTGGAAGTTTGGCTGCAAAGCGAAAACGGCATGCTGGGCATTGGCCCGTTCCCCTACGAAGATGAAGTCGATGCCGACCTCATCAACGCAGGCAAGCAAACCGTGACCACCATCAAAGGCTCGGCGATTTTTGGCAGCGACCAATCGTTCGCCATGATTCGTGGCGGCAAGATCAACTTGTCCATCCTTGGTGCGATGCAGGTGAGCGAGAAGGGCGATTTGGCCAACTGGATGATCCCCGGCAAGATGATCAAAGGCATGGGCGGCGCGATGGACTTGGTGGCTGGCGTCAAGCGCGTGATCATTTTGATGGAGCACGTGGCCAAGAAAAAAGACGGCACCGAAGATTTGAAAATCTTGAAAGACTGCACCTTGCCTTTGACCGGCGTGGGCGTGGTGGACCGCATCATCACCGACCTTGCGGTGATGGACGTGGTGCCTGAAGGCCTCAAAGTGATCGAGCTGGCACCCGGTGTGACCCGTGAGTTCTTGCAAAGCAAGACGGGTGTGACCTTGATTTAATTTAGCGTGAGACGCTCAAGAAAAAGCCGCTCGTGAGAGCGGCTTTTTTGTTTGGAGCGGGTGATGGGAATCGAACCCACGTTATTTGCTTGGGAAGCAAGAGTCCTACCATTGAACGACACCCGCAGGTGTCTTTCTATTTTAGTGGGCTTGTGCCATTGCTTCTTGCATGGCTTGACCGATGTGTTCGAAGTAGTCATGCGCCGCTTGCGTCGGCACCAAGTACTTGGTGCGGCGGTTTTTGCCTTCGAACACGGTGTCGATCATGCCGAGCTCGCGCAACTGGTCCAACTTGCGGTGGATGGTGGCAGGCGAGGCAATGGTGGCCAATGCCATGGCATCGGTCACTGTCAGTGGTTTTTGCTGTTCATGGCGCATGGCGATGAATTCCAGCAGTTTTTTGGCGTCCAAATCCATGGACGGCGCGTGTTCCCCTCCCTCCAAGGCATGGAGGAGATTGAGAAAACGCATGTAAATTTGTTTGGTTTTCATGGCCTAGCGATGAGGTTCAAAACAGAAGAGAAAGTTTCAAGATTGTATACAGCGCAACCATTTTTGGATGTGTAAAACCACGTATACATACCAATTATTGCATTTTTGTTAATTTATTTGTGAATATCACCAAGGCACAAATATTTCATTTCCAGGTATTCCTCCATGCCGTGGTGTGAGCCCTCGCGGCCCAGGCCGGATTGCTTGACTCCGCCAAACGGCACGTGCTCGGTGGCGATGATGCCCACATTGATGCCCACCATGCCGTATTCCAGCGCTTCGCTGACGCGGTAAATGCGGCCAATGTCGCGGCTGTAGAAATAGCTGGCCAGGCCGAACTCGGTGTTGTTGGCTGCGTCGATGGCTTCTTGGTCGTGTTTGAAACGGAACACAGGGGCGAAAGGGCCAAAGGTTTCTTCGCGGGCGCACAGCATGTCGGCGCGGGCTTCGGCAATCACCGTGGGTTCAAAGAACTGACCGCTCAGCTTGTGACCGCCGGCCAGCACTTTGCCGCCTTTGGCGATGGCGTCTTGCACGTGGCGCTCGACTTTTTCGACGGCTGCGTTTTCGATCAGTGGGCCTTGCACCACGCCATCGTCAAAGCCATTGCCCACTTTGAGGGCTTTGACTTTGGCCGCAAACTTTTGCACAAACTCGTCGTACACCGCGTCTTGCACATAGATGCGGTTGGCACACACGCAGGTTTGACCCGCGTTGCGGTATTTGCTGGCCATGGCGCCTTCCACGGCGCTGTCGATGTCGGCGTCGTCAAACACGATGAAGGGCGCATTGCCGCCCAACTCCAATGACAACTTTTTGATGCTGGGCGCCGATTGCGCCATCAAGATGCGGCCCACTTCGGTGGAGCCTGTGAAGCTGATGTGGCGCACGGTGTCGCTGGCGCAAATGACTTTGCCAATCGCAATGCTGTTGTCGCTGTCGGCCGTGAGGATGTTGAGCACGCCAGCAGGAATGCCAGCACGGATGGCCAGCTCAGCCGCAGCCAAGGCGGTGAGGGGGGTGAGCTCGGCGGGTTTGATGACCACCGGGCAGCCCGCCGCTAGGGCGGGCGCGACCTTGCGGGTGATCATGGCCAATGGAAAGTTCCAAGGCGTGATGGCGGCGCACACGCCAATGGGCTGCTTGATCACCATCAAGCGGCGGTTGTTGTCGAACTGAGGCAGGGTTTCGCCATTGACGCGTTTGGCTTCTTCGGCAAACCACTCGACAAAGCTGGCGCCGTAGGCCACTTCGCCTTTGGCTTCTGCAAAAGGCTTGCCTTGTTCGGCGGTCATGAGGCGGCCCAGGTCTTCTTGGTGGGCCATCAACAGGTCAAACCACTTGCGCAACACCATGCTGCGTTCCTTGCCGGTTTTGTTGCGCCAGGCGGGCCAGGCTGCATTGGCTGCGGCAATGGCGGCTTCGGCGTCTTTCGGACCGAGGTTGGCTACATCGACCAGTTTGTGGCCGGTGGCGGGGTCATGCACATCAAAGCGGCTGCTGCCCTTGACCCATTGGCCGTTGATCAAGGCATCGGTCTTGAGCAAGCTGGGGTCGTTGAGCAATGAGAGGGGGGCGGTCTTCATGTCCATGTGGGTCTCCAAATCAATCCGCCGAGCATAACGCCGGCACGCCGCGCTTGAATGAGCTTGGGGTGACACGAAACTTATAATTTAAGGATGACTACACCCCAATTCACCGTCGCTGACATTCGTAAAACATTCTTGGACTTTTTTGAGTCCAAAGGCCACACCGTGGTGGCCTCCAGTCCACTGGTCCCGGGCAATGACCCCACCTTGATGTTCACCAACTCGGGCATGGTCCAGTTCAAAGATGTGTTTTTGGGCTCCGACAAGCGCTCTTATGTGCGCGCCGCCTCTGTGCAGGCTTGTTTGCGCGCCGGTGGCAAACACAACGACTTGGAGAACGTGGGCTACACCGCCCGCCACCACACCTTCTTTGAAATGCTGGGGAACTGGTCGTTTGGCGACTACTTCAAGCGTGAATCGCTCAAGTGGGCCTGGGAGTTGTTGACCGAGGTTTACAAGCTGCCCAAAGAGCGTTTGCTCGCCACCGTCTACCAAGAAGACGACGAGGCCTACGACATTTGGACCAAGGAAATTGGCCTGCCGCCCGAGCGCGTGATTCGTATTGGCGACAACAAGGGTGGCCGCTACAAGAGTGACAACTTTTGGATGATGGCTGACACCGGTCCCTGTGGTCCTTGCTCAGAAATCTTCTACGACCACGGCGACCACATCCCAGGCGGCCCTCCGGGCAGCCCCGACGAAGATGGCGACCGTTTCATCGAAATTTGGAACAACGTGTTCATGCAGTTCAACATGGCCGAAGACGGCAGCGTCACCCGCTTGCCCGCGCCTTGCGTGGACACCGGCATGGGCCTGGAGCGCTTGGCGGCCATCTTGCAGCACGTGCATAGCAACTACGAAATCGACATCTTTGATGCCCTCATCAAAGCCGCCGCCCGTGAAACCGGCTGCAAAGACTTGGGCCACAAGAGCTTGCGCGTGATTGCCGACCACATCCGTGCCACCTCGTTTTTGGTGAGCGACGGCGTGGTGCCCAGCAACGAAGGCCGTGGCTATGTGCAGCGCCGCATCATCCGCCGCGCCATTCGTCATGGGTATTTGTTGGGCCAGAAAAAACCGTTCTTCCACAAACTCGTGCCGGATTTGGTCAAGCTGATGGGGGCCGCCTATCCCAATATGTCATCTCAAGCCGAGCGCATTGCCTCGGTGTTGAAGGCTGAAGAAGAACGCTTCTTTGAAACCCTCGAAGTGGGCATGCAAATTTTGGATGCGGCTTTGGACGGTGGCGTGAAAGTTCTACCCGGGGAAGTGGCTTTCAAGCTGCACGACACCTACGGCTTCCCACTCGACTTGTCGGCCGACGTGTGCCGCGAGCGTGGTTTGAGCGTGGACGAAGCGGGCTTTGCCGCTGCGATGGAAAAACAAAAGAGCCAAGCCCGCGCCGCAGGCAAATTCAAGATGGACAAGGCTTTGGAGTACACAGGCGCAGGCAATGCGTTTGTGGGCTACGACGACCTCCAGACAAAAGCCAAAGTGGTGGCGGTGTACTTGGATGGCAATTCGGTGGCCGAACTCAAGCACGGCCAAACCGGTGTGGTGGTGTTGGACACGACACCGTTTTACGCCGAGAGTGGCGGCCAAGTGGGCGACTCTGGTGTGCTGGTCAGCGGCTCGGCCAGCTTTGCGGTGGAAGACACCTTGAAGATCAAAGCCGATGTGTACGGCCACCACGGCACTTTGACCCAAGGCACCTTGGCTGTGGGAGACCACGTGGATGCGCAAGTCAACACAGAGGTGCGCGCTGCCACCGTGCGCAACCACTCGGCCACCCACTTGATGCACAAAGCCTTGCGCGAAGTGCTGGGCGACCATGTGCAACAAAAAGGCAGCTTGGTGAATGCCGAACGCACCCGCTTTGACTTTGCGCACAACGCACCCGTGACCGATGCGCAAATTCGCGAGATCGAAGCCAAAGTCAACGCCGAAATTCTGGCCAACGCTGCGGCCCAAGCACGTGTGATGGACATCGAGTCAGCCCAAAAAACCGGCGCCATGATGTTGTTCGGCGAGAAGTACGGCGAGACCGTGCGTGTGCTCGACATTGGTTCTAGCCGCGAGTTGTGCGGTGGTACGCACGTCAAAGCCACGGGCGACATTGGCTTGTTCAAAGTGGTGGCCGAAGGTGGCGTGGCCGCTGGCGTGCGCCGGATTGAAGCCGTCACCGGTGCCAATGCCTTGGCTTATTTGCAATCGCTCGAAGACTCGGTTGCTCAAGCCGCTGGTGCACTCAAAGCCCCGCCCACAGAGCTCAATGCACGTTTGGCCCAAGTGCTGGAGCAAATCAAAACGCTCGAAAAAGAAGTGTCTGCCCTCAAAGGCAAAGTGGCTTCCGCCCAAAGCGACGAGTTGATGACCCAAGCCCTGGACGTCAAAGGCACCAAGCTCTTGGTGGCCAAGCTCGACGGTGCTGACGCCAAAACCTTGCGCGACACCATGGACAAGCTCAAAGACAAGATGAAGTCGGCCATCATCGTGTTGGCGGCGGTAGATGGCGAGAAGGTCAATATCGCCGCAGGCGTGACCGCGGACAACACTGGCAAAGTCAAAGCAGGCGAGATGGCTAACTTTGTGGCGCAGCAAGTCGGCGGCAAAGGCGGCGGCAAGCCAGACATGGCGATGGCTGGTGGCACCGATGCCGCTGCCTTGCCCAAGGCCTTGGCCAGCGTGCAAGCTTGGGTGACTGAGCGCGTGTAATGCACTTGCGCACACGTCTTTACGCAAGCCAAGGCGTCGTGCCAACACAGAAGGCCCAACAGGTGTTGGGCCTTTTTGTTGGGTTGTGCTTTGCTTGGGTTGCTTCAAGTTTTTTGGCTTCCAGTGCCTGGGCACAGTTTGACAAAGCACGGTGGCCCACCAACACAGCCACGCCCAAGATCGACGCACCTGATTTACAGGGCAAAACCTGGGGTGCGACTGAATTGGCTGGCAAAGTGGTGGTGCTCAACTTTTGGGCCACCTGGTGCGCACCGTGCAAAGAAGAATTGCCCACACTGCAAACCCTGCACGAGATCAGTGACAACCAAACCGTGGTGCTCACCATTAATGTGCGGGAGTCGTCAGCCCGCGCTGCGCGCTATGTGCAAACCACGGGCATGACCTTCCCGGTCATTTCAGATCCGCAAGGTGAGCTGGCCAAGCGCTGGGGCGTCACCGTCTACCCCACCACGGTGCTGATTGCACCCAACAGCCAAGCCCGCTGGCGCGTGATGGGCGATGTGGATTGGAGCGGCCCGCAAGCCAACCAATGGCTGATCGATCTGCGTCGCGATAACGGCGTGGCAGCGACCGTGCCCACATCTGCCTCCATGCCTGCTACAGCGGCCAAGCACCTCAAGCGATAATCGGCGCACCCCGACGCGTCTTGTGCGGGGTGACCTGCCTTCGGGGCATTGGCGTAGCCGCTGCGATCTGCAGTGGCGTGGTGCGCCTCTTATGTGCCGACAGGTCTCCATCTTTATTCGGAGCTCTCTTTCATGACTCTCGTGCGTCGTTCCCTTCTCAAGGGGGCCGCAGCTGTGGGCGCCCTTGCCGGTGTGCCCAGCTTTGCGCTGGCCCAAACCTCACTCCAAACCTTTCCCGCTGCTCGTCGTTTCGAGCCACAAGCTGGCGCATGGCGCACGTTTGAAGTCACCACCCGGGTGGACCTGGTCGATGCCAAAGGCGCTGCGCGCGTGTGGTTGCCCGTGCCCAGCATCAATTCGGACTGGCAGCGTTCGCTGGAGAGCAGCTTTCAATCGAACGGCAATGCACGCATGACCAGCGATGGCAGAGAAGGCGCGCGCATGCTCTACACCGAATTCGCAGCCGGTGTGACACCGTATGTGGAAGTGACCAGTCGCGTGCAAACCCAAAACCGCTTTGTGGACATCACCC
This sequence comes from Comamonadaceae bacterium, assembly GCA_947453965.1. Taxonomy (GTDB): domain Bacteria; phylum Pseudomonadota; class Gammaproteobacteria; order Burkholderiales; family Burkholderiaceae_C; genus Limnohabitans. Next base: position 14,470 of record CANGIQ010000015.1, read on the forward strand.
AACCTGGCACACACACCTTCACCCCAGAAGATGCGGGCACCTTGCACCACTACACCCGTGCCACGCACTTGCTGCCGACCGATGGCATTGTGCGCAGCACCGCGCTCAAAGCTACCCAAGGTGCCAAGACCGATGCGCAAAAAGCCCGCGCCATTTACAACTGGGTGGTGGCCAATGCATGGCGCGAACCCAAGGTGCGCGGCTGTGGCGAAGGCGATATCAAAACCATGCTGGAGACGGGTAACTTGGGCGGCAAGTGCGCCGACATCAACGCTTTGTTTGTGGGTCTCTGCCGCTCAGTCGGTGTGCCCGCGCGTGATGTGTATGGCATCCGTTTGGTGCCCTCGGCCTTTGGCTACAAAGAATTGTCGGGCAACCCCGCCAGCTTGAAAGGCGCGCAACACTGCCGTGCCGAGGTGTACTTGCAAGCCCATGGTTGGGTGGCGATGGACCCCGCCGATGTGGCCAAAGTCATGCGCCTGGAAACCCCCGAATGGATCAAGCGCACCGATAATGCCGTGGTGCAACCCGTCTACAGCCGTTTGTTTGGCGGCTGGGAAGGCAACTGGATGGGCTGGAACACCGCACACGATGTGGTGTTGCCCGGCAGCCAAGAAGCGCGCTTGGGCTTCTTGATGTACCCGGTGGCAGAAACAGCCGACGGGCGTTTGGACTCTTACGCGCCAGACAGCTTCAAGTACCAAATCACAGCACGCGAAATCAAGGCGTGATGCCACAGGCCTTGCTGCGTGCAGCAGAGGGTGTGTTCACAGCGCGAGGCGCAAGCGCTGTGCGCTGTGAAACACACGCGCCTCGCCCGTGATCGGGTCGGTGAACGCCATCTGCTTGGCCAGCAGTTGCAGAGGTGTTGAAAAATCCTCGGCTTCATCGGGCCCGCGTAACACGGTGGGATAAAACTGGTCGCCCTCTATCGGCAAGCCCAGCGCGTTCATGTGAACGCGCAATTGGTGACGTTGCCCCGTGACGGGCTCTAGGCGATACAGCGCGTGCTGGCCTTCGGTGTACAGCACCGACAGATGGGTTTCGCTGTTGGGTGGGCCTGCCACTTCGCGCGAGCGGAAAAACTGGGTGTCGCTTTCTAAACGACTCTGACGCGTGCGTGGAAAACTCAGGCCAGGATCAAAAGCTGCCACTGCTTCGTAGACCTTGTGCACCTGACGCTCGCGAAACAGCGCTTGGTACGCATTGCGTTGATGGGCTTGCACCGAGAAGAGCACCAGACCTGCGGTTTCGCGATCAATCCGATGCACAGGAGTCAGTGTGTCTAAACCCAGGCGCTGCTTGAGTTGCACCAACAAGCTTTGCTGCACATAGCGGCCACTCGGGGTGACCGGCATGAAATGCGGTTTGTCGGCCACCACCAGATGCGCGTCTTGAAACAGCACTTGTGCTTCAAACGGCAATGCAGGCTCTTGAGGCACGCTGCGGTAGTAGTACAGCCGGGTGTGGGGTGGGCAGGGCGCATCGGCCTCTACGGGCTGGCCTTGGGCGTTGAAGATCAGGCCTTGTGCAAAACGCTCTGCCCATTGGTCACGGCGGATACGTGGAAAACGGGTGGCCAGAAAATCGAGCAAGCTGTGCCAAGGCCCAGGCGTGAGGGCCACACAACTCGCGCTTACACCATCGCGAGTGGGCAGGGCTGGGTGTTGATGTGCTCGTGCCATCACACGCCCGCTGGGTGGTGTTTAGATTTTTCGAAACACCAAGTCCCACACCCCATGCCCGAGTTTCAAGCCACGGTTTTCAAACTTGGTGAGTGGGCGGTAGGCGGGTTTTTCGGCAAAGCCGCTGGCGTCGGTGGCGGTGTTTTTCAGCAAAGGCTCTGCGGACACGACGTGCAGCATTTGCTCGGCATAAGGTTCCCAGTCGGTGGCCAAATGCAAATAACCACCTGGTTTGATGTGTCGCGCCAAGCGGTTCACAAATGGGCTTTGAATCAAGCGGCGTTTGTGGTGACGGCTTTTGTGCCATGGGTCGGGGAAAAAAATGTGCACACCGTCCAAGCTGTTTTCGCCCAGCATGTGGTCCATCACCTCGACCGCGTCGTGCTGCACGATGCGGATGTTGCCAATGTGCTCTTCACCGCAGCGCTTGAGCAGCGCCCCTACGCCCGGGGCATGGACCTCGCAGCACAAAAAGTTGTCATTGGGGCGGGTCTGCGCAATCTTGGCCGTTGCGTCACCCATGCCAAAACCAATTTCCAAAATCAAAGGTGCTGTGCGGCCAAAAGCGGCGGCTGCATCGAACCGCTCGGACGTGTAGGGGAGCAAAAACTGAGGTCCAAATTGCTCGAACGCACGCGTCTGCCCAGGGCCCATGCGCCCAGCGCGCAGCACATAGGTTTTGATGACGCGCATGAAAGGGGCGTCAGTTTTTGGGGCTTGTTCTGTGGTCATGTCAGGCGGGCGCAAGCCCTAGGTAGGAATGCTGCAATTTTAGGGGAGGGAATTAACGCAATTGAAATCGTGATGCGCTTGTCGCGCTGGTTTTGACATCACACTGATTGTTTAATTTTTCAAAGGAGTGTGCGATGGATGTAATGTCCGCAAAAACATTTGCAAGCGGGTGGCTAGAGTCTTGGAATGCTCACGACATTGAGCGCGTTTTGTCGCATTACACCGACGATTTTGAAATGTCCTCACCCATCATTGTTCAGTTGTTGGGCGAGCCTTCGGGAACCTTGCGAGGTAAGGAGGCTGTCGGTGCTTATTGGCGCAAAGCCTTGCAAGTTGTACCTGATCTTCGATTTGAATTAATCTCCGTTTTAATTGGCGTGCGAAGTGTGACGCTTTATTACAAAGGTGCGCAAGATCGATTAAGCGCTGAAGTGTTTGATTTCAATGCATTGGGGCAAATCATGAAAGCGACAGCCCATTACGCCATTTGATTTCGGAGAATTTTGAAGTACTGGAGCTAGGGCAAGACAGTCGGCTTGTGTCTTTTGACTGGCTGATGTTGTCCGTCGATGGTGACTTGATAAAGCGCTGTAAGCGGTCCTACCAGTTAATAAGAGCGCAAGGTGTTTGGCAGGTCTTCACATCGACTTTTCATAAGTCTTGACCCAATGTGTCAAGGCATCTGTGACTGAACCACTTTCGGGGGGCAGATTTAGAAGTGCGGCTGCGGTATTCAATTCAGCTAAAGGATTTGATAGATCTAGTGCGGTCGCACCGTTTTGTTTGCTGAGTTTTTCCCCGTTCTCCCCCAACACCAGCGGCGTGTGCAGGTAGCTCGGTGTGGGTAAACCCAATGCATGTTGCAACACGATTTGCCGCGCGGTGTTGTCACTCAGATCTGCACCACGCACGATGTGGGTGATGCCTTGGGCCGCGTCGTCCACCACCACGGCGAGTTGGTAGGCCCACAGGCCATCGGCACGTTTGAGCACGAAGTCGCCCACTTCTTGGGCCACGTCTTGTTGTTGAGGTCCCAGCAAACGGTCTTGCCATGTCAGCGGTGTGGCAAGTTTCAAATCGTCGATCACGCGCTGCACATTCAAACGCCAGGCGCGTGCGACTTTGCCGTGAAGTCCATCACGGCAGGTGCCGGGGTAGATGGCTGCTTGGTGGCGCTCGCGGGTGTGGCCGAGTAAGGCTTGGGCGTCTTCAATTTCTTTGCGCGAGCAGCCGCAGGGGTAGGCCCAGCCTTTGGCAATCAACCCATCCAGCGCGGCTTGGTAGGCGTCGCCGCGTTGTGATTGGTACATCACGGCTGCATCTGGTACCAAGCCGCAAGCGGCCAGCTGCTGCAAGATGCGTTGGTCTGCCCCTGGTACGCAGCGCGGTGTGTCGACGTCTTCGATGCGCACCAACCATTGGCCCTTGTGGGCGCGTGCGTCTAGCCAGCTGGCAAGTGCTGCAACGAGCGAGCCTGCATGCAGCGGGCCCGTGGGGGAGGGGGCAAAGCGACCGATGTAGCGCACGAGAAAATCAAGCCAAGCAGCACACGCATGGCCCGCGTGTGCGTGCAGTCCATCACATGCGGTGTGCCGATTGGCAGACTGCCAACGCGAGTTCCAGACCCGACACAAACGCGTCTTCCACGCGGTGGCCCAAGTGCCAGTCGCCGCAGGTGCCCAAGCCGTTGGCTGGGCTGTACTGGTGCGACACGCCCAGCGGCGTGATGGTTTTGGCATAGAGCCAGCGATGCACTTCAGCGTGGGCGGGCTCGGCCCGAATGCCCGTGAGCTCAGAGAACGCGCGCAAGAGTTTGGCTTTGACGCGTGCTTCGGTGTCGGTGATGTGTTCGGTGGACCAGGCGGCACTGGCTTGCACCGTCCAACGCTCGACCTTGCCACGACCTGGCTTAGACGACTCGCGCGCCAACCACGCAATGCGGTGGTGGATGCTGCGCGCCGCATTCCATTGCGGGCCAATGTGCAAATTGGGTTGGGTGGCGTTGGGGAAGGCCAGCATCAACGTCCAGCAAGGTGCCACGTCAACGGCGTTCATGGCTTTGACCCAGTGGGCGTTGACGGCTTCTTTGCCTGAGGCTTTAAGCAGGTTCTCGGCTTGCACCGAAGGAATGGCGAGCAACACATGGTCAAAGCCACTGTGCTTTTGGGCGGCTTCTTTGCCAGCGCTGCTGTTGACGGCATGCACCGTCCACAAACCTTTGGCACCACGCTCTAAGCGGTTGACTTGGGTGTTGTAGGTGACGGCTTTGCCCAAAGGTTCGGCCCAGTGGCGCACCAGGGCGTTCATGCCGGGCTTGGCCACAAAGTGCGCGTCTTTGGTAGCGCGTGCGGCTTCAAACACATGGCCCAGGGGGTCGAGCACGCGCACGGCGTTGGCGCTCCACGGGCGGCAAATGTCGGTGGTGCCTGGCACGGTCTGCAACGCGAGCGAAAAGCGTGGGTCGCGCACGGTGAAATATTGGGCGCCGTGGTCGAAGGTGCCGAAATTGCTTTCGCGGGTGGACATGCGGCCCCCCGCGCCTCGGCTCTTTTCAAACACATGCACATGGTGGCCCGCTTGGGTCAAGGTGCGTGCGGCGGTGATGCCGGCCATGCCGGCTCCGATGATGGCGATGTTCAAGGTCATGGTTGCACTCTACACGTTGCGGGTGGATGAAGGACGTCGGGGGTTCACCAATAAGGCGGCGCGGGTGGTGGGGCTTTTGAGTTGTTTCAGCCACCACTGCAAAGCGCGGCCTCCGCGCTCGCCCTCGCTGCCATCGGGAATACGCCAAGCGTAACTGAGTTGCGAGACGCGTTGTGGACGTTCGACCTCGCGCACCAGCAAACGACCTGCGTCGACCAAGGCTTGCGACAGAGATTCGGGCACAAAACCCACGCCCAAGCCGCGCACTTGCGCGTCAATTTTGCTTTGCATATTGGGCACAGTGAACACGTCTTGCCCGGGGAGCAAGCCCACGGTCATGCCAGCGCCGCGTTTGACCGAGTCGGCCACGGCCACGGCGCGGTGCTGACCAATGAGCACATCGCTCAGTGGGGCGGGTGCGTGGGCCAGGGGGTGTTGAGGCGACACAGCAAACACAAAACGCATGGCCCCCAACGGTTGGCTGTGAATGCCTGTGGCGGCACCACTGTCGCCAGGCGTGCCCGCAATGCCCAAAGCCAGGTCGGCTTGGCCACTGGTCAGCGCTTCCAACGTCCCAGCGAGTGTTTCGTCGCGCAGTTTCAAACGTGTAGGGGGGGACTGGGCCAAAAAGGCCTCGCACAACTCCATGAGGGTGACTTTGTCGATGATGCCGTCCACCGCAATGGTGAACTCACTCTCCCAGCCCGTGGCCACGCGTTTGACGCGGTTGGCAATGGCATCGATGTCGGCCAACAGGCGCTCGCCTTCACGCAGCAATTCATGGCCAGCAGCGGTCAGTTTGGCTTGGCGCGAGCTACGGTCAAACAGCAGCACATCGAGGGCGTCTTCGATTTGCCGCACCCGATAGGTCAGGGCACTGGGCACCAAATGCATGGCGCGTGCGGCGGCGGCAAAGCTGCCTGCTTTCTCAATGGCATGCAGCATGGCCAAAGAATCGGGGGTCAGCACGTCGCGGGGGGAATTCATGAAAACGCCTTGATCGTTCAAATTATTTGAATGATGCCATCAAACGTGCTGCATTGCAAAGCCACAGGCCACGCCTAAAGTTCAGTCCACAAGGAGGTGCAACCATGTTGACCGTTCGCAAATCACAAGATCGCGGCTATGCCGACCACGGCTGGCTTCGCTCATTCCACAGTTTTTCATTCGCCAATTACTACGACCCAGAGTTCATGGGCTGGGGCAATTTGCGCGTGATCAACGAAGACCGCATTGCCGCTGGTTCGGGCTTTGGCACCCACGGCCACCGCGACATGGAAATAATCAGCTACGTGCTGAGTGGCAACCTGGCGCACAAAGACAGCATGGGCAACGTCAAGGGCATTCCCCCTGGCGATGTACAGCGCATGAGCGCGGGCAGCGGTGTGATGCACAGCGAGTTCAACCACGCGCCTAACGAGACCACCCACTTCTTTCAAATTTGGATCGAACCCAACGTGCGCGGCATCGATCCCAGTTACGAGCAACAAACCGTGCCACCTGCTTCCAAGCGCGGTGCGCTCAGCCGCCTTGCGGCGCCCGAAGGCGGCGTGATTCAGATTCATGCCGATGCCACCTTGTATGCCGGCCTGTTCGATGGCCAGGAGTCCGCACAGCTGGAGATCGCCCCGCATCGCAAAGCCTATGTGCATGTGGTGCGCGGTGCCTTGCACGTCAACGGCGTGGCCTTGGCCGAAGGCGATGCGGCCCTGTTGGACAACGAGCCCCGCATCGTGCTCGACCATGGGCAAGATGCCGAGGTGTTGGTCTTTGACCTGGCGCCTTGAGATTCACGCGCGTTTCAATTTTTCAATTCACTTTTTTCACCCCCTCTTCATTAGGAGCTTTTCATGACTAAAACCGTCGTTGTTTACCACTCTGGCTACGGCCACACACAGCGCGTGGCGCAATTCATTGCCGAAGGTGCCAAGGCTACCGTCATCGCCATCGATGCAGACGGCAACATCACCGATGCCGATTGGGAAACTTTGGATGCGGCGGACGCCATCATCTTTGGTTCACCCACCTACATGGGCATGGCCTCTTGGCAGTTCAAGAAGTTTGCCGATGCCACGTCCAAGCGTTGGTTCAGCAGCGCCTGGAAAGACAAAGTCGCCGGTGGCTTCACCATCTCGGCCAGCCCCAGCGGTGACAAACTGTCGACCATCCAATACTTCATCACCTTGGCCATGCAGCAAGGCATGGTGTGGGTGGGTCAGCCTGCCATGAACGATGGCAACATCAACCGCATTGGTTCTAACTCAGGCGTGATGGCGCAAGTCGGTCCCACCAGCCCAGCGGCTGACATTCCTCAAGGTGACTTGGACACTGCCAAGGCCTACGGCGAGCGCGTGGCCGCAGTGGCTGCCAAGCTGCGCGGTTAATTCGCAGCGCACGCTCAGTACGCTGCAGCACGTGGCGTATGAAATAAAAGGGCAGGTCGTGAGACCTGCCCTTTTTCTTTGGGTAGCATGGCGCCATGAAAATCATTCAACTGCTGCCTTGGGCCGATTGGTTCGCACTCGGATTTTTTGTCTTCGTGTGGGTGGGCTACGCCTTGTTCGCCAAACATTGGAGCGATGGCCAGCATTCCATCTTGGCCATGACCAACCGTTACCGCCACCTGTGGATGTTGCAAACCACCGCGCGTGATCCGCGCATGTTGGACGGCATCATCACGCAAACCTTATCGGCCACGCCGGCGTTTTTTTGCTCCACCACCATTTTGATTTTGGGCGGCTTGTTTGCCTTGCTGGGCACCACCGACAAAGCGGCAGAGCTGGTGCGCGAGATTCCCTTTGCCGAGCAAACGCCCATCTTGGTGTTTGAGTTCAAGATCTTGATCTTGGTGGTGATTTTTGTGTATTCGTTTTTCCGCTTCTCGTGGTCCATGCGCCAGTACACCTTTGTGGCGCTGTTGATTGGCGCCATGCCGCCTGCTACCAGCTTTGAGAGCGATACAGCAGACAACCGCAAGCATTACGCGAATCGCGCTGCGGCCATGACGGGTTTGGCCGCTGAAACCTTCAATGGTGGTTTACGCGCTTACTATTTTTCGTTTGCTGCGTTGGGCTGGTTTTTTTCACCTGCCATGTTTGTGATGGCCACCATCTTGGTGGCCGGTGTGCTCTACACCCGCGAATTCAGGTCTGAGGTGTTGACGCTGTTGCAGGAGTGAGCGGGAAGGTGCCCTCGGGCGTCAAGCCCGTGGCACTCAAATCTGCGCCGACGGCACGGCGCTCGTCAAACACAAAGCAGCCACCCTCGTAGTGGGCGCTGCCCACTCCTTCGAAGTACTTGAGGATGCCGCCTTCGAGTTGGTACACATGCGGCAGGCCTGCGTTGCGCATGTAAATGGCGGCTTTTTCGCAGCGAATGCCACCGGTGCAAAAGCTGATGACGGTTTTGTCTTGCAGCTCGCTCAAGTGGGCTTGCACCGCTTCTGGAAATTCAGTGAACTTGGTGATGCTCCAGTTGAGGGTGTTCTTGAACGTGCCCGCATCCACTTCGAACTGGTTGCGGGTGTCTAGCGTGACTACGGGACGTCCTTCATCATCATGGCCTTGGTCCAACCAGCGTTTGGCGGTTTCGGGCGTCACCGCAGGTGCTCGGCCTTGTGCAGGACGAATGCTGGGGTGGTTCATGCGGATGATTTCGTTTTTCACCTTCACCAGCATTTTGCGAAAGGGCTGGGTGGCGGACCAACTTTCTTTAGGGGCGAGGTCGGCGAACCGGGTGTCGGTGCGCAGCCAATCGACAAAGCCGCGCACATCTTCGGCGCGTCCGGCCAAGAAGAAATTAATGCCTTCTTCTGCTATCAGGATGGTGCCTTTGAGCTGGCGCGCCAAGGCCTGGTCCAGGCAAGGCTGGCGCAGCGCCAACGCGTCGGGCAGGGCGACAAATTTGTAGCAAGAAATATTCAGAATTTGGTTCACCCAACGATTCTATGTAACGGCGGGTCCCTACAATCTGATGCATGTTTGTTCACTTGCGCCTTCACTCCGAATTTTCTGTCGTTGACGGGACCAACCGCATCGACGAGGTGGTGAAAGCAGCCGCAGCCGACCAACAACCTGCGCTGGCCATCACAGACATCAACAACCTGTATGGCGCCATCAAGTTTTACAAAGCAACGCGCAGCAACGGCGTCAAGCCGGTCGTTGGTGCCGAGATTTATCTGGAGAGCCTGACCCAAGACGCGGCCCAGACCTCGCGCATGGTCTTGCTGGTGCAAAACCACCAGGGCTACTTGAACCTGTGCGAACTGATCAGCCGGGGCTGGACACAAAACGTGCACCGGGCCGTGGCGGTCATCAAGCTGGAATGGCTGCAAGAGCTGTCGCAAGGACTGATTGCGTTGGCGGGGGCGCAAGCCGGTGCGGTGGGCCAAGCTTTGGTGCAGGGCGACACCACGCGTGCGGGCGAGGTCGCCTTGCTGCTGGCAGGCATCTTCCCGCATCGTTTCTACATTGAGCTGCAACGCGCAGGCCGTGCGGACGACGAAACCCATGTGTCTGCCGCCGTGCAGCTAGCTGCGCGCCTGAGCCTGCCTGTGGTCGCGACGCATCCTGTGCAATTCACGCAGCCCGATGACTACGAAGCGCACGAAGCGCGGGTGTGTATTGCCGAAGGCGAAATCTTGGGTAACCAACGCCGTGTGCGCAAGTTCACGCGTGAGCAGTATTTCAAATCGTCGGCGCAAATGTGCGAGCTGTTTGCCGATGTGCCCAGCGCGATTGCCAACACGGTGGAAATTGCCAAGCGCTGCAACCTGAGCTTGGTGTTGGGCAAACCGCAGCTGCCCAACTTCCCCATCCCGCCGGTCAACGGCGTGGTGATGTCGGTGGAAGACTATTTCCGTCATGTGTCGCATGAGGGTTTGGAAGAGCGCTTGGCGCATCTGTACCCCGTGGAAGCCAAACGCGACGAAGAGCGTCCACGCTATGTGGCGCGCTTGGAGTTTGAGCTCAACACGATTTTGAACATGGGCTTTCCCGGCTATTTCTTGATCGTGGGTGACTTCATCCAATGGGCCAAAGCCAATGGCTGCCCGGTGGGCCCAGGCCGTGGTTCGGGTGCGGGCTCTCTGGTGGCCTATGCGCTGAAGATCACCGACTTGGACCCGCTTCAATACAACTTGCTGTTCGAGCGCTTCTTGAACCCCGAGCGGGTCTCGATGCCCGACTTTGACATTGACTTTTGCCAGACCAACCGCGACCGCGTGATTGACTACGTGAAAGACAAGTACGGCCGCGAAGCCGTGTCGCAAATTGCCACCTTCGGCACCATGGCGGCGCGTGCGGCGATTGGTGACGTGGGTCGTGTGCTCGACATGAGCTACACGTTTTGCAAAGGCATCAGCGGCCTGATTCCCAACAAGCCCGGCCAGCACATCACCATCGCCGGCGCGATTGAGGTGGAGCCCATCTTGGCCGAGCGCCTGGCCAAAGAGGATGAAGTCAAGACCTTGTTGGAGCTCGCGCAAAAGCTCGAAGGCATGACGCGCAACGTGGGCATGCACGCCGGTGGCGTGTTGATTGCCCCAGGCAAGTTGACCGACTTCTGCCCGCTGTACCAACAGCCGGGCAGCGAATCGGCGGTGAGCCAGTTTGACAAAGACGACGTCGAAGCTGCGGGCTTGGTGAAGTTCGACTTTTTGGGCTTGGCCACGCTGACCATTTTGGAAATCGCGCGCGAGTTCATCATGCAGCGCCACAAGGGCCAAGAGAACTTCGCTTTTGAAAACATTCCGCTCAATGACGAGCCGACTTACCGTTTGTTCCAAGATGGCAAGACCGAGGCCGTGTTCCAGTTTGAAAGTCGCGGCATGCAAGGCATGTTGCGCGATGCGCGTCCCACGCGCTTGGAAGACTTGATCGCGCTTAACGCTTTGTACCGACCCGGTCCGATGGACCTGATCCCGAGCTTTGTGGCGCGTAAGCACGGCCGCGAAACCATCGAGTACCCACACCCCATGGTGGCCGAGATGTTGTCCGAAACCTACGGCATCATGGTCTACCAAGAGCAGGTGATGCAAACCGCGCAGATTTTGGGTGGCTACTCACTGGGTGGCGCCGATATGTTGCGCCGCGCCATGGGCAAGAAGAAGCCCGAGGAGATGGCCGAGCACCGCGAAATCTTCCGTGCGGGCGCGGCCAAAAACAACATCAGCCAAGACAAAGCCGACGAGATCTTTGACTTGATGGAGAAGTTTGCGGGCTACGGCTTCAACAAGTCGCACGCCGCAGCCTATTCGTTGCTGGCCTATCACACCGGTTGGTTGAAGGTGCATTACACGGCTGAGTTCTTCTGTGCCAACATGACGGTGGAGATGGACAACACCGACAAGCTGAAAATCTTGTTTGAAGATGCGCACAAGATGGGCCTCACCTTTGAGGCGCCCGATGTCAACCGGGGTCGCTACCGCTTTGAGCCCATCTCCGACAAAGTGATTCGCTATGGTTTGGGCGCCATCAAAGGTTCGGGCCAGCAAGCGATTGAAGCCATCGTGGCGGCACGCGAAGAGGGCGGCCCATTCACCAGCTTGTTTGATTTCTGCCGCCGTGTGGACCGCACGCGGATCAACAAACGCACCGTCGAAGCCCTGATCAAAGCAGGTGGTTTTGACAACTTGCACCTCAACCGTGCAGAGCTGTTGGCCAGTGTGGAGCGTGCATTTGACTTTGCTGCCGCCAGCGAAGCCAACGCCAACCAAGGCGGTTTGTTTGACATGATGGGTGAAGACGCCCACGGCTCCAGCACGCAAGAACCCGACTATGTAGAGATGTTGCCTTGGGGTGTGAAAGAACGCCTCACCCACGAAAAAGTAGCCTTGGGCTTTTATTTGTCGGGCCATTTGTTTGACGAAGTGGAGCGCGAAGTGCGCCGCTTTGCGCGCACCCGCATTGATGACCTGATGGACTCACGCGAACCACAGTTGTTGGCCGGCATCGTGAGCGACATGCGCGTGATCAACGGGCAGCGCGGCAAGTTGGCCATCTTCAAGCTCGACGACAAATCGGGCATGATCGAAGCCACGGCCGATGAGAAGACGATCAACGAGTACCGCAATGTGTTGAAGGACGATGAACTGGTGATCGTCATGGGCAAAGCGCAGCCTGACCGTTTTTCAGGTGGCTTGCGTTTGGTGATCAACCAGGTGTGGGACTTGGCGCAAGCGCGTTGCCGCTTTGGCAAATACCTGCGCGTGACGGTCAACGGCACATCGCCCGATATTGCGCGCTTGCTGCGGGACCACCCGGCCAAGGTGGAGCAATCTGACCAAGGCGAGTTGGTGCGCGGCATGGGCGTGCGTTTGCATGTGTTGCGCGATGGTGCACACGCGGAAGTTCAGCTGAGTGACAGTGCAAAGTTTTTCCCCAGTGATGTCGCGTTGGCGAGCTGGATGGCGCAGGCCCACGAAGGCCAATCACAAATCATTTACGAGTAACGCCTATGTGGACCATTCCAACGCTCATGACTTTGACCCGCATTGCGGCCATTCCGTTGATTGTGGGATTGTTCTACCTGCCGCTGGACATGGCTACACGCAATCTGTGGGCGACGGTGATGTTTGTGGTGTTTGCCTTGACCGATTGGTTAGATGGCTACTTGGCCCGCAAGCTCAACCAAAGCTCCGCATTTGGCGCATTTTTAGACCCCGTGGCCGACAAGTTTTTGGTCTGCGCGAGCTTGCTGATCTTGGTGCATTTGGGACGCGCCGATGTGCTGGTGGCACTGATCATCATTGGACGTGAGATTGCGATCTCGGCCTTGCGTGAGTGGATGGCTCAAATCGGAGCATCGCGCAGTGTGGCTGTGCATGTGTTGGGCAAGCTCAAGACGACGGTGCAGATGGTGGCGATTCCATTTCTGCTGTTTGATGGCATGTTGTTTGGTGTGATTGACACAGCCCTGTGGGGCTTGGTGTTGATTTGGATTGCGGGCGTACTGACGGTGTGGTCCATGGTGTATTACTTGCAAAAAGCCTGGCCTGACATCGTGGACCACGCCAAGTAATGGAAGACTCGCCAAACCAAACATGGCTGCGTGCCATGCCTGTTGTGTTTGTGCTCATTTGGAGCACCGGCTTTATCGTTGCGCGTTACGGCATGCCCAATTCGCCGCCGTTTACTTTTCTTTTGTTGCGTTACGCGTTTTCAATTCTGTGCTTTGTGCCTTGGGTGATGTGGGCACGTGTGCGCTGGCCCGAAGGGCGTACCCAGTGGTGGCATTTGGCTGTCACCGGTGTGCTGATGCACGCCGGCTACTTGGGCGGCGTGTGGGCTGCCGTCAAAGTGGGCATGGGCTCGGGTCTGTCTGCCCTGATTGTGGGGTTGCAACCTGTGCTCACTGCCATTTGGTTGTCGTCACGCGGCGGGCATGTGACGCGCCGTCAATGGCAAGGTTTGGCGCTAGGTTTTTTGGGCTTGGCCATGGTGGTGTCGCGCAAACTCGAGGGCGGTATTGAAGTCACGCCTTGGAGCTTGACGATGGCGCTGATGGCCTTGGTCTCGATCACCACGGGCACGCTGTATCAAAAACGTTTTGTACAGCCGTGTGATGTGCGCAGTGCCAATGCCGTGCAACTGATGGCGGCTTTTGTGGTGACCTTACCGATCGCATGCTTGGAAACTGAAGCTGTGCAATGGAATGCGCAGATGATGGGTGCCATGGCCTGGTCGGTCGTGGGCTTGACCTTGGGTGGCAGTTCTTTGTTGTATGTGCTGATTCAACGCGGCGCGGCAGCGACCGTGACGAGTTTGATGTACCTCGTACCCCCCACGACGGCTGTGATTGCGTGGTTCTTGTTTGATGAGGCCATCACCGCTGTGACGTTGGCCGGCATTGCCTTGACCGCTGTGGGGGTGAGCTTGGTGGTCAGACCGCCGCGCGTGAACGGGGTGGGCTGAGGTCCTTCCAGGGTTCTTCTCGAAAGCGCGCCGCTAAAAAGTCTTGCAGCAAACGAATGCGCAACGGCATCTGGGCGCGGTAGGGGGCCAGCCAATGGATGTCGGCGTCATGCATGGCGCAGTCGGGCAACACCCGTACCAACTGACCAGAGGCCAGCTGCGGTGCAATGTCCCACAAGCTGCGCAACATGATGCCGTGACCCGCCAAACACCAGTCGCGCACCATTTCCCCCGAGTTGCTCGACAGCGGGCCTTGCACAGCAATGTGCAGCGCACGCGCCTGGCCTTGTTGGCTCAGCCGCCAATGGTCAAAGCGTTGGCCTTGTCCGGTATCGCCGCCGTTTTCTCGCACCACCAGACAGGCGTGTGTGGCCAAATCTTCCGGGATTTGTGGCGCGCCGTGCGCGGCAAGGTAAGACGGCGCAGCAACCAACACGCGTTGGTTGGTGGCGAGTTTGCGTGAAATCCATTCGGCCGCGATATGGGCGGGAGGATGCCAGAGCCAAATGGCGGCATCCAAGCCTTCATTGGCCAAATCAGGCAATTGCTCACAGAGCTGCAAATCAATCCGCACCGCGGGGTAGCGGATCTGAAACTCAGCCAGCAAGGGACCCAGCCAAAGTCGGCCAAAACCAAAACTGCAGGCAATGCGAATCGGGCCTGAGGGTTCGCTTTGTTGCTCACGCATCTCGTCCTCTAAGGCGACGAAGTGGTTCAGCAGTTCGGCGGCGCGGTCACACAAGGCATGGCCTTCGGTGGTGGGGCTCACACGCCGTGTGGTGCGCTGAAACAGGCGCAGGCCCAAGTGACTCTCTAAGGCAGAAAGACGTTTGGTCACAACGGGGGGGGCCAGCTGCAGCGCACGTGCGGCTTTGACCAAGCTGCCGTGGAGCCGCACGGCGAGTACCAACTCTAAATCTGAACGGTCCAACTGTTGCCCTAACGGAAATAATCAATTGCTCGATTATTGCTTTTTTGAGCGATACGCTAGCCCTGTTTAATTTCAAGGAGCATTGCATGCGCAACAAACACCGTATCGCTGTGATTGCCGGAGATGGCATTGGCAAAGAAGTGATGCCTGAGGGCATTCGTGTGATGGACGCGGCGGCGCGCAAATTTGGTATCAATTTGCAGTTTGACCACTTCGACTTTTCCAGCTGGGACTATTACGAGAAGCACGGCAAGATGCTGCCCGACAACTGGAAAGACCAAATCGGTGGTCACGATGCTTTGTTCTTTGGTGCGGTGGGTTGGCCTGACAAGATTGCCGACCACGTGTCGCTGTGGGGTTCGTTGTTGATGTTCCGCCGTGAGTTTGACCAGTACATCAACTTGCGTCCCGCCCGTTTGATGCCCGGCATCATCGCGCCGGTGGTGCGTCGTGACGGCACGCCGCGTCAGCCTGGTGAGATTGACATGTACATCGTGCGCGAAAACACCGAGGGTGAATATTCCAGCATTGGTGGGCGCATGTACCAAGGCACCGAGCGCGAGATCGTGATGCAAGAGACAGTGATGTCACGCATCGGTGTGGACCGTGTGTTGAAGTTTGCCTTTGAGTTGGCGCAATCGCGTCCTAAAAAGCATTTGACCAGCGCCACCAAGTCCAACGGCATTGCGATCACCATGCCTTACTGGGATGAACGCGTGGCCGAGATGGCCAAGTCCTACCCGGACATCCGTCTGGACAAATTCCACATCGACATCTTGACCGCGCACTTTGTGCAACGCCCTGATTTCTTTGATGTGGTGGTGGCCAGCAATTTGTTTGGTGACATCTTGAGTGATTTGGGCCCCGCTTGTACCGGCACCATTGGCATTGCACCCAGTGCGAACCTGAATCCCGACCGCAAATTCCCTTCGCTGTTTGAACCGGTGCACGGTTCGGCGCCTGACATTGCGGGCAAAGGCATTGCGAATCCGATTGGTCAAATTTGGTGCGGCGCCATGATGCTTGAATTCTTGGGCCACAAAGACGCGCATGATGCGGTGCTGGCCGCGATTGAAAAGGTGTTGGAGCCTAAGAGTGGTGCACCCAAAACACCTGATATCGGTGGCACAGCGAGTACCTCCGATGTAGGCCGTGCAATTGCTGAAGTTCTGTAACTCAGTATTTGCCCCAGCACGAAAGTAAATCAGTTTAAAAAGCGACTAGAATCCGCTGCCACACTGCAATACCTTGTGTTTGTCGGGTTGACATACACTTGGTGCTTGGCTTAGTTGCCAGCAGCAGCGTTACTGCGAACACAGTTTGTTTTGTCAGACGGGTCTCGTGACTTTTCTTTGACACAAAACAGCTGTAACCATCGATCAACATCACATCTCAATGAGAGGGGATTTTTGTGAATAAGACTGAACTGATTGAGCACATTGCTAAGCACGCCGACATTTCTAAGGCTGCTGCCACTCGTGCACTCGAGTCCACCATCGGCGCTGTAAAGACCACCTTGAAAAAAGGCGGCACAGTGTCATTGGTTGGTTTCGGTACTTTTGCGGTTGGCAAGCGTGCTGCTCGCACAGGTCGTAACCCACGCACTGGCGCAGCGATCAAAATCAAAGCGGCTAAGGTGCCTAAGTTCCGTCCAGGCAAAGGTCTGAAAGACGCCCTGAACTGATTTCGATTCAGGTTGGGTGCTTAGCTCAGTTGGCAGAGCGGCTGCCTTACACGCAGTAGGTCGGCGGTTCGACCCCGTCAGCACCCACCAACCCAGATAAGGCGAACACAACAGTTCGCCTTTTTTATTGTGATCACGCGTAATGAGTAACCTACATGTTTGATTTCGTTCGCCAACACAACAAGATCATGCAATTTTTGCTGTTCTTGTTGATTTTTCCGTCCTTTGTCCTGTTTGGTATCGACGGCTACAACCGTTCTCGCGAAAAAGGCAACACCGTTGCAACGGTCGACGGATACGAGATCACACAGGCCGAGTGGGACAACGCACACCGTGCACAAGTGGACCGCATGCGCAACGCCATGCCCACCATGGATGTCAAACTGTTTGACACCCCTGAAGCCAAATACAGCACATTGGAGCGCTTGGTACGTGACCGTTTGCTGCAAACTGCGGCGACCAGCTTGCGCTTGGGCGCCAGCGATCAACGCCTGGCCAATGAGCTGCAGCAAAACCCCAGCATTGCGGCCTTGCGTCGTGCCGATGGCACCTTGGACATGGAGCGCTATCGTCAGCTGCTAAGTAGCCAAGGCATGAGCCCCGAGATGTTCGAGGCGCAAGTGCGTGCCGATCTGGCCTCACGCCAAGTGATGGCGGGCGTTGGAACCAGCAGCTTTGTGTCCTCTGCGTTGGCCGATGTGACCTTGAACGCTTTTTATGAGCAACGCCAAGTGCAGGTGGCACGTTTTGCACCTTCGGACTATGTGACGCAAATCAGACCAACCGATGCGGACATTGAGGCTTATTACAAAGCGCACACAGACATCTTCCAGTCGGCGGAACGTGCCGATGTCGAGTATGTGGTGCTCGACTTGGCTTCGATTCAAAAAGGCATCGTGGTGCCTGAGGCCGAGCTCAAAACCTATTACGAACAAAACATGGCGCGCTTGGCGAATTTGGAAGAGCGTCGCGCGAGCCACATCTTGATCAATGCAGACAAAGCAGCGCCAGCGGCTGAGCGGGACAAAGCACGGGCTAAAGCACAAGAGTTGTTGGCTGCGGTGCAACAGTCACCTGACAAGTTTGCTGAGTTGGCGCGCAAGAACTCCCAAGACACGGGCTCTGCCGCCAAAGGTGGTGACCTGGACTTCTTTGCCCGTGGCGCCATGGTCAAGCCTTTTGAAGAGGCGGTGTATGCCTTGAAAAAAGGGGAGATCAGCGGTGTGGTGGAGACCGAGTTTGGTTTTCACATCATCCGTTTGACAGACATCAAGCAGCCCAAACAAAAAAGCTTTGAAGAGATGCGCCCCAGCTTGGAAGCGGATGTGCGTCGTCAATTGGCACAACGCAAGTTTGCTGAAGCGGCAGAGCAATTCACCAACATGGTGTACGAGCAGTCGGACAGTTTGAAGCCTGTGGCGGATCGCCTCAAGTTGGAAGTGCAAAACGCCAACGGCCTGACGCGCGATGCGGCAGCAGGCACCTCGCCACTCACAAACCCCAAGTTGTTGGCGGCGATTTTCTCGGCTGACTCGGTAGAGAAAAAGCGCAACACCGAAGCCGTCGAATTAGCGCCCAATCAATTGGCGGCAGCACGTATCACCCAATACAGCCCTGCGCGCACTTTGCCCTTGGAAGAAGTCAAAACACGTGTGCAGGCCCAAGTGGTTGCTCAGCAAGCCGCTGAACGCGCACGTGCCGAAGGGGTCGCCAAGCTGGCTGAATGGAAAGTAGCACCAGATACCGCCAAATTGCCTGCAGCCATTGTGGTGTCGCGAGAGCAAAAGCAACAACAGCCTAGTGCCTTGGTGGAAGCTGCCTTGCGCGCAGGGGTGCAGACCTTGCCTGCCTGGGTGGGGGTCGATTTGGGTGCCAGCGGCTACGCGGTCGTGAAGGTGGAAAAAATTGTGCCGCGCGATGAAGCCGCAGCGCAAAACCGCAACCGCGAGCGCGACCAGTACGCCCAGTGGTGGGCATCTGCGGAAGGCTTGGCCTATTACAGCTTGCTGAAAGAAAAATTTAAGGCCGAAATCAAAATACCTCGGCTATAATCTTGCCTCTACGGTGGCTGTAGCTCAGTTGGTAGAGTCCAGGATTGTGATTCCTGTTGTCGTGGGTTCGAGCCCCATCAGCCACCCCAAAATTTATTAATGCCGACAAGGACTTAGGTTTTTGTCGGCATTTCTTTTTGGGGTGATGCATGCGCATCAAACTATCTATTCAATAAGGTGGTCCTATGTATCAAGAAGTTCTGGCGATATGTGCTGCGGGCGTTTTGGCGTGTTTGGCACTTGACGCATGGCAGCAGCTTTTCAAACGTTTGGCGGGTATTCCAGCGACAAATTGGGCGCTGGTAGGGCGTTGGTTTGTGCTGACATGGCAGAGAAAAACCATGTATCAGCCAAACATTGACCATGAACCATCGATTGCTAAAGAGCTGCCACTTGGGTGGATCGTCCATTATTCGGTCAGCATGATCTATGCGGTCATTTACTGGTTGCTGATCCAAGCTTCCTTTCTTCAACCCACATGGACGGACGGTTTGCTATTTGGTGCGGCCAGCGTGGTGGTGCCTTGGTTTTATTTCATGCCATGCATGGGCAAAGGGGTTATGGGAAAACTGACGCCTAATCCAGCAAAGGCTTGTTGGGTTTCACTCTTGGGTCATCTGGTCTATGGCACGGCAATGGGTGCCGGCTTTGGGTGGGTTCAGAGGGTGCTGAATTGATCGAGCATACGGAATTCTGAGTACAGTCAAAAAAACCCTGCAAGTGATTGCAGGGCTTTTTTCATGGAATCTGCATTGGCTCAGTTGACCATCACCAGCTTGCCCATCACCCCACGCGAGCCCATCTCTTCGTAGGCTTGTTTGAGCTGTGCCATGGGCAAGGTGTGGTGAATCACGGGTTTGATTTTTCCTTGGCCGTACCACTGCGCCAGCTCTTGCATCATGGCGGCGTTGGCTTGGGGTTCGCGACGCGCATAGTCGCCCCAGAACACGCCCACGAGCGACGCGCCTTTGAGCAATGCTAGGTTCCAAGGCAGGGCCGGAATCGGGCCCGCTGCAAACCCCACCACCAGGTAGCGGCCGCGCCATGCGATCGATCGGAATGCGGGTTCGGCAAACTCACCCCCCACAGGGTCGTAAATCACATCGGGGCCTTTGCCATCGGTCAGGGCCTTGAGGGCATCGCGCAAATTGTCTTGGCTGTAGTTGATGGTGGCGTCGGCACCGATGCGGGTGCACAAGGCACATTTTTCGGCGTTAGAAGCGGCGGCAATCACACGTGCCCCTGCGGCCTTCGCAATTTGAATCGCAGCTGTTCCCACACCGCCCGCCGCACCAAGCACCAACACGGTTTCGCCGGCTTTGAGTTGGCCGCGATCGATCAAGGCATGGTGCGAGGTGGCGTAGGTCATGATGAATGCGGCCGCATCCACGGCGGGAAAGCCTGCAGGCAAGGGAATGCACAGCTTGGCGGGTGCCAAGGTGTGGGTGCCAAAGCCGCCAGTGCCGCTCAAACATGCCACCGATTGACCGACTTTCAAGTGGGTCACGCCTTCGCCGACGGCTTGCACCACGCCAGCGTATTCCGAACCCGGCACAAAGGGCAGGGGCGGTTTCATTTGGTATTTGTTTTGCACGATCAGCAAGTCTGGAAAGTTCAAACTGGCGGCTTGAATTTGAATCAACACCTCGCCCGCACCGGGTTGGGGCGTGGGGAGTTCTTTCCAGGTCAGGGCATCAACACCAATGGGGTTTTCACAAAGCCAAGCGTGCACAACGGTCTCCTTTGAATAATGCTTGAGATGATAGAAGGCTTCTGGCAAGGCCACTGTCTCGTGTGTGCACAAGCCGTCTTCAGGGAGTGGCGCAACCCTACAATTCACGGCAACCCAAAGGGCACCATGAATATTCTGATTTCCAACGACGACGGTTACCAAGCGCCAGGCATCTTGGCCCTGTACGAGGCACTCAAAGACTTGGGGCGCGTGGAGGTGGTGGCACCCGAACAAAACAACAGCGCCAAATCCAATGCCTTGACGCTGCATTCCCCCCTCTATGTGCACGAAGCACGCCCCGGATTTCGCTATGTCAACGGAACCCCCGCAGATTGCGTCCATATCGCGCTGACGGGGTTGCTGGATTACAAACCCGACTTGGTGGTCTCGGGCATCAACAACGGCGCCAACATGGGTGACGACACCATTTACTCAGGCACCGTCGGCGCGGCCATGGAAGGGTATTTGTTTGGTATTCCGGCGATTGCGTTTTCGCAGGTGGACAAAGGCTGGGCACACATTGATGCGGCCGCTGCCAAGGCGCGTGAGTTGGTACAGCAGTTGATGGCTCAAGGCCCCGTGCAGGGCGAGCCATGGCTATTGAACGTGAACATCCCCAATCAACCTGTGGCCAATATCAAAGACTTGCGTGTGACACGCTTGGGGCGCCGTCATTCGGCCGAGCGCGTGATCACGCAAACCAGCCCACGTGGCGAGACCATGTACTGGATTGGCAGCGCAGGCCCGGCCAAAGATGACAGCGATGGCACCGACTTTCATGCCACGTTTGAAGGCCATTGGTCGGTCACACCTTTGCATGTGGACTTGACCGAACACGTCAGCCTGTCGGCCTGGTCACAGCGTTTAAAAAACCGCGCCGCATGAAACAACGCCCCAGTTTTCCAGCCCGTTTGGATTCGGTCGCACCGGCCGCGAAGCCGCAAACCTTGCTGGGCGCCACCCGTGTGCTGACCAAGCCGCAGACCGCCGCTGCGCGCCATGCACCCACCCCCTTGGCGAGTCCAACTGGTGTGGGGCTGGATTCATCAGCGATTCGCGCACGCATGGTGCAAAAACTGGCCGAGCAGGGCGTGGATGATGCGGTGGTGTTAGATGCCATGGGACGGATCGAGCGGCACCGCTTTGTCGACAGTGCGTTGGTGAATCAAGCGTATGAAGACACCAGCTTGCCTATTGGTTTGGGGCAAACGATTTCCAAACCGAACGTGGTGGCGCGCATGATTGCCTTGTTGCGCGAGGCGCCTGGTTTGCAGGGGCAGCCGATGGGACGCGTGCTTGAAATCGGCACTGGTTGTGGCTACCAAGCCGCTGTGTTGTCCCTGGTGGCGCGCGAGGTGTACAGCATCGAACGCTTGCGTGGCTTGCACGACAAAGCGCGTGAAAACCTGCGGCCCATGCGGCTGCCTAATGTGCATGTGATTTTTGGTGATGGCATGCTGGGTTACCCACAAGGCGCGCCTTACAGCGCCATCATTGCAGCTGCTGGTGGTGAAGCAGTGCCGCAGGCCTGGATTGATCAATTGGCGGTTGGTGGGCGCATCGTCGCTCCCATGCAGACCGTTACAGGGCAGCAAGCCCTGGTGGTGATTGACAAAACATCGCAAGGATTGCAACAGAGCCTCCTAGAAGCAGTGCACTTCGTGCCTCTAAAATCAGGCATTGCTTGACGATGGAGAAAAATGCATGTCACGTGCCGGAATGTGGGGTTTTGCTGCCCTGATGACAGCCTTGGTGCTGTCGGGTTGCGCCAACAAAGGACGCCCCGCGCCAGTTGAAGACCATTCAGCCGCAGAGACGCGTGGCACTGCCAAATTGCTGCCCGGTGCTGAAAACGCGGGCAAGCCCGGTTACTACACCGTCAAACCCGGCGACACCTTGATTCGCATCGGCATGGACAACGGGCAAAGCTGGCGTGACATTGTGCGCTGGAACCGTTTAGAAAATCCTAATTTGATCGAGACAGGCCAAGTCCTGCGGGTCCAACCGCCGGTTCAAGATGCCCCTTTGGTGGCTCGTCCACTTGCGCCATCGGCGGCGCTAGCCCCTGCGAATGCAGCGTCTGCAGCGGTGGTTGCTGCACCTGCCAAAACGTCTGCGCCCGCAGCCGCCGAAGCTGCCGAAGAAGCGCTTTCATTTCAGTGGCCGGTACGAGGCAATTTGATCGCTGGATTTGATGAAGTCAAAAACAAGGGGCTGGATATTGCAGGCAAAGCGGGTGACCCCGTGTTGGCTGCAGCAGACGGTCGTGTGGTGTATGCCGGTGCTGGGTTGCGTGGCTATGGCAACCTGATCATCCTCAAGCACAACAACACCTATTTGACGGCCTACGCGCACAACCAAAGCTTGTTGGTCAAAGAAGACCAAGTCATCAAGCGTGGCCAAAAAATTGCCGAAATGGGCAACAGCGATGCAGATCAAGTCAAGCTGCACTTTGAAGTTCGCCGTCAAGGCAAGCCGGTCGATCCCGCTAAATACCTATCGGCCAACTGATGACTGAGACGACAACAGCAAAACAATGGCCTGATCAAGCACTCACCATCGAGTCGATGGACTTGGAAGCCCAAGGCGTCGCACACCGCGCCGACGGCAAAGTGGTGTTTGTAGACGGTGCCTTGCCCTTCGAGGTGGTGCGTGCCAATGTGCACCGCAAAAAAGACAACTGGGAAAAAGCCTCCTTGCTTGAAGTGTTGCGCGAGTCGTCGCAACGCGTCACACCAGGCTGCCCGCACTTCGGTCTACACGCTGGCGCGTGTGGCGGTTGCAAGATGCAGCACATGGATGCTTCTGCGCAAATTGCGGTCAAGCAGCGTGCATTGGAAGACAACCTCTGGCACCTTGGAAAAGTCAAACCCGAGACGGTTTTGCGCCCCATTCAAGGCCCCACTTGGGGCTACCGCTATCGCGCCCGTTTGTCGGTGCGTTATGTGGTGAAGAAGGGCGAGGTGTTGGTCGGTTTCCATGAGCGCAAAAGCCGCTATGTGGCGGACATGCGCCAATGCCCCATCTTGCCAGCGCATGTGGACGCCATGCTGATGCCTTTGCGTGCCTTGATTGCTGGCATGGACGCACGCGAAACCTTGCCGCAAATTGAATTGGCCTGTGGTGATCAAGTGACAGCCATGGTCTTGCGTCATATGGAACCCTTGAGTGCACGCGACATGGCTGCTTTGCGTGCCTTTGCCGAGCAATACAAGGTGCAGTGGTGGTTGCAATCCAAAGGGCCCGATACCGTGCGTTTGATGGATGGCGCATTAGGGGATCAGCTCGCTTATGGTTTGCCAGAGTTTGGCATCACCATGCCATTCAAGCCGACTGACTTCACCCAGGTCAATCCGCATATCAACCGTGTGTTGGTCACGCGTGCCTTGCGCTTGCTCGATGTGCAACCGGATGAGCGCGTGATTGACTGGTTCTGTGGTTTGGGCAATTTCACCTTGCCCTTGGCCACGCTCGCACGCGAAGTGTTGGGCATCGAAGGCAGCGAGGCTTTGGTGGCCCGCTCAGGTGAGAACTACGTGTTCAACCAAGCCAACCGAGACCAGCCTTTGGCACCCACGCGTTTTGTGGCGCGCAATTTGTTTGAAATGAATCCCGAGTTGCTGTGCCAAGATGGTGCAGCAGACAAATGGTTGGTGGACCCACCCCGTGAGGGCGCGTTCTCACTGGTTCAGGCCTTGGCCGAGCTGCACCAGCAACCCGTCATGCGTCAGGGGTGGACACCACCCAAGCGGATTGTGTATGTGAGCTGCAACCCATCGACCTTGGCGCGTGACGCAGGGGTGCTGGTCAACGTGGCGGGCTATCGCATGACGTCGGCGGGGGCGGTCAATATGTTCCCGCACACAGCACATGTGGAAAGCATGGCTGTGTTCGATTTGGCTTAATCGATAAACACACAGATGTAAAAAAGGGACCGTGAGGTCCCTTTTTGATGTGAGGCACAGTCCTGGCTTATTCGCGTTCGCCGCCGAAGATGCCCAGCAAGGCCAACAGACTTTGGAACACGTTGATCACATCCAAATACAAGGTCAGCGTGGCGCTGATGTAGTTGGTTTCGCCCCCGTCCACAATTTGCTTCAGGTCATACAGCATGAAAGCGCTGAAGATGGCGATGGATAAGACCGATATCACCATCATGCCGGCGGACGAACCGACAAACATGTTGATGATGCTGCCGACCATCAGCACCATGGCGCCGATCATCAGCCATTTGCCCATGCCTGACAGGTCACGCTTGATGACGGTTGACAAGCTGGCCATCAAGAAGAACACGCCGGCCGTGCCGCCGAAGGCAGTCATCACCAGTTCTGCGCCGTTTTTGAAGCCCAAGACCATGGCGATCATGCGCGAGAGCATCAGGCCCATGAAGAAGGTAAAACCCAGCAGTACGTACACGCCGGTGGCGCTTTCTTTGGTGCGTTCAATGGCGTAGATGAAGCCAAAGGCGCCCACCAACATCAAGATCATGCCCAAGCCACCGGAGAGGGCGTAGCTGATGCCTGTGGCCACACCGATCCATGCGCCCAAGACAGTGGGCAACATGCTCAGTGCCAGCAAGAAATAAGTGTTGCGCATCACGCGGTTGCGTTGTTGCGCGTCTAAAACGTAATAGTCAGCCGTTTGAGATTGGTCGTACATGGTCACGATCTCCAGAAAACACCTGCACATGCAGATGGGCGGATTTTAGTGTGATCTCGCCTGAGCCAAGACTCCCTACTTTTTTTGAGGTTTCTTTTGCTCTGCGTACGTGGATTGGGCTGGTGCAGAGTCGGTATGCTTGTGGTTTTCTAACTGACAGGGCTTTTATTATGAAAACCAAACACGTGCTTGAATCTGCAGACATCAAGGCCATTGCCGCTGGCGCCGAAGCCGAGGCGTTGAAGCACAAATGGGCGGTGACGATTGCCATCGTGGACGATGGCGGTCATTTGCTGTCTTTGCAGCGTTTGGACGGTGCCGCGCCTATTTCTTCACACATCGCACCCGCCAAAGCCCACACCGCCGCTTTAGGTCAGCGTGAGAGCAAGATTTACGAAGACGTGATCAATGGTGGTCGCATTTCTTTCTTGAGCGCACCCGACATCCAAGGCATGCTTGAAGGTGGCGTACCGATCATGAAAGACGGTCAGTGCCTGGGTGCAGTGGGTGTGAGTGGCGTCAAGTCCAACGAAGATGCGCAAATTGCCAAAGCAGGCATTGCAGCCATCGGTTTGTAATTCATCTATTGATCTGCTTCAACAAAAAAGCCCCGCAGTGCATGCTGCGGGGCTTTTTGACTTGTTGGGCCTGGGTGTCAGTAAATCAAACGCTCAGGACTGATTTCTTGCAGGATGGTGGTGGCAATTTCTTCGATGCTCTTGTGCGTGGTGGATAGCCATCGAATGCCCGCGCGGCGCATCATGGCCTCGGCTTCGGCTACTTCATGGCGGCAGTTGGGCAGGCTGGCGTATTTGGAGTTGGGTCGGCGTTCGTTGCGGATCTCGCTCAAACGCTCGGGTTGAATCGTCAAACCAAAGATTTTCTTTTTGTGTGGCAGCAAGGCGGGCGGGAGTTGGCGGCGCTCAAAATCTTCCGGAATCAGGGGGTAGTTAGAGGCTTTCAGGCCATGCTGCATGGCCAGGTACAAGCTGGTGGGGGTTTTGCCGCTGCGGCTCACGCCGACCAAGATCACGTCGGATGACTCCAAATCCCGGTTGAGTTGGCCATCGTCATGGGCCAAGCTGAAGTTGATGGCTTCGATGCGGTCGTGGTATTCCTTGCTCTTGCTGGCATCGGAGAACCGACCAATGCGGTGGTTGGACTTGATGCCCAGCTCCTGCTCCAGCGGGTTCACAAAGGTGCCAAACATGTCCATCAACATGCCTTTGCAGCCGTCTTGAATCACTTTCAACACCTCCATATTGACCAAGGTGGTGAACACAATCGGCTTACGTCCTTCAACTTCTGCGGTGTGGTTGACTTGGCGTACCGCTTGATGGGCTTTGTCCACGGAGTCGACAAACGGCAGACGGATGTGGCGAAACTTCAGCTCAAACTGCGCCAAGATCGCATTGCCAAAGGTCTCTGCGGTGATGCCTGTGCCATCAGAGATGAAGAAAACGGTCGGGTGGGGCATGAATTTTTCCAGTTCAAAAGGCGTTTTTGCACAGGTTTTGTGCACAAGCGGCAGTGCTTGGGAATCTACAATCACGCCATTATCCGAATTCCGCTGTGCAGGTTGGCAACACCCTCGAAAAATAACAAAGTTGCCCGGTTGGCACGGCCGCGCCCGTTTTAACTTTTGGAGCTTTCTCATGTCTGCACGTTTCAGCGCGACCGCCTTGGTCGTTCCCTTCGAAGATTTAAGAATGAGTGACGTCGAGGTGGTGGGCGGTAAAAACGCCAGCCTCGGCGAAATGATTTCTCAGCTGCCCTCGGGCGTGCGTGTGCCCACGGGCTTTGCCACCACGGCGCATGCTTTTCGCGAGTTCTTGGCCTACGACGGTTTGGCCGACAAAATCAACGCCCGTTTGGACAAACTCGACACCGAAGACGTGCGTGCTTTGGCTGAAGCTGGCGCTGAAATTCGTGCCATGGTGGAAGTGCAACCTTTCCCGGCTGATTTGCAAAAAGCCATCACCGATGCGTTTGCCACCTTGTCGGCTGGCAATGCGGCTGCAACCTTTGCCGTGCGTTCATCGGCTACCGCCGAAGATTTGCCTGATGCTTCGTTTGCGGGGCAGCAAGAAACTTTTCTGAACGTGCATGGCATTGACGAAGTGCTGCACAAGATGAAAGAAGTGTTCGCGTCTTTGTACAACGACCGTGCCATCAGCTACCGCGTGCACAAGGGCTTTGCCCACGCCGATGTGGCCTTGTCTGCCGGCGTGCAACGCATGGTGCGCTCAGATACCGGCGCAGCGGGTGTGATGTTCACCATCGACACCGAGTCGGGTTTTGAAGATGTGGTGTTCATCACCTCGAGCTATGGCTTGGGTGAGACCGTGGTGCAAGGCGCGGTGAACCCCGACGAGTTCTATGTGCACAAGCCCACCTTGAAAGCTGGCAAGCGCGCGGTGATTCGCCGCAATCTGGGCTCCAAGCTGATTCAAATGGTGTTCTCCACCGCTGAAGAGAAAAAAGCCTCGGGCAAATTGGTCAAGACCACCGATGTGCCCACCGAGTTGCGCAACCGTTACTCGTTGACCGACGCGGATGTGGAGCAATTGGCCCACTACGCCATGGTGATCGAAGCCCACTACGGCCGTCCGATGGACATCGAATGGGGCAAAGACGGCACCGACGGCTTGCTCTACATCTTGCAAGCGCGTCCTGAAACCGTGAAGAGCCAAGCCAAGGGCCAAGCCGAGCTGCGCTACAAACTCAAAGGCCACAGCACCGTGCTGGCCGAAGGCCGCGCGATTGGCCAAAAGATTGGTACCGGCCCTGTGCGCTTGGTGCACAACATCAGCGAGATGGACAAGGTCCAACCCGGCGATGTGCTGGTGACTGACATGACCGACCCGAACTGGGAACCCGTCATGAAGCGCGCCAGCGCCATCGTGACCAACCGGGGTGGCCGCACTTGTCACGCGGCCATCATTGCGCGCGAGTTGGGCATTCCTGCGGTGGTGGGTTGCGGTGATGCGACCGAGCGTCTGAAAGACGGCACCTTGGTTACCGTGAGCTGCTCGGAAGGCGACACTGGTTTGATCTACGACGGTTTGTTAGAGACCGAAGTGACCGAAGTCCAGCGCGGCGAAATGCCCAAGATCAAAACCAAGATCATGATGAACGTGGGCAACCCCCAACTTGCGTTTGACTTCTGCCAGTTGCCCAACGATGGCGTAGGCTTGGCCCGCTTGGAGTTCATCATCAATAACAACATTGGCGTGCACCCCAAGGCCATCTTGGACTACCCCAATGTGGATGCCGACTTGAAAAAAGCAGTGGAGTCGGTGGCCCGTGGCCACGCATCTCCTCGCGCGTTTTATGTGGACAAAGTGGCTGAAGGCATTGCCACCATTGCAGCCGCGTTTTATCCCAAGCCCGTCATCGTGCGCATGTCGGACTTCAAGTCCAACGAATACCGCAAACTCATTGGCGGCAGCCGCTACGAGCCAGAGGAAGAAAACCCCATGTTGGGCTTCCGTGGCGCCGCACGCTACATCAGCGAAGACTTCGGCGAAGCCTTTGCGATGGAGTGCGAAGCCATGCGTCGTGTGCGCGAAGACATGGGCCTCACGAATGTGCAAGTCATGGTGCCCTTTGTGCGTACCTTGGGCCAAGCTGAACGCGTGACCAATTTGTTAGCCCAGCACGGTTTGAAGCGCGGCGTGAACGACCTTAAAGTCATCATGATGTGCGAAGTGCCAAGCAACGCGATTCTGGCGGACGACTTCTTGAAGTTCTTCGACGGCTTCTCCATCGGCTCCAACGATTTGACCCAACTCACCTTGGGTCTGGACCGTGACTCGGGCTTGGAGTTGTTGGCGGCTGACTTTGACGAACGCGACCCCGCTGTGAAAGCTTTGCTGCGTAAAGCCATCGCGGCTTGTTTGGCCCAAGGCAAGTACGTGGGCATTTGCGGTCAAGGCCCCAGCGACCACCCCGACTTTGCGCACTGGTTGGCCGATGAGGGCATCAGCTCCATCTCGCTCAACCCAGACAGCGTGATCGACACCTGGAAATCGCTCGCCAAATAAAAAAGCGGTTGTTGTAGTGCGCATCTCAGGGGCAATCCTGAGATGCATAGCTGCGCGAAGCTGGTACAACTCAGGCGTGACACAAGAAACTTCACAGACTCCGACTCCGCCGAGTGCTGCTGCACCTTTGGGCGCACGCACTGCGCCTCTTTCACGTCGTGTGATGTGGGGGGTGATCGGCTTGGTGGTGGTGACCGTCGCCGCCTTGTGGACGGCTTGGCGCTGGCCGGATCAAACCTTGATGCATTTTTGGCTGGTGACCCAGGTGGTGCCGGTGGTCTATTTGTTTTTGGCTTGGTGGGGGGTGGACACAGCGTCTGCCCATGACTCCGATGTCGTTTAAACCTTGGCGTTGGCGTTTGGTGCTGGCCGGTCTGCTGGGGCTGGTTGTTCTGACGTTTGCCCTGTGGTTGGCCGATTTGATGGGCGTATCTAAGTCGTGGATCAACGGTTTCTTTTTGGTGGTGTCCATCATTGGCTATGCCGTGATCGGCATGTTGTGCCGAACCACCAACGCTGAAGAGTATTACGTGGCGGGACGGCGTGTCAGCGCCCCCTTCAACGGCATGGCCACTGCGGCTGATTGGATGTCTGCAGCCTCTTTTTTGGGTGTCACGGGCTTGTTGCTGTCGGATGGCTTTGTGGGCGATGGCCGGCATGGAGGTGGTTTGGCCTATGTGCTGGGCTGGACCGGTGGTTTTTGTCTGTTGGGTTTCTTGTTTGCCGCCAAGCTCAACGCTTCGCGCGCAGTGACGATTCCGCAGTTTTTAGGTGACCGTTTTCAAAGTACGGCGGTGCGTTGGTTGGCCGCATGGGGCGCTATTTTGTGCTCCAGTATTTATTTGGTGGCCCAAATTTATGGCGTGGGTTTGGTGGCTTCCATGCTCTCTGGTTTGACGTTTGAACTGGGCGTTTTTCTGGCATTGGGCGGTATCTTGCTGTGCTCCTTTTTGGGCGGCATGCGGGCGGTTACGTGGACCCAAGTGGTACAGAGCGTGGTGATCGTGGCTTCCATGCTGGCCGTTGCTGCGGCCGTGTCGTGGCATACCCAAGGCCATCCTGTGATTGCCATTGCCGCAGCGCAATCGGTGCAGCACATCGAATCGCGCGCCAAAGTGATCGAAGCCGATCCGGCAGAGCAATCGACCCGCGAGGTGATGGCGGCGCGGGTGCGTGACTTAGAAACCAAAATGGCCGACCCTGTCCATGCGCGCGAGGTTGAGCGTCAAATTCTGGGGCGTCAAATTTCAAACGCCAAGGCGGACAACGCGCCGCTGCGAGAGATTCAGCGCTTGGAGTCCAACCCCGCATGGCGTGAACCCGGTGTCGATCGCTTGGTCCTGGCATGGCAAACCGAGCGCGATAGCTTGGTGCAGGCGATGGATCGACCTGTAGGGTTTCAAGCCCCTGGCTTGCAGGGCTTGAACCAAGGGTGGTTCAACAGCCTGGCCTTGGTGTTTTGTTTGATGGTCGGAACGGCCGCCTTGCCTCACATCTTGGTGCGTTCTTACACGGCAGCAGGGCCTGTGGAGGCACAAAAATCGATCGTGTGGGCCTTGTTGCTGATTGTGGTGGTGTATCTCTGCGCGTCGTCGTTGGCGGTATTGATCAAGTCGTTTGTGCTGACGGAGTTGGTGGGCGCGCATTTAGACCAGCTGCCCGAGTGGGCAGACCGTCTCAAACTGCGTAAATTGGCCTTGCTCAGCATCCATGATTACAACCAAGACGGCATCGTGCAATTTGCCGACATCCGTTTGTTCAACGATTACTTGGTGTTGGCGGTGCCTGAAATCGTGCGAATTTCTCCTATTTTTACCGGCTTGATCGCGGCGGGCGCTTTGGCCGCGGCCTTGTCCACGGCAGATGGCTTGCTGCTCACGATTTCAAATGCGCTGGCCCAGGATTTGTATTTTCAGACGGTGTCGCCGGATGCACCCGCCCTGCGGCGTGTGATGCTGTCGAAGATTTTGTTGATGGTGGTGGCCTTGCTGGCCGCGTGGTTTGCGACCAACCGGCCGGTGAATATTTTGTTCTGGGTCACCTGTGCGTTCTCCCTGGCCGCGTCGACCTTTTTCCCCGTCTTGCTGCTGGGCTTGTATTGGCCGGGCATGAACCGTGTGGGGGCAATTGCGGCCATGGTGTCGGGCTTGGGCCTGTGTTTTTATTACATCGTCACCAACCAGCCTTGGGTGCAACTGCAATTGCACCTGCAACCTAGCGAGACGTTGTGGTTCGGTTTAGAGCCGATTTGCGCTGGGGTTTTTGGCGTCCCCATGGGTTTGGCGCTTGGGTTCATTGGTAGCAAACTCTCATCACTCAAAAATTGACTATAATCATTGGCTTTTCCCTTGCTGCAAGCGTCTGACGCCGCAAGCAGCTTCATATCCACAAGGAGTGTCCATGCGTCATTACGAAATCATTTTGTTGATCCATCCGGATCAAAGCGAGCAAGTTCCAGCCATGCTGGAGCGTTACAAAGGCATGATCACCGCAGGTGGTGGTGCGATCCACCGTATGGAAGACTGGGGTCGCCGCCAGTTGGCCTACATGATCAACAAGCTTGCCAAAGCACATTACATTTGCTTGAACATCGAAGCGAACCAAGCTGTGATGTCTGAACTCGAACACGCCTTCAAGTTCAACGATGCTGTGTTGCGTCACCTGACTGTCCTGAAGAAAAAGGCTGAAACAACGCCTTCACTCATGATGAAGACGGTGGAGCGCGAAGAAGCGCGCAAGACACAACAAGCTGAGTTTTCAGCTTAAGTTTTTGCGCTTTCATTGCAAGGTGTGAATCACGTTGTTTTGAACGCTTGCATTGCAGAGGTTTCTCCCCTGCGATACACCCCGGCAGGTTTACCTGCACTCGATCTCAGACTCGATCACGAGTCAGACATTGAAGAGGCGGGAAGCAAGCGACAAGTCAAAGCCAGCGTCAAAGCCGTCACCCTAGGTTCTTTGGCTGAACAACTTGTTCGGCAACCCTTGGGTCAAGTTTTCCGGTTCACAGGTTTTTTAGCCTCACCGCGCAATAGCAAAAACGTCGTCCTTCACATTCAAGATTTTCAGCAAATTTCATAGGAGGCCCAGATCATGGCCACATTCAAGAAATTCAACAAAGACAAGCGCCCCAAGCGCAACACGCAATCATTGCTTTTCAAGCGCAAGCGCTTCTGCCGCTTCACCGTCACGGGCGTTGAAGAAATCGACTACAAAGACGTCGACACCTTGCGTGACTTCATTGCCGAAAACGGCAAGATCATTCCCGCACGCCTGACCGGCACACGCGCTATTTACCAACGCCAGCTGAACACTGCCATCAAGCGCGCACGCTTCTTGGCCTTGGTGCCTTACAGCGACCAGCACAAGATCTAAGGAGACCGACCATGCAAATTATTCTGCTCGACAAGGTCGTGAACCTCGGCAACCTCGGCGAAATCGTCAAGGTCAAAGACGGCTATGCACGCAACTTTTTGATCCCTTCAGGTCGTGCCCGTCGCGCCACTGAAACCGCGATCAAAGAATTCGAAGTGCGCCGCGCCGAACTCGAAAAAGCCGCTGCTGAGAAATTGGCTGCTGCACAAGCACAAGGCGAAAAGTTGGCTGGTACAGCCATCAAGCTGAGCCAAAAAGCAGGTGTGGACGGTCGTTTGTTCGGCTCTGTCACCAACTATGACATCGCTGAAGAGTTGACCAAGAACGGCTATGCCGTGGCCAAAGCCCAAGTGCGTATGCCCACAGGCCCCATCAAGGTCGTTGGCGACAGCACCGTGAGCGTGGCATTGCACACTGACGTGGTGGTTGACATCACCGTGTCTGTGTACGGCGAA
The DNA here is from genome assembly GCA_947453965.1 of Comamonadaceae bacterium. Lineage (GTDB taxonomy): Bacteria > Pseudomonadota > Gammaproteobacteria > Burkholderiales > Burkholderiaceae_C > Limnohabitans. The sequence goes on from CANGIQ010000015.1 coordinate 47,378, forward strand.
ACCGCTTAAGGTTCCCCGCTCCGCAAAAAGCCGCTCTTTGGAGCGGCTTTTTCTTTGTTTATCCCGTCATTTCCCCAGCCAACGCACCGTTTATCCACAGGGTTATCCCATGCGAAAGTGCCCTCCAGGGCTTAGGATGTGCGTTTTACAGGATTCCTATGTCAGCCGTGTTGTCCAGCCTTGAAGAAGGTTTTTCTGCCGATCAGCAAATTGCGCAATTGCGTATTCCGCCGCATTCGATTGAGGCGGAGTCCAGCGTGCTGGGCGGTTTGTTGTTGGACAACGGGGCCTGGGACCGTGTGGGTGATTTGTTGGTGGAGGGTGATTTCTACCGCTACGAACACAAACAGGTCTATGCTGCCATCGGTGCCTTGGTCAACGCCAGCCGTCCTGCCGATGTGATCACGGTGTACGAGCATTTGCAATCCTTGGGCAAAGCTGAAGAAATCGGTGGCTTGGGTTATTTGAACGCCTTGGCCCAGTACGTACCCAGCGCCAGCAACATCCGCCGCTATGCCGAGATCGTGCGCGAGCGATCGATTCTGCGCAAGCTGGTGAGTGCGAGCGACGAGATCGCCACCAATGCCTTCAACACCCAGGGCAGGGCAGTGGCGCAAATCTTGGACGAAGCAGAGCAAAAAATCTTCAACATCGGTGAAGAAGGCTCGCGCATGAAGCAGGGCTTTCAAGCCATGCCGCAGCTGGTGGTGGATTTGCTCGATCGTGTGCAAGAGATGGCGGACAGCCAAAGCGACATCACGGGTGTGCCCACGGGCTTCATCGACTTTGACCGCATGACCTCAGGCTTGCAGCCGGGCGATTTGATCGTGTTGGCAGCGCGTCCTTCCATGGGTAAAACCGCGCTGGCCATCAACATTGCCGAGCACGTGGCTTTGAATGAAGGTCTGCCTGTGGCGGTGTTCTCGATGGAAATGGGTGCTTCGCAACTGGCCGTGCGTATCGTGGGTTCGATCGGCCGTGTGGACCAAGGCCATTTGCGCACCGGTAAGTTGAGCGACGATGAGTGGCCACGTTTGACCGAAGCGATTGAGAAGCTGCGCAATGTGTCCTTGCACATCGATGAAACACCGGGTTTGACCCCCAGTGAGTTGCGCGCCAACGCACGCCGTCTGGCCCGTCAATGTGGGAAGTTGGGTCTGATCGTGGTGGACTATTTGCAGCTGATGAGCGGCTCGAGCAGCAGCGGTGGCGACAACCGTGCGACAGAGATTGGCGAGATTTCACGCGGTTTGAAGATGTTGGCCAAAGAGCTGCAATGCCCGGTGATTGCCTTGTCGCAGCTCAACCGCAGCGTGGAACAGCGCACCGACAAACGTCCCATGATGAGCGACTTGCGCGAATCAGGTGCGATCGAACAAGACGCGGACGTGATCATGTTCATCTACCGCGACGATTACTACAACAAAGAATCCAAAGAACCCGGCGTGGCCGAGGTCATCATCGGCAAGCAGCGTAACGGCCCCACGGGCACCGTCAAGCTGGCCTTCTTGAAGCCGCTCACCAAGTTTGAAAGCTTGGCCAGCGGCTACAACAACGGCGACTATTAAGCCTTACAGCACATCGCTGGCGAAGTCGGCCAGTCGTGAACGCTCACCACGCGCCAGCGTGATGTGACCGCCGTGCGGCCAGCCCTTAAAGCGGTCCACCGCGTAGGTCAAACCTGAAGAACCTTCGGTGAGGTAGGGCGTATCGATTTGCGCCAAGTTGCCCATGCACACAATCTTGGTACCAGGGCCTGCACGCGTGATCAAGGTTTTCATTTGCTTGGGCGTCAGGTTTTGCGCCTCATCAATGATCAGGTACTTGTTGAGGAAGGTGCGACCACGCATGAAGTTCAAGCTCTTGATCTTGATGCGGCTGCGAATCAACTCGTTGGTTGCGGCGCGTCCCCATTCGCCTGCACTGGTCTCGGTTTTGGCCAGCACTTCGAGGTTGTCGTCCAGTGCGCCCATCCAGGGGCCCATTTTTTCTTCTTCGGTACCGGGTAAGAAGCCAATGTCCTCGCCCACACTGACGGTGGCGCGGGTCATGATGATTTCGGTGTAACGACGGTCATCCAGGACTTGGGTCAAGCCCGCTGCCAAAGCCATCAAGGTCTTGCCTGTACCTGCCGTGCCGGTGAGGGTGACGAAGTCAATCTCGGGGTCTGTGAGCAAGTTCATGGCGAAGTTTTGTTCGCGGTTACGTGTGGTCACGCCCCAGACGGCATTTTTCAGATGGTTGAAATCTTTGAGGGTTTTGAGCACCACGGTTTTACCGCGAATCTCGGTCACCCGGGCGTACAGGCTGGGCTCGCCTGGTGCTTCGAAATACACAAATTGGTTGATGTGCAGCTCGGGCACGAGAGGGCCTGTCAAGCGGTAAAAGGTTTGACTGCCGCTTTGCCAGCTTTCCACCGATTTGGCATGCTTGAGCCAAAAATCCTCGGGCAAGGCCAAAGCCCCGGAGTACAGCAAGTCGCCATCTTCCAGCGTTTTGTCGTTTTGGTAGTCTTCGGCTGCCAAACCCAGCGCGCGGGCTTTGACGCGCATGTTGATGTCTTTGGAGACCAACACCACCTCGCGTGGTGCGTGTTTGACGCGCAGGGCTTCGACCACCCCCAAAATTTGGTTATCGGCTTTGCCTTGGGGCAGGCTCGCTGGCAAGGTGAAGTCCAGTGGCTCGGTTTGGAAAAACAAACGTCCGCCTACCTCTTTGTGGCCTGTGCCATCGAGCTTGATGCCGGTGATGATGTCGGCATTGTGCGAGGCCACTAGCGCGTCCAGTGAGCGGCTGGTTTGACGCGCATTGCGGGCCACTTCGGTCATGCCCTTTTTGTGGCCATCGAGCTCTTCCAGCACGATCATGGGCAAGAACACATCGTGTTCTTCAAAGCGGAACAAGCACATGGGGTCATGCATCAACACATTGGTGTCGAGCACGAACAGCTTGGCAGGGCCTGTGTGTTTGGCTTTTTTGGGTGTTGCTGAGCGTGTCGGGGAGGTTTTGCGTGCAGACCCGCTGGAAGATCGTGCATTTGAGGTGGTCGAGGCCACTTCAGGCATGCGTTCCTTTTCCGGCACGCGGGATTTGCTACGGTCTAGGGTTTCAACTTGGATGGCAACCGGCTGGCGCTCTGTTTGCGCCTGCCGTTCTGCAGTTTGCCGGGCTGGGCGCAATTTGGCGGAGGTCTCAAGAGATTCTGTGTTCAACAAGGCGGCGCGTTTGGTAGGGGCGGGTGGCAATGGCATGTGGAGTGAGCTAGGTTGTTGAAACAGGATGCATGCATTTAAAAAGCGAAAAAGCCGCCTGGAGGCCAAGGCGGCTTATGGGGTGAAACGTGTTCGCTTCTAGCAAGGTCATGAGCTCACTATACCCGAGCTCCGTGACACTTCGAGGGTGGTTTAACCGCCTGCTTTTTTGAGTGCCTTGACTGCCTTGAGGACGTCGTCCACATGGCCAGGCACTTTCAAGCCGCGCCATTCTTCTTTCAATAGGCCATCCGCACCCACCAAGAAGGTGCTGCGCTCAATGCCTTTGACTTTTTTGCCGTACATGATTTTGTTTTTCACGACGCCGAACATATGGCACATTTTTTCTTCGGTGTCCGCGATCAATTCGAAAGGCAACTCAAGCTTGGTTTTGAAATCGTCATGCGATTTCATGTTGTCGCGTGACACGCCAAACACGATGGCGCCCGCTTTGACGAAATCTTTGTACTTGTCGCGAAACTGCATGGCTTCAGTGGTGCAGCCTGGTGTGTTGTCTTTCGGGTAGAAGTACAACACCATCATCTGGCCTGTGTGCGAGGTGTTGGACACCTTGATGCCACCTGTTGCATTGGCTTCAAATTCAGGGAGGGGTTTGTTGACAACAATTGCCATAGCGCTCAATCAGATGTGACAGTGGAGATGGCCGAGTGGGGCGGGGCGACTGTCTAGACAGCCCCTACGGCAACCCATTATTTTAACTTGAAAACACCCGAATCACGCCTGGGTGTGAATGGGGCGCGGTTTTGTGCGCTTTAGGGTGCGTCAGGGGGCTCAATCAGCAGGGCAGCAGCCACTTTGCGGCCTTCCCCCGCCAAGATGTTGTAGGTGCGGCAAGCAGCTTGTGTGTCCATGGTTTCGACGCCTGTTTGCTTTTGTATCAAGCTCGCCATCCAAGTGGGCGAGGCAAAGCGCAACCGGTTGCCGCTGCCAAACACAATCAATTCGACTTGGAGTTGCGCGAGCTGCTCGAAATGCGCAGCACTCAGGCTCTCAAAGTTGGCGCAATCCCAATCGAAGCGTTGACCATCCGAGGTGATGACCACGCTGCGTGTCACTTTTTCGCCTTGAATCGCGACCCATCCAGGGCCATAGCCAGTGACGGACAGGGTGTCGATGCGATCGGGTTGTAATTTCATAAATGCCTTGAGAACTGTGGTCAAATTATAGGTTTCACCCTGTAAAAGAGCCCTCGGAGGGACTTTGAAGAAGATCCAAAAATCCAACAAGCTGTCCAACGTCTGTTATGACATTCGCGGTCCCATCATGGACCGCGCGCGTCAAATGGAGGAGGAGGGCCACAAGATCATCAAACTCAACATTGGCAACTTGGCCGTGTTTGGTTTTGACGCGCCTGAAGAAATTCAGCAAGACATGATCCGCAACTTGCCCAACTCGGCGGGTTACTCAGACAGCAAAGGCATTTTTGGCGCCCGCAAAGCGGTGATGCACGAGACCCAAAAACAGGGCATCAAGGGTGTCACGCTGGACGATATTTACTTGGGCAATGGCGCCAGCGAGTTGATCGTGATGGCCACCAATGCCTTGCTCAACAACGGCGATGAGCTGCTGCTACCGGCCCCCGACTATCCCCTGTGGACGGCGGCGGTGAGCCTGTCGGGCGGCACGCCCGTGCACTATGTGTGCGACGAGGCCAATGGCTGGATGCCCAACGTGGCCGACATCCGCGCCAAGATCACGCCCAACACCAAGGGCATTGTGGTGATCAACCCCAACAACCCCACGGGTGCTTTGTACTCGGACGATTTGCTCAAGGAAATTGTGGCCTTGGCACGCGAGCATGGCTTGATTATTTTTGCCGACGAGGTGTACGACAAAGTTTTGTATGACGATGTCAAACACACACCGATCGCGAGCTTGAGCGATGACGTGTTGACCTTGACCTTCAATTCCTTGTCCAAGAGCTACCGCTCATGCGGTTATCGCGCAGGCTGGATGGTGGTCTCTGGCGATAAAAAGCCCGCCTTGGATTACATCGAGGGCTTGAACATGCTCTCCAACATGCGCTTGTGCGCCAACGTGCCTGGCCAATGGGCCATCCAAACGGCGTTGGGCGGCTATCAGAGCATCAACGATTTGGTTGGAGATGGCGGTCGTCTGCGCAAGCAACGCGATTTGGCCTATGAACTCATCACCGCCATTCCCGGTGTGAGCTGTGTGAAGCCGCAAGCCGCGCTGTACATGTTCCCGCGCTTGGACCCCAAGGTCTACCCGATCAAAGACGACCAACAGTTCTTCCTGGAGATGCTGGAAGAAACCAAGGTCATGTTGGTGCAGGGCACAGGCTTTAACTGGGCCAACACCGACCATTTTCGCATTGTGTTTTTGCCCCATGTCGATGACCTGCGTGAGGCCATCTCACGCATCGCGAAATTCCTTGAAAACTACAGAAATAAAAACGCAGCATGAAACCGATTCAAGTAGGCCTGTTAGGCATTGGCACTGTGGGCAGCGGCACGTTTGAAGTGCTCAAACGCAACCAAGAAGAGATCCAACGCCGCGCCGGTCGCGGCATTGAAGTCACTATGGTGGCCGACCTCGATGTGGCGCGTGCCAAAAGCATCGTGGGTGCGAATGTGCAGGTGGTGGACGATGCGCGCCAAGTCATTGCCAACCCAGACATTGACATCGTGATCGAGTTGATTGGTGGCTACGGCATTGCCAAGCAACTCGTGCTCGAAGCCATCGAGGCAGGCAAGCATGTGGTCACGGCCAACAAGGCCTTGCTGGCTGTGCATGGCACCGAAATTTTTGCAGCTGCCCATCAAAAAGGCGTGATGGTGGCCTTCGAAGCGGCCGTGGCCGGTGGCATTCCCATCATCAAAGCCCTGCGCGAAGGCCTGACCGCCAACCGTATTCAGTGGTTGGCGGGCATCATCAACGGCACCACCAACTTCATCTTGTCCGAGATGCGCGACAAGGGCTTGGCCTTTGGTGATGTGCTCAAGCAAGCCCAAGCTTTGGGCTATGCCGAAGCAGATCCCACTTTTGACATCGAAGGCGTGGACGCGGCGCACAAAGCCACCATCATGTCAGCCATCGCATTTGGTGTGCCAGTGCAGTTTGACAAGGCCTATGTGGAAGGCATCACCAAGCTGGAGTCCCAAGACATCAAGTACGCCGAACAGCTCGGTTACCGCATCAAACTCTTGGGTATTTCCAAGCGCACCGCCGCAGGCATTGAGCTGCGCGTGCACCCCTGCTTGGTGCCTGCCAAGCGTTTGATTGCCAACGTCGAAGGCGCGATGAACGCGGTGATGGTGCAAGCCGATGCCGTGGGCACGACGCTTTATTACGGCAAAGGTGCGGGCAGCGAGCCTACTGCCAGCGCCGTGATTGCCGACTTGGTCGATATCACGCGTTTGCACACGGCCGACCCGTTGAACCGCGTGCCACATTTGGCCTTCCAGCCCGACGCGATGAGCAACTTGCCGATTCTGCCCATGGCCCAAGTGGTCACCAGCTACTACCTGCGCTTGCGCGTGGCCGACCAAGCGGGCGTGCTCGCCAAGGTCACCGGTATTTTGGCCAGCGCCGACATCAGCATTGATGCCGTGTTGCAGCGCGAAGCCGGCGAGGGTGAGAGCCACACCGACCTCATCATCTTGACCCACGACTGCGTGGAAGCCCAGATGAACCAAGCCATCGCTGAGATGCAACAACTCAGCACCGTGTTGGCCCCGATCACCCGCATCCGCAAAGAAGAGTTGAACTGATGCTGTATTTGTCCACGCGCGGCCATGCCGAGCGCAAGCGTTTTTGTGAAATCCTGCTCGAGGGTTTGGCGCCTGACGGCGGTTTGTATTTGCCCGAGCACTACTCTCAGGTGGACGATGCAGCGCTCACGCGTTTGCGCCACACGTTCAACACCCAAGGCTACGCGGCCTTGGCGTTTGAGGTGCTGTCGCTCTACATCGATGACATTCCTGCCGCAGACCTGAAAGCCTTGTGCACCAAGACCTACACGCAAGACGTGTTTGGCACAGCCGCCATCGTGCCCGTGCGCGCTTTGGAAGATGGCTTGTTCATCGAGGCGTTGTCCAACGGCCCCACACTCGCGTTCAAAGACATGGCCATGCAATTGCTGGGCAACTTGTTTGAGTACGAGTTGGCGCGTCGTGGCGAAGAGCTGAATATTTTTGGCGCCACCAGTGGCGACACCGGAAGCGCCGCTGAATATGCGATGCGTGGCAAACAAGGTGTGCGCGTGTTCATGACCAGCCCACACGGCCGCATGAGCCCCTTCCAACAAGCGCAAATGTTCAGCTTGATGGACGAGAACATTCACAACATCGCCATCGAAGGCGTGTTTGACGATTGCCAAGATTTGGTCAAAGCCGTGTCCAACGATTTGGACTTCAAAACCCAATACAAAATTGGCACGGTCAACTCCATCAACTGGGCGCGTTTGTTGGCGCAGGTGGTGTACTACTTCGCCGGCTATTTCCAAGCGACCACGGCCAACAGCCAAAAGGTCAGCTTCACCGTGCCGAGTGGTAACTTTGGCAATGTGTGCGCCGGCCATGTGGCCCGCATGATGGGCTTGCCCATCGACACCTTGGTGGCCGCCACCAACGAAAACGATGTGCTCGACGAGTTTTTCCGCACCGGCGTGTACCGTGTGCGCGGCACGGCCGACACCCACGAAACCTCCAGCCCCTCGATGGACATTTCCAAGGCCAGCAACTTCGAACGCTTTGTGTTCGATTTGCTCGGTCGCGATGCTGCGCTGACCAAGGACTTGTTCGGCGCGCAAATTTCCAAGAATGGCCAGTTCGATTTGAGCGGCAACCCGCACTTTGCAGAAGCTGCCACACGTTACGGCTTTGCCAGCGGCAAGAGCACCCATGCCCACCGCTTGGCCACCATTCAAGATGTTTACAAGCGCTTTGGCCAGATGATTGACACCCACACCGCCGATGGCGTGAAGGTGGCACGTGAGCATGTCAAGCCGGGTGTGCCCATGGTCGTGTTGGAAACCGCTTTGCCCATCAAATTTGCCGCCACCATTGTGGAAGCCTTGGGTCAAGAGCCTCATCGCCCGGCCAAGTTTGAAGGCATCGAAGCGTTGCCCAAGCGCGTCCATGTGATGAAGGCGGATGTGGCAAACATCAAGGCCTACATTGCCAAGCATTGCGATCACCCATGAAAGTCGTCGCCTTTGCAGGGTACTCTGGCTCTGGAAAAACCACCTTGGTGGAACAGCTGATTGGTTGCTTGCGCATGCGTGGCTTGCGGGTCTCCGTGGTCAAACATGCGCACCACAACTTTGACATCGACAAGCCCGGTAAAGACAGTTGGCGCCACCGCGAAGCCGGTGCGTTTGAAGTCCTTGTCGCGTCCAACCACCGTTTGGTGCTGCAGCGCCAGTTCGAGCAACCTGCGCAACTTTCCGTGCACCACCTGTTGGCCGAGGTGTACGACGGTGTGGACTGGGTCTTGGTCGAAGGCTTTAAGCGCAGTGACTTGCTCAAGGTAGAAGTCTGGCGCAAAGCCTCTGAGCAACCGGTGCGCTATCCCGACGATGACTTTGTGGTGGCCATTGCAACCGACTCTCCGCACGATTTACCTGAAGCCACGATGCGGCCCGTGCTCGACTTGAACGAACCCCATGCCATTGCCGAATGGCTGGTCGCCAATGAAGACCGTTTTGAATACAACCCCTTGGTGATATGACCCGTCCTGCCCTGCGCTCGCTCGATGACGCCTTGCCCTGGTTGCTGGCGCAAGCCCGTGTCTTGACTGCCACGCAACAGGTGTCTACTTTTGAGGCCGATGGCCGCGTGTTGGCGCAAGCCGTCATTTCTGCGCTGCAGGTCCCCCCCCAAGACAACAGTTCCATGGATGGCTATGCCGTGCGTGCGGCGGACTGCGCACAACCAGGCGCCGTGTTGCGTGTGACCCAACGCATTCCCGCGGGCACCTACGGCACCCCGCTTAACCAAGGTGAAGCTGGGCGCATCTTCACGGGCGCACCCATTCCCCCTGGGGCTGATGCGGTGGTGATGCAAGAGGACTGTGAGGCCCTGGGCAGCGACCAAGTCAAAGTCACCCAAGCGGTGCCTCTGGGGCAGTGGATTCGCCGTTCGGGAGAAGACGTCACCCGAGGTGCCACGGTGCTTACCCAGGGCACACGTTTGACACCTGCTGAATTAGGCTTGGCCGCCAGCATTGGCTTGGCGCACCTGACGGTCGCGCCACGTCCGCGCGTGGCCTTGTTCTCTACGGGTGATGAGTTGGTCATGCCCGGTGCTGTGGCACCCGAGGCCATGGCGCCTGGGGCAATTTACAACTCCAACCGTTTCTTTTTGCGTGCCATGTTGCAGCGCTTAGGCTGCGAAGTGACTGACCTGGGCATCGTGCCTGACCAACGCGAGGCCACCGTTGCCGCTTTGCGCAACGCCGCTGCACAGCATGATTTGATTTTGACCAGCGGCGGTGTCTCGGTCGGCGAAGAAGACCACATCAAGCCTGCGGTCGAAGCCTTGGGCGAGTTGAACCTGTGGCAATTGGCCATCAAGCCTGGCAAGCCCTTTGCCTATGGCAAGGTGAACCGCGAGGCTCAAGGCAGTGCTTGCCACTTCATGGGCTTGCCCGGCAACCCTGTCTCCAGCTTTGTGACTTTCTTGTTGTTGGTGCGTCCGTTTGTGCTGGCTTTGCAAGGCGCCACCCAGACCCAGGTGGCACGCACCGAAATGACGGCCCATTTCGATTGGCCACGTGCTGACAAGCGGCGCGAGTTTTTGCGCGTCAAACGCAACGCGCAAGGGGGCCTCGATTTGTTTCCCAACCAAAGCTCAGGCGTGCTGACCTCTGCAGCGTGGGGCGATGGCGTGGTCGATAATCCTGCGGGGCAAACAATTGCAAAAGGCGATACCGTGCGCTTTGTTTCTTTTGCGGAGTGGTTGGCATGAAGGTCCACCTCAAGTACTTTGCGTCGATTCGCGAAGCCATCGGACAGGGCAGCGAAAGCGTCAACACACAGGCGAGCACGCTCAAGGCCTTGCGTGACGAACTGATGACACGCGGTGGTGCCTATGCCGAGGTGCTGGACCATGGCCGTGCCGTGCGCATGGCCTTGAACCAAGATCTGTGTGATGAGTCAGCCGTCTTGAGCGACGGCTGTGAAGTGGCTTTCTTTCCGCCTGTCACCGGCGGCTAAACCAAAAGGCAAGCCATGTCCTTCACCGTCAGCATCCAAACCCAAGACTTTGATGTGCGCCAAGAGCTCGCTGCCTTGCGGGCGGGCGATGCGCGGGTGGGCGCCGTGTGCTCGTTTTTAGGCACCGTGCGCGAGCGCAACGATGGCAGTGCAGTGGCCAGCATGGAGCTGGAGCACTACCCGGGCATGACCGAAAAATCCATCGCCGCCATGATGGACGAGGCGAAGCAGCGCTTTGATATTTACGCGGCCCGTGTGATTCACCGCGTGGGCTTGCTGCAACCAGAAGACCAAATCGTCTTTGTGGCTGTCACCTCAGCCCATCGCGGTGAGAGCTTCCAGGCCTGCGAGTTTTTGATGGACTACCTCAAAACCCAAGCGCCGTTTTGGAAAAAAGAAGTCACGCCTGAAGGCGCGCGCTGGGTCGATGCGCGCGTGAGCGATGACCAAGCCCTGGCCCGTTGGGGCATTGAAGCGCGTAACACCCTCGCACCCTGACGGTGTGCGCCAGCGTACCGACCCCGAGATTTGCGGGTGCTTGAATGTGCGATGTTTTGACCCAAGTCAAACACGCCCCTGGCGTTGCCACTTGAAATAGCACGCCATCGCCTCAACTAAGGGCTAATTCAACCAATTTCTCGGAGTTTCCATGCGTATTGAAAAACTCACCACCAAGTTCCAAGAGGCTTTGGGCGACGCACAGTCACTCGCACTCGGTGGCGACCATGCCTACATTGAACCTTCCCATGTGTTGGTGGCCATGCTGCGCCAAGACGACGGGCCCAAGTCCCTGCTGCAACGCGCAGGCGCCAATGTGTCGGGCTTGTTGTCGTCGGCCGAAGAGGCGATGAACCGCTTGCCCAAGGTCGAAGGCCAAGAGCAGGTGCAAGTGGGGCGCGACACCGTGTCCTTGGTTCAGGCGGCTGAAAAAGAAGCCATCAAGCGGGGCGATCAGTTTGTCGCCAGCGAATTGTTCTTGCTCGCCATGTGTGACAACAAGGGCAACTGGGGCAAGTTGGCCACTCAAAATGGCTTGAACCGCAAGGCTTTGGAGGCCGCGGTCACCGCAGTGCGCGGTGGCCAAAAAGTAGACAACGCCGAGAGTGAAGGCCAACGCGAGTCGCTCAAAAAATACTGCATGGACTTGACCGAGCGTGCGCGTCAAGGCAAGCTCGATCCCGTGATTGGCCGTGATGACGAAATCCGCCGTGCCATTCAGGTGTTGCAACGCCGCAGCAAAAACAACCCCGTGCTCATCGGCGAGCCCGGCGTGGGCAAGACCGCGATTGTGGAGGGCTTGGCCCAACGCATCGTGGCCGGTGAAGTGCCCGATTCGCTCAAAGGCAAACGCGTGCTCTCGCTCGACATGGCCGCGTTGTTGGCCGGTGCCAAATACCGTGGCGAGTTTGAAGAGCGTCTGAAAAGCGTGCTCAAGGAGTTGGCGCAAGACGAAGGCCAAACCATTGTGTTCATCGACGAACTGCACACCATGGTGGGCGCAGGCAAGGCCGATGGTGCGATGGACGCGGGCAACATGCTCAAACCCGCCCTGGCGCGTGGCGAGCTGCATTGCGTGGGCGCCACCACCTTGGACGAGTACCGCAAGTACATCGAGAAAGACGCTGCCTTGGAGCGCCGTTTCCAAAAAATCATTGTGGGTGAGCCCACCGTGGAAGCGACGATTGCGATTTTGCGTGGCTTGCAAGAGAAGTACGAAGTGCACCATGGTGTGGAGATCACCGACCCTGCCATCGTGGCGGCGGCCGAGTTGAGCCACCGCTACATCACCGACCGCTTCTTGCCCGACAAGGCGATTGATTTGATCGACGAAGCCGCTGCCAAAATCAAGATTGAAATCGACTCCAAGCCCGAGGTGATGGACAAGCTCGACCGTCGCCTGATTCAGCTCAAGATCGAACGCGAAGCCGTGCGCAAAGAAAAAGACGAGGCTTCGCAAAAACGCATGGAGCTGCTGGAAGAAGAAATTGAAAAGATCGGCAAAGAGTATGCCGACCTCGAAGAAATTTGGAAGGCTGAAAAAGCCTCTGCCCACGGCGGCGCCCAAATCAAAGAAGAGATTGACCGCTTGCGCCACCAAATTGAAGAACTCACCCGCAAGGGCGATTTCAACAAGGTGGCCGAGTTGCAATACGGCAAATTGCCCGAGCTGGAAAAGCGCATGAAAGAGGCCAATGCCCGCGAAAGCAGCAAAACAGCGGCTGGCGGGGGGCATCGCTTGTTGCGTACCCAAGTGGGGGCGGAAGAAATTGCCGAAGTGGTGGCGCGTGCCACGGGCATTCCAGTGTCCAAGCTGATGCAAGGTGAGCGCGACAAGCTCTTGCAAATGGAAGACAAGCTGCACGACCGCGTGGTAGGCCAAGACGAAGCCATCACCGCGGTGGCCAATGCCATTCGCCGTTCGCGTGCGGGCTTGGGCGACCCCAACCGTCCCACAGGGTCGTTCTTGTTCTTGGGCCCAACGGGTGTGGGCAAGACCGAGCTGTGCAAGGCCTTGGCAGGGTTCTTGTTTGACAGCGAAGACCACATGATTCGCATCGACATGAGCGAGTTCATGGAGAAGCATTCGGTGAGCCGTTTGGTCGGCGCGCCACCCGGCTATGTGGGCTACGACGAAGGCGGCTACTTGACCGAAGCCGTGCGTCGCAACCCCTACAGCGTGTTGCTGCTCGACGAGGTGGAGAAGGCGCATCCCGATGTGTTCAACATCTTGCTGCAAGTGCTCGACGATGGCCGCTTGACCGATGGTCAGGGCCGCACCGTGGACTTTAAAAACACCGTCATCGTGATGACGTCCAACATTGGCTCGCCCATCATCCAAAGCATGGTGGGGCAAGACGCGCAAGACATCAAGGATGCCGTGTGGGATGAGCTCAAGTCGCACTTCCGCCCCGAGTTCTTGAACCGCATTGACGAAACCGTGGTGTTCCATGGCTTGAGTGCCGAACACATTGCCAGCATCGCGGGCATTCAGCTCAAGATCTTGGCCAGTCGCTTGACCAAGATGGACTTGACGCTGGACGTGTCGCCTGCGGCCTTGGCCGAATTGGCCAAGGTGGGCTTCGACCCCGTGTTTGGTGCGCGTCCTTTGAAGCGTGCCATCCAGCAGCGCATCGAAAACCCGCTGTCCAAGTTGCTGTTGGAAGGCAAGTTCTTGCCCAAAGACACAATTGCGGTCAGCGTGGACCCGGTGCGTGCGCCAGGCGAGTTTGGTTTCACCAAAAAGGTCGACGGCTAAAGCACGCGGTCTGTAATGCGGGGCTTGTCCCCCACTAGACGATGCCCCCAAGGCGCAACAGGTAGGATTCAAGGTCCTGACCTCTTGCGCCTTTTTTGACGCCGTTTTATGACCACACTCACTCAGACAGACACCCCTTGGCGCGATGACGTGGCCGTCATAGGGTTGGTGGGCTTGGCGCATGCCAGCTCACACTTCTCGCACCTGCTGCTGCCCTTGATGTTCCCGGTGTTCATGAAGACCTTTGGTCTGAGTTACTCCGAGCTCGGCTTTTTGATGACCGTGTTTTTTGTGGTGTCTGGCATCGGTCAGGCCTCGGCGGGTTTTGTGGTCGATCGCTTTGGCGCACGGCCTGTGATGTACGGCTCCTTGTTGGTGCTGTCGCTGGCCTGTGTGGTGGCTTCGCTCGCGCAAAGTTATGCCGGCTTGATGCTGGCTGCTGCCATGCTGGGGGCGGGCAACTGCTCCTTCCATCCGGTGGACTTCACCATCCTCAACCAACGTGTGTCGCCGCCCCGTTTGGGCTACGCCTTCAGCGCGCACGGCTTGACGGGCAATTTGGGTTGGGCCGTGGCGCCTGTGTTCATGGTCAGCCTGAGCGCGATGTTCGATTGGCGTGTGGCTTATCTAGGCGCAGGCTTGGCCTTCTTGTCGATCCTGCTGTTGCTGGTGTGGCAGCGCGATGCATTGCTGACCCATGTGGTGGACCACAAAGAAGCCGCCGATGGTGCGCACACCCTGGCCTTCATGAAGATTCCCGTGGTGTGGTGGTGTTTTGGATTTTTCTTTCTCTCCACCATGACCTTGGCGGTGGTGCAGAGCTTTTCGGTCTCGATTTTGCAGGCCATGCACAACGTGACGTTTGAAGCTGCCACCATGACCCTGACTGCCTACATGCTGTGCGCGGCAGCAGGCATGTTTGTCGGCGGTTTTGTGGCCGCACGTTGGCCGCGTCAAAGTGACAAAGTGGTGGCGATTTGCATGACCGTTGCCGCTGTTTTCATGGCCTTGTGCGGCAGTGGCTTGTTCGACGCCACGGCCACGATGGTGATCTTGGCCGCCACAGGCTTGGCGATTGGCGTGGGCGGGCCATCGCGCGACATGATGATCAAAAAGGCCACGCCCAAAGGCGCCACAGGACGTGTGTACGGCATGGTGTATTCGGGCCTCGATGTGGGCTTTGCGGTGTCGCCCGTGATTTTTGGCGTTTTCATGGACCATGGCTGGTACGGTGCAACCCTGCTGGGCGCAGCCTTGGTCTTACTTTTGAGCGTGCTGGTGGCGTTGGGCGTGGGCCGTCGCACGGTACAAGCTGCATAACAAGAAGGACAGAGGATGACTCAACAAATCGCAGGCCACTTGCTGGTCGAATGCTTGATTGAACAAGGTGTGACCCACGCCTTTGGCGTGCCCGGTGAGAGCTATTTGGCCGTGTTGGATGGTTTCCATGCCTACCGTGACCGCATTCAGTTCATCATCAACCGCCAAGAGGGTGGGGCGGCCTACATGGCTGATGCGCAAGGGCGCTTAACGGGCCGTCCAGGCGTTTGTTTTGTCACCCGGGGGCCAGGTGCCACCAATGCCTCGATCGGCGTCCATACGGCCTTCCAGGACAGCACGCCGATGGTGTTGTTTGTGGGCGATGTGGGCAGCGACTTCCGTGACCGCGAGGCATTTCAAGAAGTGGACTACAACAACTTCTTTGGTCCCAGCACGCGCGGCATGGCCAAGCGGGTGGAGCGCATTGACGATCCCAACCGTATCCCCGAATACGTGGCCCGTGCCTTTGCCACTGCCATGAACGGTCGCCCTGGTCCCGTGGTCTTGGTCTTACCCGAAGACATGCTGGTGCGCGAGGTCAATGCGCGTCCGCTGGCGCGTGTGGAGCCGGTGGAGGCGTGGAGCGATCCGGGCAGCTTGCGCCAGCTGCGTGAAATGCTGTTGGCTGCCAAGCGCCCCTTCGTGATTGCCGGCGGCAGTGGGTGGACGCCGCAGTCGGCCCAGGCCTTGCAGCGTTTTGCTGAAAATTGGAAGTTGCCCGTTGGCAACGCCTTTCGCTTTCAAGACACGTTTGACAACCACCATCCGCAGTACGCGGGCGACGTGGGCATTGGCATCAACCCCAAGCTCGCCCAGCGTGTGCGTGACAGTGACTTAATTTTGGCCATTGGCCCGCGTTTGGGTGAGATGACCACCAGTGGTTACACCTTGCTCCAGGCGCCGAAGCCGTTGCAAAAGTTGGTACACATCCACAGCAGTGCCGAAGAGTTGAACCGGGTCTATCAAGCTGATTTGGCCATGCTCTCCACCATGAACGCCGCTGCGCGTTCGCTGGAGGTGTTGACAGCGCCTCCCAGCTTGCCTTGGGAAGCATGGACGGCCGAGGCCCATGCGGACTACCAGGCCAACATGCAGCCACAAGCGCTGCCGGGTGACATTGACATGCCCGCCATCGTGGGTGTGATCAGCAAGCTGCTGCCCGAAGATGCGGTACTCACCAACGGTGCAGGTAACTTTGCCAGCTGGGTGCATCGCTTTCACAAGCACCGCGGCCTGGCGCACGGGCACAAGGTGCAACTGGCCCCAACGGTGGGCTCCATGGGCTACGGCGTGCCCGCAGGTATTGCCGCCAATATTCTCACGGGGCGCACGGTGTTCACCATTGCGGGTGACGGTGACTTTTTGATGAATGGGCAAGAGCTAGCCACTGCGGTTCAGCATGGGGCCAAAACCATCATCGTGTTGTTGAACAACGGGGTGTACGGCACGATTCGCATGCACCAAGAGCGCGAATACCCCCAGCATCAAAGCGGCTCCAAACTCAAGAACCCAGACTTTGCAGCACTCGCACGGGCCTATGGCTATGCGGGTGTGCGCATCACGCGCACCGATGAGTTCGAAGCAGCATTCCAAGCTGCTTTGGCGCGCAGCGAAGGCACCTTGATTGAAGTGATGATCGATGAAGAGGTGATCACCACACGCGGCACCTTGAGTGCGATTCGTGATGCCGCGTTAGCGCGGCAAGCCAAAGCAGGGCATTGATCGAGCCACTTTCAAGCACCAAGCAAAAGGGCCGCATCAGCGGCCCTTTTTTGTTCAGCGAGAACTGAATTACTTCAGGTGCTTGCCGATCAAGCCAGCCAATTCAAACATGGTGACTTGGGCTTTGCCGAACACGGCCTTGAGCTTGTCATCCGCGTTGATGTTGCGCTTGTTGACTTTGTCTTGCAGGCCGTGCTTCTTGATGTATGTCCACAGCTTGCTGACCACTTCTGTGCGGGGCACAGCGGTTTGACCAATCACAGCGGCCAAAGCGGCGCTAGGTGTCATGGCTTTCATGAACGCAGCGTTGGGCGTGCGCTTTTTAGCAGGTGCTTTTTTGGCAGCGACTTTTTTAGCCGGTGCTTTCTTTGCCACTACTTTTTTAGCTGGAGCAGCTTTTTTGGCTGCTGGCTTTTTCGCTGCGACTTTTTTGGCCGGAGCGGCTTTTTTAGCGGCTACTTTTTTAGCCGGTGCTTTTTTTGCAGCAGGTGCAGCCTTTTTTGCGGGCGCTTTTTTTGCTGGAGCTTTCTTTGCAGTTGCCATGGTTGATTTCCTTCTAGAAGTGTTTGTCATTGCTCTCGAAAGTGAACTCTGTTGAGCAACACGGATGCTAATAGAGAAAAATCCGCTTTCCAAGCGAAAAATGACTTTTTTCACTCGAGATTGTTGTTTTTGTGGTGCTGCTCCATCGCCTCATGACGCACTTGTCATTGCCTTGGTGTGCAAACGCGGCGCGTGTGTTGCGCACTGGCCATCAGACCTTGCGTATTGGGCGACCATATTCCGCAAAACTGTTTTTTGCATTGCGAAAATTCAGGTTGCTGCATCGCAATATTTTTTCTTGATATGAGAAATCGAATTTTACATTCCAATATTTATTTCATAACTCATTGTTTTTAAATGATAAAAATAAATTCTTCTATAAGACATAAGAGCTTATTCAAGTCTTATATAAGACCTATACTTTGGCCATCGGATCTGAATATGCACTCGGTGCTCAGTCCGTTTTTTTTTCAACCTCTAGGAGTGAACCATGCCTCAATCTCTGTCTGAACAACTCAGCCGTGAACAACAAATTGCCGCCCTCGAAAAAGACTGGGCCACCAACCCCCGCTGGAAGGGTGTGAAGCGTGGTTACTCGGCGGCAGACGTGGTGCGCTTGCGCGGCAGCATGCCCATCGAGCACACCTTGGCCAAGCGCGGTGCAGAAAAGCTCTGGGAAAAAATCAATGGCGGCGCGAAAAAAGGCTACGTCAATGCCTTCGGTGCCATCAGCGCCGGTCAAGCCATGCAACAAGCCAAAGCAGGTTTGGAAGCGGTGTACCTGTCAGGCTGGCAAGTGGCTGCTGACGGCAACACCTCTGAAACCATGTACCCCGACCAATCGCTGTACGCGTATGACTCGGTGCCCACCATGGTGCGTCGCATCAACAACACCTTCAAGCGTGCGGATGAAATCCAATGGGCGCGTGGCATCAACCCTGGCGACAAAGAATTCATCGACTACTTCTTGCCCATCGTGGCGGACGCAGAAGCTGGTTTCGGCGGCGTGTTGAACGCGTTTGAATTGATGAAGAACATGATTGCGTCTGGCGCTGCCGGCGTTCACTTTGAAGACCAATTGGCGGCTGTGAAGAAATGCGGTCACATGGGTGGCAAGGTGTTGGTCCCAACCCAAGAAGCCTGTGAGAAGTTGATCTCGGCACGTTTCGCTGCCGACGTCATGGGTGTGAACACCATTGTGTTGGCCCGTACCGATGCAGAAGCCGCGAACTTGGTGACGTCTGACCACGACGCCAACGACAAGCCTTTCTTAACCGGCGAGCGCACGCAAGAAGGTTTCTACCGTGTCAAAAACGGTTTGGAACAAGCCATCAGCCGTGGCGTAGCCTACGCCCCTTATGCGGACTTGGTGTGGTGCGAAACAGGCGTGCCAGACATTGGTTTCGCGCGTGAATTCGCCCAAGCCGTGCACGCCGCTTGCCCAGGCAAATTGCTGTCGTACAACTGCTCGCCTTCTTTCAACTGGAAGAAAAACTTGGACGACAAGCAAATCGCGTCGTTCCAAGAAGACTTGTCGGCGTTGGGCTACAAGTACCAGTTCATCACCTTGGCCGGTATTCACATCAACTGGTACAACACCTTCCAGTTTGCACACGCCTACGCCAACGGCGAAGGCATGAAGCACTACGTCAATATGGTGCAAGAGCCTGAGTTTGCTGCGCGCGATCAAGGCTACACCTTTGTGTCCCACCAGCAAGAAGTGGGCGCAGGCTACTTCGACGACGTGACCACGGTGATTCAAGGCGGTTCGTCTTCTGTCAAAGCCCTCACAGGATCTACGGAAGAAGAGCAGTTCCACTGATCGACTTTTCAGAGTAAATGCTGGGCGGCGTAAAATCCGTTTCAGCGTTTAGACACTCTTTCCAAGCGCGGCCTGTGCCGCGCTTTTTTCATTAGAAGACACATGGTTCAGATTACTCTCCCCGACGGTTCGCAACGTGAATTTCCTGGTCCCGTCACGGTGGCCGAAGTGGCTGCGTCGATTGGCGCTGGCTTGGCCAAAGCCGCCCTGGCTGGCAAGGTCGATGGCCAGGTGGTGGACACCAGTTACACCATGAGCAGCAACGCGAGCTTGGCCATCATCACGGCCAAAGATGCCGAAGGCTTGGAGGTGATTCGTCACTCCACCGCCCACTTGTTGGCCTACGCGGTGAAAGAGCTGTTCCCCGAAGCCCAAGTCACGATTGGCCCCGTCATCGACAACGGCTTTTTCTACGATTTCTCGTTCACACGCGGCTTCACGCCAGAGGATTTGGTGGCGATCGAAAAGCGCATGACCGAGTTGGCCAACAAAGACGAGCCGGTGGTGCGCCGCGTGTTGCCACGTGACGAAGCGGTGGCGTATTTCAAAGGTTTGGGCGAGCATTACAAGGCGGAGATCATTGCCAGCATCCCCAGCAACGAAGATGTGAGCCTGTACCGCGAAGGCAACTTCGAAGACCTGTGCCGTGGCCCCCACGTGCCCAGCACCGGCAAGCTCAAGCACTTCAAGCTCATGAAAGTGGCTGGCGCCTACTGGCGCGGTGACCATAAAAACGAAATGCTGCAACGCATTTACGGCACGGCTTGGGCCAGCAAAGATGACTTGCAGCAATACCTCACTCGCTTAGAAGAAGCCGAGAAGCGCGATCACCGCAAGCTCGGCCGTGAACTCGATTTGTTCCACATCGACGAGCATTCACCCGGTACTGTGTTCTGGCACCCCAAGGGCTGGACCGTGTGGCAAGAGGTGGAGCAATACATGCGCCGCGTGTACCGCGACAACGGCTACCTCGAGGTGAAGGGGCCACAAATTTTGGACCAGAGCTTGTGGGAGAAAACAGGCCACTGGGACAAATACCGCGAGAACATGTTTGTCACCGAATCAGAAAAACGTGACTACGCCTTGAAGCCCATGAACTGTCCGGGGCACATCATCATCTTCAAGCAGGGTATTAAAAGTTACCGCGATTTACCGCTGCGCTTCGGCGAGTTTGGCCAATGCCACCGCAACGAGCCCAGCGGCGGCTTGCACGGCATCATGCGCGTGCGCGCTTTCACCCAGGATGACGGCCACATCTTTTGTACCGAAGACCAAATTCAAGCCGAGGTGGTGGCCTTCACCACCTTGCTGCAAAAAGTCTACAAAGACTTTGGTTTTACCGACATCATCTACAAACTCTCGACCCGGCCCGAGCAACGCATTGGCACCGAAGAAAGCTGGGACCGTGCCGAAAACGCGTTGGCCGAAGGCTTACGTGCTTCTGGCTGCGAGTTTTCGTACCTGCCGGGCGAGGGTGCGTTTTACGGCCCGAAAATCGAATACACCTTGAAAGATGCGATTGGGCGTGAGTGGCAATGCGGCACGATCCAGGTCGACCCCAACCTGCCCGAGCGCTTGGACGCTGAATTTGTGGGTGAGGATGGCTCGCGCCATCGCCCCATCATGCTGCACCGCGCGATTGTGGGCAGCCTGGAGCGTTTCATCGGGATTTTGATCGAACAGCATGCCGGCGCTTTGCCGACTTGGCTGGCGCCGACCCAGGTTTCGGTGCTCAATATCACCGATTCCCAGGCCGAATATGCGCAAGAAGTTGCGAAAACGCTGCGAAATCAAGGGCTTAGGGTCGATTTAGACCTGCGCAACGAGAAAATCACGTATAAAATACGTGAGCATTCAATGCAAAAGCTTCCCTACATCTTGGTCGTAGGCGACAAAGAGAAGGAAGCTGGCGCCGTCGCAGTGCGCGCCCGAGGCAATCAAGACCTCGGTGTGATGTCCCTCGAAGCCTTCCGTCAAAAGATTGCTTCCGACATCTCCCTCAAAAGCTGATTTCATTGAGAAATTGCCAAGAGTTGTGCGTCGCACACGTGTGTCGGTTTGTTTTTGATTTTTAAGGACAGTCACCATCGCTACAGAATTTCGCGATCGCCGCCAGCGCGAGGAACGCAAACACCGCCTTAACCGGGAAATCATGGCCCCGGAAGTCCGCCTTTCAGGTCCTGACAACGAACCGCTCGGTATTGTGAGCTTGGCAGATGCCTTGCGCATGGCCGGTGAGATCGACGTTGACTTGGTTGAAATTGCCGCCACGGCTGTGCCGCCGGTGTGCCGTTTGATGGACTACGGTAAGTTCAAGTACCAAGAGCAAAAGAAGGCTGCGGAAGCGAAGTCCAAGCAAAAGGTCATCGAG
>CANGIQ010000016.1 GCA_947453965.1 Comamonadaceae bacterium
GAAACCGATCACCCCGAACTTGGTGGCGGCATAGTTGGTTTGACCAAAATTGCCGTAAATGCCCACTACCGAGGAAGCATTCAAAATCACGCCGCTGCCTTGCGCCACCATGCTGTCGGTGACGGCTTGTGCGCAATGGAAGACCCCGCGCAGGTTGACGTCAATCACCCGGTCAAACTGCTCGAGGGTCATTTTTTGCAAGCGCGCATCTTGGGTGATGCCTGCGTTGTTGACCAACACATCAATGCGGCCAAACCTGTCGAGCACGGCTTTGACCATGGCGTCGACCATGTCGCGCTGTGTCACGTCCACCACATAGCCCACGGCTTGCGCACCCAAGGCCTGGCATTGCGCCACGGCCGCGTCCACCGCGGCTTGTTTGACGTCACAGGCCACCACGGTGGCACCTTCAACCGCAAATTTCAGCGCTGTTGCGAGGCCAATGCCCTGTGCAGCGCCAGTGATGATGCTGA
Organism: Comamonadaceae bacterium; assembly: GCA_947453965.1. Classification (GTDB taxonomy): domain Bacteria; phylum Pseudomonadota; class Gammaproteobacteria; order Burkholderiales; family Burkholderiaceae_C; genus Limnohabitans. The sequence goes on from CANGIQ010000016.1 coordinate 474, forward strand.
CTTTGCCCGTCAGTCGTGGGTGGGATGTGGGGGTGCTTGTTTGCATAGACGCCCAGTGTAATTTGTTGCCCAAGCTAGGGGTATTCCTAGGTACATCTTTAAATTAATTAATGAATAATTAATTTACTCAAGGTATCTGCTTGAGACCTCTAACCTTAACCAGTGAGACAAATTTCATGAAATTCAACCAAATCGTCTTGGCCTGCGTGGCCGCTGTGTCTGTGACAGTCGCTGTGGCTGGTGATGTCGAAGTCTTGCATTACTGGACATCGGGCGGTGAAGCCAAATCTGCCGCTGAATTGAAAAAAATCATGTCTGCCAAAGGCCATGCCTGGAAAGATTTCGCGGTGGCAGGAGGCGGCGGCGACAACGCTATGACGGTGTTGAAGAGTCGTGTGGTCTCGGGCAATCCGCCTTCTGCTGCGCAAATCAAAGGCCCTGCCATTCAAGAGTGGGCCCAAGAGGGCGTGTTGGGCAATTTGGACAGCGTGGCGAAAGACGAAAAGTGGGATAGCCTGTTGCCCCAAGTGGTGGCCAATGTGATGAAGTACAAAGGCAGCTATGTGGCTGCACCTGTCAACGTGCATCGCGTCAACTGGATGTGGGCCAACCCCGAGGTGTTGCAAAAGTCGGGCGTGGCCAAAATGCCAACCAACTACGACGAGTTCTTTGCGGCTGCCGACAAGATCAAAAAAGCGGGTTTCATTGCCGTCGCTCACGGCGGCCAAAACTGGCAAGACTTCACCACCTTTGAGTCGGTGGTCTTGGGTGTAGGCGGCGCGAAGTTTTACCAAGAGGCCTTGGTCAAGCTCGACCCCAAAGCCTTGAACAGTGCGACCATGAAAAAGTCGCTCGAAACATTCCGCAAGATCAAGGGCTACACCGATGCCGCCGCCCCTGGACGCGACTGGAACTTGGCCACTGCCATGGTCATGCAAGGCAAGGCCGGCTTTCAGTTCATGGGTGACTGGGCCAAGGGCGAGTTTGTAGCCGCTGGCAAAAAGCCAGGCAAAGACTTCTTGTGCGCTGCCGCTCCTGGCACGGCCAGCGCCTTCACCTTCAACGTGGACTCATTTGCCATGTTCAAGCTCAAAGACGCGGGCGCACAAAAAGCGCAAGGCGACTTGGCTGCCGCCATCATGAGCCCTGAATTCCAAGAAGTGTTCAACCTCAACAAGGGCTCCATCCCCGTGCGTTTGAACATGTCCATGGCCAAATTTGACGACTGCGCCAAGCTCTCGAGCAAAGACTTTGTGGACACGGCCAAAACCGGTGGCTTGGTGCCTTCGGTGGCCCATGGCATGGCGATTTCACCTGCGACAGAAGGTGCGATCAAAGACATGGTCAGCCAGTTCTGGAACGATGACAAGATCAGCATCGACGATGCGCAAAAGCGTTTGGTGACTGCGGCGGCTACCAAGTAAAACTGCATGCCCAAGCATCGTTTAGAAGCCTTGATTCCAAAGATGGTGGTGGCACCCGGCCTGGTGCTGGGCTTCGCCTTCATCTATGGTTTCATGATTTGGAATGGCGTGTTGTCGGTCACGGCTTCACGCATGTTGCCCAATTATGAATTTGCAGGTCTGGCGCAATACGCCAAATTGTGGGAGATGGACCGCTGGTGGGTGGCCTTGAAAAACCTCGCTATTTTTGGCATCGGTTATGTGGCGGGCGCCATGGCGCTTGGGGTGTTGCTGGCGGTGTTGCTGGATCAAAAAGTGCGTGCCGAAGGCTTTATCCGTACCGTGTATTTGTACCCCATGGCCTTGTCGTTTGTGGTCACGGGCACGGCCTGGAAGTGGTTGCTCAACCCCAGCATGGGCTTGGAAAAACTCATGCACGACTGGGGCTGGAGCAGCTTCAGCTTCAGTTGGTTGGTCGAGAGCGAGATGGCCATTTACTGTGTGGTGATTGCCGGTGTGTGGCAATCCGCAGGCTTTGCCATGGCCTTGTTCTTGGCGGGTTTGCGTGGCATTGACGACAGCATCATCAAGGCGGCACAAATTGATGGGGCTTCCTTGCCGCGTATTTATTGGCGCATCGTGTTACCTGCGTTGCGGCCTGTTTTTTTCTCGACCTTGATGGTGCTGTCGCATCTGGCCATCAAGAGCTTTGACCTCATCATGGCGCTGACCTCGGGGGGGCCAGGCTATGCCACCGATGTGCCCGCCACCTTCATGTACGCCATGAGTTTCACGCGTGGACAAATTGGCTTGGGTGCAGCCAGCGCGACCATGATGTTGGCCACAGTGGCCGCCTTGGTTGTGCCCTATTTGTACAGCGAGTTGCGGAGCAAGCACCATGAGCACTGAGTTCTTTTCTGCGCAAACGCTGTGGCGTGTGTTGCTGTACGTCACGCTGGCGATTGGTGCCGTTTTTTTCTTAGCACCGCTGTATGTGATGCTCGTGACCTCGTTCAAAGACGCAGACGAAATTCGCCAAAACAGCTTGGTCAGCTTGCCGGGTGCCTTGAACTTTGAGGCCTGGCGTTTGGCTTGGGATTCGGCTTGCACGGGTGCCCAATGTTCAGGTCTGGAGCCTTTCTTTTGGAACTCGGTCTGGATGGCTGTGCCTGCGGTGTTGATCTCCACCACCTGGGGCGCGCTCAACGGCTATGTGCTGAGCTTGTGGAAATTCCGAGGCAGCGAAACCTTGTTTGCCTTGCTTTTGTTTGGTGTGTTCATGCCATTCCAAGTGGTGTTGCTGCCCATGAGTCAGGTGCTGGGCTGGCTGAGCTTGTCCAGCTCAATCGGTGGCTTGATTTTGGTCCACTTGTTGGCGGGTTTACCCAGCACCACCTTGTTTTTTCGCAACTACTACGCTGGCATTCCCAAAGACTTGATGAATGCCGCACGCATGGACGGCGCAGGTTTTTGGATGATTTTTTTCCGCATCATCGTCCCCATGTCGACCCCGATTGTGATGGTCACTTTGATTTGGCAATTCACCCAAATTTGGAACGACTTCTTGTTTGGCGTGGCCTTCAGCGGCGCTGACTCCAAACCCATCACGGTGGGGCTGAACAACTTGGCCAACACCACCAGCAGCGTCAAAGCCTACAACGTGGACATGGCCGCTGCCTTGATTGCTGGCTTGCCCACCATGTTGGTGTACGTGCTGGCAGGGCGATATTTTGTGCGCGGCCTTACTGCCGGCGCTGTGAAAGGATAAACATGTCTTCCGCATTGAAAATCAGCGGCATCCGCAAGTGTTTTGGCAAAGGCGACAACACCGTGGAGGTGCTCAAACGCATCGACATCGATGTGGCACCCGGTGAGTTCTTGATCTTGGTGGGCCCTTCGGGCTGCGGCAAGTCCACCTTGCTCAACATCATTGCGGGTTTGGAAGAGCCGACCGAGGGCAGCATCTCGATTGGTGACAAACCCGTGGTGGGTGTGCCACCTGCGCAGCGCGATATTGCCATGGTGTTTCAGAGCTACGCTCTGTACCCCACCATGAGCGTGGCCGAGAACATTGGCTTTGCGTTGGAAATCCGCAAAGTACCCAAGGCCGAGCGTCAAGCACGCATTGCCGAAGTGGCTGCGATGTTGCAAATTGAACACTTGTTGGAGCGACGCCCCTCGCAGCTCTCGGGCGGCCAACGTCAACGTGTGGCCATGGGCCGAGCCTTGGCACGCAACCCCCAGCTGTTCTTGTTTGACGAACCCCTCTCTAACCTGGATGCCAAATTGCGCGTCGAGATGCGGGCAGAGATCAAGCGCCTGCACCAGCTCAGCGGCATCACCAGCGTGTATGTGACGCATGACCAAGTCGAAGCCATGACCTTGGGCAGCCGCATCGCCGTCATGAAGGGCGGTGTGTTACAGCAACTGGGCACGCCCGACGAAATTTACAACCGACCTGCCAACACCTATGTGGCCACCTTCATCGGCTCACCCACCATGAATTTGGTCCAGGGCCATGCCTTGCAAGCGGCCAATGGTGATGCACGTTTTGACATTGCAGGTGCGCAACTCGCGTTGACCGCGCCCAGCCATGCTGGCCATGCCACATTGCTGGGGCTGCGCCCCGAGCACCTGAGTTTTGACGACACCGCACCTTGGCGCGGGGTGGTGAATTTGGTAGAACCCACGGGGGCCGATACCTTTGTGGTGGTCGACACCGCAGCAGGCAAAGTGACGGTGCGCACTGCGCCGCAAACCCAAGTGCGTCCAGGTGATCGCGTGGGCTTGGGCATTCAAGCGGACCACATCACCTGGTTTGATCAAGCCTCGGGTTTGCGCGTCGCTTGAGGCGGCGCAGGGATGGCGCTCAGGAGCAGTTCCACCCTCAGCCCCTGCGGTTGAACGCTCAACACATGCGCAGTACCGCCATGGCGACGGGCAATTTCTTGCACGATCGATAAACCCAAGCCGCAACCACCTGGCATGTCGCTGCCACGCCAAAAACGTTCAAACGCTTGGTCGCGCTGCTCTTCGCTCAAACCCAAGCCGTTGTCTTCGACCGCCAGCACGCAGTCACCGCTGATTTGCTGCACTGACACGGTGACTGTGGGTTCTTCGCCTGCCGGGACGTCTGACACCCCGTAGCGCAGTGCATTGTCAATCAGGTTGGCGAGCGCTTCACGCAGCAATACGCCCGAGCCTCGCACCCAGGCATGGGCCGCACCCTCGTAGCCCAAATCCACTTTGAGTGCCACAGCGCGGGGGCTGAGCTCGCGTGCCACGTCTTGCGCCAAGCTGGCCAAGTCCACCTCGGCCATGGACACCTCGCTGCCACTGCGTGCCAAGGCCAGCAGTTGGTTGACCAAATGCGCGCTGCGTTGTGCGCCTGCATGCACTTTGTGCAAACGGGCTTTGAGCACGGCGGTGTCGGATTCATGCAGCGCCAAATCAGTTTGGTTGATCAACCCCGCCAAGGGCGTGCGCAACTGGTGTGCAGCATCGTTGATGAAGCGCTTTTCTTGGCTCACATTGCGCCGCACGGCTGTGAGCAAGCGGTTGATCGCATCCACCAAAGCGTGCACTTCGGTGGGTGCGGTGGTCAGCTCCAAGGGGGTGAGATCTGCCACGGAACGATCTTGCAATTGCTTTTCGAGTTTGGTCAACGGTGCCATGCCGCGCTTGATGCCTGCGTACACCAACACACTCAGCACCAGGCCCAACAGCAGCAGTGGGGCCAACAAGTCGGCAATCAATTCTTGGGCAATACGCTCGCGCGCGACGTAACTTTTGGCCACTTGCACACGCAAACGTTGCGGTGTGTCGGCGTCACCATAAGCCAGCTCCAAAGACACAGCACGCATGGGTTTGCCAGCCAAATCCATGCGGTAAAACACGGGGGCGTCAGAGGCTGGGGCCATCTGCTGTGTGTTGGGCGGTTCGGCAAACGCTTGGTTGCCCAGCAAAAACTTGCCCGGTGGCGAGGACACCATGTAGCTCACGCGGTCATTAGGGTCTTCTTCGATGATGGCTTGTGCGGCCTTGGGAAAGTCCACCAACAAACCCGAGCCCAGAGGTTTGACCTGACGCGCCAACGATCGCACCGATTGCGACAGCGATTGATCTAGCGCTTTTTCGGCGTAGTTCAGGGCAATGCGGTAGGTCAGGGCGCCACCGCCCAGCCACAGCACCAGCTGAGGCAAAAGCAACCACAGCAGCAGCTGGCGACGCAAGGACAAACCGGGTGTCATGAGGAACTGCGTTACATCATGCGGGTTCGAGCATGTAGCCCAAACCACGCACATTGCGGATGTTCAAACCCGAGCCATTGAGTTTGCGGCGCAGCCGATGGATATACACCTCCAGTGCATTCGAGGCCGTGGGCTCCGCCGACTCGCTTTGCCACGCCGCGGCCACATCGTCGCGGCTGACCACTTGGTTGAGCCGTTGGTACAGCAACCTCAGCAATTCCCACTCACGCTGGGTCAAATCGGTGGCTTGGCCATTGATCCACGCCCGTGGAATCGTTGGATCAATTTCTAGCCCAGGTGCTGCGTCTGTTGTGCTGCGTTTGTCGGCTTGCACGGCGGGCAAGCGTGCGCGGCGTAACAAGGCTTGCACGCGTGCCGTGAGTTCGGCATTGTCAAAAGGTTTGGTGAGGTAGTCGTCGGCACCTGCGACCAGGCCTTCAACGCGATCGTCCACGCTGTCGCGCGCGGTCAAGATCATCACGGGCAGGCTCTCAAAGCGTTGACGAATCCAAGTGAGCAGGCTCATGCCGTCGAGTTTGGGCAGCCCCAGGTCGAGCAACACCGCGTCCACAGCGTGCTCGCTCAACCATGTTTGCGCGACCAAACCGTCGGCACAGTTGTCCACGGTGTGGCCGTCTTGCCGCAGCAAGTCGGTCAAACCATCGCGCAGCAAGTCGTCGTCTTCAACAATCAATAGGTGGGCCATGGGGCTAATTTACCGCACCTTCTCAGGTGCTCAACCCGTGTTGCGCAAGCCAGCGGCAATGCCGTTGATTGAGATGTGGATGCCACGCTGGGCTTTTTCATCTCGGTCTTGCGGGCGTTTGCCTTCGCGGTAACGGCGAATCAACTCGACTTGCAAGTGGTGCAGCGGGTCGATGTAGGGGAAGCGATGGCGCATCGAGCGCTCCAAGGCAGCGTTGTTGACCAAGCGTTGCTTTTCACCGGTGACCAACTTCAAAGCGTCTGAAGTGCGGTGCCATTCGGTTTCGATCAAGCTAAAAATCTTTTTACGCAAGCGTGCATCGCTGACCAACTCAGCGTAGCGCGAGGCCAAGCCCAAATCGCTCTTGGCCAAGACCATGTCCAGATTGGATAGCAACGAGCGGAAGAAGGGCCACTGGCGTTGCATTTTTTGCAGCAAGGCCAAGGCCTCTTTGGGTTTGAGCGTGGGATGGTGGTGCACAAACTGGTCCACCGCCGAGCCAAAGCCCAGCCAACCGGGCAAGGTCAAGCGACATTGTCCCCAGCTGAAGCCCCAGGGAATGGCGCGCAGGTCTTCAATGCGCGGTGATGCATTGCCGCTCTTGGGGCGTGCAGCAGGGCGCGAACCAATGTTGAGCTCGGCAATTTCTCGCAGCGGTGTGGCGGCAAAAAAGTACTCGGTAAAACCAGGTGTGTCGTAAACCAAACCACGGTAAGCCTTCATGCTCGCTTCGGACAACCATTGCGCGGCGTCCAAAAAGCTTGGCGGCGCGGGCTTGGTGGTTTGCAGCAGCGTGGCTTCGAGCGTGGCAGCCACCAGGGTTTCCAAATTGCGACGACCGATTTCGGGGTTGGCGTATTTGGAGCCGATCACTTCGCCTTGTTCGGTGAGGCGAATTTGTCCGCGCACGGTACCGGGAGGCTGGGCCAGAATGGCTTGGTAGCTGGGACCACCGCCACGTCCCACCGTGCCGCCACGGCCATGGAACATGCGCAGGGTGATGTCGTGTTGTTTGAACAAACCATCGAACAAGGCGACCAAGGCAATTTCTGCGCGGTACAGCTCCCAGTTGCTGGTGAAGATGCCACCGTCTTTGTTGCTGTCCGAATAACCCAGCATGATGTCTTGCTCACCGCCGCTGCGTTTGACCAAATCGGCCACGCCCGGTACCGCATAAAAACCACCCATGATGTCGGCTGCGCGGCGCAAGTCGTCAATGGTTTCAAACAAAGGCACGACCACCAAATCGCAGATGGATGTTTTATGCGCCAAGGTGCCGCGCATCAAGCCGGTTTCTTTTTGCAGCAACAGCACTTCCAGCAAATCGCTCACCGTTTCGGTGTGGCTGATGATGTAGTGACGAATCGCATCGGCACCGAAGGCGCTGCGCATCTCGCGGGCGGTTTCAAAAATTGCCAGTTCTTTACGCGCCAACTCGGAATACTGAGCGCCCATCACCCGCAAGGGGCGGGCGTCGCGCAGCAACTGCGTGAGCACGGCCACGCGTTGTGCTTCGTCCAGCTGGGCGTAGTGGGCGTGTACGCCTGCGGTGGCCAGCAATTCCGCAATGACCAACTCGTGTTGGTCGGAGCTTTGGCGCAAATCCACGGTGGCGAGGTGAAAGCCAAACACGTCCACCGCCCGCATCAAGGGCGTCAAGCGCTGGGCCATCAAGGCGCTGCCGTGTTGGGCTTGTAAGGAATGGGCAATCACGCGCAAGTCGGCCAACAGTTCTTGGGCTGAGGTGTAAGCGTTTTGAGGTTCCACCGCATGGCGGGCGGCATCGCCGCCGGTCAAATCTTTCAGTGTGGCGGCCAAGCGGGCGTACATGCCGGTGAGGGCGCGGCGATAGGGTTCGTCCTGGCGATGCGCATTGGTGTCGGGGGAACGCTCGGCCAAGGCGTGCATCTCAGGCGTGACATCGACCAGCATGGCCGACATAGATAACTCCGTACCCAAGTAATGCAACTCGGTCAGGTAGTGGCGCAGCGCCACCTCGCATTGACGGCGCAGCGCAAAGCGCAAGGTGTCGGCATTGACATTGGGGTTGCCATCGCGGTCGCCGCCAATCCATTGGCCCATGCGCAAAAAGCTGTGCACATGCGCGTGACCCAGCTCGGCTTCGAGGTCGGCGTAGAGCTTGGGAATTTCGCTCAAGAACGTGGCTTCGTAGTAGCTCAGCGCGTTTTCAATTTCATCTGACACGGTGAGTTTGGTGAAGCGCAGCAAACGGGTTTGCCACAGCTGCAACACGCGGGCGCGGATGTGCATGTCGTTGGCGGCCAACTCGCGTTGGGCCAAGGCATCGGGTGTGGCTTTGGCTTTTGACGTGGTGTGCGTCATGGCGCGCGATTTGATGTCGTCGCGTTGTGCCAGCAATTGCGCAATGCCGCGCTCTGCATCCAAGATGCTTTTGCGCTGCACTTCGGTGGGGTGCGCGGTGAGCACGGGCGACACATGGCTGTGGGCCAAGGTTTGCACAATGCTCTTGGGCGAGAGGCCGGCTTCTTTGAGGCGGCTCAAGGCCACGGTCAAACTGCCGTCTTGGGTGTCGCCAGCACGTTCATGGATGGCACGGCGGCGAATGTGGTGGCGGTCCTCGGCCAAGTTGGCCAAGTGGCTGAAATAGGTGAAGGCACGAATCACGCTGACTGTGGCTTCGCCGCTGAGCGAGGCCAAGAGTTTTTTCAGGGCTTTGTCGGCCTCGGCATCGGCGTCACGGCGAAAGGCGACTGAGAGTTTGCGCACTTGCTCCACCAGCTCATAGGCCTCACGTCCTTCTTGCTCACGAATCACATCGCCCAGGATGCGGCCTAGCAAGCGGATGTCTTCCACCAAGGGGCGTTCGTTGTCTTTTGCTTGCTGTGTGGCACGTGCTGTGGCGGACAGTTTGGGTTTGGCTGAAGTGGGTTTGTCAGTCATGGCTTTGCGTGGTTTTGTGAGAGGTGAGTTTTGTTTTTTTTGTTTTTGCTGTGCTCGCTTGGCTGCAGGGGAATGCGCGGGTTCCTCATGCTGTGCCAGAAATCGTCACCCGCGCATTCCCCTGCAGCCAAGCTGCGAAGGAGGGCACAGGTAAATTGAGAAGCAAGCGAATATGGTGGCAGATAAGTAGCCAAACTCGAACGAGGCAACCGTATGTGAGCGTGTGAATTCGTTTCGACCACCCCAAGTGATGCGGCAGAGGGTACGGCGGGTGACGATTTCTGGCACAGTATGAGGAGCCCGCTGTACCCTCTGCCGCGTCACCGCAGCCGTAGAAAAATCTCCCGTTCCCGCGTTGAAGCAATGGAACTACTGCCATTGCGTGAGCGACAAAGCCTGCGACGCCCCCTGCAAAGCCGGCGATACCGGGCTGTGAATCACCCAAGTGGGAATGTCCTGCAAATACGCTTGAAAACGCCCTTTGGCTTCAAAGCGTGCGCGAAAAGGCGATGTCGCAAAGCGCTCACCCAAACGCGGCACGATGCCGCCGCCGATGTAAATCCCGCCGCGTGCACCCAAGGTCAACGCCAAGTCGCCCGCGACCGAGCCTAAAAACCCGCAGAACATGTCCAGCGCTTCGTTGGCGGTTGAGTTGGGTAGCTCTTGCGCGCGTTCCAGCACCTCGGCTGGCGTGGTGATTTCACGTCCTTGACCATCTTTCAGATCGCACAGCGCGTGGTACAGGTCGACCAAACCCGCGCCCGAAATGACGCGCTCGGCCGATACATGACCGTAGCGTTTTTGCAGCTGCTGAATGGCGGCAAACTCATGCTCGGTGGTGGCGGTCAAACTCACGTGGCCACCTTCACCGGCAATCGGTAGCCATTTGTTTTGGTAGCCCACCGGGAACAGGCCTGACACGCCCAAGCCTGTGCCAGGGCCAATCAAGCCAATCGCTGCGTTGGGCGCGGCCATGCCGCCACCCACTTGCTGCTTGTGCGATTCGGGCAACAAGGTCAAGGCCAACGCCAAGGCGGTGAAGTCGTTGAGCATCAACAAGCGCGACACGCCCAAGCCTTCACGCAAGGCTGTGACGGAGAACTTCCAGTGGTGGTTGGTCATGGCCACCTGATCGCCCGTGACGGGATTGGCAATACCAAACGCAGCGCAGGGCGGAGCGCCGAAACCCAGGTGGTTCAAATAGGTTTGAGCGGCCGCCAGCAAGGAAGCATGCTCGGCACAAGGTAACACCTGCACATGGGTGATCGGCGCGTTCTCGCTGTCTTGCCAACCAAAGCGTGCATTGGTGCCACCAATGTCGCCCAGCAACCGAGGGTAGGCCGCAAGGTTGTTCACCGATGGATCGCGTGACTCAAACATGCATCAGGCTTTCTGACGGGCGGCGTCTGCTGCCTCGATGTCTTTGGCCATTTTTTTACCCAACTCAACGCCCCATTGGTCGTAGGCATGAATGCCCCAAATGGCGGCTTGGCAAAACACCTTGTGCTCGTACAAAGCCATCAGTGCGCCCATGCTGCGCGGCGTGAGGGCGTCCACCCAAATGGTGGTGCTCGGCACGTTGCCGGGGTAGCTGCGATGCGGGGCCAAGCGTTGTACCTCGGCTTCGTCCATGCCGTTATCGCGCATTTCTTGGATGGTTTCTTCCAAGCTGCGACCCATGGCCAAGGCTTGAGCTTGGGCTTGCATATTGAGCAAGACCACGCGGTGGTGCTCTGCCGCAAAGGGCAAAGGGCTGCGCTCGGTACGCAGACCAATGAAGTCCATGGGCACCAAGTGCTGGCCTTGGTGAATGAGCTGAAAGTAAGCGTGCTGGCCATCAATGCCCAAGCCCCCCCACAACACCGGCGAGGTGCCCACTTGTACGGGGCTGCCATCGATGTGGGTACGCTTGCCGTTGGACTCCATGTCCATTTGCTGCAAGAACGACGCGAACTTGCCCAATGGCGATGCGTAGGGCGCAATATTGTGCGTGGTGGCGCCCAAAAAATTGCGGTTCCAAATGCCCAGCAAGGCCATCAGCAAGGGCAGGTTTTGCTCCTTGGGGGCGGTCATGAAATGCTCGTCCATGGCGCGTGCGCCCAACAGCATGTCTTGAAACGCAAACGCGCCGATGGAGATTGCCAAAGGCAAGCCAATGGCTGACCACACCGAGTAACGCCCACCTACCCAGTCCCAAAAACCAAAGGTGTGCTCAGGCGTGAAGCCTTGTGCGGCTGACAACTTGGGGCTGGCAGTGACCGCCACCAAATGCTGATGCAATTGGTCGCTGGGGCAACCGCCGTCGCTCAACCAACGCTTGGCCGAAGCGGCCAAGGTCATGGTTTCTTGCGTGGTGAAGGTTTTGCTTTGCACCACAAAGGCGGTGCGTGCGGGGTTGAGGTGAGCCAGTGTGGTGTACAAGCTCCAGGCATCCACGTTGGACACATAGTGCACGCGCACCTTGTTTTTGAAGCTGTCGCGCGTCAGATGGCTCAAGGCCTCGGTGGTCATGCGTGGACCCAAGTCAGAGCCGCCAATGCCGAGGTTGACCACATCGGTGATGGACTCGCCACCATAGCCTTTCATTTGGCCTTCGCGCACTTTTTCAGCAAAGGTACACACGCGGTGTAACTCGTGTGCCACTTGCTTGGAAATCTCGCGCCCCCAAGGCGGGTTGGGCACATGGCTGCCACGCAGTGCGACGTGCAACACCGCGCGTTGCTCGGTGGCGTTGATGGGCTCACCCTTGAACATGGCATGGGCTTGTGGCATGACTTGCGACTCATCGGCCAAAGCCAAGAGTTGCTGCAACACGGCTTCATTGACACGTTGACGGTCGTATTCGATGGTGATGCCGGCACCGCTGGCTTGCAGTTGCTCGTGGCGTTGCGGCGACTTCAGCAAGTCGCGCAGATGCGGCAGCTGGCTTTCAGACAGGGCTTGAAGTGCTTTCCAAGCGGTGCGGTGCTGAGGTGGAACGAAGGTAGTCATACGCCAATTCTCGTCAAATTAAGAGGGCATGTTGTGTGCAAAACGGGCCGTGTGAAAAGAGGGTTTTAAGCCGCCTGAGCAGCCGTCGTGGCTTCTCGTGCCAAGCGCGTGATTTCGGCCCAGTCGCCACGCTCCACCGCATCGACGGGGGTCAGCCATGAACCGCCGACCATGGCCACATTGGGTTGCTTCAAAAACTCGGCCATATTGGCCAGCGACACGCCACCCGTGGGGCAAAAGCGCATATCGCCTAGTGGCCCACCCATGGCCTTGAGCATGGCCAAGCCTCCAGCTTGCGCCGCAGGAAAGAGCTTGACGCAGCCAAATCCATAGTCACGTGCGGCCATCACTTCACCGGGCGTCATCACGCCGGGCATGAAGGGCAACTGGCAATTCACAGCGGCTTGCACCAAGGCATCGGTCATGCCAGGCGACAAGGCAAAGGTGGCGCCTGCGGCTTGCACGCGCGCCATTTCTTCGGCACGTGTGACAGTACCTGCACCCACATGCATCTGCGGCACATGCTTGGCCACTTGCTCAATCGCAGGCAGACCTGCGGCATGGCGCAAGGTGATTTCCATCACGTCGATGCCACCTTCGAGCAGCGCATGCGCCATAGGCACGGCTTGATCGGGATGGGTGATGACTATGACGGGCACCACACGTGAGGTGAAGGCCGGGCGACTGAAAGCAGGGTTGGTGTGTGACATGGCTTGGATCGGATCGGGTCGGGTCGGGTCGGTTTGTGCGTTGGTACAACGTGGCTGATGGGTGAAAGCTGGTTGGCAAAAAGCGTGTAAAGCGGCGCCTTAAGCGACGTGGGCCAGCAAAGGCGATGCGCCGTCTTCGGCGTGCGCCGCGTTCTCGCGGAACAGGGCAAAGATGTCACGGCCGGTGCCGCGTTGGTAGGCCGACAAATCGGGCGTGGGTGCTACGCGTGCGGCCAATTCGGCGTCACTGACTTCCAGCGTCAAGGTTTGCGCATCGCAGTCCAAGCTGATGATGTCGCCGTTTTGCACTTTGGCAATGTGGCCACCGTTCACCGCTTCGGGGCTGACGTGAATGGCCGCGGGCACTTTGCCCGAGGCGCCCGACATGCGGCCATCGGTGACCAAGGCCACTTTGAAGCCTTTGTCTTGCAACACGCCCAAGATGGGCGTGAGTTTGTGCAGCTCGGGCATGCCATTGGCTTGGGGACCTTGGTTGCGCACCACGGCCACAAAGTCGCGTTCCAGCTGACCGTCTTTGAACATCTGGGCGAGTTCTTTTTGGTCCGTCACCACCACAGCGGCGGCACGCACTTGGCGGTGCTCGGGCTTGACGGCAGAAACTTTGACCACCGCACGGCCCAAGTTGCCTTGCATCAAACGCAAGCCACCATCGGGGCTGAAGGGGCGGGTGTAGGGGCGCAACACGGCTTCATCGGCTGATTGCACGAGCACATCGCGCCAAGCGAGTTGACCGTTGTCCAGCCAAGGTTCGACGGTGTAACGATCCAGACCAGGGCCCATGATGGTTTGCACGTCGCGGTGCAACAAGCCCGCGCTGAGCAATTGGCTGATGAGATAACCCATGCCACCAGCGGCTTGGAAATGGTTCACATCGGCGCTGCCGTTGGGATAGACGCGGGCCAGCAAAGGCACCACGGCCGAGAGCTCAGAAAAATCATCCCAGTTGACGATCCATCCCGCAGCGCGCGCCATGGCCACCAAATGCATGGTGTGGTTGGTCGAGCCGCCAGTAGCGAGCAAACCGACGATGCCGTTGACCACCGCCTTGGCATCGATTTGATGGCCCATGCCTGCGTTGGGCGTGTGCGAGAGTTCGACCGCACGCTGTACCGAAGCCACGGTGAGCGCTTCGCGCAGTGGCGTGCCTGGGTTGACAAAGGATGAGCCGGGTAAGTGCAGGCCCATGATCTCCATCAGCATTTGGTTGGAGTTAGCCGTGCCGTAAAACGTGCAGGTGCCCGCACCGTGGTAGGCCGCTTGCTCAGCTTCGAGCAGCGTTTCGCGATCCACCAAGCCTTGGGCGTACTGCTGACGCACTTTGGATTTTTCGTCGTTCGACAAGCCCGAGGTCATCGGGCCCGCAGGCACAAACACCGCAGGCAAATGCCCAAACTGCAAAGCGCCCATGAAGAGGCCGGGCACGATCTTGTCGCACACGCCCAAAAACATGGCTGCGTCAAACACGTTGTGCGACAAACCCACCGCAGTGGCCAAGGCAATCACATCGCGCGAGAACAGCGATAACTCCATGCCGTCTTCGCCTTGGGTCACGCCGTCGCACATGGCGGGCACGCCACCCGCCACTTGTGCCGTGGCACCGGCGGCGCGTGCTGCGGCGCGGATTTTTTCGGGATAGTGCTCATACGGCTGATGGGCCGAGAGCATGTCGTTGTACGCCGTGATCACGCCCACATTGGGCTGGCGTTCTTGGCGCAGCACCAACTTGTCGTTGGCAGGCATGGCCGCATAGGCGTGGGCCGCGTTGGCGCAACCCATGCCGCCTCGGTAGGGACCGGGCTTTTTGGCGCGGGCCAACACATTCAAATAGGCTTGGCGCGAGACGGCGCTGCGCTGTTCAATGCGCTCTGTGACAGCGGCCAGCGTGGCGTGCAAAGGTGTGGGGGTGTTCACGAGGTCAACCAAAGTGCGACAGGTGTTTGCGTTTGATGCAACACGTAAGAGATGGGGTAGCGCTGGCTGGGCGCTTGCCAGGCCAAGGCCAAGGTCTGGTGTTTGTCTGAACCTGCGAGGGGCAGCACGATGTGGCGTGCACGCAAGATCTGCGGCAAGGTTTGTGTGATGCGCGGATAGGGCGCGTTGACGGGCGGCTGGGCAAGCTCAATCGACACACAGGCATGTGTGTTGTGCATGTCCAGGGCCTCGCTCAAGTTCGGTGCGTCGGGAAATAAGGATGCTGTGTGACCATCGGCACCCATGCCCAGCACCAGCACATCGCAGTCTCCGGCTGCAGCCAATACCTGGCTTGCGGCTTGGGCTTGCATAGTCGGTGAGCAATTGGGGGTGGGGCTGTCTGCCGTCATGTCCATGAACTGCGCTTCTTTGGCAGCGTCTTGCAACAAATGGGTACGCACAAGCCAGGCATTGCTGTCGGTGTGGGTGGGCGACACACAGCGTTCGTCCACCAAGGTCACGCGCACCTGTGCCCAGTCCAGCGTTTGCACGCGCAAGGCTTCAAATAAGGCAATGGGCGACTTGCCACCCGACACACTCAGCACCGCCACACCACGCGCCGCGATGGCTATGCGCAAACGTTGCGCAATGTCTTGCGCCAAACGGATGTTGAACTCTGCGCTGGGCACTTGCTGCACACGCACTTGCGGCAAGGCGTGGGCTTGCCAAAACGGTCTGGCGTGGCTTGGGTGTGATGCGTCCAAAGCAGCCATCACGATTCCTCAAACCACGACAAATCTTCACGTGCCATCAAGGCCGATGAAGCGGCGGGGCCCCAGCTGCCAGCGGAGTATTCCTTGGGTTTGTCGTCTTGTGCTTGCCAGGCGTTCAGAATAGGTTCGACCCACATCCATGCTGCTTCCAATTCGTCGCGACGCATGAAGTGGGTCAGGCGGCCTTTGATCACATCCATCAACAAACGCTCATACGCTTCGGCGCGGCGTTTGTCAGAAGACTGTTGCAAGTCAAGGCCCAGCTTGACAGGGTGCAATGTCATGCCCGTGCCTGGCTCTTTGACCATCATCTCCAGTTGGATGGATTCTTCAGGCTGCAAGCTGATGATCAGTCGATTCGGGTGTTGGTTGGCGCTGCTGCCAAAAATTGAAAACGGTTGATCGGCAAATTCAATGATGATTTCCGATTGGCGTTTTTGCATGCGCTTGCCGGTACGCAAGAAGAAGGGCACATTGGCCCAACGCGCGTTGTTGATCTCTGCGCGCAAGGCCACAAAGGTTTCGGTGCGGCTGTCGGCGGGCACGTTGTCTTCTTCTTTGTAGCCTTTGACTGCTGCGCCTTCTGAGGCACCTGCGGTGTACTGCCCGCGCACGGTATCGCGTTTGATGTCTGCCGCGTCCATCTTGCGCAGTGAGCGCAAAACTTTGAGCTTTTCGTCGCGCACATCGTCGGCGTCAAGGGAAATGGGGGGTTCCATGGCCACGATGCACAGCAGTTGCAGCAAGTGGTTTTGCACCATGTCGCGCATGGCACCGGCACCATCGTAAAAGCCAGCACGGCTGCCCACGCCCACGGTTTCGGCCACCGTGATTTGCACGCTCTTGATATAGGGGGCACGCCACAGCGGTTCAAAAATTGCATTGCCAAATCGCAGCACCATCAGGTTTTGCACCGTCTCTTTGCCCAGGTAATGGTCAATGCGGTAAATCTGTTGCTCGTCAAAGTAACGCGCCACATCGGTATTGATGGCACGTGCCGAGGCGAGGTCGGTGCCCAAGGGTTTTTCCAGCACCACACGCGCTTGTGCATCGATCAAACCCGCGCCCGATAAATTGGCGCAAATTTGCGTGAACAAGCTGGGGGCCGTGGCCAAATAAAACACACGCAACGCGGGTTGGGCACAGACCTCTTTGAGTTTGGCGTAGTCGGCCAGTGAGGTGACGTCCATGCTGACATAGGTCAGGCGTGACAAAAAGCCTTGCCAGTCGTTGCTGCTGAAGGCATTTTTTTCGATGAATGCGGGCGAGTGGCTGTCGATGAAGCTCAGGTATTCATCGCGCGACCAAGGTTGACGGCCAATCGCCACAATGCGCGTGTCGGCTTGGAGCTTGTCGTGCAAATGCGCCATGTAGAGCGCTGGCAGCAGCTTGCGAAATGACAAATCACCCACACCACCAAAGATGACGATGTCTTGTGAGCCAGCTTGAGAAAGGATGGAGTTCATGTGTATCGTTTGTTCAAAAGGTTGTGTTTCATGTTGCGCAGCAAGGGCTGCAGTTGCGCGCTACCCAGGCGCAGCGCCACGGCAGTGGCCAACACGTCGATGATCATCAGATGCAGCAAGCGCGACACCATGGGGCTGAAGCGCTCGTAACTCTCGGGGTGGTCGGCGGCCAAGTGGATTTGACCTGTGTGTGACAAAGGTGAACCCGAAGCCGTGATGACGACCGTGGTGGCACCGTTTTTACGGGCAATCTCACACGCGTCCATCAGGTCGCGTGTGCGGCCTGAGTTCGAGATGACCACCAAGCAGTCGCCAGGCCCGAGCAGGGACGCGCTCATGATTTGCAAATGGCCATCGCTGTGTGCAATGGTGTGAAAGCCGAGACGGAAAAACTTGTGCTGTGCGTCTTGCGCCACGATGCCGGAGTTGCCAACGCCAAAGAACTCCAAACGCTTGTTCTTT
This sequence comes from Comamonadaceae bacterium, assembly GCA_947453965.1. Classification (GTDB taxonomy): domain Bacteria; phylum Pseudomonadota; class Gammaproteobacteria; order Burkholderiales; family Burkholderiaceae_C; genus Limnohabitans. Next base: position 18,089 of record CANGIQ010000016.1, read on the forward strand.
TTGTGTGCCAAGGCAATGGCGTCTACCGCTTTGTCAATGGCGGTGGTGGAGGCGTCGTTGCGGTATTTCAAGAAAGCTGCCACCGTGTTGTCGATGACTTTGACCAGCACATTGCCCGTGTTGTCTGCGCTGCCCACATTGCGGTGGATGAAAGGCACGCCCTCGCTGATGCTGGCTGCCAATTTGAGTTTGAAATCGCTCAAGCCTTCGTAACCTACGCTGCGGCAAAAGCGCACCACCGTGGGTTTGCTGACCTGCGCACGCTCCGCCAGCTCGACCACCGGCAAGGTGGCAAATACGCGGGGGTCGCTCAACAACAACTTGCCCACACGTTGCTCGGCAGGGGCCAATGAAGCCAGGGTTGATTTGATGCGATCTAGCATGCCATGAATGTAACTTAGTTTCAAACTTTTTGCAATACATTTATGGTAATTTCTTCTCTTTATGTAACTTGGTTACTTTTTGAAGTTGAGGCATGAGTTTTTAAATATCGCCACTTCAAGATGGTTTTGGGAAACTGGATAGACTTTATTTTGTATATACAATGAGGTAAATATGAAGAATCTTGTGGTCTCATCAGCGATAGAAACCAAACTTCATACAAAGCACCAAGTGTCAATCAAAGAGGTTGAGCAATGTTTCTATAACAAACACGGAAAGCTGCTTTATGACACCCGAACAAAGACGAAAACCATTCCGCCCACACTTTGGTTTATTGCATTGACCAATCAAAATCGGAAGCTCAAAATTGTGTATATACAAAAAGGGTTTCAGCTGATACTCAAAACAGCATACGAGCCCAACGATGTTGAGTTGGCTATCTATGAACGTTTTGGCACTGCGCCCTAACGCGGTGCAATCCAGGAGATTTCAAATGACAGTGAAGAAAGTAAAAAATACAGAGCAAGCATGGGACGAGCGCAAGCTGGGTGCCGAAGCCGATTTTGTGGGCGTGGCCGATGCGACGCATGAAGAAGTCTTGCAAGAGGCGTTGGAGTTGCAAGCCATTTCGATTCGGTTGCCCAAAGATTTGGTGCGCAGCTACAAGCTGATTGCCGACTTCCATGGCATTGGCTATCAGCCTTTGATGCGTGATGTGTTGCAACGTTTTGTCGCCCCTGAGCTAAAGCACATTTTGGAAACGCAGCACAAAAGCGCAAAAGCGACCGAAAAACCAGCACTGATCCGAAGACGCAAAGTGGCCTGATAAAGCGCGAAACCACTTCTCATGTCACAGCATCTTGCTTCAAGAAAATATCTTTGTCCGGAAAAAACTGTGCATGCAGAGGCAGCAGCGAACCACCCAAGGCACGTGCGTGGCTGCCTACACGGCCCGCCAAAATTTGAGGCTGATGAAGAATGCCGTCGAAGCTGAAGTCGGCCAAATGTTCCTGTGTTTGGGCAATCAAGGCTTGCATCAGCAGTGGGTTGAGCGAGCCATCAATCACCACGGCGTCTAGATCGAGCAGGGCGGCTGCGCTGGTGACAGTCATGGCCAGCGCTTGCGCAGACTGGGTCAGCCAAGGTCGAGTCCAGTTTTTGTAAGCCGCGTCCATGATGCGGTCTTGTTGCACCAAGAGCGGGTCATGCCCGGCGGCGATCAAGGCTTGTTCCAGCTGCCAGCCTGAGGCCCGCTCGAGCAGTTGCGGATGCTGCTGCCCCTTGTTGCGCGGCATGGGCAATGAACCAATCGCACCTGCATTGCCACGTGGTCCATTGACGATGTGGCCGTCCATTACCAAGCCACCGCCCACAAAGGTGCCAACGTACACGTACAAGAAGTTCGGCACATCACGTCCCAAGCCTTGCACCAGCTCGGCCACACAGGCGGCGGTGGTGTCTTTGGCAAATTCCACCGGCAGGGGCGACATGGCTTGCACTTCCTGCACCAGATCAATGTGTTCCCAGTCCACCATGGCTTTGCCTGCCTCAGGGCCCATCAGGTCGCCCCATTGGTGCATGGCCAAGGGCGCACTCAAACCGATGCCCACTGTGCGCGACCAGGCTTGGGGGCCCATGCGGCGCTGCATGAGCTTCAAGCCTTCTTTGATTTTGGGCAGCACCTCGGAGGGGGAAGGGTAGGGGTAGGTCTGTTGCCACTGGTGACGCATGTGGCCCACAAAGTCGGTCACCACCACCTCCAGGCTGCGTCGTCCCACCTGCAAGCCAATGCTGTAGGCGCCATCGGGGTGAATGGCCAGTGGCACCGAGGGTTGGCCCATCTTGCCGCGGATGCGGTCTTGCTTGACCAACAGGCCATCGTCGAGCAAGCGGTTGACGATGATCGACACGGTTTGCGTGGACAACTGGGTGAGCCGCGCCAAGTCAGCCTTGGGGATGGCACCTGCATGCCGAATGGCGCGTAACACCGTGCGCTCATTGAATTGCCGCATGCCCGTGTGGTTGGAGCCGCGCATGGTGGTCATAGCAAGATCACGCCTTTGCAAAAGAGGGCGTTGCCATAAGCTGTCCCTTCGCCTGTTTGGACGATCAGACTGGCGCCTTTGATTTTTTCGTAGAACGCGTAGCGCTCCACAGCCTCGACTTGGGTGGCGCTCAGGCCTTCTAGCTCGACCAAATTCACCACCGCTTGTTGCGCTGCGGTGCGGTGTGTGGGCGCGCTGTGGCACACGTGCATATAGGCAGCGGGCTGGGCTACATCGGTGGCCAAGGGAAAGACCGACAGCACGGCTTGGCTCACACGTGCGAGCGACAAGCCGGGCAGGCGCACCACAGGTTTGCCGTGGGCGAGAAAGTCGGCGGTGAAGTTGGCGTCCACCACGGCCACCCATTCGCCATGCCCCATGGCACACAGGTGCATCAGCAGTTCGGGGGTGAGGATGGGGTCTAAGCCTTTGAGCACGTGGAGTCCTTGTTGATGTGTTTTGTGAGTGGCTAGAGCATGCCTGTGTTTTGTGTGTGAACTTATCAGGGAATGTACTAATTAAACCAAGTTGATTTAGTTAGTCGAGTTGTTTTACAGTTACACCGCGGCGCAACAGTGCGCTGGCGATACCCATCAAATCCTCTGGAGACTCTATGAAATCGATTGCCCCCAAACTGATGCTGTCCGCTGTGGTGCTGGCTGCGACCAGCGCGTATGCCGCTGAACCGGTCATTGGCTTGATCACCAAAACAGAAACCAACCCGTTCTTCGTCAAGATGAAAGAAGGCGCACAAGCCGAAGCGAAGAAGTTGGGTGCCAAGGTGTTGTCGGCTGCAGGTAAAACCGACGGCGACAACGCAGGCCAAGTGACCGCCATGGAAAACATGATCGCTGCAGGTGCCAAAACCATTTTGATCACACCCAGCGACTCCAAAGCCATCGTGCCCGCCATCAAAAAGGCCCAAGCACAAGGTGTGATGGTCATCGCCTTGGACAGCCCCACCGATCCTGCCAACGCCACAGACGCGCTGTTCGCCACCGACAACTACAAAGCCGGTGTGTTGATTGGCCAATACGCCAAAGCGGCCTTGGGTGGCAAAAAGCCCGTCATCGCCACACTCGATTTGTTCCCTGGCCACCCTGTGGGCGCGCAGCGTCACAACGGTTTCTTGCAAGGCTATGGCTTGAAGTCACTCGACGCCAAGAGCAACGAATTGGCCAAGCCCGCCGAAGTGGTGTGTATGGCGGACAGCTTTGGCGACCGCGCCAAAGGCCAAACTGGCATGGAAAACTGCTTGCAAAAGAATCCTGACATCAACGTGGTCTACACCATCAACGAACCCGCTGCTGCTGGTGCCTACAACGCACTCAAAGCCGCTGGCAAAGAAAAAGGTGTGTTGATTGTGTCGGTCGACGGCGGCTGCGCAGGCATCAAAGACGTGGGTGCTGGCGTGATTGCTGCCACCTCACAACAGTACCCCTTGCGCATGGCCTCGATGGGCGTGGCCGCAGGCGTGGAATACGCCAAGAGTGGCAAAAAAGTCAGCGGCTACACCGACACCGGCGTGACCCTGATTGCTGCCAAAGCCTTGCCTGGCGTGGACAGCAAAGACGTGGCCACCGGCACCGATTTGTGCTGGGGCAACAAGTAAAAGCTAAACAAGGGGGCCTGAGTGCCCCCTTGGGTTTTCGTCATTAAGGCCAATCGTATGAACTCTTTCAAAGACAAGCTCCCGCCTATGGGCACGTTGGGGCCCCTGATCGCCCTGGTGTTGGCCTGTGTGTTTTTCGCCAGCCAAAGCGATCGTTTTTTGAGCCCCCAAAACTTCTCGCTCATCTTGGCGCAAGTCATGGTGGTGGGAGTGATTGCGATTGGCCAAACCCTCATCATCTTGACCGCAGGAATTGACTTGTCATGTGGCATGGTCATGGCCTTGGGCGGCATTGTGATGACCAAATTTGCGTCCGACTTCGGCCTGTCGACGCCCGTGGCGATGAGCTGCGGCTTGTTGGTGACCACCTTGTTTGGTTACCTCAACGGCTTGCTGGTGACGCGCATCAAACTGCCCCCGTTCATTGTGACGCTGGGCACTTTGAACATTGCCTTTGCGATCACGCAGCTGTATTCAGGCTCACAAACCGTGACCGACATTCCTGCCGGCATGACCTGGCTGGGCAACACCTTCCAACTGGGCAGCGCCACCGTGAGCTACGGCGTGATGCTGATGTTGGGCCTGTATTTTTTCACCTGGTTTGCGCTGCGCGAAACTGCCGCTGGCCGCCATGTGTACGCCGTGGGCAACAGCCCCGAAGCCACCCGCTTGACGGGCATCCCCACCGAGAAGGTATTGTTGGGTGTCTATGTGCTGGCAGGGCTTTGTTACGGCATTGCCGCCATGCTGGGCGTGGCGCGTACCGGTGCGGGTGACCCCAATGCCGGACAGACCGAGAACTTAGACGCCATCACCGCCGTGGTGCTCGGCGGCACCAGCTTGTTTGGTGGCCGTGGTGTGGTGCTGGGCACCTTGGTCGGCGCGCTGATTGTGGGTGTGTTTCGCAACGGCCTCACGCTGATGGGCGTGTCGTCGGTGTACCAAATTTTGGTCACTGGTATTTTGGTGATCTTGGCTGTGGCCACGGATCAACTCTCACGCAAGGGAGCACGTTAATCATGAGCGACACACAACACAACATCGTCATGCAGGCGAAGGGCTTGGTCAAACGCTATGGCCAGGTCACCGCTTTGGATGGCGCAGACTTTGAGCTGCGCGCGGGCGAAATTCTGGCAGTCATTGGTGACAACGGGGCGGGTAAATCGTCCCTGATCAAATGCTTGTCAGGCGCTACCGTGCCTGATGAGGGGCAAATCTTGCTGGATGGCCAAACCATTCAATTCAAAAGTCCCATCGATGCACGCCGCGCGGGCATTGAAACCGTCTACCAAGATTTGGCTGTCGCACCTGCGATGAGCATTGCCGAAAACTTATTTTTAGGGCGCGAAATTCGCCGCCCGGGTTTTGCTGGCAACGTGCTACGCATGCTCGACAAAAAGAAAATGCTGCAAGAAAGCATCGAGCGCATGAACGACCTCAAGGTCGGCATTCGCTCCATGACGCAAGCCGTGGAAACACTCTCCGGCGGCCAACGCCAATGCGTGGCGGTGTCGCGTGCGGCCGCCTTTGCACAGCATGTTGTCATCATGGATGAACCCACGGCAGCCTTGGGCGTGAAAGAGGGCAATATGGTGTTGGAGTTGATTCGCCGCGTGCGCGACAAAGGCCTGCCCGTGGTGCTGATTTCCCACAACATGCCCCATGTGTTTGAAATTGCAGACCGTATTCACGTGGCCCGTTTGGGCAAGCGTGCTGCTGTGTTGAATCCTAAAAAAATCAGCATGAGTGACACCGTGGCTGTGATGACCGGTGCCATGAAACCCGAAGACATTCCTGCGGAGTGTTTGGCTTGATCGCTTCTGTTCACACACCGGTGTGGGTGCTGGGCGAAGCTTTGATGGATTGCATGGCGCAAGCCGATGGCACGCTGCAGCCTTTGCTGGGCGGCAGCCCTTACAACCTCGCATGTGCCACTGCTTTGCAAGGCGCCGAGGTCGGGTTCATCAATCCGTTTTCAACCGATGTGTTTGGCCAGTCGCTGCTCGATCACTTGATGGCCAGCAAAGCACGCAGCCTATTGCCGCGTTCACACTTGCCTACATCACTGGCCGTTGTCCAAGTCGACCAAGGTCAGCCCAGCTATGGCTTTTACCGCGAAGGCATTGCCGACCGCGATTACCAAGTGGCCGATGTCGTGGCGTTGCTAGAAGCCTCACCGCCCGGTGTGTTGCACACAGGGTCGCTCATGGCCATGCCGCCCGAGCACCACAAAGTGCTGCAAGTGCTTGCTGCTGCGAAACGCTTGGGCTGGGTCATCAGTGTGGACGTCAACTTGCGTCCGCGCGTGGCCAGCGATGTTCCGGCGTATCTCCAGGCCGTGCGTGAGGTGGCTGCACACGCCGATTGGCTCAAAGCCAGCGACGAAGATTTAGAACTGCTGGGCTGGCATGACGTGACCTTGGCCAACGCCCCCAGCTTGGCTGCACCTTGGTTGCAACAAGGTTGTTCGCGTGTGGCCTTGACCTTTGGTGCGCAAGGCGCATATTTACAAGTGGGAGACGCACACACCCAAGGCGCAGCCCCGCGCGTCGAGGTGATCGACACCGTAGGTGCTGGCGACACGTTTTGGGGCAATTGCTTGGCCGATTGGGTGTTGCACGACTCAGTGACACATCCCCAGTTAGCAGAGCAACGCATCGCCATCACCTTGCAGCGTGCTTTGCAAGCCGCAGCCATCAATTGCAGCCGCGCAGGTTGCCAGCCGCCCACGGCGGACGAATTAAGCGCAAATCTGCGTTGAAAATTCGTCCATAGGAAAGCTTTGGTTTTCCTTGAGCGAGAATTGGCGCTATGTCACACGCCATGCCTATCCCCTCGACGCGCTTTGCCGGTGCGATTGGCGTGTTTGACTCTGGCGTAGGCGGTCTGTCGGTCTTGCGCGCCATCCGTGCGGCCTTGCCCGAAGAAGACTTGGTCTACGTGGCTGACTCGGGTCACGCGCCATACGGGGACCAGACCGAATCCCACATCACCCAACGCACGCTCACAGTCGGAAACTGGCTGGCAGAGCAGGGCGTCAAAGCCATCACCATCGCCTGTAACACCGCCACCGTGGTGGCGGCGCGCACCCTGCGCGAGCAAACCCATTTGCCTGTGGTGGCGATTGAGCCTGCCATCAAACCCGCCGTGGCCTTGACGCGCAGCGGCGTGGTGGGCGTGTTGGCCACCCGTCAAACCGTGCAAAGCGAAAGTGTGGCGCGTTTGTGCGACACACATGGTGCGGGCAAGCGCATTGTGTTGCAAGCCTGCCCGGGGTGGGTCGAACTGGTCGAGCAAGCCGATGTGCACAGCGCACGCACCGAAGCCTTGGTACGCGAGTTCGTAGCGCCCGTGTTGGCCCAAGGCGCTGACACCTTGGTGCTGGGGTGCACGCATTACCCGTTTTTGCGCGACACCATTGCGCGTGTGGCCGGGCCGGGTGTGCAACTGATCGACCCGGCCGAAGCCGTGGCCCGTGAGCTGGTGCGGCGCTTGGGTGATCAGCGCCGCCCGGCAGGCGCGCAGCCAGGCACCACCCAGTTTTTCACCACCGGTGATGTGGCGCAAACCCAGCATGCGGTGGCCCACTTGTGGGGCGCCCCCGCAGAGGTTGAAGCTTTGGCGTCAGGCTGAGCGGTCATTTGCATTTACAGTGCTTGTTTTTAAATCAGACAGCCTGGAGATACCGTGCAACTTGGAATGATTGGTTTGGGCCGCATGGGCGGCAATATTGTGCGACGTTTGATGCGTCATGGTCACACCTCGGTGGTGTACGACGCCAACCCCGACAGCGTCCAGCAATTGGCCCAAGAAGGCGCCACGCCCAGCGACAGCTTGGCCCATTTGGTGAGCCAACTCCAAGCGCCTCGTGCCGTGTGGGTCATGCTGCCTGCTGGCGAGATCACGGCCTCCACCATCCAGGCCTTGAGCGACTTGCTGCAGCCCGGTGACATCTTGATTGATGGCGGCAACTCCAATTTCCAAGACGATGTGAAGCATGCCCAGATGCTGCAAACCAAGGGCATTCGTTACCTCGACATTGGCACCAGCGGTGGCGTGTGGGGCTTGGACCGTGGCTACTGCATGATGATTGGCGGCGACGCCACAGCCGCCACGCATCTCGACCCGATTTTCAAAACCTTGGCACCTGGCGTGGGCACCATTCCCAAAACGCCCGGACGTGAAGGCAAACAATCCACCGCCGAAGAAGGCTACCTCTACACCGGCCCCGCAGGTTCGGGGCACTTTGTGAAGATGATTCACAACGGCATCGAATACGGCTTGATGCAAGCTTTTGCCGAAGGCATGGACGTGCTCAAAGGGGTGGGGCAAGACAGCATTCCTGCCGATCGCCGCTACCAACTGGACTTGGCCGACATCACCGAACTCTGGCGTCGCGGCAGCGTGGTCTCATCGTGGTTGCTTGATCTGACGGCGATTTCACTGGCCGAAGACCCCGAGCTCGACGCGTATTCAGGCCATGTGCAGGACTCGGGCGAGGGCCGTTGGACCATCAACGCCGCCATTGAAGAAGCCGTGCCTGTGCCCGTGTTGTCAGCCGCTTTGTTTGCACGCTTCAGATCGCGCCAGGTCAGCACCTTCGCCGACAAGATGCTGTCGGCGATGCGCAAACAATTTGGCGGCCACCAAGAGCCTAAAAAGTCTTGAGCGTCTTGGCTTAGCGCGCCTTAGCGGGCAACACGGTACCCACGCATTCGCCAAAGCCAATGCGTGTGGCGCCGGGTTTTTCGCACCAGCCGCGCAGCACCACGGCGTCGCCGTCTTCCAGGTACACGCGTTGCTCGCCATTGGCGAACTGCAAGGGGTTTTTGCCGCCTTGGGTCAATTCAATCAAAGCACCCGCTTGGTCAAGCGTGGGCCCTGACAAAGTGCCACTGCCCAACAAATCACCCGCTTGCAAGTTGCATCCGTTGACGGTGTGGTGCGTCACCATTTGCGCCACGGTCCAATAGGCATGGCGGTAGCTGGTGCGGCACACCGTGGCGGCGGTTTGAGAGGCCTCGCGCATTTTGGGCGTGTGGATGCCGACCTCCAGTTGAATATCAAACGCGCCTTGTTGGCGGTTGGCATCTGAATCCAAATAGGCCATGGGCTGTGGGTCTTCTGCGGGCCGCATGAAGGGCACACGGTAAGGTGCCAAGGCCTCCAGGGTCACCACCCAGGGGGAAATCGTGGTGGCGAAATTTTTGGACAGGAAGGGTCCGAGGGGTTGGTATTCCCAACCCTGGATGTCGCGTGCCGACCAATCGTTGAGCAAGCAGATGCCAAACACATGGTCTTCAGCCTCTGTCATGTGGAGTGGGTCGCCCAAGGCATTGCCACCGCCGATGAAGATGCCCAGCTCCAACTCGATGTCCATGCGTTTGCAGGGACCGAAAGATGGCTCGCTGGCACCGGGGGCCATGGTTTGCCCCACAGGACGGTGAAAGGCTTGACCCGACACACCAATGCTGGACGCACGGCCGTGGTAACCAATGGGCACCCATTTGTAGTTGGGCAACAAAGGGTTGTCTGGGCGGAACTGTTTGCCGATGTTGGTGGCGTGGTAGACCGAGGTGTAGAAGTCGGTGTAGTCACCAATCCGTGCGGGCACATCGTATTCAGCCTGTGCTTGTGGCACCAAGCAGGTTTGCAGGGCGGCTTGTTCAGTGGCGCCTTCTCGCAGGGCACGTGAGAGTGCCAAGCGCAGCGCGTGCCACACCTGGGGACCCAGGGCCATCAAGGCGTTGAGCTTGTCTTGCGCACCGGCTTGCACACCGGCTTGCACACCGGCTTGCACAGCCGTGCCTGCGTCACCGGTGAACACACCGGTTTGGGCAGCGGCTGCCAGGTCCAAGATCTGATCGCCAATGGCCACGCCGCCGCGAAAGGCTTCGTGGCTGCCTTGACGTCGGAACACGGCAAACGGTAAGTTTTGAATCGGGAAATCACAGCCCGCGATATTGGCTGCGCTGACCCAGCTGCGTAGCGCGGGGTTGTGTGTTTCATTCACTGTCATGGTGGCTTGCATGGGCGTTCCTGGATGAATTACAGATCTTGCAAAGCGGCTTGCACGTGGGTTTGAAACACATCGGCATTGGCCAGGGCGTTGGCATTGAGCAAGGCGAGTTTGACCAAGAACAACGAGGCTTTGTCTTGGCCCGCTTGGTCAATGGCGGTGGCCAGCGTGTCGTACACGGTTTCCAGATCGGGGATGGTTAAGGCACTGGTGGCGCTGGTGGTGTGTGTCATGGGTGTGTTCCTTACTGAGGCAAGGCCGTCTGGAGGGCAGCTTGCAAACGGGTGGCGTCGAGTGTGAGCCAGCGCGCGCAAATGTGTTGGTCGGGGCGTAACAAATACGCGCCACCATTGGCAGGCACGCCGTAGCGTTGGCGCAGATGGCCATCGGCATCGGCCAGGGTGGTGTCAGCACCCGTCACGGGGGTGGCACTGCCCACGGCAATCACCCGCAAAGGCATGCCATGGGCACGCGCGGCCTGGATGGTTTGCTGCAAGGCTTCGGGAATGGCCGGCGCATCGGTGAAGTACAGCAAATCAAAGCCACCACCCAAGTGATCGAGCAAAAAGTCGTTGGCACCCAAACGCACGTTTTGCGGTGGTGCGCCATGGGCGGGGCCGGCTTTGAACAAGCCGTTGTCGTCGCCGGTGCTGTTGAGCATGGAGTGGGTGTATTCGTGCGGGCGTGAAGTGCGCCAGTGGTAGAGCGGGCGCACAAAGGCTTGCGTGAGCGAGAGCGACAGCACCGCATCGCGCAGCAGACGAAAGCCCTTGCTGGGCGGCGTCATGAAGCGTGTGCTCTTGCCGGCTTCTTCAATGATTTCGCGCGCAGCCCCCACGCGCTCGGTGCTGTGGTTGGCCAAGAGTTTTTGACTGGCCAAGCCTTTGACCACAAAGGCCAGATGCCAACCCAAAGACTGGGCATCTTGGAAGGCGGTGTTGGCACCGCGCACACCGAAGATCGGCAGCAAGTGCGCAGCATCGCCCGTGAAGATCACGCTGCCATGGACAAAGTCTGGCAAGGTCAAGGTGCGGGCGGAGTACACCGAGGACCAGTCCATTTCCCACTTGGCACCGGCGTGGCCAATCATGGCCAGTTGCGCGTCGATGCGGGCTTTGAGCGATTCGGGCTTCAAGGCCTCTTCGGGTGTTTCGCCTTCTGGCAATTGGTAGTCCACGCGCCAAATGCCATTGGGTTCTCGGTGCATCAAGATGGTGTTGCCGGGGTTCCAGTCGGGGTCGAAATAAGCCAAGCGCTCGGTGGGAAGTGGCAGATCGACCTTGATGTCGGCAATCACGAAAAAGCCTTCGTAAGAGGCGCCTTCCATCTCCAAATTCATGGCGCTGCGGATGCCCGATCGACCGCCATCAGCGGCCACCACCCAATCGCTCTCCAGTGTGTAGACGCCTTCGGACGTGTCGATTTCCAGCACCGCGTAGCCGTCGTGTTGCGTGACTTGGTTAACTTTGTTGCCCCAACGGAAGTCAATCAGCGGGTTGGCTTTGCAGGCGTCGTGCAGGTATTCCTCCATGAACTGCTGCTGCACGTTGATGATGGGAAAAAACCGGTCGTCCGCATCGTGGGGCGCTTCCATGCGGAACACGCGTTGGCCACGGTAGTAGGAGTTGCCAAAGCGCCAAGGCAGACCGCCTTCGGTCATGCGCTCGGCCACGCCGACTTGCTGCAAGATTTCCATCGAGCGGCGTGTGAAGCATATGGCACGGCTGCCTTGGGAGAACTGCAACTCAGCCGACAGCACCACGCTGGCCACGCCGTGGCGCGCCAATTCCAAGGCAGTCACCATGCCGGCGGGGCCGGAGCCCACGATCACCACTTTTTGGCGGCTTTGCTGCGGGTGCTCAGACGCCAACCAGGGCTTGAACACTTGGTAGGTGTAATAAATGGAAGGGCGGTCTTGTGTGGTGGGGGTATGCATGTGTGGATTTCAAATTACTGCGCGTCAGGGCGGGCGTGTGCAATCAGGCGGTCAAACATGGCGCTCAAGACGGCTTGTTCTTTCTCGCTCAAACAACCAAAGATTTGTTCATTGCGTTGGTCCACCATGTCCATGGCGCGTTTGAACACCTTGCGTCCGGCAGCGGTCAGCGTGAGCACCACGCCTCGGCCATCGCCGGGATGGTCGTCTTTCAGCACCAAGCCCTGGTCCACCAACGCTTGTGCCGCGCGACTGGCTTGGCCTTTGTTGAGGTTGGCTTTTTCAGCCAGTTCTTTGACGGACAGAGGCTCAAACGTGCCAATGGTGGTCAGGCAGCGGCCATCGCTCATCGACAAGCCGGTGCGTTCGGGGTAGATGGACTGGCTGTCGGCATCGGTCAGCTTGTGCAGCTGATGCAAACGGTAGGTGAGCGTGCGGTCGAGTGGCGTGGCCATGCGTGTTTGCCTGTCGTGTACTTGCGGGCCTGTTAGTCGGCTTTGATGCCGCTGGCTTTGATGATGGGGCCCCACTTGGCGCGCTCTTTGGCCGCATAGTCAGCCATTTGCTGGGGCGAGCTCGGAATCGCTTCCAAGCCCAAGACCTGCAAGCGCGCTTTGACGTCGGTGGTATTGAGCGCGGTCAACAAGGCTTTGTTTAGCGTGTTGATCGCCTCAGCCGGTGTGCCGGCAGGAACCACCAAGCCTTGCCAGGCATAGGCTTCGAAGTTTTTCAAGCCTTGTTCCTGCAGTGTGGGGATGGTGTCAAAGTTTTTCACGCGCTTGGCGCTGGCCATGCCGATGGGACGCAATTTGCCCGAGGTGATGAACTGGTAACCACTGGCGGTGTCCACAAACATCATGGGTACTTGGCCGGCTACCACGTCTTGCACCGCAGGTGCTGCGCCACGGTAGGGCACATGCGACAGGTTGACACCCGCCATTTCACGGAACAGTTCGGTGGCCAAGTGGTGGGGGCTGCCTGCGCCCGGCGTGGCGTAGCTCACGCCATTGGCCTGGGCTTTGGCCCATGCAATGAGCTCTTTCAAGTTGTGGACAGGCACATTGGGGTTGACCACCAGGATCATCGGGAAGCGCACGGTCAGGCCTACGGGGGCAAAGTCTTTTTCAGCGCTGTAGCTGAGCTTGCTGTAGATGAAGGGGTTGGCCGCCAGTGTGCCGGTGTCCGCCGACATCAGCACATAGCCATCGGCTTTGGCGCGGGCCACATACTCGGCGCCGATGTTGGTGGCAGCGCCTGGTTTGTTGACGATCACCATGGGTTGACCCAAAACCGTGCCCATGGCTTGCCCCAAGGAGCGTGCCACCGTGTCTGTGCCGCCGCCTGCTGCATAGGGCACCACCCATTCGATGGGGTGGTTTGGATAGGTTTGCGCCGAACTGAGGGCGCTGGTGACGGCCAAAAAGGCCGTCAAGGCAAAATGGAGGCAATGCTTCAGGGGCAACATAAAGTGGTCTCGGTTAAGTGAGGAGGGGATAGAACAGGTGAGATTGTGGATTAACTGGTTGCGCGCGCAACTAGGTGTTTGTCCTGATGGTTGCGCATGCAACCAAATGCCGAATAGCCCTTCAAACCCAAGACAAAGGGCTAACCCGTACACTTGAGGGGCTCATGAATGCCTACGCCGACGTCTCTCTTTTCCCTCGCCACGCCAAGCCGCTGACCAGTTACCGCAAGTACTGGGCGGCCCGTTTTGGCACGGCCCCGTTTTTGCCGATGAGCCGGGAGGAAATGACTCACTTAGGTTGGGACAGCTGCGACATCATCATCGTCACCGGCGACGCCTATGTGGACCACCCCAGCTTTGGCATGGCCGTGATCGGCCGCATGCTGGAGAACCAAGGTTTTCGCGTGGGCATCATCGCCCAGCCCGATTGGCAAAGCGCCGATCCGTTCAAGGTCTTGGGCAAACCCAATTTGTTTTTCGGCGTCACCGCCGGCAACATGGATTCGATGATCAACCGTTACACGGCCGATCGCAAAATTCGCAGCGACGACGCCTACACCCCGGGCGATGTAGGCGGTAAACGCCCCGACCGCGCCGCCCTGGTGTACAGCCAACGCTGCAAAGAAGCCTACAACGATGTGCCGATTGTGTTGGGCGGTATTGAAGGTTCTTTGCGCCGCATCGCCCATTACGACTATTGGTCAGACAAAGTGCGCCGCTCCATCGTGGTCGACAGCAAATGCGATTTGCTGCTGTACGGCAACGCCGAGCGCGCGATTGTGGAAATTGCCCACCGTTTGGCAGCCAAAGAGCCGGTGCAACAAATCACCGATGTGCGCGGCACCGCCTTTGTGCGCCGCGACACCCCTGAGGGCTGGTTTGAGATTGACTCTTCCAGCATTGACGTGCCGGGCAGGGTGGAGGCCCACGTCAACCCCTATTTGATGGTGAGTGAGCAAGCCAAAGCGCAAGGCGAAACCTGTGCGCGCGAAGATGAGGCGAACGCCGTGGCTGAGGCTGCCAATGACGTGGCAAGTACGCAGGGCTTCACCATTTCACCGCTCAAGTTTGTCGACAATCCCGCCTTGCAAGGCAAGGGCAAGCTCAAAGTGCCGCCGCGTGAGCGCAGCGTGATTCGCCTGCCTGCGTATGAGCAGGTCAAGTCAGACCCCGTGTTGTATGCCCATGCCAACCGCGTGCTGCATTTGGAAACCAACCCCGGCAATGCGCGTGCCTTGGTGCAAGCCCATGGCGAAGGCTATACCGCGCGCGATGTGTGGGTCAACCCACCGCCCATCCCGCTGACCACGGCTGAGATGGACCATGTGTTCGACTTGCCCTATGCCCGCAGCCCGCACCCCGCCTATGCGGATGAGAACGGCAGCCACGACGGCGCCACCAAGATTCCCGCCTGGGAGATGATTCGCTTCAGCGTCAACATCATGCGAGGTTGTTTCGGTGGTTGCACGTTTTGCTCCATCACCGAGCACGAGGGCCGCATCATTCAAAGCCGTAGCGAAGACTCGGTGATTCGCGAGATTGAAGACATCCGCGACAAAGTACCGGGCTTCACGGGTGTGATTTCTGACCTGGGCGGCCCCACCGCCAATATGTACCGCATTGGCTGCAAGAGCCCTGAGATCGAGGCTGCGTGCCGCAAACCCAGCTGCGTCTACCCTGGCATTTGCCAAAACCTCAATACCGATCACAGCTCGCTGATCCACATGTACCGCCGTGCGCGGGCCTTGAAGGGGGTGAAGAAAATTTTGATTGGCTCAGGTTTGCGCTATGACTTGGCCGTCAAATCGCCCGAGTACGTGAAAGAGCTGGTGCAGCACCATGTGGGCGGCTACCTCAAGATTGCGCCGGAACACACCGAGGGCGGGCCACTGTCCAAGATGATGAAGCCCGGCATTGGCAGCTACGACAAGTTCAAACAGATGTTTGACAAGTACAGCGAAGAGGCCGGCAAAAAGCAATTTCTCATCCCGTACTTCATCGCGGCCCACCCCGGCACCAGCGACGAAGACATGATGAACTTGGCGGTGTGGCTCAAGCGCAATGGCTTTCGCGCCGACCAGGTGCAAACCTTCTACCCCAGCCCCATGGCCACGGCCACGGCGATGTACCACTCAGGCCGCAACCCTTTGGGCCGCGTGACGCGCAGCAGCGAGGCGGTGGACATCGTGCGCGGCGAACGCCGTCGTCGTTTGCACAAAGCCTTTTTGCGCTACCACGATGCCAACAACTGGCCCTTGTTGCGCGAGGCCTTGAAAGCCATGGGCCGCGCTGATTTGATCGGCAACGGCAAGATGCATTTGATCCCCACCTTCCAGCCCCAAACCGATGGCGGCTACACCAGCGCGCGTCGCAAAAACAGCACGGTGGCGCCTAAGACTGGCGCAGCCAGGGCAGGGGTGGTGAAAGGCCGTGTGTTGACGCAGCACACGGGCTTGCCGCCGCGCAAGAAAAAATAACGTACCTGACGCTCAGTGGTAGCCGCGTTCGCGTTGATGCCGAATTGCCAGAATTACCACCAGATCTGTCGCTTCGTCATAGTCATAAAGCGCCAAGTAACCCGTTTTCCCCCTTGAAATGACAAGCTCTCTGAGTCCGTGCTCCACCGGACGGCCAATCAGCGGGTGATCATTCAAGATTGTGATGGCGTCGACCACTAAGTCGATGGTGGCGATGGCGTCTTCTGGGTGTTGATCCAGTAGAAAGTTAACCAGCTGTTCTAAGTCTTCAGCCGCATCGGTTGAAAAAAGATAGCGGCTCATTTGCCGCTAGGCAAGAAATTTTCGATGCCAATCGCTGGCGGGCGTTTGGTGGTGTGACCGCGCACCTTGGCTTTGAGGTAATCGGCCAAAGCCGCACCGTCCACGACCAGACCTGTTTTCGCAACGCGCTGTCGAGAGGCCAACGCTTGTTCAATCAAACTTTGACGCGCTTCGGCTTGATCCACGGCATCTTCAATCGCATGCACCATGAGTGCATGGGGGGTGAGTCCGAGATTGAGTGCCGCAGTTTGTACGCGGTCGCGTGTGGCATCAGAAAGTTTGACGGAGATCGTGGCCATGGTGAGCATTCATGAATGGAATGCTGAGATGTTACCTAAGTAACACCCGGTGCGTCAACGGTTGATTGATACCGACGGGTTCAACGGCTGCGTGACTTCATCGCACGCTCCACCTCGCGCTTGCCTTCGCGGTCTTTGATGGTGTCGCGTTTGTCGTGTTCGGCCTTGCCTTTGGCCAGGGCTATTTCGCATTTGATCTTGCCGTTTTTCCAGTGCAGGTTGATGGGCACCAGGGTGTAGCCTTTTTGCTCGACTTTGCCAATCAGACGTTTGATCTCGTCTTTCTTCATCAGCAATTTTTTGGTTCGTACGGCGTCGGGGCTGACGTGGCTGGAGGCTGTGTGCAACGGATTGATTTGGCAGCCAATCACATACAGCTCGCCATCGCGGATGACCACATAGCCATCGGTCAGTTGCACCTTGCCTTCGCGGGCGGCTTTGACTTCCCATCCTTGCAGCACCATGCCCGCCTCGAACTTTTCTTCGAAGAAATAGTTGTACGCCGCCTTTTTGTTGTCAGCGATGCGCGAGGGGGTTGCAGGTTTTTTGGTAGCCATTAGGGGGATATGGGGACGGTAGAGCTTCTTACAATGCAGACCATTCTATGAAAACCGTTCACAAGTCCGTTCTTATTTGGTTCAGCGCTGAAGAAATGTTTGCGCTGGTCACCGATGTTGACCGTTATCCCGAATTTTTACCCTGGTGTGACCGCGCCGGTGTGCTGGAGCGTCACGCACAGGGGATGACGGCTGAAATTGGCATGTCACTCGGCGGCTTTCACAAAAGCTTCACCACCCGCAATGTGCACATCGAAGGGCGTCAGGTCAAACTGGAGCTGGTCGATGGCCCGTTCAAACACCTCGATGGCACTTGGGACTTTCATCCGCTGGTCGATCCCAACACGCAAGAGCCTCAACGCGCATGCCGGATTGAGCTGACCTTGAACTACGCGTTTGAGAGCATGTTTGGCGCCTTGGTAGGCCCCGTGTTCGACAAAATCGCCGCCACCTTGGTGGATGCCTTTGTCAAGCGGGCCGAGCAGGTGTATACCGCGTGAGCACCACCTCCAACACCGAACTGCTGCACATCAGCGTGCTGTATTCACCCGCGCCGCGCGTGGTGCATGAGCGTTTGTTGCGCTTGCCCGCAGGCAGCACGGTGGCCCAGGCTGTGGACGCCAGCGGCCTGTTGGTGGATTGCCCTGAAATTGCATTGCATGACACGCAAGCGTTTGTGGTGGGCGTTTGGGGACGTAAAACCACGCCCAACCATGTGCTGCAAGACATGGACCGAATTGAAATTTACCGTCCCCTGACGGTCGACCCCAAGGTCGCACGCCGTGAGCGCTTTCAAAAACAAGGCACCAACCGGGCGGGCTTGTTTTCCAAGCGTCGCCCAGGTGCCAAACCGGGCTATTGAGTCATGGCGAATAACTTTTGGCCCACCTGTGGCTACACCTTGCTCACCACCAACGCGGCAGGGCATTTGGTAGTCACCGACGATTTTTTGCGTTTTCTTTTGGAGCGCCCCGAGCTAGCGCCGATCGACACCTCGTGTGCCGCTGAACTTGCCTTGCATCATCGTTTGATGGACGCGCCGCGCACAGACATCACTGCCGAAGACCTGGCGCAACTGCAAGACAACGATGCGGCGGAGAACTACGCCGTGTGGCTGCGCTTTCGACAACGCTTGTTGGCATTTCCGACCTTGGAAGCCAGTTACATGGCCTTGTTCAAAGGCGTGGACGTGCCGCCACTCTTGGTGCAACACCTGACCCAAATTTTGCTGCGCCATGTGCTGGGCGAAGAGGCCACCCCCATGCAAGCACGTGCGGCCGAAATGCTGATGCACACCCAAAAGATCACGGTGTTGCAAGACGGCGCTGTGATGGCTGCGGACGAGGCCACGGTCGAGCGCCATGCCACGCAAGGCAGCTTTGGCTCGATTGGCGAATTGCTGCAGCAAGGCGGTATCAAGCTGCGCAGTGTGGACTTGGATGTGCTCAACACCGACAACCAAGAGGCTTATTGGCCGCGCAGTGAAACTTTTGATTGGGTGCTCAGCCTCAACCGTGGGCAACCGGGTTTGGACGCGTTGTGCGAGGTCATGGCGCGATGGGTGCACCATTTCTTAGGGGTGCAAGTTCGCATCCAAACCGAACGTGAAATTGACGATGACCACTGGGTGTGGCATGTCGGCCTAGATGCCCAAGCCAGCAGTGTGTTGAATGACCTCTACCAAGGCCACGAGGTTGATGCAGCGCGCATGGAGCGTCTGCTGTGCCTGTTCAAGTTGGAGTTTGTGGACCCCAACGACATGTTGGCCGAGGTACGCGGCAAGCCCGTGTACTTGGCTATGGCGGTGGACGAGCACCAGCGGCTCAAGCTCAAACCGCAAAACTTGTTACTAAATTTGCCATTGGCTGTGCGCTCTTAAAACCGGCACGAATTTGTATACAGGCAGGGTGAGAGGGCTCTCTAAAATGCTGTTTTTGGAGCCATCACCATGCGCCTTCTCGGCAAAGCCCTCACCTTCGACGACGTGTTGTTGGTGCCAGCCTTCTCCCAAGTCCTGCCCAAGGACACCTCTCTCGCGACCCAATTCACCCGCAACATTCGCCTGAACTTGCCCCTGGTCTCTGCGGCTATGGACACCGTGACGGAAGCCCGTTTGGCGATTGCCATCGCGCAAGAAGGTGGCATTGGCATCGTGCACAAAAACCTCACCGCGCAAGAACAAGCGGCCCAAGTGGCCAAGGTCAAGCGCTACGAATCAGGCGTGTTGCGTGACCCGGTGGTCATCACCCCTGAAACCACGGTGCGCCAAGTCATGGCACTGTCTGACGAGCTGGGCGTGTCAGGCTTTCCGGTCTGCGACGGTGGCAAAGTGGTGGGCATCGTCACAGGCCGCGATTTGCGCTTTGAGACCCGCTACGACCAGCGCGTGAGCGAGATCATGACGCCCAAAGAGCGCTTGGTCACGGTGCCCGAAGGCACCACGCCTGAGCAAGCCAAAGCCCTGCTGAACAAGCACAAGCTGGAACGTTTGCTGGTGGTCAACGACGCGTTTGAGCTCAAAGGCCTGATCACCGTCAAAGACATCACCAAACAACTCAACTTCCCAAATGCCGCCCGCGATGCCGCGGGCAAACTGCGCGTCGGTGCGGCCGTGGGTGTGGGCGAGGGCACCGAAGAACGCGTGGAAGCGCTGGCCCGCGCTGGTGTGGACGCCATCGTGGTGGACACCGCGCACGGCCACAGCAAAGGCGTGATCGACCGCGTGCGTTGGGTCAAACAAAACTATCCGCACATCGAAGTCATTGGCGGCAACATTGCCACGGGCGCAGCCGCGTTGGCCTTGGTCGAAGCGGGGGCGGATGGCGTGAAAGTGGGCATTGGCCCTGGCTCCATCTGTACCACCCGCATCGTGGCGGGTGTGGGCGTGCCGCAAATCATGGCGGTGGACAGTGTGGCCACGGCGCTCAAAGGCACCGGCGTGCCGCTGATTGCCGACGGTGGCATTCGCTACAGCGGCGACATTGCCAAAGCCATCGCCGCCGGCGCAGGCACGGTGATGATGGGTGGCATGTTTGCCGGTACCGAAGAAGCGCCTGGCGAAGTCATTTTGTTTCAAGGCCGCAGCTACAAGAGCTACCGTGGCATGGGCTCCATTGGCGCCATGCAGCAGGGCAGTGCAGACCGCTATTTCCAAGAGTCCAGCACGGGCAACCCCAATGCTGACAAGCTGGTGCCCGAGGGTATCGAAGGCCGCGTGCCCTACAAAGGCTCGGTGGTGGCCATCATCTACCAAATGGCCGGCGGCTTGCGCGCCAGCATGGGCTACTGCGGTTGCGCCACGATTGACGACATGCATGAGCAGGCCCAATTTGTGGAAATCACCGCCGCAGGCATTCGTGAAAGCCATGTGCATGACGTGCAAATCACCAAGGAAGCGCCGAACTACCGGGCTGAATAAGCCGCGAGTAATTGTTTAGCACTCAAGCACAAGCCACCCCACGGGGTGGCTTTGTTTTTTTGAGACAATAGCGTCCTAGGCCACTTGAAGGCCCTTTTTTATTTATGTCGCACCAAAAAATCCTCATCCTTGATTTCGGCTCTCAAGTCACCCAACTCATTGCCCGCCGTGTGCGCGAGGCCCATGTGTTTTGTGAGGTTCACCCCTGCGACGTGAGCAGCGACTGGGTGCGCGACTACGCCAAAGACGGCAACCTCAAGGGCATCATCCTCTCTGGCAGCCATGCCAGCGTGTACGAGGTGGATGACCGCGCGCCCGACGCTGTGTTTGAACTGGGCCTGCCCGTGCTGGGCATTTGCTACGGCATGCAAACCATGGCCACCCAACTTGGTGGCAAGGTCGAAGCCGGTCACACCCGCGAATTTGGCTACGCCGAAGTGCGTGCGCATGGCCACACCGAATTGCTCAAAGGCATTGAAGACTTCAGCACTGCTGAGGGCCACGGCATGCTGAAAGTCTGGATGAGCCACGGCGACAAAGTGACCCAGCTGCCCGAAGGCTTCAAGGTCATGGCGTCCACACCGTCTTGCCCCATCGCCGGCATGGCCGACGAAGCGCGCAAGTTTTATGCGGTGCAGTTCCACCCCGAAGTCACCCACACCGTGCAAGGCCAAGCCTTGTTGAACCGCTTTGTGCTCGACATTTGCGGCACGCGTGCGGACTGGATCATGGGTGACTACATCGAAGAGGCCGTGGCGGCCATTCGCCAACAAGTGGGCGACGAAGAAGTCATCTTGGGTCTGTCAGGCGGTGTGGATTCATCCGTGGCGGCGGCGCTGATTCACCGCGCCATTGGCGACAAACTCACCTGCGTGTTTGTGGACCACGGCCTGTTGCGCCTGAACGAAGGCGATATGGTGATGGACATGTTTGTCGGCAAGTTGCACGCCCACGTGATTCGCGTGGACGCGAGCGACCTGTTCTTGGGCAAACTGGCTGGCGTGAGCGAGCCAGAAGCCAAACGCAAAATCATCGGTGGCTTGTTTGTGGACGTGTTCAAGTCCGAAGCCGCCAAACTCAAGACGGGCGACGGTGGGCACAAAGGTGCAACTTTCCTGGCCCAAGGCACGATTTACCCCGACGTGATTGAAAGCGGCGGCGCCAAGAGCAAAAAAGCCGTCACCATCAAGAGCCATCACAACGTGGGCGGCTTGCCTGAGCAATTGGGCTTGAAGCTGTTGGAGCCATTGCGCGAGTTGTTCAAAGACGAAGTGCGCGAACTCGGCGTGGCGTTGGGGCTACCCCGTGAGATGGTGTACCGCCACCCCTTCCCAGGCCCAGGTTTGGGCGTGCGCATTTTGGGTGAAGTGAAAAAGGAATACGCCGACTTGCTGCGCCGAGCCGACGCCATCTTTATCGAAGAACTGCACAACTTCAAAGACGAGGCCACCGGCAAAACCTGGTACGACCTGACCAGCCAGGCCTTCACCGTGTTCTTGCCTGTCAAGAGCGTGGGCGTGATGGGCGATGGCCGCACCTACGACTACGTGGTGGCCTTGCGCGCCGTACAAACCAGCGACTTCATGACGGCCGATTGGGCCGAGTTGCCCTATGCGCTGCTCAAGAAAGTGTCCGGCCGCATCATCAACGAAGTGCGTGGCATCAACCGTGTGACGTATGACGTTTCGAGCAAACCGCCAGCCACAATTGAGTGGGAATAAGCGCCAGCCTCGCTCTTTATATAAAAGCCCTACAATTAAGGGCTTTTTCCCCCTGATGGGGAGTAATTTTTAAATTAGAAAACACTGAGTACATGGCCAAAGAAGAAATGATCGAAATGAAGGGTGTTGTGACCGAGGTCTTGCCCGACTCGCGTTACCGCGTCACCCTGGAAAACGGTCACTCATTGATCGCATACACCGCCGGCAAGATGCGCTTGCACCGCATCCGCATCATTGAAGGCGACAAAGTGACGGTCGAACTGTCTCCCTACGACATGAACAAAGCCCGTGTGACCTTCCGTCACATCGAAGGTAAGGCCCCAGGCGGCCCCGCCGTCAAACGTCGTTTCTAAACGGACCGCCTCGCGGTAATTTGGCGTGTACCTGCCACCGCAGTTCAATGCCAAAGATGAGGCCTATGCGCTCGCTCTCATGCGGGCGTATCCGTTTGCAAGCCTCACCAGCGTGGACGATGCGGGTTTCCCGTTTGTCACGCATTTACCACTTCATCTGACGCAACAAAACGGCCAGTACGTGCTGCTGGGCCACTGCGCCAAAGCCAATCCCCATTGGCGTTATTTGCAAGTGCGGCCCCAAGCGTTGGTAACCTTCATGGGCCCGCAAGCCTATCTATCGCCCCAGGTCTACCCCGATCTCACGCGTGTGCCGACCTGGAGCTATTTGGCAGTGCACGCCAAGGTTGAAGCCTCTTTGGTGGAAGAGCCCCAGGCCAAAGACCGTTTGCTCAAACAACTCATTGGCGACCACGAACCCGCTTATGCCGCGCAATGGCGAGACTTGGGGGAAGACTACCAACACATGATGCTCAACGGCATCGTGGCGTTTGAGCTGCGCATCACCGAGCTGCAATGCAAGCTCAAACTCAACCAACATCGCCCCGAGTCGCATGCCGCCATGCATGCCGCGTATGCACAAGGCACCGCGGATGAACAGGCCTTGGCCGAATGGATGGTCAAGCTTGGCATGGTTCAGCCATGACGACCCATTCGCCTGAAGACATTGGGTTCATGCAACTGGCGCTGCGCCAAGCGCAGGCTGCGGCAGCAGCTGGCGAAGTACCCGTCGGCGCTGTGGTGGTGAGGGCAGGGCAGGTGATTGCCTCAGGCCACAACACGCCATTGACCCGCCACGACCCCACGGCCCACGCCGAAGTCAATGCCATGCGTGCTGCGGCCCAAGCGCTGGGTAACTACAGGCTGGACGACTGCACCTTGTACGTCACGCTGGAGCCCTGTGCCATGTGCAGCGGTGCCGCGCTGCATGCGCGTTTCAAGCGCGTGGTGTTTGGTGCGAGTGAGCCTAAAACAGGGGCGGCGGGTTCGGTGCTCAATCTGTTCACACATGCGCAACTCAACCACCAAACCCAGCTGACGGGTGGCGTGCTGGCTGAGGCTTGCGCCCAGGTGATGCAAGACTTTTTCGAGCAGCGTCGTGCGCAGCAACAAAGCAACAAAACGCCTTTGCGTGAAGACGCGTTGCGCACACCAGACCAAGCCTGGGCGGGACGCGATGTGCCGTTGGCCTTGTCGCGCTTAAGCGCTGACTTGCCCGCCTTAGACGGCTTGCGCCTGCATTGGTTCGACAACCGCGCCGACACACAGCTTGCACCGCATGTGTACCTGCACGATGTCGATGGTTGGAGCATGCAATTTGCCGCCGAACTGCAATCGAGCCAACCGGTGTTGGCGGTGGATTTGCCTGGTTTTGGCCTGTCTGACAAACCCAAAAAGGTGGCCACGCACCGCATCGCTTGGCATGCCCAGGTGTTGCGCGAGTTTTTGGCCAGCGTGCAACCTGCGCCGCTGGCTTTGCATGCGCCACGTGTGATGGCACCGCTGCTTGCAGAGCTGGCATTGCCCATCCATTGGATCCAAACGCCCGCGCTGCCTACGGGTTTGCGTGATGCCCCCTACCCAGACCGTGGCCACATGGCCGGTCCGCGCGCCTTGCGCACCTTGTTGGCAGCACCTGCGGCCACACCACCCCCTGAACGACATTAAGCATGACTGCCCCAGCCACATCCCCCGCCGGTTACGAAGTGAAGTTTCAGCGGGTCGGTGTCGGAGGTGGGGCTGATTTGCAAATTCGCTCGCTGCGCGACAAGCAGCAGTTTTATGACCCCTTAGGCTTGGCGCTCGAAGCAGGTATTTCGTCGGCGACGTGGCCTTTGTTTGGCTTGGTCTGGCCCTCGGCACAAAAGCTGGCCGATTTGATGCAAACCTGGGACTTCAAGGCCAAGCGGGTGCTCGAAGTTGGCTGTGGTTTGGGGCTGGCCAGTTTGGTGGTGCATCGCCGCGAGGGCAACATCACCGCCAGCGACTGCCATCCGCTGACCGAAACTTTTTTAAAAGCCAATGTGCTGCTGAACGATTTGCCACCGCTGCATTACGAAACAGGCAATTGGGGCCGGGTGAACAAAGGCCTGGGCGCGTTTGATTTGCTGATTGCCAGCGATGTGCTGTACGAGCGCAGCCATCCGGCGCAACTTTCTGGGTTTATCCAAGAGCACGCGGCAGACGGCGCCGAGGTGCTCATCGTCGATCCCAACCGAGGCAACCGCAGTGCCTTTCACCGTGACATGGCGCGCATGGGGTTTTCGGTCACCGAGCTCATCATGAACGAACCCTTGCAAGACCTGAGCGCTTACCGAGGTCGCTTGCTGCATTACAAGCGCGAATAAGCCGCGACAATGGGGGCATGGCTCATATTTACATCTATTCCCCCAGCGGCGCTGTGCGCGACAAAGCAGCTTTCAAACGTGGTGTGGCGCGCTTGCGCCAACTCGGCCATGAGGTCGAACTCGATGCCGATGCCCTCAGCAGTTTCACACGCTTTGCCGGTGACGATGCCACGCGCTTGAACGCCATCCACCGCGCTGCCGCCAGTGGCGCCGATGTGGCCTTGATCTCACGCGGCGGCTATGGCCTCACGCGCATCCTGCCGCAAATCAACTACAAAGCCGTGGCCAAAGCCATCGCCAAAGGTACGCAATTTGTGGGCTTGAGCGATTTCACCGCGTTTCAAAATGCCTTGCTGGCGAAAACCGGCGCCATCTCGTGGGCTGGCCCGGCTTTGGGCGAGGACTTTGGTGCCGAGCAACCCGACGACATCATGGAAGCCTGCTTTGACGACATGGTGAGCGGGCAGGGCGAGGGCGCAGGTTGGCGCCTCTCCACCTCGTGCGTGAAAGCCCTGGACCAACGCCGTCCAGGCGTGTGGGCCAACGATGCGGTGTTGTGGGGCGGGAACTTGACCGTCCTCACCAGCCTGCTGGGCACGCCGTATTTCCCATCCATCCGAGGCGGTGTTTTGTTTTTAGAGGACGTGGCCGAGCATCCTTACCGCATCGAGCGCATGCTCACCCAACTGCTGCACGCGGGCGTATTGGCCCAGCAAAAGGCCGTGGTTTTGGGGCAGTTCACCAACTACAAGCTCACGCCACACGACAAGGGCTTCAAGCTGCAAACCGTGGTCGATGGGCTGCGCACGCACATCAAAGCCCCCGTCTTGACCGACTTGCCGTTTGGCCATGTGGCGACCAAGCTGTGTTTGCCAGTGGGCCAACAGGTGAGCCTGGTGGTGGAAGACCGTGATGCCCTGCTGCTGTGGGCGCACGAGGGGCATTGAATTCCGAAAACTGCACTTTATTTCCCAACCAATCGGTCGGGAAAGATGTAATATATTGCCAGTTATATCCAAAGAGACACACATGAAACACTACAACGACCACTACATCAACGGCCAATGGGTCAAAGCCCAATCCGGTAAAAACTTCGAAGTGCACGACTCAACCACGGAAGAAGTGTTCGCCACCGTGCCCCAAGGCACCAAAGCGGAAGCCGAGCAAGCCGTGTTGGCCGCGCGCGCTGCGTTTGACAGCTGGTCGCAGTTGCCCGTAGAGACGCGTTGCGCCTACATCGACAAAATCGTTCAAGGTTTGAAGGACCGCACGGACGAAATGGGCACTGCCATTGCACGCGAGGTGGGCATGCCCATCAAGCTCGCCAAGATGATTCAAGTGGGTGGCCCGGTGTTCAACTGGGGCAACGCCGCCAAAGTGGCACGCCGTTTTGTGTGGGAAGAAAAAGTGGGCAATTCGCTGGTGGTGCGCGAGCCCATTGGCGTGGTCGGTTGCATCACGCCCTGGAACTTTCCGCTCAACCAAATCACCTTGAAAGTGGCGCCAGCCTTGGCCGCGGGTTGCACCGTGGTGCTCAAGCCCAGCGAAATTGCGCCCATCAACGCGATGATCTTGACCGAGATCATCCATGCCGCAGGCCTGCCTGCCGGGGTGTTCAACCTGGTCAACGGCACAGGTCCAGAAGTGGGTGAAGTGTTGGCCAGCCACCCGGAAGTGGACATGGTGAGCTTCACCGGATCGACCCGCGCCGGCAAACGCGTGGGCGAGTTGGCAGCCCAAAGCGTCAAACGCGTGGCCTTGGAACTCGGTGGTAAATCGGCCAGCCTGATCTTGCCTGACGCCGATTTGGAAGCTGCCGTCAAAGGCAGCGTGTCTGCGTGCATGTTGAACAGCGGTCAGACATGCTCGGCGCACACCCGCATGTTGGTGTCTGAAAGCCAGTATGAGGACGCCAAAAAGATCGCACAAACGGCGATTGCCAAACTCACGCTGGGCCCCAGCTTGGACGAATCCACGCGCTTGGGCCCCTTGGTCAGCGCTGCGCAACGCGACCGCGTGATCGGGTTCATTGAACAAGGCATCCAAGAGGGCGCAGAACTGGTGGCCGGCGGCCCTCAAAAGCCAGCGTTTGATAAAGGCTACTTTGTGCAGCCCACCATCCTGCGCGTCAAAGCCAGCGACACCTTGGCGAAAGACGAGATTTTTGGCCCCGTGCTGGTGATCATCACCTACAAAGACGAAGCCGAAGCCATTCGCATTGCCAACGACAGCATTTATGGCTTGGGCGGCGGTGTGTGGAGCAAGGACGAAGCGCACGCCGTGGCCGTGGCCCGCCGCATCCGTACCGGTCAAGTCGACATCAATGGCGCACCGTTTAACAGCAACGCGCCGTTTGGTGGCTACAAACAGTCGGGTAACGGGCGTGAAAACGGCAAGTTTGGCTTTGAAGAGTTCCTGGAGTTCAAAGCCATGCAATTTAAGCCTGAAGCGTCTTGATTGAAGCCTTGAAAACAGCGCATCTGAGGAGCCTTGGATGCGCTGTTTGAAGTTGATTTAATTTTATACGATGTATATTATGTTAAGTTCTTTGCGTACAAAAAATAGCAAAGAAATAACAAACAAAATAGCAACTCTTAGCCACCCCCTCACACGCATGATGCACACCTTTGTCGCATCATGACCCCATCCATCACTGATCTGTTCGGCGAAGTCCCCATCACACATGATGACGTTGACGCCTGGCTGCGCGCAGTCCCTCGCATCGAACCCACCAGTCACCGTGCGAATCAGTACATCAAGTCATACAGCGTGGTCGAAAAAATAGCCCAAGCAAAACTGCGTGGGCTATTTGATTCCATCGTGACACGGCCAGAACCTCACCCCCAATGGTGGGCACGGTTTCACTGGCGCTATTGAGGAATCCAGTGAGTGATATTCCAATGCTTGCAAGCGGATATCAATCCCTTGTCTCTTGTGACTAGTGGAACGTCAAACGTACGCGCCAAATGTATATAAGGCACGTCCACCACATCAAGACTGTATGCATCTGCGAGCTGGCCAAGTAACTCTAAATTAATGCCTTGACCTATGGTTATAAAACCCACTTGGTCAAGCCCCTTTAATCCGTCTTGATACCATTTTTTAGCAAACTCATCAGGCTTGCGTTTGTGAGTTTTCCTCATCACCCGAGCAACTTCAACGTCAAAGTGCATAGGTACAAAAAGCTCTGGTGCATTCTTTGCCACCAAATCAAAAAATGGGATTGAATATTTATCTCCCTCATTTGAGGGGATCACCCAGTCTAGGGCTATGTTTGCGTCAACGACAAAGCGATTCAAGCTCTGCTACCGCCATCACGAATTTTTCTAACCTCGGCCACTGTGTCCACCGCATTCATTGGCAGTTTTGAACGTAAGTCTTTTAGCTTAGCGAATGCTTTGCGCATGGCCGTAGGGTTTGGGGTGTTGCCTGAAATAACAACGCAATCATCACGCCGCAAATCAATTATTCGCGGATGATTTTCAAGGTTATTGAATTCAAGTGTTGCAGGCATGGAAATTCTCCGGTGGTCAGCGCGATTGTAGAACAAGCCACGTTTTACGCCTACCACGCCGATTTGTCGCCTTGCGGGATGGCCCCACCCCACTGAGCCTTCATCCATGTACGTAATTGTGGCACTTGGCCGATGATGTATGCGGCCAGCACAGCCCCGCCTAGCACGACCAAGGCCTCTTTGATGACGTCCTTGGGCGATGGCAATATGCTAGCCATGGGAGCATGCATTCTTTTTGAAAACGAAGTCACGCACCTCATCGAGGTCTCTCCGCATCCAGGCAAGCTTCGTGGTCATTACGCCCCACGTCACCGCGCCGTTGAAAAGAGCTGTGACAAGTGCGATTTGTACAGCTTCACTCATTGCGCTTGCCCCTCAGGCAATAGCATACCGACCAGCGCGGCCACACCGCCTAAGAGCATGTGCACGGCATCGATTGTGCCGGGCGGAAAGCCAAACAGAAGGCCGATGGCTCCAAGCGCTGTCCATGTCGATGGCTCTTTAATTCGTGCGATAAGGTAGTTCATGTTTTGCTCCTAAAACTGGTTGAAATCTATGCCGTCGTTGTTGACCATGGGGTTGTTGTAGCGCGGCGCGTAGGGGTCAGTCACCGGCGGCGGCGCATCGGGTGGATACTGTGGCGTGATGCCCTCTTTCCACGTTGAGCCGCCTTGCTTGGCCACCTCTTTGACGGCTTCGATGGCTTTGCCAGGCGCACTTGCCACGGTGTCGATGGCATCCTTGACGGACTTGACCGCACCAGAAAGCGTTTGTTTGACCACGTAGATAGTCACCGCGCCCAATGTCACCATGGCCGCGATTTTGATCATCTCTGCTTGGCCAGCGCCGCTGAGTTTCATGGCATTGGGTAGTAGGTGCCGCTGTTGTAAACGCCATCCATGCCGGGTGCGACTTGGCCAACCATGGCATCGTCTTGCAGCATTGGCCGCGCTGGAGCTGGGGCGGGTTTTTGTCCCGGCCAGATGCGGTCAATCAAATTGCTAATGACGCTGCCTGCTTGCTGATAGAGCGAGGCCTGCTGCATGTTCTGCTGCTGTTGCATCTGTAATTGATACTGCCACTGCTGCGCGGCACTCATGCCACTCATGTAGGGCGGCACGATGGGCGAGCCATTGGGCCCCATCACGTACCGCGCTGCGCTGGAGCTGCGCATGAACATGAAAAATGCGAAGCCAATGACGGCCACGAATAAGAGGTTTGTTTCTTCTTTTTGTTGCATGATTTTTACCAATCAAAAATATCGGCAGCGCCGCTTAATACGTTGTCAATTACATCTCCGCCAAGGACTTGTGTGGCCAGTGTGATTGATCCAGGTGGCAGACCTGCGGCAGCCCCTAATGCATCTTCGGCGGCAGCGTCTCCAAATGCGCTGGCTACCGAAGAATCTGCAATTGCTGATGACCCAAAGTCATAGGTTGATCCACCTGCATCTGATAGCTGATTAAGCAATGAACCGTCATAAGTGGCAGCATCACCAGCTACAGACGCGTCTGCCGGCGTACCGATACCAAAAAGCTTACCGGCGCTACTGATGATGTCAGGCGCTTTATTGATCAAGTTGTTGGCTACGCTTGCTTGCTGTGTGACACGAGTTTGCGCAAGCTGCGTCGTACCGTTGTTATATCCGTACGGCACCCCGTAGGGCATCTGTTGGCCCATACTGCCACCGTAGGGCATCTGTTGGCCCATACCGCCACCGTAGGGCATTTGTGTCCCCATCATGCCGCTACCACCGATGATGATGGGCTGCTGTGGCTGCTGTTGCCCCATCATGGATTGATAGGGGTTGACTGGTGCCGCCTTGGACTGCTGCATGAAAAACATCATGGCAGCAACACCGATCAGGAGAACTTCGGAATCCATGCTATGCCCCCACAATCAGACCGCCAGCATTTGCAAAGGCGGCTGTCAAATCAGCGAGCTTTCGCTCGGGTTGCGCGTAGCCAGCACCTGGCAGTGATGCCCAAATCTTTGAGCACTTGGTGATGGCAACGTCCACGCGGCCAGCGTCCACATCAGCTAGTGCACCACGCTCACGCACCAGCTCAAGGGCCGCAGCATCTTGCGATGCAGGGCTAAAGTCAGGTAGCCCAAGGCGAGCGGCGAGCGTATCCCATGTTTTAGCCAAGAATTGATAACGGCCAGCGGCAGTAGTTTTGAGTTGCTCACCGCGTGAGTTGGTGAAGCTGAACAGTTGGCGCGGATGCACTTCAAGCGAATCAGCTAAGCGGCCACCAAACATCATGAGGTAGCCTGCGTCACCGGCGTTGTAGGTTCCTTCGCTGTACGCGATCATGTCAAGAAAAGCTTTTCGGTTTCTCATGGCCACATCGTCGCTAACCGCTGGGGCGCTTTGGCCAGTGGCGACTTCGTAGGCTTTTTGTGCGGAAACTGTCATATCGTCGATCACTGTGTTTGTTTGTGTTGCAGAGTCATCAAGAGGCTGCCCAGGATCAGGCTGTGGCACGTAGCGAATAGCTCTGTAAAAGAGCACGCCAGCGAAGGCAATGCAAGCACCTGGGATAAGCCATTTCACGTTTTGATGCATGGCAATAGAGCCACATTACGTGGCCTCGCTTCACTGCCACCGTCAGCATTGATTGAAATACCCGTAGCACTGCTGCCGGTATTTGGTAGACCCCAGTCAGAATTTGTGTTGGCATTGCCATTCAGTCCGCTGTTTCCAAGTCCATACGTCTTGTAAGAGTGTGTGTGCCCTGGGTCTGTGACACCATGTGAGTGCGATTTGTTTTGATCACCTTGGAAAGATCCGACTGATCGACCAGCATCAATGCCGCGGCCAGAATCAGCAAAGCGCAAAAACTCGCCACGCAGCTCAGGGATACGAAAAGTGGTTGCACCATCACCTGGCGAATACATGCCAGCGGCCCATGCTGCATCAGTAGCGGCAATATTTCCACTCGCTTGCGCATAAGCCCATAGAGCCGGGTATGCAGCACGTGACAAAAGGCCACCGTTAGCAATCACGTATCCGCTAGGGGCATAAGATTGCAAAAAGCAGCTGATCTCCCCGGTCCGTACGCTATTCGATGGGATATACAGCATTAGTAGCCTTCCAAGACTAGGACATTCGGATTTGACGCGATGTCACCGATAGCATAGATAGGATGAGCGAACACGCTCGCAGACATTTCATAGATACTGCCAGGTGGCAAAAAAATACCTTGGGTTGCAATCGCAGCTAATCCAATAGAAAGCCAGACACTTCCAGTAGTAGATTTGTTTTGGACCAATAAATATCGTCGTGACATCCTCTGCGCCAAAATTTGCTGAGATGCACTTGTGATGGTCATATCACCACCAGACCCATATATATTCAAGATTGGGTTAATCGACGTATTTACATTACCGCTCAGCACCATCTGCTGATCCACAAATTCATCACCAGCTACGATGATCGTCCCAGTATTTTGATTACCTGATAGGTTAGTCAAACTCAGACGAGAAAACTCAGAGTCTTTAAGGCCCTGCCCTTGCAGTAAGGGTGTTGCCTCACCAAACTCACCTTGCACTTTGATAGGGCCGCTGGATGACTGCACACGGAAGTATGTTCCACCTGCCTGAATCTGGCATGCGCCATACGGTGGCATCGAGAAGTCGTAGGTTTTAACTGATACGCTCATAGCCACTCACATTAAAAAGAGAGCACCAGCAGCTAACGCCGAAAGCACCACCATGGGAGATACCCCAGATTTAGCTGCGGGAGTACTTTGGCTTTGCACGTTTGAGCGTGCAATACCCTGCACCGACTGCGTACCGTCAGGATTTGCGATCACGAACTGACCAGTCGATTGAGCAACCATCGGATCTTCACCGTTCATGTTTTGATCTGGTCCGACAATGGTCGTGTTCAGACCGACAAAGAACCGCTGTGCACGCGTCAAGTCGCTATCTTGTGGAATGGCCAACTGTGAATTGACAGATACGGTCATGGAGACCCCCTTAGTACATCGACAGAGGAATCAGCTCTTCGGTCTCGATGGTGATGTTTTCAGTGGCGCTAAAGGTGCCGTAGAAGATGGCTTGCTGCACACCGGCGCTGGGTCGTGTGTCCCACACGCGGCCAGATTGCACGTTGTCCAAGATAGGATCAAACACAAACATGTTGGCCTGTGGTGAGCGACCTGCACGCACCTGAATTTGGTTCATATCAGCACAGGGCAAATCAAACTCAGCCAAGCCATTACGCACCGCTTGTACGCTTGTGAGGTTTGCACTGTAGATAAAGAAGCGCTTATAGACGGAACCACCGCCCGATGGGTCGATGTGTGGGATTGGCAGCGCGACCTTGGAGTTAGCCGCTGGCACTGTGTAAGGGATACGGTGACGGCGTTGGATCAAGAAACGGAATGATTCTTCACCCGGTACAGCAATAGCGGGCGACAGCTCTGCATAACCAGCCAATGCTGGAGAAGTGGCTCCGCTTGTAGTCACCTCCAATCGCAACGATGTGATGCCCGATGCAGTGCTCAGGTCAATCGCGCCACTTTGGAATGTATTGATTGTCCGACCTGATCGCTCCATGAAGTTGATGCACAAGCGGTTTGCATTGGCTGCATAGCCTTTGTAGATTTCGCTGGCGTCGAGATATGAGCCAGAGCTTTCCCAAATCACTTTGTTGTTGGCCTTGAGCTGGATCAGCGTGACCATCGACTTAGAAAAAGTTGTACCTGACAACGTCAAGTTGATGGCTTCAAGCGTCGAACCTAAAAAGTTGTTCAGGTCACAAATCGCAATACCAGAGGCAACAACGTTTTGAAATGGGTTTAAAGGGATGATCTTGTTCATCGTGTGCTTTCAGAATTGTGCAAATGGGCTTGGCAGTGCTTAGGCGCGAGAGCCTGGCAAGTACTGGCCAACCACGGGGATTTGCATCACACGGTCTTGGAAGACAGCGATGATGATGAGCGCGGCTGCAACTTCAGCGACGAAAATGGCTTTGCCTTTGAGGTCTTTCATGTCGGGTTCCTGTTGGTTGAAAAATTTCGATAAATGAATTTCAACAACAAGAAAACCGCCGCGCAATACATGCCAACGCCCCTACGTGTAGCCTACGTGTAGGGGCGAATTTGTGACTATTTGGGGATGGTCACGCGGCCTTCACGCAACACATTCGCCTCAAAGTCACGCTCAATCCACTCAAGCGGCTGCAAGGCTTTGATGCGCGACACGTCCACGTCGATGTTGTTGGCCACGTACTCACGATGCTTGTCGATTCGCAGAGCCGACACATGCACCAACGTGCAGTTGGCCAAGAAAGTCTTGTCCACCAGCGCGGGCGTTTGTGTGGTGCCGATGATGTGCACGGCGGCATGGCGTCCGCTTGTCGTCATCTTTCGCCATGCAGTGGGTGCCCAGCCAGGCGTGGTGACGTTGCTAAGTTCCTCTGCGATGAACACGCAGTTTCCCCATGCATACACCAGCTCACAGAGCACCTCGAACTCTTTTCGCATGGCCTTCTCCCCTGCCCCGCGCGACACGTAGCGCACGGCCAGAGGGCCACCCTTGGCCGCGATCATGGCGCGGCGCAATTCGTCAAGCGTACTTACGCGCTTGGCGAACTGGCCGTATTCATCCATGAAGTCCCATGCCACAAACCGTTTTGGCTTGAGCTTTGTGAGCTGAGACTTAATCCAAAGACCCTTGCCTGAACCGCTGGCCCCGATAGCCGCCCAAATCTTGGCCTTGTTACTGACTGCCATCTTTGGTTTCCGCTTGCGCTTGCGTGTCCTTGGCCGTGGTGCCACCCTTGCGCCGTTGCCACCATGCAGCAATGCGTCCGACCAGTGAGTTTTGCTGCTTGCGTAGCTCACGAATCTTGCCAGGCACGATTGCCAACGTTGGCACGATGAATGATACCGATGCGATCAGTAAAGCGAACTCAGGCGAATGCGCGGGCGCGTTCCATCCGTGCTTCTCAGCCACCATGTGCATGTGGTGACCCCACTGTAGGCAGCGCTCCTCGCTGTACACGGGTTTGAGCTCTGGGGCCACCATGGTGAGTACTCCACCAAGCGAGAACAACATCACGCCCCACTCCTGCGCCCCCGCCTCGCTTTGCTGTGCAGCCTGTTGCTGCTGCTGATTCGCCTGCTGTTGCTCAGGTGTTGGATTCTCGGCGTCCACGTCTGCTGTCATGTGGGCTAGGGCCTCTAAACGATCTTCACTCATGAGAAAAGCCCTCGGCGCTTAGGCGTAGATGTAGCTTGTGCATCTTCGCTAGGTGTTGGTATAGGTGTAGCCTCTGTAGGTGTAGCCTCTGTAGGTGTAGGCTGTGTAGGTGTAGGCGGTGAATTTTCGTGACGCGTCACGGAAATTGACGCATCCCCATCCGTAGGTGTAGGCGTAGGCAGGGCACGGGTCTTCTCACTCAGCAACTGGCGCTGGCGGTCTGTGCGTGCATGGTATTGACTGCCGCAGTCAGGGCAGTAGCGGTAGAGGCATTTGGCGGACTGTTTGACGTGGGCGGATTCAAACCCGCACTCAGGGCAAAGAGTCCGCCCAATCATGGGCGAACTCATGGCCTTTACAGAGCCTGCAAGTCGTTCACGTTGACGGCTTCGGTAGAGCTGTCCACATCGAACTTCACGACCACTTCATCGGGATGCTCAGGGCTAACCGTGTGAACGGTGCCAGCTTGGCCGGTGCGTGGATGATCTTCGGTTTTGACTTTGACTGATTGCCAGACATTGAAGCGCATGGTTTTTCTCCATTGCGCGGCGTGGTGGTCTCAAGCCAAATTATGCGCGATTTAAGGCGTTTTGACACCTCGCACCACCCGAGACACCAATTTTTCAAAAAAACGTCTCCTAGCGAGTTTTGGAGTGCCCTGAGGCCATACGCGGCCAGCACAGACGATTGAAAAAATCTCCTTCGTGCCCTGTCAAACCAAAACACCTCTGAGCGCCGATGTACTCAAGTACACCCCACACACCTGCGTGGCGCAAGCTGGGGGCTTCAATGCGCCCTCCCGTGAGGGCTTGCCCCACGGGGGGCTATTAAAAATGGATGTGGATAACTCAGCGAATAAGCGCGTTCTACGCGCGCGTAATAGAGAAAGGAAGTCCTCATTGATACCCCTGCGGTATACCCTGCGGCATTTACTTGGCTAATCTATCGAAACCCGCATGGATAAAGGCCTAGAACTATCCACACCCCTGCGGTAAACCCTGCGGGGTATTCGTTTAGGCGAGCGATTTTTTTTGCTTTGGTGTGTGCATGTCTTTGGGTGGTGTGAGCCACAAACGAAGCTGCCCCTGTGCCTCGTTGGTGGTGCTGCGCTTGAGCAAACCCTCGCGCTCCATGTCGTCAATACACCGTCTCAAAGTCCAATAGGAAGGCCCAGAACGGCGTTTGCCGCGCTCTGGCTGCGGTGGGGTCATCAGCTCCATCAAACGCGCGTAAGAGCCGTAAAACTCGCCTGTCTCGAACACGCAATGCGCGTGGATGAGCGCGTACAAGTGGAAGGCGTGGCTGTCTCGCAAAACGTGCAGCAAGATGTGCAACACCTCGGCTGAGTAGTGAGCGAAGCGCGGGACAAATAGAGTCGCCGGCAGTGGTGCACGTCCACCACTGGCACCAGCGGCTGGGGTGTTACGACGCATCATGCCCCTGAATTCGAGCCCAAAATTCTTTATCGCGTTTGGCTCTTTGCCGCGCCCTGTACTCACGCGCACGTTGCGCATCAGTCATTGCGTTGGGCTTACGTGGACGTCCGCGCTTAGGCTTGTCCAGCATGTCAACCGTGTAGAGGTCTTGGGCTTGTTTTGCCATTACCCCCCCCCGCTGATTTTTCGTGACGTCATGCGGCCGGTAGACGTCACGAAAAAGATGCTGCCTCTAACGCCTTAGCGAGCGCACGCGCATCGCAAGGCATCAAGGGCACGGGGTAGAACAACGGGTCTTCGCCCGTGGGCGTGTGAAACGTCAGCACCACACGCTCACCGATATTGGGTAGTGTCACGAGGTCAATCTGCGCACGCATCGCGCGGCCGCGCAAATCGAGCGACATCAAAGGCATTGAGGCGGTCATGCTGTCACCTCCGCCACCCAGATGATGTGCGTTGGATTGAACGCAGGCGTGCAAAAAAACTTATCTGTGAGTATTGGCCGTGTGCATGTCTTTGGTTTACTGAAATGGCAACCATCACACCCTGCAATGACTGGATAGCCAAGATACAAAGTTCCATCGTGCAAGACTTCTTTGACGTGCTCTTGCTTTTGTATGGGGATAGGAAAATTGGAGATCATGCTGACACCTCCACACACGAAAGACACTTTGGGAAAAAGCGCTCAAAGGGTGGGCGCCCTTTAGCGAGCCAAAGCTCTGTTTCGGCTACGTCCACCGCTAGGGATGCAGAGCTGGCTTTGACAGTGATGATGAAGGGGGCATGGTTGTACTCGAACTCGACGCGCCACCGGCGGTCAGGGTTGAGTGCTTTGTAAAGTACTGAATTCATGTCCACGTCCACGCGACTGCGTGGGTGTACTTGTGTGGGGGCGATGCTGCGGGTGTTCATGATGCGCACCCATTGGTAATTTTTAAGATATCAAGAATAAAAATTCCCAGAAAAATGAAAGCAAGAAAACAAGTCGCCACCATAGAAATGATCACAACGACCTTTTCTTCACCGCACAGTCCATCAAGAAATTTCATGCTGCACCCCCTTGGGTAGACTGAGGTTTTTCAACTACAGAGGAACCGCCATGATTGATAACGACCCCAGCAATCCCGCCCCCACTAGCCAACCCGCAGGTGATTTGGCTGTAGCTGCCACGCAAATTGCTACGGCTGTATGCCACTATGTAAACACTCAAAATGAGATTCATAAACGCGAACAAATCGCTGTTATGCGAAGGCTTGATATGGAAGCGTCCTCCATTCAGTCTGTAAGCATCACAAGCCGCGCAATGCAAATCATCAGCGTAGTAATCCTTGGCTCTGTACTTTGGTTTGCGATTGATACCAAAGACACGCCACTCATTCATCAAATACTGTCTGTATTTGGAGGCGTAGCGATAGGTGGATGGTTCAAAAAATAAATTGCTAAGGGCAAGCCCCACGGCAAAGAAAAAAACCAACTGAATTAATTCATTCATGGTCATGGTGGTCCTCCGCGCCGCTGCCCTTTAGGGTGACTGCCCCACCTCGAAATGAGGGAAGGACCAACGACGCCGCAAATTGAGTGTTTGGGGCAGTCGGGCGGAAGATATCACGGAATCTCCGTATTAGTCAATAGTCACCGTTATTACGGACAGAATTCAGTATTGACGTACGGAGTCAATGGGATATGCTTCGGGCATCACTCAGGAAGGACCACCACCATGAAAGCATCTGCTTGGATTGATCGCGTCAAAACAGCCAAGGGCTGGGAATCAGACTATCGCGCCGCAAAAGAACTTGGATTCAGCCCTAACACAATCAGTAGCTATCGTAGGGGCAAGAGCATTACGTTCGATGAAAACTCAGCGGTGAAAGTCGCTGACATATTGGGTATTGACCCCATCGTCGTTTTAGCTGACCAAGCGATGGAACATGCCAAATCAGAGCCCGCAAAAAAGGCTTGGGCCACTGCCCTTGAGAAGCTCGGCGCGAGTCAGCTGTATATTATGTAAAGTTAACAATCGGTTCAATCAATCACCTAGATGAGAACCGATCTCGTTTAAAATTACTACCCGTTACATCTCTTCTTTGACTTGGTATCTACATGAATCTCGCCGAGGCTCCACTCAACACCGCTTGGCGTATTCTGAAGGTTCAACCCCCGCAAGAACAAAGCGATTTGACGCAGCAACTCGAAGAGATTGGCTTTTTGCCTGGCGAGTTGGTGTCTGTGCTCACGCATGGCTATCCTGGTCACGACCCTTTGGTCGTACGTGTAGGCCTTTCCACCTTCGCTTTACGACGTGCTGAGGCCCAGGCCATCCAGCTGCAAGAGAAAGCCCCGCATGCGTGAAGCAAAGATTCATCTTCACCCTTCAGGCCCCTTGGTGGCCTTGGTGGGCAATCCCAACTGCGGTAAAACCGCCCTGTTCAATTTACTCACCGGCAGCCACCAAAAAGTCGCGAATTACGCTGGCGTGACGGTCGAGCGCAAAGAAGGCAAAGTCATCCAGCCCAATGGCAAGCACCTGCGTTTGTTGGATTTGCCTGGCACCTACAGCTTGTACCCACGTTCCCAAGACGAGCGCGTGACCTGCAACGTGCTCATGGGTCAAGCCGAAGGCGAAAAGCGCCCTGACGTGGTGGTTTGTGTGGTGGACGCCACCAATTTGCGCCGTAATTTGCGCTTGGTGTTGGCCGTCAAACGACTGGGGCTACCCACAGTCTTGGTGCTGAACATGTCTGATGTGGCCGAGCGACGTGGCCTGAACATTGACCCCCAGCAACTGTCTGCCGAATTGGGCCTGCCCGTGGTGACCAGCGTGGGCGTGAAAACAGGTGGCGATGAGGCCTTGCGCGCATGGCTGGCACAAGAGCCGTGGCGTCAAGCAACTGCCACGGCTGCAAGCGAATTTGCACCCAGCAATGAGTCAAGCCAAACCGCGGCCGATCACCAAGTGGTGCAAGGTATTTTGCAGCGCATGGGCTTGGACCAGCTGGTGCCTGACCCCTTGAGTGACCGCTTAGACCGCGTTTTGCTGCACCCCGTGCTGGGGCAGTTGATCTTGGTGCTGGTGCTGTTTTTGGTTTTCCAGGCTGTCTTTAGCTGGGCTGAAGCGCCGATGGAAGCCATCAAGTCCATGACCGAATGGAGCGCAGACCAGGCCCGTGCTTGGTTGCCCAACACCTGGTGGCAAAGCCTGTTGGTCGATGGCGTGATTGCGGGTGCGGGCGGCGTGGTGGTGTTTTTGCCGCAAATTTTGATTTTGTTTTTCTTTATCTTGATTCTGGAAGAGTCGGGCTACCTGCCCCGTGCGGCGTTCTTGCTCGATCGCATCATGGGTTCGGTGGGCTTGTCTGGGCGCTCTTTCATCCCTTTGTTGTCGAGTTTTGCCTGCGCCATTCCCGGCATCATGGCCACCCGCACAATTGCCAACACGCGGGACCGCATGGTCACGATTTTGATCGCGCCCTTGATGACCTGCTCCGCCCGTCTGCCGGTCTATACCCTGTTGATCTCCGCGTTTATTCCCGCAGTGCGCGTCTACGGCTTGGAGCTCCAAGGCTTGGTGTTGTTGGCGCTTTACATCGCCGGCATTGTGGGTGCCATGGGTGTGGCTTGGTGCTTGAAGGTCATGACGCAGGCTGGGCGACAGGTGCGTCCTTTGATGATGGAGCTGCCCAGCTACCACCTGCCCACGGTGCGCAACGTGGCCATTGGCCTGTGGCAAAGGGTGCAGATTTTCATGCGCCGTGTGGGCGGCATTATTTTGATCTTGACCATCGCGCTGTGGTTTTTGGCCAGTTTCCCAACCCCCCCAGAAGGCGCCACCCAAGCCGCGATTGAATACAGCTTTGCCGGCTGGTTGGGCCATGCCCTTGCCGTGGTATTTGAGCCGATTGGCTTTAACTGGCAAATCAGCCTGGCCCTGGTACCTGGCATGGCTGCGCGTGAAGTGGCGGTGAGCGCTTTGGGCACGGTGTATGCGCTGTCGTCCACCGGCGACAACACCTCTGAACTCTTGGC
This sequence comes from Comamonadaceae bacterium, assembly GCA_947453965.1. Classification (GTDB taxonomy): domain Bacteria; phylum Pseudomonadota; class Gammaproteobacteria; order Burkholderiales; family Burkholderiaceae_C; genus Limnohabitans. The sequence goes on from CANGIQ010000016.1 coordinate 58,209, forward strand.
GCCCATCATTGCCCATGCTTGGAGCACGGCAACCGCCCTGTCCTTGCTGGCGTGGTTTGTATTTGCACCGCAATGCCTGTCGACCATTGCCGCCATCAAGCGCGAAACCGGTGGCTGGACCATGCCCCTTGTGGCATTGACCTACCTCTTCGCCCTCGCCTATGTGGCCGCATTCATTACCTACCGCATCGCCGTGTGGGCTGGCTTGGGCTGATCACTCGCCGTTTTGTTGAATTTCCCAGGACTCAATGAAAGCGCGCAAATAAAACGCACTTTGCGCATGGCCAGCCGTTAGAGCCAAGTCTAGGGCTGATGCATGGGCTTGATTTCTGAGCGTGGGATCGGCCCCCTCCTCCAACAACAACTTCACCGCCAAAGGCGGTGCGTAGTACGCCGCCATCATCAGTGGTGTGGTGCCGTTAGGCGACTCGGCATCGATGTAAGCATTGTTTTCCAACAGCAAACGCATCATGGCGGTATGGCCTTTGGTGGCTGCGTAATGCAGCGGCGCCCAGCCTTTGCGGTTGACTTCCGCACCCCGCTCAATCAGCTTGTTGGCCAACTCCAGTTGGTTGCCGATGGCCGCCAGCATCAGCGGTGTTTCACCCGCTTCGTTGACACACTCAACCTGGGTTTGGGCCTGGCTGGCCAAGTACATGGCAGACTTGATCGACCCCGATTTGATCGCCAAGATCAGCGCAGGCACGCCCTTTTCGTTGGGCGTGTTGGGGTCAAAGCCACGCAGCACCAGCTTATGAATGTCTTCTGGGCGGTCGAAATGAATGGCCTTGAAAAAGTCATCATAAGAGCCTGCGATGGATAAAGAATATCCAATAAAAACATATAGATAAATAAAATACTTAAAGTAATTTTTCATCTTAAGACAGCACTGAAAAGTTGGTCAAAATTGCGACTGGTGGCCTCAGCCACGGCCTCAACCGTCATGCCTTTGATATCCGCAATTTGCTGCGCTACAAACGGCACATATGACGGATTGTTGGTTTTGCCGCGATGCGGCACGGGCGCCAAATAGGGGCTGTCGGTCTCGATCAAGATGCGGTCCATGGGCACAAAACTCGCCACATCGCGCAGATCTTGGGCGTTTTTGAAGGTCAAGATGCCCGAAAACGAGATGTACAGGCCCAAATCCAAGCCTGCGCGCGCCACCTCGGCGGTTTCGGTGAAGCAATGGAACACACCGCCTGCACTGCCCGCTGAGCCGTCTTCGCCCTGCTCTTTCAAGATCGCCACCGTGTCGGCCGATGAGCTGCGGGTATGGATGACCAAGGGCAGCTTGGTTTGCTGCGCCGCCTGAATGTGCACGCGAAAACGGTTGCGTTGCCATTCCATGTCAGCGACTGTGCGCTCGCCCAAACGGAAATAGTCCAGCCCGGTTTCGCCAATGCCCACCACTTTGGGCAGCTTGGCGCGCGTGAGCAAATCGTCCAAGGTCGGCTCTTGCACATCGTCGTTGTCCGGATGCACGCCAACCGTGGCCCAAAAATTGTCGAACTGCGTGGCCAGGCCATGTACTTCGTGAAAACGCTCTAAGCTGGTGCTGATCACCAAGGCCCGGCTGACCTGGGCTTTGGCCATGTCATCGCGAATGGTGAGGATGTTGTCAGCCAGCTCTGGAAAGTTCAGGTGGCAGTGTGAATCGGTGAACATGAAGCAATCTTAAAAATCAATCTTTGGCCCGCAAAGCCGTTTGGGCCCTGGCGACCAAGGCCTCAAACATCAGGCCCGGGTTGTACGGGTGCTCGGAGGTGCGCGCGCCCTGCATCAGGTCTTTGGACCATTGGGTGAGCGATGCGATGGTGCCCGCTGCGGGCAGGTCTTGCGCCGCAAAAAAGCGGGGTTGCGCGCCTGTACGCACGGCCAACAGGTCGTGACACAGCTTTTGCAGCATGGCAATGGCTTGCGATGGCGTGGCGTCAGACACCGCGCCCACATCGCCACGCAACACGGCTTTGGGCAAGCTGGCCCAATGTGCGGCTTTGAGACCGTTCTGGGCCAAAGCCAGCGCATCTTCAGGGCGGCCGCCTGCGGCGCGCA
>CANGIQ010000017.1 GCA_947453965.1 Comamonadaceae bacterium
TGGGCAAAGACCCCTTGGAAGTGCGCAAGCTCAACCTCTACAAAGACCCCGCCATCAGCGGCACGCCCGACACCATGACCACCCAATACAACCAGCTCATCGAAGACTGGGTGGGTGACAAGGTGATCGCGCAGGTCGAGCAAGAATCGAAATACGCTGAGCGCCGTGCTCAGGTGCAAGCCTTCAACGCCAAGAGCAAAACCCGCAAGCGCGGCATTGCTTTGGTACCCTTGAAGTTCGGCATCAGCTTCACGGCCACCCACCTGAACCAAGGCGGCGCGCTGCTGGTGGTTTACATGGACGGCTCGGTCAGCTGCAACCACGGCGGCACCGAAATGGGCCAGGGCCTCAACACCAAGATGGCGCAGGTGTGCGCTGACGGTCTGGGCATCAGCGTGGACCATGTGCGCATCACGGCGACTGATTCGCAAAAAGTGCCCAACGCGTCGGCCACGTCTGCTTCGAGCGGCGCCGACATCAACGGCGCAGCCATCATGAATGCGACGGCGCAAATGCGCGAGCGCTTGAAGCCCGTGGCGGCCCGCATGTTGGGCTGTGCCGAAGGCGATGTGACCTTTGCGAACAACGAAGTGTATGGTGGCGGCAAATCCGTCAAATGGGCTGACGTGACCAAGCAAGCCTGGCTCGACCGCGTGGGCTTGTCGGTGACCGGTTTCTACATGACGCCCGAAATCAAATACGACTTCACCACCCTCAATGGCCGTGCCTTCTATTACTACTGCTACGGCGCTGCCGTGAGCGAAGTGGAAATCGACACCCGCACCGGCGAGTGGTGGCTCAAGGCCGTGGACATCGTGCACGACGTGGGCCGCAGCATCAACCCTGCGCTCGACAAAGGCCAGATCGAAGGCGCCTACATCCAAGGCATGGGCTGGCTCACCATGGAAGAGTGCATTTGGGACAAGAAGGGCAAGCTGCTCACGCACGGCCCCAGCACCTACAAAATTCCAGTGGCCGGCGATGTGCCTGAGCACTTCAAGGTTTCGTTGTTCGACAACGCTAACTTGAAACCCACACCGTTCAACAGCAAGGCCACCGGCGAGCCACCGTTGATGCTCGGCTTGTCCGCATTCTTCGCCTTGCGCGATGCGGTGGCTGCCAGTGCCGACCACAAGGCGGTGGTGTACATGGATGCGCCCGCCACGCCCGAGCGCATCTTGATGGCCTGCGAAGCGGCCAAGGCGAAGGCAGCGGCTTAAGCGCTGCTGCGTTTCGCACCAAGCTTTTGTGCCACGCCACACCGCTGAAGTTTTGAACCAACTCCAACATGCCGAGGGTGTGTTGGTGTCGGTCGACAGCGTGCAGGGCTCGGGCCCACGCGAGGTGGGGGCATGGATGGCGGTGTTCCCGCAGACCGTGGTCAACACCATTGGTGGTGGGCATCTAGAGTTTCAGGCCATCACAGAAGCGCGTGCTTTGTTGATGCGCGAAGACAACGCACTCACCACCCGCTACGCACTCGGCCCCGCCTTAGGCCAATGCTGCGGCGGTGTGGTGCATTTGAAGTTTGAACGCATCTGTGCTGCGGATGTGCCTGTACTCAAACAGCGCTTGCTCGCCCGTGGTCAGCCCCTTGCCCTGTTTGGCGGTGGTCATGTGGGCCGTGCCTTGGTGAATGTGCTCAGCACCTTGCCCTACAACGTGCAGTGGATTGACAGCCGCGACGAAATTTTTCCTGCGCAACTGCCACCCAATGTGGTGTGCGAATACTCCGACCCTGTGCAAGCTGCTGTGGCCGATGTGCCCAGTGGCGCAAGCGTGCTCATCATGAGCTTCAGCCATGCGGAAGATTTGGATGTGGTGGCTGCGTGTTTGCAACGCCAACGCCTGCAAGGCGATTTGAAATTCGTTGGCCTGATTGGAAGCAAAACCAAATGGGCCACTTTCCAGCACCGCCTGGAAGCACGCGGCTTCACCCCCCAAGAACTGGCCTTCATCACCTGCCCGATTGGCGTGGAGGGCATCATCGGTAAAGAGCCCGAGGTGATCGCGGTGTCGGTGGCCGCCCAGTTGTTGCAGCAGCGCTGACGTTCAGTCTTTCATGATGTTGCGCATCAGCGCACGCACTTTGCCCAGCAGTGGCGGTTCGCTGCGTGAGGCAATGGTGACCAAGCCAAAACGCGCATTCGCGTTCAATGTCGGCGTGATGGGCAGCTCCACCAAATCGGGTGCAGACGCTCGAATCGCCAGCACCACCGCATCGCTGGTGCGTGCAACGTCCAACAAGCTTGAAATTTCTTCGCAGCGCAAATTCACCAACTGATCGGGATGGGCGCTGGGTCCAAAGCGCTCCATCAAAATGCGCGCCACCTCATCGCTCAAAGGGGTGGAGGCGATGGGGTAGTCGCGCAGCAGGGCAAAGGGCACGCTGCGTTTTTTGGCCAGTGGGTGGCCCGGGCGGCACATGAAAGCGCCTGCCATTTCTTGCAAAGCCTCGACCTTCAAATCTGCTGAGGGTTGGAGTGAGCGGATGTCCAAAACCAAAGCGTCTAACAAGCGATCTCGCAGGGCTTGCACCAGCAGCGTGGTGCTACCACGCGAAATATCGATGTGGGCCTGCGGGTGTTCGGTGGCCATCAGCATCAGCAGGGGGGTCATCAACATCGCACCGGGTCCCGAACCCAGGCCCACGCGCAATGGACCGATCTCGCCTTGCTGCAATCGCCGACTGGTTTGACGCAACTCGTTGGCTTCGTCCACCAAAATGCGGGCGCGCTGCACGATGTGGGTGCCAAAAGGGGTGAGCTCGTTCTTGCGGCCTACGCGGTCAAACAAAGGCGACCCTAATTCGTCTTCCAGCGCTTTGATGCTGCGGCTCAGGGCCGGTTGCGTGAGATGGAGCTTGCTCGCCGACTGACTGAATGAGCCGCTGGTGGCCAATTCGATCAAATGCTTGAGTTGAACCAGAGTCATGGCATATCCAATCTATGCATAAAAGTTATACAAAATTGCATAAAAATGCATTGGACATTATAGAAATCGGTTTTTAGGATGCAGCCATAACAACCATTTTGGAGACAAGACATGTCACATTCACTCAACCGCTGGGCCGCTTTGTTGAGCGGTTTGTTTTTGGCGGGCGCAGTCTGCGCCCAAAGCTATCCCAACAAACCTGTCACCTTGATGGTGCCTTACCCCGCCGGCGGTTTGTCGGATGTGATTGCCCGCACGGTGAACAACACCTTGTCCAAGAACCTGGGCCAACCCGTGATTGTGGAAAACCTGGGCGGCGCCAGCGGTTCGATCGCAGCACAAAAAGTGTTGAATGCACCGGCCGATGGTCAGATCATTTTTCAAGGCTCACCCAATGAATTGATCTTGGCGCCTTTGGCGATTTCGGCCGTCAAGTTCAAGAGCGAAGACTTCCGTTTGGTGCAAATGATTGCCACGGCCCAAATCGGCTTTTTGGCGCGCAAGGAATTGCCCGTCAACAACGTGGATGAGTTTTTGGACTACGCCCGCAAAGAAGCGCAAGCAGGCCGCCCCATCACCTACGCCAGCGTGGGCCCTGGCTCGTTCTACCACCTGCTGGGTGAGCATCTGTCCAAAGTGACGAATATTCCCATGACGCATGTGCCCTACAAAGGTGCGGCACCCGCCAACCAAGATTTGTTGGGTGGTCAGGTGGATATTTTCTTGGCACCGTTTGGCAAAGCCTATGACGAGTTGCAAAAGCAAGGCAAGCTCAAAGTCTTGGCCATGCTCAACAGCGAGCGCTTGGAGTCGGTCAAAGACTATCCCGCCATCACCGAGAGCAAATCCTTGAAGAACTTCACCTTCAGCATCTGGACGGGTTATTTTGTGAAAAAAGAAACGCCTGAGCCCGTGGTGCAAGTGATTCACAAAGCCATCACCGATTCATTGGCCGATCCTGCCGTGCGTGCCGGCATGGATGCCAACAGCCAATTGGTGGCCAAGCCTTTGTCGCTGCAAGCGGTCGGCAAAGCCTATGTGGATGGCACCGCGCAGTTCCGCGCCATTGCCAAGTCGATCAACTTGCAGCCCCAGTGATATGACGTATTTGCGTGATGCCCTGACTGAGCGTGTGGGTGAGTTCATCCAACTGCGCCGCGACATTCACCAGCACCCCGAGCTGGCATTTGAAGAACACCGCACCTCCGACTTGGTGGCTGCCAAGCTCGAGAGCTGGGGCTATGCGGTGCACCGCGGCTTGGGCGGTACCGGCGTGGTGGGCACCTTGAAGCGCGGCAACAGCGCGCGCACCTTGGGTTTGCGTGCCGACATGGATGCGCTGCCGATTCAAGAGGCCACAGGCGCAGCGTGGGCCAGCGTCAAACCCGGGCTGATGCACGCCTGCGGTCATGATGGCCACACCGCCATGTTGTTGGCCGCAGCCAAAACCCTGTCGCAAGACGTGGCGTTTGATGGCACCTTGAATTTGATTTTCCAGCCCGCCGAAGAAGGTGGCGGTGGTGCCGTGCGCATGATGGCCGATGGTCTGTTTGAGCAACACCCATGTGATGCGGTGTTTGCCATGCACAACATGCCCGGCACGCCGGTGGGTCACTTTGTGTTTCGCGATGGCGCTGCCATGGCGTCGAGCGATTACGTCACCATCCGCGTGCACGGCACGGGCGGGCACGGCGCCATGCCGCATCGCGCGGCGGACCCGTTGGTGGCAGCAGCGTCCATCGTGATGGCCTTGCAAACTGTGGTGTCGCGCAATGTCGATCCGCTGCACACGGCAGTGGTCACGGTCGGTGCTTTGCATGCCGGCCAAGCCAACAATGTGATTCCCGCCTTGGCGACCTTGGAGCTGAGCGTGCGCTCGCTCGACCCCGAGGTGCGCCGCTTGTTGGAGCAGCGCATCAAAGCCTTGGTGGCTGCCCAGGCCGAGAGCTTTGGTGTCACGGCGGAGGTGGATTGGCGCCCAGGTTATTGCGTGTTGGTCAATTCAGTGGATGAAACCAATTTCGCGCGCCAAGTTGCGCTCGACCTAGTCGGGCCTGAGCGCGTCACCTTGCACGGCCCCGCACTGACAGGCAGTGAAGACTTTGCCTTCATGCTCGAACAAATACCCGGCAGCTATTTGCTCATTGGCAATGGCGACGGGGACTCTGCCGGGGCGTGCATGGTGCACAACCCGGGTTACGATTTCAATGACGACAACATTGCCACTGGCGCCGCCTACTGGGTGGCGCTTGTGCAGAAGTTTTTCGCCCATTAGAATGATTTGAAATTCACTCGACCTTGTGTCGACGTGTGATCGGGAGAGACTGCCAACGCCACCGCGTGCTGGGCAGCGCCGAAGGAGCAACCGCCCCGGAAACTCTCAGGCAAAAGGACCGGTCACATGCTTCATCTCTGAAGAGCTGCTGGCGCATTCGTCCGCCAGTGCACCGAAGGAGCAAGCAAACACCTTGTGCTGTTTGTGAATCTCTCAGGTCAAGATACAGAGGGGGCGCATTGAGCACGCGGCTTGCGTGCTCGGCGCTTACACCCCTCGACGTATTGAAAGCTCAATTTCCATGAAAACAATTGCTGTCATTGGTGGCGGTATCACCGGCGTGACCACGGCCTACGCTTTGGTCAAACGCGGCTTTGCCGTGACCTTGTTCGAACGTCATCGCTACGCCGCGATGGAAACCTCGTTTGCCAACGGTGGCCAGCTCTCGGCCTCCAACGCCGAAGTCTGGACCCACTGGTCCACCATCCTCAAAGGCCTGAAGTGGATGCTCAAAAGCGATGCACCGCTCTTGGTCAACCCTGCACCGACTTGGCACAAACTCTCGTGGTTTGCCGAGTTCATCGCGGCCATGCCCCATTACGAGCGCAACACCGTGGAGACCGCGCGCTTGGCCGTGGCGGCCCGTCAGCACCTGTTTGCCTGGGCGCAAGAAGAGGGCATCGACTTCGACCTCAAAAAAGAAGGCATCTTGCACATTTACCGCGACAAAAAAGGCTTTGACCATGCGGGCTATGTCTCGACCTTGTTGGCCAAAGGCGGTTTGCCACGCCGTGCGGTCACGCCAGCGGAGATGAAAGCCATCGAGCCCACGCTGGCAGGCACCTACTACGGTGGTTATTTCACCGAAAGCGACTCGACGGGTGACATTCACAAGTTCACCAACGGCTTGGCCGCTGCGGCTGCACGTTTGGGTGTGCGCACCTTGTACGGCCAAGATGTGACATCGGTACAAAGTAACGGGCAGCAAGCCGTGATCACCGTGGCCCAAGAAGATGCAGCGCCCAGTGTTCACACCTTCGACGGGGTGGTGGTGTGTGCTGGCGTCGCCAGCCGCGACTTTGCGGCGCAGTTGGGCGACCGGGTGAATATTTATCCCGTCAAGGGCTACTCCATCACCGTCAACTTGAACGACGAAGAAAGCCAGCTCGGTGCCCCCACGGTGAGCTTGCTCGACGATGAGACCAAGCTGGTCACCAGCCGTTTAGGCCTCAACCGCTTCCGCGTCGCGGGCACGGCTGAATTCAACGGCGTGGACCGCGACATCCGGGCTGACCGCATTCGTCCGCTGGTTGCTTGGGTCGAGCAGTGCTTCCCCCGCATCAACACCCGCTCGGTGGTGCCATGGGCGGGTTTGCGCCCCATGATGCCCAACATGATGCCGCGTGTGGGCTGTGGCAAAGCGGCCAATGTGTTCTACAACACCGGCCACGGCCATTTGGGCTGGACCCTGTCTGCCGTGACCGCCGACATGGTGGGGAATGTGGTGGCCGAGTCTGCAGCGCAAACAGTGCAAGTGACGGGGACGTTGCAAACTGCTTGATGTGATGGACGCAAAAGCCATGTCACGGCGTGGCTTTTGCTAGGGTTTTTCCGAGACTTGCCTGCTTGGCTTGGCGACAAAAATTGTATACACTTCGTGTCACCTGTCGCAGCGGAGCAGGCCTTGGTGTCAAGGCTTTGTTCGCGACCCTCGTGTTGTTCACAGCGCCCGCAGTGGTGAACAGCAAACATTGAATCAGTGACTGAGGTCTCGACATGGACGCATATTTTTTAGACTGGGCCAACCTGCTGTTGCGTTGGGTTCACGTCATCACCGCCATCGCATGGATTGGCTCCTCGTTCTACTTTGTCTTTTTGGACAACAACCTCATCAAACCCAATTCCCCCGACTTGCTGGAAAAAGGCGTCGACGGTGCCATGTGGGCGGTGCACGGCGGTGGTTTTTACAACCCCCAAAAATACATGGTGGCACCCAAGAAGATTCACACCAAGCTGCACTGGTTCTATTGGGAAAGCTACTCCACCTGGCTCACCGGCTTTGGTTTGTTCACCGTGCTGTACCTGTGGAATGCGGGCACCTTCTTGATTGACAAGTCGTTGATGGACTGGTCGCCTGCGGCGGCCATCACCGCTGCGTTGAGTTTCTTGGTCGCCTTTTGGCTGATTTACGACGCCGTGTGCCGCATGTTTGGTTTCCGTGAAAACGGCGAGCGCATTGTGGCCCTCAGCATGATTGTGGTGGTGGCGTTTGCCGCCTGGCTGTCGTGCCAGTTGTTTGCCGGTCGCGCGGCCTTCCTGCTGGTGGGCGCGATGATTGCCACCGCCATGAGTGCCAATGTGTTCTTCTGGATCATTCCGGGCCAACGCAAGGTGGTGGCGGCCATGACCTCTGGCGTGGCGATGGACCCCAAAGAGTTGGCCACGCACGGCAAGCGCGGCAAGCAGCGCAGCGTGCACAACACTTATTTCACCCTGCCCGTTATCTTTGCGATGCTGAGCAACCACTACAGCTTCTTGTACACCCACAAGCACCATTGGATCATCCTGGTGATGATGATGTTGGCGGGCGCCTTGATCCGCCAGTTCTTTGTGCAGCGCCATGGCTACCACCTGGGCCGCGCCAAGAACCCGCTGCCCTTTGCGGTGGCTGGCGTGGTGATTTTGCTCAGTGTGATTGTGTGGATGCGCCCCGAACCTACGAGCACGGCCCCTGCTGCCGTGAATGCCACGCCCGTCACTTACGCCGAAGTCAGTCAAGTGTTCGCGCAGCGCTGCTACATGTGCCATGGCGAACAGGTGCAAATGAAAAATGTGCGCTTTGACACCGCTGATGGCGTCAAACAACACGCCTTGGGCATTTACCAACAAGCGGTGGTGACCAAGCAAATGCCCATGAACAACGCCACGGGCATCACCGAAGACGAGCGTGCGTTGATCAAGCGTTGGTACGAAGCGGGTGCCGCGGTGAAGTAACCGTTGCATATGAGACTGCGCCTGTTCTTGGCACTGACAAGTGCCCTGTGTTGCCTCACCACGCAAGCCGGTGAGGTCGCAGTTGCCGTGGCGGCCAACTTCAGCGCCCCGATGAAAAAAATTGCCAAGGCATTTGAGCAAGACACAGGGCACAAAGCCCAACTGGCCTTTGGGGCCACCGGCAAGTTCTACGCCCAAATCAAAAACGGTGCGCCCTTTGCCGTGCTGCTGGCCGCGGATGACGAAACACCCGCACGCTTAGAAAAAGAAGGTCTTGCCGTGGCCGGTACACGTTTCACTTACGCCGTGGGTCGTTTGGCCCTGTGGAGCAAGCAGCCCAACTTCGTGGACGACAAGGGCGACATACTGCGCAGCAACCGTTTTGAAAAACTAGCCATCGCCGATCCCAAGCTCGCCCCTTACGGCGCAGCTGCCATGGAAGTGCTGCAACGCATGGATGTGCAAGCTAAGGTCACGTCCAAAATCGTGCAAGGCGACAGCATTGGCCAAACCTACCAGTTCGTCAGCACCGAAAACGCGCAGCTGGGTTTTGTGGCCTTGTCGCAAATCTCTGTTGACGCTCGCATCACCCAAGGCTCGGCCTGGGTCGTGCCACAAAGCCTGCACACCCCGCTTCAGCAAGACGCGGTGCTGCTCAAGGCGGGCAAAGACAACGCGGCAGCCCTAGCGTTGTTGAAATACCTGCAAAGCGATGTTGCTAAAACCATCATCCGTGGTTACGGCTACGCCCTGTAAAGTGTGGGCATGCATTTGAGCGCTGAAGATTTCCAAGCCATTGTGCTGACACTGCAACTCGCCAGCGTCACTACCGTGTTGTTGCTGTTGTTGGCCACGCCGCTGGCGTGGTGGCTGGCGCACACGCGTTCAGCTTGGCGCTCTCCTGTGGCTTCCTTGGTGGCGCTGCCCTTGGTGCTGCCACCGACGGTGCTGGGTTTTTATTTGCTGGTGGCGCTGGGACCTCATGGTCCGATTGGCCAGTTCACGCAATCGGCCGGCTGGGGCTTGTTGGCGTTTAGTTTTTGGGGCTTGGTGTTGGGCTCGGTCGTGTATTCGCTGCCGTTTGCTGTGCAGCCCCTCGTCAACGCGTTTGAAGCCATGGGCCCACGCCCGATGGAAGTTGCCGCCACATTGCGGGCCAGCACCTGGGATGCCTTCTTCACCGTGGCCGTGCCGTTGGCCAAGCCGGGTTTTGTGATGGCCGCCATGCTGAGCTTTGCGCACACCGTGGGTGAGTTTGGTGTGGTGCTGATGATCGGCGGCAACATCCCCGACCAAACCCGCGTGGTGTCGACCCAAATTTACGGTCACGTCGAAGCGATGGAATATGCGCAAGCGCATGGCTTGGCCGGTGTGATGTTGGTGTTCTCGTTTGTGGTGTTGTTGGGCTTGTCGTGGTTGAACCGTCGTCCGAATCGTCACGCCCATCGCCATCAAAAGGTGGATGCATGAGCATCCATTTGCAGCTGGACCTTGCACGTGCCGACTTTGAGGTGTCGCTCGATGTGCAGTTGCCCGCGCATGGCATCAGCGTGATTTACGGGCCTTCGGGTTGTGGCAAAACCACCTTGTTGCGCTGTGTGGCTGGCTTAGAGCCATCGGCGCGTGGACGCGTGCAAGTGGGCCATGAGGTATGGCAAGACGATGCACAGGGGGTGCGCCTGCCCACGCACCAACGCGCGGTGGGCTATGTGTTTCAAGAAGCGTCCTTGTTTGACCACTTGGATGTGGCGGGCAACTTGGCCTACGGCTTGCAACGCAGCCGCAACCATGTGAGCGATACCGTGTTGCAGCAAGCCATTGAGCTGTTGGGCATTGGCCATGTGCTCAAACGTCGCAGCCATGAGCTGTCGGGTGGCGAGCGTCAACGCGTGGCGATTGCACGTGCCTTGGTTACGCAGCCGCGTTTGTTGCTGTTAGACGAACCTTTGGCAGCCCTGGACCATGCCCGCAAGCAAGACGTGCTGCCGTGGCTAGAAAAATTACGCGATGACTTGAACATTCCCATGCTCTACGTCACGCATGCGGTGGACGAAGTGGCGCGCTTGGCCGATACCTTGGTGGTGATGCATGCAGGTCGCATCCAGGCCAATGGCCCGGTGGCCGAGGTGTTGACGCAAGCCGACCTACCCGTGGTGGTGGGCGAGGATGCCGGTGCATTGCTCACAGGCGTGGTGCTGCGCATTGATGCGCCATGGCATTTGGCCCAAGTCGGCTTTGCCGGTGGCGCACTCTGGGTGCGTGACAGCGGCTTGGCCGTCGGTCAAACCGTGCGCTTGCGGGTGCTGGCCCGTGACGTGAGCGTGACCTTGGCAGCGGCCACAGACACCAGCATTCAAAACCACCTGCCCTGCGTGGTGGACGCCATCACGCCCGATGCGCACCCCTCACAAACCTTGCTGCGCTTGCGCTGTGGCGATACCGTGTTGCTGTCGCGGGTGACGGCGCGTGGCGTGCATGCGCTGGGGCTGCACGTTGGCATGGCTGCATGGGCGCAAGTGAAGTCGGTGGCGCTCGTTAAATAAAGCGTTAAACGCCAGAAACCACCACATCCATGGCCGCGATCAGTTCGCTGGCATGTGCTGCGGCATTACCAATGATTCGACCCAAGCTGCGTGTGGGCAGAGGGGCTGTGTAGTGGGCGAGTGCGCGCAGGTGCTGGCCGTTCACTTTGACGATTGGGCAAAGCTTGTCGGGCGCCTTGTCTGCAAATTCAATGGTGGCGAGTGGCATGGTCAAGCGTGTTGCCAGCGCATCGAGCAAATCACTTTGCATGACCACCACATATGGGATGCCATACGCACTGCTCTCGCTGGGGTTGGTGTAAACATCAAACTGGGCCATGTCGGTTTACCAGGGGCGTAAATCGGCGCCAGGAATACCTTGTTGCTCGACCCACCTGTTTTGCGCGGCAATCCAATCACCAAACTCGGCTTCAAACCTCTTTTTGCGAGAGGCCAAACTGCTGTTGTTTTGGTTGGCTTGCAGCGCACGGTATTGGTCGGCGGAGAGAATGACGGTGTCAATCTGCCCTGCTTTTTCTACAAACACAGGCTCGCGCTTAGCGAGTGCACAAATACTGCCAAATCGGTTTTTGGCTTCTGTGGCGGTGATTTGCATGGCTTGCTCCTGGTGATTGGCTATTTTAGCTAATCCAGTTTCTCGGGCGCAAGAACTAAAACCACCAAGCCACCGCATAAGGAATCACCACCGCGCCCACAATGCCGTGCAAGCCCATGCCGAGGCTGGCGTAGGCCCCGGCTTCGGCATTCACGCTGAACGCACGCGAGGTGCCAATGCCGTGCGCAGCCACACCCAGTGCAAAACCGCGTTGCCACCACGCAGTGATGCGCAAGGCGTCGAGCACGTAGCGGCCCAGCACGGCACCCAAGATGCCGGTGCTGACCGCGAAGATGGCGGTCAAGGTGGGTGAGGCTTGCACGCGCTCGGCAATGCCCATTGCAATGGGTGCGGTGACCGACTTGGCCACCAAGCCACGCACCAGCGACTCGTCCACGCCCAGCCAAAGCGCCATGCCCACCGCGGTGAACACCGAGGTGATGCCACCAGCCACCAACGACAACAGCAACACCAGCATGCGGCCTTTGAGCGATGCCAAACCTTTGTAGATCGGAATGGCCAAAGCGACCGTGGCCGTGCCGAGCAAAAAGTGCACAAACTGCGCGCCCTCGAAATACTTGGCATAGGGCATGTCGAGCAGGGTGATGCTGAGCGTGACCACCAGCACCGCAATCAACACCGGGTTGGCCAGCGGGTTGCGCTGGCTGCGCTCGTACAGCGTGAGGCCTAACAGGTATGCACTGAGCGTGAGCACCAAGGCCAGCAAGGGGCTGCCCGAGAGGTAGACCCAAATTTCAGAGATGGGCGGCAAGTGGGCGGGTGAGTGCGCGAGAGATGGAGCGGCTAATGGGGTGTTCATGGTGCTGCGTCCTTCTTGCTGAGAACTTTGAGCAAGCCCGCCGTCACACCTACCGTAGCCACCACGCTCACCACTAGCGCAGCACTGATGGCCCAGGCGTTGGCTTGTAGCAGCGGCAAGTAAAGCACCACGCCCACCGAGGCGGGAATGAACAACAAGCCCAGATGCTGCAAGATGCTGCTGCCGACCAGGTCAATGCGCTCGGGCACCTTGCCTCGCAGGCTGAGGAAGATCAGCAACAGCACCAAGCCTAACACGGGCCCCGGAATAAAAGACAAGGCGAACTTAGAGAGCAGCTCACCGAGCGCTTGGAAAATGAAGAGTTGAACCAGGCCTTGAATCATGGGCTCAGTGTAGGCAAGGTGTCTCGGATTGACCAGTCAAAACTGTTGTGATCAAAACAGATCCATTGGTCTCATGCGCCACTCACTTAACATGTCGGCCACCCCTGAAATAGATTGAGGAATTCAAATGAAAATCGTAGACATCCGCGAAGTGACCTTGCCGATCAGCTCACCAATCCGCAATGCTTACATCGACTTCAGCAAAATGACCTTGAGCCTGGTGGCCGTCATCACCGATGTGATCCGTGATGGCAAGCCCGTCGTCGGCTATGGCTTCAATTCCAATGGCCGCTACGGTCAGGGCACCTTGATGCGTGAGCGCTTTATCCCGCGTGTGCTCGACGCCAAGCCCGACAGTTTGCTGGACGACACGGGCAATAACTTGGACCCCCACAAAATTTGGGCCACGCTGTTCACCAACGAAAAACCTGGCGGCCATGGTGAGCGCTCGGTGGCCATGGGCACCATCGACATGGCCGTGTGGGACGCCGTGGCCAAAATTGAAGGCAAGCCCTTGTTCCAGTTGCTGGCAGACCGTTATGGCAACGGCCAACCCAACCGCAAGGTGTTTGTGTATGCGGCAGGCGGGTACTACTACCCAGGGCAAGATCACGAAAAACTCAAAGACGAAATGCGCAGCTACATCGACCGTGGTTACTCGGTCGTGAAGCAAAAAATTGGCGGTGCGTCCTTGGACGAAGACTTGCGCCGCATCGATTCGGTTCTGAGCGTTTTGAAAGACGGGCAACGCTTGTGTGTGGACGCCAACGGCCGCTTTGACCGTGACACGGCCGTGGCCTACGCCAAAGCTCTGTCGCAATACGATTTGTTTTGGTACGAAGAGGCGGGTGATCCGCTCGACTACGAGCTGCAAGCCACGCTGCGCAGCTATTACAAAAACCCCATGGCCACTGGCGAGAACTTGTTCTCGATGCAAGACGCCCGCAACCTGATTCGCTATGGCGGCATGCGACCCGACCGGGATTGGTTGCAGTTTGACTGCGCCTTGAGCTACGGTTTGGTGGAGTACCTGCGAACGCTGGACATGCTCAAAGAACATGGCTGGTCAGCCAGCCGCTGCATTCCGCACGGCGGTCATCAAATGTCATTGAACATTGCGGCAGGTTTGGGCCTAGGGGGCAACGAAAGCTACCCAGACTTGTTCCAACCCTTCGGTGGATTCCCCGACGGCGTGAAGGTGGAGAACAGCTTCATCACCATGCCAGATTTGCCTGGCATTGGCTTTGAAGGCAAGTCTGATTTGTTCAAGGTGATGCAGGATTTGTCGCGTTAACTTGAGGCTGTCAAGGCCAACTGCAAGGCCAGTTGGTTATGCCGCTCAATCAGCGGCCCCATGTCCACGGTCGCAATCTCTCCCGCGCGTACGACGACACGTCCATTGACGATGGTGTAGTCCGCGTTGTCGCTGGCGCAAAGTAGAAGCGCCCCCACGGGGTCGTGCACTGCGCCACCGGCCATGCTGAGTGTGTCGGTGCGGAACATCGCAATGTCAGCGCAGAAGCCGGGCTTGATTTGTCCCAATTCATGGGCCCGTCCCAGCACCTGGGCACCGCCGCGTGTGGCTAAACGCAGTGCGTCACGGGGTGTCATGTCTGAGGGGCCCAAGTCACAGCCGAACACGGTGCGTTCGTTTTCAATGCGGGGAGCTTCCAGTGCGCGCCCCACGCGTGCCAGCAACATGGCTTGGCGCGCCTCGTTGAGCAGGTGGGCGGCGTCGTTGCTGGCGCTGCCGTCAACGCCTAAGCCAATGGGCACCCCGGCGTCCAACATTTTGCGCAGCGGCAAGATGCCGCTGGCCAAGCGCATATTGCTGCACGGGCAGTGGGCAATGCCGGTGCGCGTTTTGGCAAACAAGTAGGTGCCTTCGTCGTCGAGTTTGACGCAGTGGGCATGCCACACATCGTCACCCACCCAGCCCAGGTCCTGTGCATATTGCGCAGGTGTGCAGTTGAATTTTTCTTTCGTGTACGCAATGTCGTGGTCGTTCTCGGCCAAGTGGGTGTGCAGGCGCACGCCGTGGGCACGGGCCAGTTGGGCGGACTCACGCATCAGGTCTTGACTCACGCTGAAGGGCGAACAGGGCGCCACGGCCACATGCGTCATCGCGCCAAAGCTGGCGTCGTGGTAGGTCTCAATCAGACGCTGGGTTTCTTTGAGGATGAAGGCTTCTTTTTCCACCACACGATCGGGTGGCAAGCCGCCTTGGCTTTCACCCACGCTCATGCTGCCGCGTGTGGCCGTGAAGCGCATGCCGATGGTGTGGGCGGCTTCAATGCTGTCGTCCAGTCGCACGCCGTTGGGATAGATGTAGAGGTGGTCGCTGCTGGTGGTGCAGCCGCTCAGCAGCAACTCAGCCATGGCCACTTGGTTAGACACCCGCACCATCTCGGGTGTGAGCCCGGCCCAAATGGGGTACAGACCTTGCAGCCAGCTAAAGAGCTCGGCGTTTTGCACCTGCGGCACCGCACGCGTGAGGCTTTGCACCATGTGGTGGTGTGTGTTGATCAGACCTGGCACCACCACATGGCGGCGGGCATCAATCACTTCATCAACTTGCTTGAGGAGCACGTCGATGTTCTCGTCAGCAGGGATGATGCGTTCAATGCGGCCATCGCGCAGCAGCAGTGAGGCGTCTTTGAGTTCGGTGTTGGCGTCGTCTTGTGTGGCGATGCAGCGTGCGCGGTGGATCAGCAGGGTGGTCATGGTGAAGACTTTAACGCCTCCGCCAGAAAGCTCACAAACGCTTGCACCCGCGCCGCCGTCTGATGACGTGGCGGGTAAACCGCATAGATATCTGCCGCAGGTGTGGGGTAGTTTTCTAGCACCTGGCGCAAGCGGCCGCTGCGCAGGTATTTGGCAATGTCCCACTCTGCGCGCATCAGCACACCGTGGCCGGCCAAAGCCCAGCTGACGGCGATTTCGCCATCGTTGGTGCTGAGCGTGCCGCGCACTTTGACGGTGTCCATTTTTTTGCCGTTTTGAAAATGCCAAATGCCATAGGCCTCATCGCCTTGGCGAATGCCGATGCAGTTGTGTTGCGCCAAATCAGCGGGCACTTTGGGTGTGCCATGTTTAGCCAAGTAAGCAGGGGAGGCGCAAATCAAGCGTCGGTTCGACGCGATCTGTTTGGCCATGATGCGTGCGTCCGGTGGTTCGCCAAAGCGGATGCACACATCAAACGCATCCTCATTCAAAGGGGGCGGGTTGACCGTGAGTTGCAACTGCACTTCAACGTCAGGGTAAGACTTGGTGAATTGCGAAATCAGTGGCGCAATGTGACTGCGCCCAAAGCCGAGCGTGGCATTCACGCGCAACAGGCCTTTGGGGGATGCGAGGGCGCTGCTGACTTGGCGCTCCATGTCGTCAATGTCGGCCAAGATGCGTCGGGCGTGGGCCAAGTACAGCTCGCCCTCGGGCGTGAGGCTCATGCGTCGTGTGGTGCGGTGCATGAGTTGCACGCCTAAGCGCGTTTCCATCTGCGTCAGGCGTTTGCTGACGGCCGGCGTGGTCACGTTCAGCTCACGTGCGGTGGCCGACAAGCTGCCGGTGCGCACCAGCAGGCTAAAAAATGCCATTTCAGAAGGGGCAGAGCTGGGGGTTGTCATTGTTAAATCATATTCAATAATGAATTGAAAAATTTATGATTTATGAATTATGGATGGCCATAGAGTGACGCTTTGTTTCAATCTATCCAAAAACGAGCGCCCCATGAAAACCTACAACATCGCATGCATCCCCGGTGACGGCATTGGCAAAGAAGTCGTGCCTGCTGGCCAAGAAGTCCTTGAGGCATTGGCTTCGGTCAATAAGAATTTCAAATTCAACTTCAGCACATTTGGTTGGGGCGGCGACTGGTACCGCGCCCACGGCGAGATGATGCCCAAAGACGGCCTCGATGCCCTGCGCCCCATGGACGCCATCTTGTTTGGCTCGGCCGGTGACCCACACATTCCCGACCACATCACCTTGTGGGGCTTGCGTCTCAAAATTTGCCAGGGCTTTGACCAATACGCCAACGTGCGCCCCACGCGCATCTTGCCCGGCATTGACGCGCCCTTGAAGCGTTGTGGCCCCCAAGACCTCGACTGGGTCATCGTGCGCGAAAACTCCGAAGGTGAATATTCTGGTGTGGGTGGCAGGGCCCACCAAGGCCATCCGATTGAAGTGGCCACCGATGTGTCGATGATGACCCGCGCCGGTGTGGAGCGCATCATGCGCTACGCCTTCAAGCTGGCGCAATCACGTCCCCGCAAGTTGTTGACCGTGGTCACCAAGTCCAACGCGCAGCGCCATGCCATGGTGATGTGGGACGAAATCGCGGTGCAAATCAGCCAAGAGTTCCCTGATGTGAAGTGGGACAAAGAGTTGGTCGATGCGGCCACCGCCCGCATGGTCAACCGCCCCGCAACGCTGGACACCATCGTCGCGACCAACTTGCACGCCGACATCTTGAGCGACTTGGCTGCCGCCTTGGCAGGTAGCCTGGGCATTGCGCCCACGGGCAACATCGACCCCGAGCGTCGCTACCCCAGCATGTTCGAGCCCATCCATGGTTCGGCCTTTGACATCATGGGCAAAGGGCTGGCAAACCCTGTGGGCACATTCTGGAGTTGTGTCATGCTGCTGGAGCACCTGGGCGAGGACGAAGCGGCGGCGAAGCTGATGCATGCCATCGAGCAAGTCACGGCCAACCCTGCATTGCACACCGGCGATTTAGGTGGCAAAGCCACCACCGAGCAGGTCACGAAAGCTGTTTGTGCCTTGATGGCCTGATACATATAAAAGGAGACAACACCATGCGTTTCAATCTGTGTTTCAAAGTTCTCGCGGCCGCGTCTGCACTGTTCACAGCCGCTGCGTTTGCCCAACCTTGCCCCGATAAAAACCTGCAGTACTGGCAAGCGTTTCCGCCGGGGGGCGAGTCTGACCTGTCCGCTCGTCATCAGCAAGCGGTGCTGAAAAAGAAATGTGTGGCCATTGAAACCATCGTGCAATACAAAGCCGGTGCCGGTGGTGCCTTGATGTGGACACAGATGAACAGCTTGCCTGCCGATGGCGTGAACGTGGTGGGCATCAACTTGCCGCACATCGTGTTTCAACCCATCGAAGGTCAAGTGCAATACAAAACGGCGGATGTGACGCCCGTGTATTGGTTCCACTACACACCCGACATCTTGGTGGTGCCTGTGGCCAGCCCCATCAAAACATTCGCCGACTTCTTGGCTGCTGCCAAAAAAGAACCTGGCAAGTTGTCGCTGGGTGGCTCGGGCCTGAACTCGGCCAACCATGCCGCGCAAGAGCGCTTCAATGCGGCCTTCAATGTCAAAACCATTTACATCCCGTTCAAGGGGACCGGCGACATGACCACCGCCGTGTTGGGCAGCCAAGTCGATGGCGCCATGACCTACACACCGTTTGCCATCAACAACAAAACACGGGTGCGCGCTTTGGCCGTGGCCATGGAGCAGCGTCATCCTCTGATGCCCGATGTACCGACTTTCAAAGAGTTGGGTGTGAACTGGCTCGACGGCGCCTACCGTGGCATTGGCGTGCCAAAATCGACCACGCCCGAGCAGCGCAAGCGCTTGTCTGAGCTGTGGGCCAACCTCAACAACGACCCTGAAATGAAAGAACTCGCAGCCAAAAACGGCTTTGAACTGGTCAACATCGGTGTCGACCAAATGGATGCCTTCATGAAAGAGCGCACCCAGATCTACACCGAAGGTGCTGCGCGTTTGGGTCTCGGCAAAAAGTGAGTTTCTTCTGACTTCATCGACCCATTCCGTCTTCCAGTCGCCTGCAGCTGTGTTCGCACAGCCGCAGGTTTTTTTACGTCAGCTCTATGACGCCGCTGTGCTGCGCGCCTTGCCGCTGCACAACACAGCCGCCTATTTGCCCCCACCCCCCAAAGGTCGTACCGTGGTCTTGGGCGCGGGCAAAGCCGGTGGTGCCATGGCCCAATCGGTGGAAGCGCTGTGGCCTGCCGACAAACCCCTGTCGGGCCTGGTGGTCACGCGTTACCACCACATTCCTCCCCGCCCTGAAGGTTTGCCAGTGCGCATTGAGGTGGTTGAGGCTTCGCACCCCGTGCCCGATGCGGCAGGTTTGGCAGCGGCCGAACGGATTTTGGAACTGACCCAGGGCTTGACTGAAGACGATTTGGTTTTGTTTTTGATTTCAGGCGGCGGCTCGGCCTTGCTGACCTTGCCTGCTGAAGGCTTGACCTTAGAAGACAAGCAACGCATCAACCGTGATTTGCTCAACAGCGGCGCCAATATTGGCGAGATGAACTGCGTGCGCAAACACTTGTCGCGCATCAAAGGGGGACGTTTGGCTGCGGCTTGTGCGCCAGCGCAAGTGGTCACCTTGACCATCAGCGATGTGCCGGGTGACGACCCGTCTGTCATCGCCAGCGGCCCCACCGTGGCCGACCGCAGCACCTGCGCTGACGCGTGGGCGATTTTGCAGCGCTACAAAATTGCGGTGCCTGCGGCCATTGAAGCGGCGTTGAAAGCGGGCACCTTAGAAACTCCCAAACCCGGTCCGCAATGGGATGCACAACCGGTTCACCTGATTGCCACCCCCCAGCAGTCGCTGGATGCGGCGGCTGAGTTGGCGCGCGCTGCAGGCTTGAATGCGTATGTGCTGAGCGATGAGCTCGAAGGCGAGTCGCGCGAAGTGGGCAAGGTGCACGCGGCCTTGGCACGCGCTGCTGCGCATGGCAAAGGTCCGTTCCAAAAACCCTGTGTGATTTTGAGCGGTGGCGAAACCACGGTGACCGTTCGCCCACAAGCCGCAGGCACACCCAAAGGCCGTGGCGGTCGCGCGGGCGAGTTTTGTTTGGGACTGGCCGTCGCGCTTCAAGCGCAGCCGGGCGCGTGGGCCATTGCCGCGGATACCGACGGCATCGACGGCATCGAAGACAACGCCGGTGCCACGGTGACGCCCGATACCCTGGCTCGCGCCGAGGCCCAAGGCATCAAGCCTGCCAACTGCTTAGACCGCAACGATGCCTATGGCTTTTTCAGCGCGGTGGGCGACTTGGTCATCACCGGCCCCACGCACACCAATGTGAATGACTTCAGGGCGATGTTGGTGCTTTGAGCCAAGAAGGCGCCCGTGGTCAAACACCCCGGGCTGCTCAATCGGGCACGGTGCTTGCGTGCTGTTAACCTTGAATCTATTCGCGACTCCTTGAACCTTTCAATGACCAGCCCCCGACTGTCCCTGACCCAGATCACCAAGCGCTACCCGGCCGTGGTCGCCAACGATGCCGTGTCTTTGACCGTGCAGCCCGGCGAAATTCATGCCGTGCTGGGCGAGAACGGCGCCGGCAAATCCACCCTGATGAAAATCATCTACGGCGCGGTCAAACCCGACGGCGGCGAGATCCGCTTCAATGGCCAGGGGGTGCACATTCGCAACCCGCAAGAGGCGCGGCGTTTGGGCATCAGCATGGTGTTCCAGCACTTCAGTCTGTTTGATACCTTGAGCGTGGCCGAGAACGTGTGGCTGGGCCTGGACAAATCGTTGACGCTGGCGCAAGTCACCCAGCGCATCACCGACACGGCCTCGCAATACGGCTTGGACATTGACCCTCTGCGTCCGGTGCACACCTTGGGCGTGGGTGAGATGCAGCGGGTCGAAATCATCCGCGCCTTGCTCACCAACCCGCAACTGCTGATCTTGGATGAGCCCACCTCGGTGCTCACCCCGCAGGCGGTAGAGAAGTTGTTTGTGGTGTTGCGCCAGTTGGCGGCCGAGGGCCGCAGCATTTTGTACATCAGCCACAAGCTGCATGAAATTCGTGCGCTGTGCACCGCGTGCACGGTCATGCGCGCGGGCCGTGTGACCGGCGTGTGTGACCCGCGCCAAGAAACCAATGCCTCGCTGAGTCAGTTGATGATTGGCAGCTTGCCACCCGAGCTCAAGGTACGCAGCCACCAACCTGGTGCGCCCGTGTTGACAGTGCGTGGTTTGCGTCTGTCCAGTGACGACCCGTTTGGGGTGGATTTGCAGGGCATTGACTTGCAAGTGCGTGCAGGCGAAGTGGTGGGCATCGCCGGTGTGTCGGGCAACGGCCAGCGCGAGTTGCTGTACGCCTTGTCAGGCGAAGACACGCGCGCACCTGCGCAAAGCATCACGCTGGACGACCAAGCCGTGGGGCAGTGGGGTCCCGATGCGCGTCGTGCGCAAGGTCTGCATTTTGTGCCTGAAGAACGCCTCGGCCGTGGCGCCGTGCCCAGCCTGAGTTTGGCGCACAACTTGTTGCTCACCCGCCATGACGCCGTAGCTTCCGCTGGCTTGTCCGGTGCTTTGGGGTGGTTGAATTTAAAAACACTGAAGGCCCAAGCCACGCACATCATCGCCAAATACCAAGTCAAAGCGGGCGGCCCAGATGCGGCAGCGCGCTCCTTGTCGGGCGGCAATTTGCAAAAGTTCTTGGTCGGCCGCGAAATTGAAGCCGCCCCCAAGTTGCTCATCGTGTCCCAACCCACCTGGGGGGTGGACGTGGGTGCCGCCGCACAAATTCGCGCCGCACTGTTGGCCTTGCGCGATGCAGGCTGCGCCGTGTTGGTGGTGAGCGAGGAGTTGGATGAATTGTTGGAGCTGTCGGACCGTTTGCATGTGATGGCCGAAGGCCGTTTGTCGCCCGCGCTCACCCGCGAGGAGGCGAATGTGTCGCGCATCGGCGCATGGATGAGTGGCTTGTGGGACAAGCCCGCACAGGAGGTGAACCATGTTGCGTCTTGAGCCGCGTGCCCAGCCTTCGGCGCTGTGGCGTTATGCCTCGCCCTTGTTGGCGCTGGCCATCACCGTGGTGTTGGGGGTGATGCTGTTTGTCGCGTTGGGCAAAGACCCGGTGCGTGGTTTGCAGGTGTTCTTTTGGGAGCCCATCAAGAGCGTGTATGCCTTGTCCGAGCTGATGGTCAAGGCCACGCCGCTGTTGCTAATTGCATTGGGCTTGGCCGTGTGCTTTCGCTCCAACGTCTGGAACATTGGTGCAGAGGGCCAGTTTGTGATGGGCGCAGTGTTCGCCGCAGGTGTGGCCTTGACGGCAGACGCCCACACCGGCGCGGGCTTTTGGGTGCTGATTTTGTTGGCCGGCATGGTGGGCGGCATGGTGTGGGCGGGTTTGACCGCGTTCTTGCGCGACCGCTTCCATGCGAATGAAATTTTGGTCAGCCTGATGCTGGTGTATGTGGCCATCATGGCGATGAACTTCTTGGTTTATGGCCCTTGGAAAGACCCGCTGGGTTACAACTTTCCGCAAACCAAAACCTTTGATGCCATCACCCAAATTCCCAAACTCATCACCGGCACACGCGTGAACATTGGTGTGTTGTTGGCGCTGGCCGGTGTGGGTGCGCTGTGGGTGTTTTTGTTTCGCACCCATGCGGGCTTTGCCCAGCAGGTCGGTGGTTTGGCGCCTGATGCGGCGCGTTATGCGGGCTTCTCATCACGCAAGGCGCTCTGGCTGGCGCTGCTTGTTTCCGGAGGTGCAGCCGGTTTGGCGGGCGCGTTGGAAGTGGCGGGGCCGCTGCGACAACTCACACCCTTTGTGCCTGCGGGCTATGGCTTTGCCGCCATCATCGTGGCCTTTGTGGGGCGTTTGCATCCAGTGGGCATGGTGCTGTCGGCGGTGTTGATGAGTATGTTCTATATCGGCGGCGAGTTGGCCCAATCGCGTTTGGGGCTACCCCGTTCGCTCACCGGTGTGTTTCAAGGTTTGTTGTTGTTCACCTTGTTGGCCTGTGATACCTTGATGCAATACCGCGTGCGTTGGGTGTCCCAGCCTCGTGCTGTCAGTCCAGAGGAGGCACTGTGATGGAAACCTATGCACTGTTGTGGGCTGCCACCATGAATGCAGGCACTGTTTTGGCGCTG
Organism: Comamonadaceae bacterium; assembly: GCA_947453965.1. GTDB lineage: Bacteria > Pseudomonadota > Gammaproteobacteria > Burkholderiales > Burkholderiaceae_C > Limnohabitans. The sequence goes on from CANGIQ010000017.1 coordinate 22,415, forward strand.
GCTTCTTTAGGTTTGTTGATCAACGAAAAGGCAGGCATCGTCAATTTGGGTGCCGAAGGCATGATGCTGTGCGCGGCCATTGCGGGCTTTGCCACCGTGGCCACCACAGGCAGCGATGCCTTGGGCTTGCTGGCGGGCATGGGCGCAGGCGCCTTGATGGCTGCCTTGTTTGGTGTGTTGGTGATTTGGATGAACACCAACCAATACGCCACCGGCTTGGCTTTGAGCTTGTTTGGCGGTGGCTTCTCGGCCTTTGTGGGGGTGAGCTTTGTGCAAGCCAAGTTGCCTGAGCGCATGCAGTTTCACATCCCCGTGCTGGCGGATATTCCCTTGATCGGCCCTGCCTTGTTCAAGCACCACCCCTTGGTGTACGGCGCCATTGCCCTCACGCTGGCGCTGATTTATTTCCTGGACCGCACCCGGGCCGGCTTGGTGCTGCGAGCCGTGGGCGAATCGCCAGAGTCGGCGCATGCGCTGGGTTATCCGGTGCGGCGCATCCGCTTGTTGGCCGTGGTGGTGGGGGGCGCGTTGTGTGGCTTGGCCGGTGCCTACATTTCCATCATCTACACCCCCTTGTGGGTGGAGGGCATGATTGCAGGCAAAGGCTGGATCGCTCTGGCGCTCACCACCTTTGCCACTTGGCGCCCGGCACGCGTGTTGCTTGGTGCTTATCTGTTTGGTGGCGTGACCATGTTGCAGTTTCATTTGCAGGCCTCGGGTGTGGATGTGCCCAGCCAGTTTTTGAGTATGCTGCCTTACCTCGCCACCATCGTGGTGCTGGCCTTGATTTCGCGTAACCCGCGTTGGTTGCGGGTGAACATGCCAGCGTCGATTGGGAAACCTTTTTTCCCCGGTTCATAATATTTTTTCCCTCACCCACTGACCAAAGGAACTTGCATGATTGATTTGAAAAAACGTCGCTGGATTCACGCTGTTGCGCTCACCGCTGTGGCCTCGGCTGTTCTTGTCGGCTGCGGCAAAAAAGAAGAAGCCAAACCTGCGGAGGCACCTGCTGCTGTGAAGGCCGAGCCTTTGAAAATTGCATTTGCCTACGTGGGCCCTGTGGGTGACGGTGGTTGGACCTTTGCGCACGACAACGCACGCAAGGCCTTGGAAAAAGAATTTGGTGACAAGATCCAAACCTCGTTCGTCGAGAACGTGCCTGAATCTGCCGACGCAGAGCGCGTGATTCGCGACATGGTGAGCCAAGGTAACAAACTGGTCTTTGGCACCACCTTTGGCTACATGGAGCCCATGCTCAAAGTAGCAGCAGACACACCCGACGTGAAGTTCGAGCACGCCACCGGCTACAAGCAAGCTCCCAATATGCGCACCTACGACAGCCGCACGTATGAGGGTGCGTACATGGCAGGTGTGATCGCCGGCAAGATGACCAAGAGCAACACCTTGGGCGTTGTTGCTTCGATCCCAATCCCTGAAGTCATTCGCAACATCAACAGCTTCACCTTGGGCGCGCAATCGAGCAACCCCAAGGTCAAAACCAAGGTGGTGTGGGTCAACGAGTGGTTCAACCCACCGAAAGAAACCGAAGCGGCTACGTCACTCATCAACGGTGGTGCCGACATCTTGTTCCAAAACACCGACTCGCCTGCGGTGCTGAAAACAGCCCAGGACAAAGGCAAGCGCGCCTTCGGATGGGACTCGGACATGACCACCTATGGCCCCAAAGCCCACTTGGCTTCTGCCGTGATCAACTGGACGCCTTACTACATCAACGCCACGCGTCAAGCCTTGGAAGGCCAATGGGCGGGTGGTGGCCACACGTGGTCGGGCGTGAAAGACGGCGCGATTGACATCGTGTCCATCGCCGACGATGTGCCCGCAGACACCAAAGCCAAAGTGGAAGAAGTCAAAGCCGGTTTGAAGGCTGGTAGCTTCGTGATTTGGAAAGGCCCACTGCTCGATAACACAGGCAAAGAAGTGCTGAAGAAAGACGAAGTCGCTGACGACAAGTTCTTGAGCGGCGTCAACTTCTACGTCAAAGGCGTCGAAGGCAAGGTGCCAGGCGCGAAATAAAACGGTGTCAACCGTTTGAGAAAACCACCTTCGGGTGGTTTTTTTATGTCTTCATGATTCCGCAAAAAAAGAGCGCCCATGAAGGACGCTCTTGAAGCGAGACAGACGCTGGCTTTAGAAGAAGCTGTAAAGCAAACCGACGTTGAGGGTTGTGGCCGTTTTGCCGCTAGACAGCACGCCTGTGAACGCTGTGTCGTTCGGTGGCGTGAAGTTAAAGATAGCGCTGGATGTGCCGTCGTTTTTCACTTGGGCATATTGACCGTAGACCGTCAAGTCTTTCAAGAACTTGTACTGTGCGCCAAAGCCCAAGGTATTGACGTTGTACGTGTCTTTCTTGCTCTTGTAGGCACCGAAATCCAAAGTGAGTTCAGGGCTTAAGAAATAGGCCCCGCCCAAGCCGGTGGTTTTCAAACCGCTCAGACGAATAGAGTTCAAGCCGTTGTATCCGGTTTGGTCCACATACAACGCTTTGAGATCAAACGAACCTATTTTTTTACTCACACCCAGCACATAGCCATGGGCTGCTGCGGATGAAGCCCCTGTGGTGGTGCCTTCGTTGTTGTAGTAGCCCAAGGTCGCTTTGATGCCATCGGCGGCGTAGTTGAATGCCACGCGTTCGCCAGACTTCATCGTACTGCCCGAATTGGCCTGACCAACGTATTCAACTGTGGTGGTGATACCTGCAATGGCAGGGAAGGTGTAGGACACAGCACCATCGTCTGTGGTGTTGAGGCCGCCGTCAGCCACCACTGTGGCCAGCGCGCTGGCGTAGTTGGAGCCGAAACGTGGGTCTGACGCCACCAAGCTGTCAAACACCACATTCGATTGCGTGCCAATTTTTAATGTGCCTTTGCTGCTGGTCAAGTACAAGTTGGCTTGGCGGTTGAACAACGAGTCGCCACCGAACGCATAACGTGAATTGGCTTCGTAACCATTGCCTGCTGCGCCATTGGGCTTGTTCAACAGAAAACCTTGCTCCAAATTGAAACCTGCGGAATAGCCCTGTCCCATAGTTTTCTCGGCTTTCATGCCAAAGAAGTTGGGCGCATAGCCGCCAGTGATGAATTCTGTTTTGCTGCCACCGCCATTCGAGATCGACGAATGTGCAATGCCGGCATCTAGCAGCGCATAAAAATTAAAACCCTCTGCATGTGCGCCCAAGCCTGCAAGAGCAAGGGAGGTCATCAAGACGGTGTTTCGGACAGTTTTTTGCATAGTTTCTCCAGGTTAAAAAACAATTGACGTCAAGGGGGCAGTCATCCGTGCAGCAAAGACGGACTACTTCACCCAAGGTGTGATGGCGGGTACTGCACAAGGGCCTTCCACAGGGACCGACCCAAAGTCAGCGGGCCCGACGATTTCGAGGTACTCCATATCGGGCGAGTAATCGAACAAGTAATGCACGATGCCTGGGCGCTGGTGCACGCAGTCACCTGCCGAGACAAGCGTGGGCGTTTCGCCATACATAAAGCGCGCCCAACCTTTGAGCATGATGACGATCTGAAATTCAGCCACGTGGTAATGCCAACCGGTGCCGTTGTCGGGCGGCATATTGGCTTTGGCAATGTGTGCAATGACCTTGCCGCGTGTGGCTTGGGCCACACCTAAGTCGCGGTACAAAAAGAAGTCGCGCAAACCACCGGGCAAGAACTGGGTGTCTTCAGGTTTGACGTGAGAGAAATCGGTATGGCTATCGTAGGCAATGGTTTTCGAAACGGCGGTCAGCATGGTTAAAACTCCACTTCAAGTTCTTCAATGTCATCAGGCTCTGCAGTTGCGGCTGCCATCCACTCCTTCATCTCGGGCATCGACAAAATCTTTTGGCAATAGGCCTCACACACTGGATCAAGTGCAATGCCATAGGTGATGAAGCGGGTCACTACTGGTGCAAACATGCAGTCAGCCAACGTGGGTTTTTTGCCGAATAAATAGGGGCCGTTGTAGGTGCTGAGGCAGTCGCGCCAAATGAAGAGCACGCGGTCAATGTCCCCTTGCGCTTTGGACCAGACCTTGAATTTTTTGAACCGGCCTTTGATGTTCATCGGCAGCGAGGCACGCAGTGCCGAAAAGCCTGAATGCATCTCGCCACAAATGGACCGGCAATGTGCACGGTGCACCGCATTGGTGGGAAGCAGTGCTGCTTTTGGTGCGATCTCGTTGAGGTATTCACCGATCGCCATCGTGTCCCACACCTTCGCGTTGCTGTGATTCAGGCACGGCACGAGGATGGAAGGCGAGAGCAACAACAACTCGGCACGTGCATCGGCGTTGTCGGTTTCCACAGGGATTTCAGAGAAGGAAAGCCCTGCGAGCTTGACCATCAGCCAGCCTCGCAACGACCAAGACGAATAGTTCTTGCTGCTGAGGGTGAGCGTGGTCTTGGCCATGGTGTGTGATCTTTGTTCTGTGCGGTGTGCCACACACGTTGCAAAAGATATGCCATGCGTGGCACGCCTCTTGCACCACCGTTGTGAACTACACAGCACCTGCGGGTGATGAAAGAGGCCGCGATGATTTACCAGAACTACCAAGTGGTGGCAGACCTGTCAGACCCGATCCGCAAATTTGCCGAACACGCGCGCGACATCAGCTTGACCTGGTTTGATGGCAAGCGCATCACACCGTTGCAGCGCATGGCGGCGTATTACGAACAAGTGGCCTTGCTGGGTTTTACCCACGTACGGCCTGACTACAACATCGCCCCCGTGATGAATGCCGACAGCGTGGCGGTGCCTGTGGTGGAGCGCAAGGTTTATGGCACACCGTTTTGCGACTTGATGTGTTTCCACCGTGAAGATGCGGTGGACTTGCCCAAGGTCTTGTTGGTCGCCCCGATGTCGGGGCACTTTGCCACCTTGCTACGCGGCACGGTGCAAACCTTGGTGCAAGACCACGAGGTGTACCTGACCGATTGGCGTAACATCCGTGACATTCCCATGAGCGAAGGCGTGTTCGGTTTGGATGAATACATTGAGCACATCATTTGGTTCATGCAGCATTTAGGACCCAACGCGCATTTGATGGGCGTGTGCCAACCCACCGTGGCGTGTTTGGCAGCCACCGCCGTGATGGCGGAAGACCGCAGCGATTGCCAGCCCGCTTCTTTGACCTTGATGGCTGGTCCTATCGATACCCGCGTCAATCCAACGCAGGTGAACGAGCTGGCCATGACCAAACCCATGGAATGGTTTGAGCAAAATTTGATTGGCATGGTGCCTTTGCATTTCAAGGGCGTGGGGCGGCGCGTCTATCCTGGCTTCATGCAGTTGATGGCGTTCTTGAACATGAACATGGACCGCCACCGTCAGTCCTTCAAAACTTTGTACGAACACCGCGTGAACGGAGAGGATGACAAAGCGGATTTGATTCGTGACTTCTACAAAGAGTATTTCGCCATCATGGACCTGTCGGGGCCCTTCTATTTAGAAACCGTGAAAAACGTGTTTCAAGATCACTTGCTGCCCAGAGGCTTGCTGACCTACAAAGGCCGTGCTTTGAACATGAAAGCCATTCGCAAAACATTTCTGCTCACCGTCGAAGGTGAGCGCGATGACATTTGTGGCATGGGCCAAACCTTGGCTGCACAAGACCTGTGCAGCCTCTTGCCCGATTACAGGAAAACGCACCACCTGCAAGCGGGGGTGGGCCACTATGGGGTGTTCAACGGCAAGCGCTGGGACGCGCAAATTTATCCCGTGGTGCGCAACATGATTCGGTCTACCCATTGAGGTCTGAAGTTAGGTAGCATCCCCTCATGTAGGAGGTGCTTATGTTCAAAGTTCACGCGGTGGCCACTGCCAATTTACCCAAGCTCTTGCGCGAGATGCCCAAGGCGGAGTTGCACATTCACATTGAAGGCTCCTTAGAGCCTGAGTTGATTTTTGCGCTGGCCCAACGCAATGGCCTGACGCTGCCGTATGCAAGCGTAGAAGATTTGCGCGCCGCCTACGCCTTCACCAATCTACAAAGCTTTTTGGACATTTACTACGCCGGTGCCAGCGTGCTCTTGCATGAGCAAGATTTTTACGACATGGCCTGGGCCTACTTGCAACGCGCGGCGGCTGACCATGTGGTGCATGCCGAAATCTTTTTTGACCCCCAAACCCACACCGAACGCGGTGTGCCTATGGCCACGGTCATTCAAGGCTTGCACCGCGCCTGTGTCGATGCCCAAGCCAAGCTTGGCGTGAGTGCGCAACTGATCTTGTGCTTCTTGCGCCACCTGAGTGAAGAGGCGGCTTTGCAAACCTTCGAAGAGGCCTTGCCGTTCAAAGACAAATTCATTGGCGTGGGCTTGGACTCCAGCGAAGTGGGCCATCCGCCTGAGAAATTCAACAAAGTGTTTGCCTTGGCGCATGCACACGGTTTGCATTTGGTCGCGCATGCGGGCGAGGAGGGGCCGCCGGCCTACATCTGGAGCGCCTTGGATGTGTTGCATGTCGAACGCATCGACCACGGTGTGCAAGCCGTGCACGATGCGGCATTGATGGCGCGTTTGGCCAAAGACCGTGTGCCGCTCACCGTCTGTCCCTTGTCGAACCAAAAATTGTGCGTGTTCCCCGATTTGAAAGACCACAACATTGGCCAACTGCTCGATGCAGGTCTGTGCGTGACCATCAATTCGGACGACCCGGCCTACTTTGGCGGCTACATCAACGACAACTTTGTGCAGACCTTTGCCGCCACGGGCCTCACGGCCCAGCACGCCTATGCGCTGGCACGCAACAGCTTTGAAGCCAGCTTTGTGTCCGAGACCCAACGCCAGCAGTGGCTGCATGCGCTCAAGCTGTGTTTTGAACGCTACGTCGAGGGCGATAACTAAGGCCCTAAAATCACGCCATGAGCATCAAATCAGACAAATGGATCCGCCGCATGGCTGAACAGCACGGCATGATCGAGCCGTTCGAGCCAGGCCAAATTCGTCAGAACGCCGCCGGCCAAAAAATCGTCAGCTACGGCACCAGCAGCTATGGCTACGACATCCGCTGTGCGCCGGAGTTCAAGGTGTTCACCAACATCTACAGCACGGTGGTGGACCCCAAGAACTTTGACCCCAAGAGCTTTGTCGACATCGAGTCGGATGTGTGCATCATCCCGCCCAACAGTTTTGCCTTGGCGCGCACGGTGGAGTACTTTCGTATTCCCCGTAATGTGCTGACGGTGTGTCTGGGCAAAAGCACCTATGCCCGTTGCGGCATCATCGTCAACGTCACCCCGTTCGAGCCCGAGTGGGAAGGCTATGTGACGCTGGAGTTCTCCAACACCACGCCACTGCCTGCCAAGATTTACGCCGGTGAAGGCTGCGCGCAAGTGCTGTTCTTCGAGAGCGACGAAGTCTGTGAGACCAGCTACAAAGACCGTGGCGGCAAGTACCAAGGCCAAGTCGGCGTCACGCTGCCCAAGACCTAAGTTCGTCAGATTGAGGGCCGTTTTCGGCCCAATTTCAATCCGCTAGGAGGCCCTCGCTCAGGGTGCGACAATATGCCCCTGACATGACCACCTCCTTCTCCAATTTGCAGCTGGCCCCCGCGCTGGCACGCGCCGTAGCCGAAATGGGCTACGAGTCCATGACCCCCATCCAAGCCCAGGCCATCCCCGTGGTCTTGACGGGCCAGGACGTGATGGGCGCCGCCCAAACCGGCACCGGCAAAACCGCAGCGTTCTCGCTGCCTTTGTTGCAGCGCCTGCTCAAACACGAAAACAGCTCCACCTCACCCGCCCGCCATCCGGTGCGCGCCTTGGTGTTGTTGCCCACCCGTGAGCTGGCCGACCAAGTGGCCCAGCAAATCAAACAGTACGCGGTGCACACCAACTTGCGCAGCGCTGTGGTGTTTGGTGGCATGGACATGAAGCCCCAAACCTTGGAGCTGAAAAAAGGCGTCGAAGTTTTGGTGGCGACACCAGGCCGTTTGCTCGACCACATCGAAGCCAAGAACGCGGTGCTCAACCAAGTCGAATATGTGGTGCTCGACGAAGCCGACCGCATGTTGGACATTGGCTTTTTGCCCGACTTGCAACGCATCTTGAGCCACTTGCCCAAGCAGCGCACCACGCTGTTGTTCTCGGCCACCTTCTCGCCCGAGATCAAACGCTTGGCGGGCAGCTATTTGCAAAACCCCATCACCATCGAGGTGGCGCGTCCGAATGAAACTGCAGCCACCATCACACAGCAGTTCTACAGCGTGAGCGTGGATGACAAATACAACGCCTTGCGCCAGTTGATCAAAGCCAATGGCATGAAGCAAGCCTTTGTGTTTTGCAACAGCAAACTCGGTTGCGCACGTTTGGCGCGCTCGTTGGAGCGTGATGGTTTTCGCACCAGCGCCTTGCATGGCGACAAGAGCCAAGACGAACGCTTGAAAGCGCTCGAAGGCTTCAAGCAAGGCGAAGTCGATTTGCTGGTCTGTACCGATGTGGCCGCACGCGGCTTGGACATCAAAGACGTGCCTGCGGTGTTCAACTTTGACATTCCCTTCAACGCCGAAGACTATGTGCACCGTATTGGTCGCACAGGCCGCGCGGGCGCTTTGGGCCATGCCATCAGCTTTGTGTCCAGCAGTGACCAGCGCTTGGTGGGTGACATTGAGAAATTGCTCAAAACCAAGATCACCTTGGAAACCGTGAGCGTGGAGCAAGACCGTTCGCGTGAACGTCGTGAGCCACGTGGTGATTCACGCGAATCTCGCGGTGGTGATCGTGGCGAACGTTCAGAGTCTTCTAGCCGTCCACGCGAAGGCTATGCCTCGCGTGATGCGCGTCCTCGCGAGCAAGACAGCCGCCGCAGCCGCGAGACGGGCTACACACCAGCGCCTCGCGTCAAGAACGACCCGTTCTTTGACAAGCCCTACGAAGCGCCTGTGCTCAGCGCCGATGCGCCCAAGCCAGCAGCTGCACCTGAACCCTTACGCAAATCACCCAACATCAAGTCTAAGCGGGTGGTGGCGGCTTTGTTCAAGTCAAACACCTAAAAGAAAACGCGCCACATGGCGCGTTTTTTTTGGTGCGCAGGGACTACAGCAAAGCGCATGAGATGGGCAAACAGATTTGAATCGGTTATAGCCTTCGCTAAAAAGTGGGTGCCTTAAGCTGCCAGAGGGACTAAACGGGACCTAGGGGAGCTGCATGAAAAACCCAAAAGATAGCAAAAAGGCTATACTTGAAACTCAGTGGACTGTCACCCTGCATCCACTGGCGGCGCATGAACTACAGACCATCCCTACCGATATGCAAGCTCGGTTTTTGCACATCGGGGATATGCTGGTGGACTTGGGGCCGCAGCGTGTGGGTTTGCCGCACATTCGGCCACTAGAACGCAAGCTGTGGGAAATGCGCATGACGGGCCGCGATGGTATTGCCCGTGCCGTTTACGCCGCCGTGCAGGGGCGCACTTTGCTGGTGCTGCATGTGTTTATAAAAAAGACGCAGACCACACCACGAAGGGCCATTGAAATCGCATTGAAACGCTTGGAGGAATCGACATGAAAAGCCTGAAAGACGTAAAAGCCGAACTGCTGGCCAATCCTGCCGTTCGCCAAGCCTATGACGCACAAGCGCCCGAGTTTGAGCTGGCCCGCGAACTGATTGCAGCCCGCACGCAAGCGGGCCTGACGCAAGGCGATGTGGCCGCACTCATGGGTACGACACAAAGCGTGGTGGCACGCATCGAAAGCGGCAGAGGCACGCCATCCATGCGAACAGTCCAACGTTTTGCCAATGCTGTGGGAGCGCGTGCCGTGGTGCGCATGGAGCCTTTGACGGCCGCATAAGCTGACAAGGTCTAATTAAATGGGCTAAGCGAGCGGGTCCATCGTCTGCGGGCACGTTACGCTAAGGCGTTCCCACGCAGGCGCCTCGTTCACGGTCAGCAATGTGTCTGATGCTTCAAGTTTCGTCGCACTCAAGCACCCACCCCATACACACCCATCGTCTAGGCACATCACATCTGCGCGGTCTGCAATGTGCACGGTGGACCAATGGCCAAAGGCCATGCGCACATCGGCGGTCAATCGGCCCGGCACATCAAACCACGGCATCAAGTGCGCGGGGGCTTTGTCTGCGCCTTCTTTCACGCTGAAGTCCATTGCGCCGTGTGCATCGCAAAAACGCAGGCGGGTGAGGGCGTTGACAATCACGCGCAAGCGGTCGGCACCCACCAAGCTGTCTTGCCACTGATTGGGCAAGCCGCCGTACATCTGCGGCAAGAAGGTGGCCAGGGCGTCGTCGCGCAACACAGTTTCTACCTCCCTGGCCAGCGCCAAGGTCTGCGTGGCTGTCCACTGCGGTAACACGCCCGCATGCACCATCAGCACTTGGCCCACTTGCAAAGCCATGTGTTGCTGCCGCAGCCAGTCCAACAGCGCCACGCGATCAGGGGATTGCAAAATGTCTTGCACCGTGTCTTGGCGATGCAAAGGACGCACGCCTTGCGAGACTGCCAGCAAATGCAAATCATGGTTGCCCAACACACAGCGCGCGCTGCTGCCGTAGCCCATCAAGCGGCGCAACACGCCCACGTTGTCGGGTCCACGGTTGACCAAATCGCCCAACACATACAAGGTGTCGCGGCTGGGCGAGAACGCGATTTCTGTGAGCAAGCGCTCCAGCGCCTCGTCGCAGCCTTGGATGTCGCCTATTAAATAAAGTGCCATGGGTGTGGGTCGTTGTGCGCGTCGCGTTACACGCGGTGGCGCGCCACCATGTCTTCGCGCCATTCCAAGCCAATGCCGGGTGTGTCCCAGGGCGTGAGCATGCCGTCTTTGATGTGTAAGGGGGTTTGTCGCAGACCACCTGCGGCATCCATGACTTCGATCCAATCTGCCGTGGGCGTGGCACACAACAGTTGCGCGCTGGCCTCCACAAAGGTGTGCGATGACATGGGTAGCCCCGCTGTGCGGGCCAACGCCGACGCTTCTAACCAGCCTGTGACCCCGTGGATGAACTGGGCGTCGGGCATCACCAAATCTGAGGCGCGGGCAGCAACCGCTGCGCGCATTTCAGACGGTCCGTGAAAGTTTTCGCCAATTTGAATCGGTGTGGTGATGGCGTCTGCAATGCGGGCGCAGCCCGTCAGATCGTCGGCGAGCAGGGGTTCTTCAATCCATGCCAGCCCTTCGTCATCCAAGGCTTTGCAGCGCGCCATGGCTTCTGCAAAGTTGAGCGATTGGTTGTAGTCAATCATCAGTGAGGCGGCATTGCCCAGCGCTTTTTTGGCTGCACGGATGGCCGCCAGATCTTCGGCGAAGGTGGGGAATCCAGCCTTGATCTTCAGCCCTGAAAAACCTGCGGCCAGTGTTTCTTCGGCGATCTCGACCACCGTCTGCGCGTCGTACAACCCCACGCTGTGATAGGCCTTGAGGGGGCGCAGCTCGGCCCCCAATGCGCGTGCCAGAGGTTCGTTGCGTGCGCGTGCCCACGCGTCCCACAGCGCCATGTCGAGTCCGCCGAAGGCCACACCCAACAAGCCCTTCATGCCAAACAGTCGACAACGCTGCAACAGGTGGGTGTGAATGTCACGCGGTGCCAGCGGCATGCCTATGACCATGCCTGCGAGATTGGCCACAGCCTGGTTCAAAGCGGGCAGCAGCTCGGGCAAATACACCTGCGCATAGGCGCGGCCGACCACACCGCCATCGGTGCTCACATCAATCAAGACCAGGGGAAACTGACCAATCGTGCCCGATGCTGTGCGCACAGGGCGGGGCAACGGCGCGAGCACAGGCGTGGTGTGAATGTGGGTGATGTGCATGAACAGAAATCTCCGGTGAGGTAACTCAAGCCTTGGTGAAGCTGCAGCTGACTTGGCCCAGCACACCGAAATCAATCGTCACTTTGTCTTGGGGTTCAATCTCGAGCGGTATCAGGCAGGTGCCCGTGGTCACCGCGTGGCCTGCTGCCAAGGTGACGCCAATGCGTGACAACTCGTTGGCCAACCAGGTGAGGGCAATGCGTGGGTCGCCCAGCACGTTGGAACCGATGCCATCGCGCGTGAGGCGATCGCTCACCTGGCCGACCACGCGGTGTGACGACAAGTCGAGCTGCCGCCAAAGCGCGGGTGCTTGGGGGCCGAGCACAAACTGGTGGGCACAGGCGTTGTCGGCAATCAACTGTGGCGCACCGACGGTGACGAAATCTGTGTAGCGGGAGTCGGGAATCTCGATCGCGAGGTGCAAATCCGACACGGCATCCACCACCTCATGTACCTCATAAGGTGTGCTGCGAGGTGGGAGATCGCGGCCCATGCGAAAGGCAAATTCGGCTTCAGCCACGCGCATGCGGTTGGCGCCAAAGGGCAGGGTGTCGCCGTCTTGGTGCACCATCTCGGTCAGCAGACGGCCCGCGATGGGCCCATCCACACCAATGTGTTGCTGGCCTGCTGTGCTGGTGGCCGCGATCTTCCAGCCAAACAGTGGTTGCTGGCTGATCGCTTCGATTTGCGCTTGGACGGCATAGCCCGCTTCACGGCTGGTGGGGCGCACAGCGGCTGGCAAAGCCGCCAAGGTTGTACCTTCATTCCAATGGCGCACCAGCAGTTCAGAGGCTGCCTTTGCCGACGTGATATCCACCATAAAAATCCTTTTTTAAAACCGATGCGTTGTCTGGATGATTGTCGTGGGTGACATCAATCCTGCTCTGTGCGTTCCAGTTTATCGAGGTCGAAGCCTTTTTGTTGCAACCTCGTTAACAGCGATTGGTAGCGCACAGGGTCCACCTTGGCGGATCTGGAAAGAATCCACAGGTATTCCTTTTTCGGCTCACTCACCGCCACCAATTGGTAGTCTTCATCCAGGTCAATCACCCAGTAGTCGCCCCACACAAAAGGTACAAACGACAGCCAGGCCGGCGCAAAACGAACTTTGAGTTTGGGCGAGGTGGCAGGGCCAATTTGCTTGGCTTGGCCAAGCGCTTCAATCATTTCTTTGTGTTCGGTTTGGCAACGGTTGATGACTTGTACCGTGCCATCGTTTTGCAAGCTGTAGTGGGCGCGGGTCCCGCCCGTGCACTTGCGCTGAAACCAGTTGGGGTATTTGGCAATTTCGAACCAAGTCCCCATGTAGCGATTGACATCCAGAGCGGCAATGGGGGTCAAGGGGCTGGCCGCAGGCGATGTCTCTGCTGCATAGCTTGACGTGGCGCCTAGAACGCTGAGGCACAACAGAGTGGCAAGTAAGGGATGTTTCATGGCAAGGACCTTAGATGCATCAAGCATAGCCGCGGATGGAAATTTTGCATGCTAGAGCAATCAAGTAAAGTGACAAGCTTGAACGGTCCCTCATTTTTTTAACCCTGTACGGCTCGCATGGATGTTTTGCTGATTGTTTTGCTCACCCTGCTCAACGGTGTGTTTGCCATGTCTGAAATGGCTTTGGCGTCGAGCCGCAAAGCACGTTTGGCCACGCTCGACGAGTCCGGCGACACGGGCGCGCGCGCTGCCTTGCGCCTGATGGCGCAGCCGACCCAGTTTTTGTCGACGGTGCAAATTGGCATCACCTCCATCGGTGTCTTCAACGGCATTGTGGGCGAAGCCGCGTTCAGCGATGGCTTGTCACGCTGGTTGCTGACACACGGTGTGGCTGAACGCTTTGCCGAAGGCTTGGCTACTGCCTTGGTGGTCACGCTCATCACCTTCAGCACAATTTTGTTTGGCGAGCTGGTGCCCAAGCGCATTGGCCAGCTCTACCCCGAAGCCGTGGCGCGTGTGGCGGCGCCGCTGATGCTTGCCTTGGCCACCCTGGCCAAACCTTTTGTGCATTTGTTGTCAGCCAGCACCAGCGGCATGCTCAAGCTGTTGCGGGTCAATGTGCACGGTGCGCGCACGGTGACAGAAGAAGAAATCACCGCCAGTTTGGTCGAAGGCGTGGATGCGGGGTTGATCGAACAGCATGAACACCAGATGGTGCAAAACGTGTTTAACTTAGACGAACGCTCACTCACCTCCATCATGGTGCACCGCTCGGACATTGAATGGCTGGATGCCAAAACGCCGGTGCCGCAAGCTTTGGCTCAAGTGGGTGCCGAAGGTGCGCACTCGTGGTACCCCGTGTGTCGCGGTGGTTTGGACGATGTGGTGGGTGCTGTCAGCGTGTCGCAGCTGCTGCGCTTGCCGCCGGGCACCGACATGACGGTGGAGACCTTGGCCCAGCCAGTGTCGTTTGTGCCCGAGACCTTGAGTGGCTTGGATTTGTTAGAGCAGTTCCGTCGTCCCGCAGAGCGGGCCACTGCGCATGGCCGCATGGTGTTGGTGGTGGACGAATACGGCGTGGTCCAAGGCCTGATGACGCCACGTGATTTGCTCGAAGCCATCACCGGTGAACTCTTGCAAGCCACCCCCACCGACGAGGCCTGGGCCACCCAAGCTGCGGACGGCAGTTGGTTGGTGGACGGTTTGATGCCGGTGAGCGAGTTCAAAGCCCGCTTGCAAATTCGCGAGCTGCCCGATGAAGACCGTGGCATCTACAACACGGTGGCCGGTTTGGTGATGGCCATCAGCGGCCATTTGCCTGAAGTGGCCGAGCGGGTGGAGTGCGGTGATTGGGTGCTGGAGGTGGTCGATCTCGATGGCCGCCGCATCGACAAGCTGCGGGTCATCTCGCGCGTTACAGCGCAACTTATAGCGCACGTTCCGCCACGCGCTTGAACGGCAGCTGGTACATCCACACCGGGCGGCCATCTTTGCCGTGGACCACGGCGTTGGGCACCAGCTCGCGGGCTTCAAACTCCAAACTCACCAGCCAAGCACCACGGCGTAATTCGGCTTCGGCTTTTTCCACCGCACGCGGCATGCTCTCGGGGCGCTGAAACATGTAGACCATGTCGTAGCTGCGCCAATCGGCCAACCAAATATCGCCCTGGCGAATGCGCGCAAATGAGCAACGCAAGGCGCTCACAATGCGCAGCGGCCAGCTCATCTCCAGGCCATTCAAATCGGCGCGTGGGTAGGCAGCGCGCAGCGCAATCAAGCCGTCGCCCAGGCCGCTGCCAGCGTCCAGAATGCGTGCGCCGCCACCCAGGGCAATGTGCTCGGGCAATTCTTGGAGGGCTTTTTTGGGGGTGGGAAACAGCGGCGCATCACGCCAGGCTTTGCGGGGGTAGATCAACACAATCAACCCCAGCAGCAGCAACCAGCCGATCGAGGGCATGGCAAAGCTGCTCGACGAGGCCAGCATGGACAGCGGAAAACCCAGCACCACCAAGGCGCGGCGCATGCGGGTGTGAACCAAAGTGGTCAGTGCGCCCCCCAGGAACGTGGCCGCCACCATGGCCACCCATTCGGGCAGGCCGAGGGTCTTCAACACTTCAAAACACAGCCAAGCCAAACTCCAAGCGAGCAGGGCGGGCATGGGCCAATTCAAGTATTTCATAGAGGAGAATCATAGAGCGAACAAGGCACCCGCTAGCATCTGCTTAGCGGGAAAATACAGACCATCAAAATACACACCCTTTCAAGCGCCATGCATGCCCAGACCACGTCCGTTGATCAGTTGCGCGACACCCTGCGTCGCATTCGTCACCTCAAAGGACGACAAGCGGATGAAACCTCGTTGCATGAGGTGCGCGCGCTGATAGGCCACGCGCCGCACCGGCGTGATTTGCTGATTGAGCATCTGCATCAACTCAACGACAGCTACCGCGGTTTGCACGAACGTCACCTGGTGGCCCTGGCGCACGACATGCAGCTGTCGCAGGCCGAGGTGTTTGAGGTGGCCACTTTTTATCACCACTTCGAGGTCATCGCAGACGATGCCGTGCCTGCGACCCTGACGGTGCGCGTATGCGACGGCCTGAGTTGCGAGATGGGCGGCGCCAAAGCTTTGCTGGACAAACTGCCCGACATCTTGGGTCGTGAGGTACGCGTGATCAGCGCGCCGTGCGTGGGCCGTTGCGAGCAAGCGCCGGTGGCGGTGGTGCACCAGCACGCTGTGCCACACGCCACCCCCGAACGCGTGGCGCAGGCGGTGAGCGCACAACATACACAAGGCAACACCACCGACTACATCGATTTAGAGGACTACCTGGCCGATGGCGGCTACGCCTTGGCCTCGGCTCTGCATGCAGGCACAGCCGATGCCGAGCAGGTGCTCAAGGCTATGGAGGACTCAGGTCTGCGTGGCTTGGGCGGCGCAGGCTTTCCGGCCGGACGCAAATGGCGCATCGTGCGCGACCAACCCGCGCCGCGCGTGATGGCTGTCAACATTGACGAGGGCGAGCCAGGTACCTTCAAAGACCGCACGTATTTGGAGCGCGACCCACACCGCTTTCTAGAAGGCATTTTGGTCGCCGCACAGGTGGTGGGCATTGATGCCGTCTACATCTACCTGCGTGATGAATACCACGGTTGTCGCGGCATGCTGCACAAGGAGTTGGCCGCGCTGCAAGCGAATCCGCCATGTCCCTTGCCCTTGATTGAATTGCGACGCGGCGCAGGCGCCTACATCTGCGGCGAAGAGTCGGCCATGATTGAAAGCATCGAAGGCAAACGCGGCGAGCCCCGCATGCGCCCGCCCTACATTGCGCAAGTGGGCCTGTTTGGCCGGCCCACCCTGGAGCACAACTTAGAAACCCTGCATTGGGTGCGTGACATTGTGCAAAAAGGCCCGCAGTGGTTCAGCAGCTTTGGCCGTCATGGGCGCCAAGGCTTGCGCAGCTTCAGCGTGAGTGGTCGTGTCAAACAACCCGGCGTCAAGCTCGCGCCTGCAGGCATTACCTTGCAAGAGCTGGTTGATGAGTATTGCGGTGGCATGTTGGATGGCCACACCTTGTATGCCTATCTGCCTGGTGGCGCATCGGGCGGCATCTTGCCTGCGCACCTGAACAACATCCCGCTGGACTTTGACACCTTGCAGCCCTACGACTGCTTCATCGGTTCTGCCGCCGTGATTGTGTTGAGCCAACACGACAAAGCCCGCGACGCCGCGCTCAGCATGATGAATTTCTTTGCCCACGAAAGCTGTGGCCAATGCACACCCTGCCGTGTGGGCACGGCCAAAGCCGTGCAGCTCATGCAAGCCCCGGTGTGGGACAACGCCACCTTGGACGACCTCAACCAAGTGATGGCCGATGCGTCGATTTGTGGCCTGGGCCAGGCGGCGCCCAACCCGGTGCGCAGCATTCAAAAATACTTTACGCAGGAGATTGTGTAAATGAACGCCCCTCAAAAAGTAGCCGAGCTGGCGCCTGCCATGGTCGAATTCAAGCTCGACCAACAGACCCTGCATGCCTACGAAGGCGAGTCGATTCTGAACGCCGCCAAACGGCATGGGATCGACATTCCCCACCTCTGCTATCAGGACGGTTTGCGCCCCGATGGCAACTGCCGTGCCTGTGTGGTCGAGATCGCAGGCGAGCGCACTTTGGCGCCGAGTTGCTGCCGCACAGCGACTGCGGGCTTGGAGGCTTTGGCCAAGAGTCCGCGTGCGGTCAAGAGTCAGCAGATGGTGTTGGAGATGTTGCTGTCTGACATGCCAGATGCGGGTTACAAGTGGAACGATGCAACTTCTACCGCTGCTGCGACGGAAGATGTGCCGGGTTCCTCATACGCTGGCGCGAAATCGTCACCCAGCGCATCTCCCGTCGCAGCGGGTGTGGGCATGCCTGATGCACCCATTGGTCAACATGGCGAGTTGAGTGCATGGGCTGATCGGATGGGCGTGAGCGTGCGTCCGGCTTTGCGTGCGCTGCGTCGCGAACAGCCTGTTCCCGATGCGTCGCACCCTGCGATGGCAGTCAACTTGGATGCATGCATCCAATGCACACGCTGCGTGCGCGCCTGCCGCGAAACCCAGGTCAACGATGTGATTGGTTACGCCCAACGCGGGTCGCACAGCCACATCGCGTTTGATTTGAACGACCCCATGGGCCTGAGCAGTTGCGTGGCCTGTGGCGAATGTGTGCAAGCCTGTCCCACCGGCGCCTTGATGCCCAAAGACCATGTAGGCTCGCAAGCGGTCGATAAAAAGGTGGATTCAGTCTGCCCCTTCTGCGGTGTGGGTTGTTTGATGACGTACAACGTCAAAGACAACCGCATCGTCAGCGTGGACGGACGCGATGGTCCGGCCAACCACAACCGCCTGTGTGTCAAAGGCCGCTTCGGGTTTGACTACATCCACAACCCACAGCGTTTGACCGTGCCCTTGATTCGCAAAGCCGGTGTACCCAAAGACCCCGAAGCGATTGCCCACCTGAATCACGATGCGGCCAATTGGTCACAGGTGTTTCGCGAGGCCACGTGGGAAGAGGCCTTGGCCTTGGGTGCTGGCAAGCTGAAACAACTGCGCGACACGCATGGCAAAAAGGCCTTGGCCGGTTTCGGTTCGGCCAAGGGCAGCAACGAAGAAGCGTATTTGTTTCAGAAACTGGTGCGCACAGGCTTTGGCTCCAACAACGTGGACCACTGCACCCGCTTGTGCCATGCCTCCAGCGTAGCGGGTTTGTTGGAGGGCGTGGGCTCGGGCTCGGTGACCAACCAGGTCAACGACGTCGAGCATTCAGACTTTATTTTTGTCATCGGCTCCAACCCCACCTCCAACCATCCCGTGGCTGCGACGTGGATGAAAAACGCGGCCAAGCGTGGCACCCAGATTGTGGTGGCCGATCCGCGTGGCACCGACTTGGGCAAGCACGCCTGGCGTGCCTTGCACTTCAAGGCCGACACCGATGTGGCCCTGCTCAATGCCATGCTGCACGTCATCATCGAAGAAGGCTTGGTCGACGAAGCCTTTATTCGCGATCGTACCAACAACTTTGATGCGCTCAAAGCCAATCTGAAAGATTTCAGTCCTGAAGCCATGGCTCCGGTGTGCGGCATTGACGCACAGACGCTGCGCGAGGTCGCGCGCGCCTATGCCCGAGCTAAGGCTGCCATGATTTTGTGGGGCATGGGTGTGAGCCAGCATGTGCACGGCACCGACAACGTGCGTTGCCTGATTGCACTGGCGTCCATCACCGGTCACATGGGCAAACCGGGCACTGGCTTGCATCCCCTGCGTGGGCAGAACAATGTGCAAGGGGCCAGCGACGCGGGGCTGATTCCCATGATGTACCCCAACTACCAACGCGTGGCCAACCCGGCGGTGCATGACTGGTTTGAGAAGTTCTGGAACACCCCACTCGATGCACAACCCGGCTACACCGTGGTGGAAATCATGAGCAAGATCTTGGCCGATGACAGCGATCCGCACAAGGTGCGCGGCATGTACATCATGGGCGAGAACCCCGCCATGAGTGACCCCAACCTGAACCATGCGCGTCACGCCTTGGCCTCGCTGGAGCACCTGGTGGTGCAAGACATCTTCATGACCGAATCGGCCTGGCTGGCCGATGTGGTGCTGCCCGCCACCGCGTGGCCCGAAAAAACCGGCACGGTGAGCAACACCGACCGCATGGTGCAAATGGGCCGACAAGCGATTGACCCCCCCGGCGATGCACGGGCTGATCTGTGGATCATTCAGCAAATCGCCCAAGGTATGGGTCTCGATTGGCATTACGAAGGCGAACACCACGGTGTGGCGGCGGTGTATGACGAAATGCGCCAAGCCATGCATGCGGCGATTGGCGGCATTTCGTGGCAACGCTTGGAGCAAGAGTCCAGCGTCACCTACCCCTGCGCGCACGAGGGCGATGTGAGTGAGACCACGATGTTCAAAGAGCATTTCGCCACCGACGATGGCCGCGTGCACTTGATGCCCGCTGGCCTCATTCACGCCAACGAGCTGCCCGATGCCGACTACCCCTTTGTGCTGATCACCGGGCGTCAGCTGGAGCATTGGCACACCGGCAGCATGACGCGCCGTGCCAGCGTGCTCGATGCCATTGAGCCCATGGCGACGGCGTCCATGTGCGGTGCCGACTTGCAGCGCTTGGCGCTGACCGCGGGCGATGTGATCACCCTGGCTTCACGCCGCGGCGAGGTGGTGTTGCGGGTGCGCCGTGACGACGGCACACCTGAGGGCGCGGTGTTTGTGCCGTTCGCCTATTACGAAGCGGCGGCCAACTTGATGACCAATCCCGCCTTGGACCCCTTTGGCAAAATTCCTGAATTCAAATACTGCGCAGTGGCCGTGCATGCCGGGGGCGATTTGCCCCAGGGCACAGGCTTTGGCCTCAACCGCGCCTTACACACGGACACCTCCTCATGAAAGCACGTTTGGTCATCATCGGTTACGGTGCCATTGCAGCCGAGTTGATTCAACGCTTGCGAGAAAGGCATGGTGCCGATTGCGTGTTGGCGGTGCTGCTGCGTGCGGGGTCACCAACGTTGGGCAAATTGCCTGCGGGCGTGACGGGCTTGTCGAGCATGGACGAGGTGCTGCAATTCAAACCCGATTTGGTGGTGGAAGCGGCGGGTCACCATGCGGTGCACCAGTATGCGCAAGCGTGTTTGGCCGCAGGCCTGTCGTTTGTGGCCGTGTCGGTGGGTGCCATGGCTGACGAGGCGTTTTTCCAGCAAATCTGCCAAGCGGCTGAGCAGAGCGGGGGGAAGCTGATTTTCCCCAGCGGTGCGATTGGCGCGCTCGACTACATCCGTGCCGTGCGCGACTTGCCGGACACGCAAGTGGTCTACGAGTCACGCAAACCGCCGTCGGCTTGGGCCGATGAGCTGCAACGCCTTGGCGTGACACAGCCACTGACCGAGGACGTGGTGTTGTTTGATGGCCATGCGCGCGAAGCTGCGTTGCGCTATCCGCAAAACCTGAACGTGGCGGCCAGCCTGGCGTTGGCAGGCACGGGCTTTGAGCGCACGCAAGTGCGCATCGTGGTCGACCCACAGGCCAAGGGCAACACACACAGAGTGCGTGCCACGGGCGCGTTTGGTGAGATGCATGCCGACATCACCAACCGTCCGTCACCGGACAACCCCAAAACATCCTGGGTGGTCGGCCTGAGTTTGTTGGCGACGGTGGAGCGCCACTTTGCACCAGTGGTGTTTGGCTAAGTTAACAGTTAGCAGTCAACTGGCGATTGCGTCATTTCATTCCACTAGACGTCAATATTCAATTTTTTCACACTCCTTAGCCGTCTTGATGAATCGCTCGGGTTGCTTTATGTCAGATGATGAGCGAATCAAGAACCATGTGCGTTTCGTCTTTCCATCTAAGAGTTCATCGCTGAATTTGCACGCTAGTACGTTAAAGATGGCCAGCTTCACCCTCATGTCACCAATTTAGTCCTACTGATTACTCCACATGCTGTCGTTTTCGACTTGGTGGAAAACGACAGCAGGACAAGAATCTGAAGTTAGGGCATGAGGGCTGGCTATAGTGTTTTCTTGAGCTGTTTAAGACGTTGAGATCAACGTAAAGCTACATCCTGTAGCGATAGAACCCGATACCTTGGTCACTCATTTCTCAGCTCGTTCGTTTCGTTCATTGAGCCGCTTGATGTCACTTGACTGAAACCTTTTGGCATCAAAGGCTCCCAACAAAGCGGAGGCAATTGCTGGTGATACTAATGCAACGTAGCCACCATTGCCGAACCAGTTAGCGACTATAAACATGACAGGGATGCTCATCAGAGCAACAAGCCCAAGCTTAACGGCAACAGGAAAGACTGGACTGTCACCGTCAAACAGGTCTGGCTCGATGCCTCCAATGGAAAACAATCTGTACGACTTGATGTAGATGTAGATCGTAATGGCTGCACCAATTAACCAGAGGATCAATGTCCCAATTGAGCTGCCACCGCCACCATACCCACCGCCAGCAGCATCGCTCTCGTAGCGGTTGGCATAGGTCGAACCGCCGTAAAGGTACAGAAGGGCCCAAAAGTAGCTGTATTTCGTCCTCATGATGCCTCCTTCAGTCGCCATCGGTTGGCATTCTGTTCTGAAATATACAAGGGCTTAGCCGTGTGAGTAAAACGTCACAATTGTCTGTGTGATTCATGATCAAGTTACACCGCTAAATAACGCTCACGCACACTGGCGTCTGCGCGAAAGGCTGCGGAGTCACCCGACCACACGCAGCGGCCTTTTTCCATCACATAGTGCACGTCGCACAAGGTGAGCAATTGCTGCATGTTTTTGTCGGTCACCAAGATCGACAAACCCTCGCTGCGCAACACGTTCAAGGCGGACCAAATTTCTTCGCGAATCAGGGGCGACAAACCTTCGGTGGCTTCGTCCAAGATCAGCAGCTGGGGGTTGGTCATCAAGGCGCGGCCAATCGCCAGCATTTGCTGTTCGCCGCCCGAAAGCTGGTTGCCAAAGTTGTTTTGGCGCTCGGCCAAGCGCGGAAAGAAGGCGTACACGCGCTCCAAGTTCCAGGCCTTGTGGCCCGCGCGCGCAGGGCGCGCCGTGGCCACCAAGTTTTCCCACACCGTGAGGTTGGGAAAAATCTGCCGACCTTCTGGCACCAAGCCAATTCCCAGCTGCGCGATGCGATGCGGAGGGAGCTGTTGAATGGCCTGGCCTTGCCACAGCACCTCCCCTTGCCACAGCGGCAACAAGCCCATGAGGCTTTTGAGGGTGGTGGTTTTGCCCATGCCGTTGCGTCCTTGCAGGCTGACGCATTGGCCAGCGTGTACGCACAAACCCATGTCAAACAACACCTGGCTGGCGCCGTAGCCATTGGTGGCGTGGCGTATTTCTAACAGCGGCGTGCTCATGCGCTCAGCGCCTCATCGCCCAAATAGGCTTCACGCACCACCTCGCTGCCACGCGCCGCCTCTGGCGTGTCGCACAGCACCACTTGGCCATAGACCAGCACGCTGACCTCATCGGCCAGCGAGAACACGGCATGCATGTCGTGCTCGATCAACAAAATCGCAAACTGCTGCCGCAGGCCTTGCAACACATCGATCATGTGTTGCGTTTCGGCGGGGCCCAGGCCTGCCATGGGTTCGTCCAGCAACAGCACATCGGGTTGCGACGCCACAGCCATGGCCAATTCAATTTGGCGTTGTTGGCCATAAGACAAATCCCGCACGCGTTGCTGGCGCAAGCGCAGCAAACCCAGCAGGTCCAGCACGGCGTCGCTGCGTTCCACCAAATCGCGCTGTGCGGTGGCGGCTTGCCAGAAATGAAAGTTGTGGCCTTGCGCGGTTTGCACGGCCAGCAACACGTTTTCTAAGGCGGTGAATTCAGGAATGATGGCGTTGATTTGGTACGACCGGCCCAAACCCGCACGTGCACGCTTGGCCACCGACCAATGCGTGATGTCTTGGCCTTTGAGAAAAATCTGGCCCGCATCGCTGCGCACCTCGCCCACGATTTGGTTCACCAAGGTCGTCTTGCCCGCACCATTGGGGCCAATCAGGGCGTGGATGTGTCCGGTTTTGAGGCTGATGTTGACCTGGTCGGTCACGCGCAGGCCACCGTAGTTTTTCACCAAGCCGCGTACTTCTAACAAGCTGCTCATCTCAGCGCTCCTCCAGCAGGCCCCAAAGCCCGCGCTTGAGGTAAACCACGATCAACACAATCAGCGGGCCCAAAATCATGGGCCAGCGCTCGGTCAACAGCTTCAAACCTTCTTCGGTCAGCAGCAGCGCAAAAGCCCCCACCACAGGACCAAACACGCTGCCCATGCCACCCAACAGCACCATCACAATCAGCTCGCCTGAGACCGCCCAGGTCATCATGGCGGGCGACACAAAGCCAGTCAGGTTGGCCAAGAAGAAGCCTGCCAAGGCGCACAACACGGCCGAGATCACATAGGCCGTGATGCGGTAGGGCAAACTGCGCGCCCCCAAGGCCTGCACACGTCGCTCATTCACTTTGGTGGCACGCAAGACCAAGCCAAAGCGAGAGTCCACCACATGCTGCAACACCCACAGGGCCACCAGCACGGTGAGCAGCAACGACACATAGATGGCAAATTTGTTGCCCGTTAAAAATCCGAAATCGCTGAGTTGCTGCAAGCTGATACCGTCGTCACCGCCAAAAGCTTTGAGGCTCACGAAGACGTAATAAAACAGCTGTGCAAACGCCAGCGTGATCATGATGAAGGCAATGCCTTGGGTGCGCAGCGCCACCCAGCCCAAGGGCGCGGCAACCAGCACCGTCACCAGTACAGCCGTGGCCATGTGTAACCAACCCGAGTGCAACCCCAGGCTCGACAAAATGCCGACCGCATAAGCGCCCAAGCCCATGTACATGGCGTGGCCCAAGCTGACCATGCCGCCAAAGCCCAGGGCCAAGTTCAAGCCCAGCGCGGCCAAGCCAAAGGCCAAGATACGGCCAAACAGGGTGAGGGCGTACACGTCTTGGGTGAACCAGGCATACAACGGCACAGCGGCCAGGGCGGCGATGAGCAGACCCGCCAAGGCGGTGCGCAAGCCTGTGCGTGATGTGGCTTGCAAGGGTGTGCCCGTGGGTGCGTGAGGCGTACTCATTGCTGACGGGCCTTCACAGGAAACAGGCCATCGGGTTTGAAGGCCAACACCAAGACCATCAACAAATACACGCCCATGGAGGCCAGCGCCGGGCCTGCGGCATTGGCCACCGAGGCGTCAAACAATTCGCGCAACCAAATCGGCAGCAACACACGGCCCAGCGTGTCGACCACACCGACCACCAGGGCGCCTAAAAATGCGCCACGAATCGAGCCAATGCCACCGATGACGATGACCACCAAGGTCAGCACCAAAATCGGTTCGCCCATGCCCGGTTGGATCGACAAAATCGGGCCCACCATGGCACCGGCCAACCCGGCCAAGCCTGCGCCCAAGGCAAACACAAAACGGTTCAGCCAGCCAATATTCACACCCAGTGCAGACACCATCTCGCGGTTGCTGGCGCCGGCACGAATCAGCATGCCAATGCGGGTGCGCTCAATCAGCGCATACAAGCCCAGCGCCACAGCCAAGCCCACGCCGATGATGGCGAAGCGGTAAGCGGGGTAGTTGAAGCCCAAAATTTGCACCGAGTTCGACAGCGCATCGGGCGTGTCCATGAACAAGGGCGAGTTGCCCCAGGCCCAGCGTACAAACTCGTTGCTGAACAACACCATGCCAAAGGTGGCCAGCACTTGGTCGAGGTGGTCGCGCTTGTGCAGCACGGCCAGGCCGCCGGCATCGAGCAGCGCAGCCAACACAAACACGCCGAGTGCTGCGGCCAACAAAGCCAATGCGAACGAGCCCGATGCTGCAAACACCAGGGCTGCAAAGTAAGCGCCAAACATATAGAGCGCGCCATGGGCGAGGTTGATGAAGCTCATGATCCCGAAGACCAAGGTCAAGCCCGCGGCCATCAAAAACAACAGCACGCCAAACTGCAGCCCGTTGAGGCTTTGTGCCAACAGTAAATTGAAACTCATGCAGAGCGTGTGGTGCTTATTTGAGCGGGCAATCTTTCACATACGGATCGGCCAAGTCTTTGAGTGGTGTCGAGGCAGTTTTGAGCGACACACGGCCTTGTGCATCTTTGGCCACTTCAAACACGTGCATGTCCTGGATGGGGAAGCCGTTTTTGTTGAAACGGAAATTGCCACGCACCGACTTGAAGTCGGCGGCGCGCAGGGCAGCAGCCAAGGCCGCTTTGTCCGTGGCTTTGCCACCGGTTTTCTTCAAGGCGCTGTCAATCAACAAGGCCGAGTCATACGACTGTGCTGCGTATTGCGAAGGAATGCGGTTGTATTTTTTCTCGAAGTCGGCGACAAACTTTTTGCTCGCGGCGTTGTTGAAGTCAGGGCCCCAGAAAGTGCCCGAGATCACGCCGAGTGCGGTTTCTTTCAGCGCCGGAATGGTCGAACCATCGGTGGTGGAAACCGACAACAACGGAATCTGACCCAGCAAACCGGCTTGGCGCATTTGTTTGACAAAGTTCACACCCATGCCGCCGGGGTAGAACACAAACAGGGCGTCGGGCTTGGCTGCTTGCATTTGCGCAATTTCAGCCGAGTAGTCGGGTTGGTTGACGGTGGTGTAGACCTCGCCCGCCACACCACCTTTGAAGTAACGCTTGAAGCCTGCCACATTGTCTTTGCCCGATTGGTAGTTGGGCGCCATGATGTAGACGTTTTTGTAGCCTTTGTCGGTGGCGTACTTGCCCACCACTTCGGCTTGCATGTCGTTTTGCCAAGAGGTAAAGAAGAAGTTGGCATTGCACTGGGCACCGGCCAAAGGTGCGGGACCGGCATTGGAGCCCACGAACACCGCTTTGCCATCGGCCAAGGGCTTGGCCACAGCCATCATCACGTTGGAGAAGGTCACACCGGTGACGATGTCCACCTTGTCGCGCTCGATGAACTTGCTGACGATTTGCACGCCCAACTCGGGCTTGAGCTGGTCGTCTTCCTTGAGCACTTCAATCGCGGCACCGCCCAGCTTGCCACCAGCATGCTCCACCCCCAGCATGAAGCCGTCGTACATGTCTTGACCCAAGGAGGCCGCTGGGCCTGACAAGGTGGACATGAAACCAATCTTCACTTGAGCTAAGGCCGAGGTGCTGGCCAAGGCACAGGTGGCAATGGCGGCTGCGCAAATGGCTTTGAGGGTGGTTTGTGACATGGGGGAAGTCTCCTGTGTTGTTCAAAAAATCAAAGTGTCGTGTTGGGGAAATTATGGGCGCAACGCTGGTGCCAAGTGTGCCAGTCTCTGCCAGCATGAACCGTGCCGCAATGCGGGCAGGTGCGTTCGCTGTCGGCGGTGTCGTAAAACGAGGCGAAGGCCTTGGGCAAATCTTCCACAATGCTTTGCAGTTGCAGCTCGCGGCGGGCCACCAGATGGCCACACTCGGCGCAGTACCACTCAAAGGCATCCACCACACCGACGGGGCGGGTGCGTTCAATCACGGTGCACATGCTCCCTGCTTCGGGGCGTTGGGGTGAGTGACGCACAAAAGCGGGCAGCAAAAACACATCGCCTTCGCGCAAATGCACGCGCTCGAACTTGCCACGATCGGCAATCAGCAACGAGGCATTGCCTTTGAACTGGTGGAAGTACTCTTCAAACGGATCGACGTGAAAGTCGGTGCGCTGGTTGGGGCCACCGACCACGGTACAAATCAAATCGGAGTTCTTCCAAATCTGTTGGTTGCCGACGGGAGGCTTGAGCAAATGGGCGTGCTCATCTGTCCAGTGTTGAAAGTTCAGCGGGGCGCTGTAATGGTCATGGCGAGGCGCGTCGTGAGAAGAAGTCATCGGACTTTATTTCCTGAAAAAGTGCTGCCACCAGCGGCGCAGCGGTTGAGACAAAGCATAAAAGAAAAACCAGGCACCACCCCTCGGTGCTTCACCCGATAGAGCCTGTGCAAAGCGTTCAAAAAATTGTTCACTCAAACGCTGTGCACTGGCTTGCACCAAGCGGTTGCCCAATTGCGCCAAGGTGCCTTGCAACTGTGGCTGAGCCGACCAATGCAAACGTGTGTGTGGACCGATTTGTTCTAACTGCACCTGCACATGCGCTTGACCACTGCCCAGCGCACCGGCCTGTCCCGATACATCCAAACCACAGCGCGCTTGCGTAGAACCTGGCGTGGGTGCGATGTCGGGGTGCAATTGCACCAGGGTTTCGAACTTGGCCGAGACCGGGCCAAGCCCCACCTTGACCGTGGCCTGATAGTGATTGGGCTTGAGCAAACGCATGGCCGAGCAGCCCGGGATGCTCATTTGCAAGATGGTCGGGTCGAGCAGGGCTTGCCACACTTGGAGCAAGTCGGCGTTCAACACATGCTCGCCTTGCAGGGTGTGGCCGGGTGGCGTGGCATGCACGGTGGTTTGAACAGATGGGGTGGCACGCGGTTTGGCCCCACGCGGCATGGTGGGTGATTCACCGGTGTGGTGTGCCACGGCACGGCGGCACAACACGGCGGCCAGATGGGCGCGGTAGCTGGCGCTGGCGTGTACATCGCCCATGGCCTCTGTGTCGGCGAGGAACAGGCCATCCAAAGCGGACACGCGCCACTGCGCGCTGAGCGCGTCTTCGGCGGCCTGCCAGCGCATCACACCTTGGCCCAGGCCTGTGACGGCCACGCGCACCATGTGTTGGGCGCTGCGGGTCACGGCCACGCCCACGAGGGCAAAGCGCGATGCCGCTTGTTCATATTTGAGGTAATGGCCCGAGGCAACGGGTGGGAACTTCACACCCAAGATCAACTCGCCCGCTTGCAAAGCGGTGGTGAACAAGCCGATGAAAAAATCATCGGCGGGTATCTCGCGCTGGGTGGTGACCACGGTGGCGCCACAGGCTAGCACGCCCGCAGGCCAACAAGCCGCAGGATCGTTGTTGGCGAGTGAACCACCCAAGGTGCCCACATGGCGTATTTGCGCATCGGCAATGCCACCTGCCAAGTGCGCGAGCAGGGGGCACCAGGCTTGAACTTCTGCGCTGTGGACTACGGCCTCGTGTGTGACCATGGCGCCGATCCACAAGTGGTCGTGGTGGCGTGTGATGTGTTGCAACTCCGGCAGGTCTTGCAAGTCCACCCAATGCGTGGGCTGGCACAGACCCAGCTTCATGGCCGCGAGCAGGCTTTGCCCACCGGCCAAGGCTTGTGCATCGGGGTGCGCAGCCAGCAAGGCTTGGGCTTCGGCCAAGCTTTGGGGGCGAAAGTAGCCGGTGTGTTGCATGGCTAGGCGTGGCCTTGAGCTGGGGTGCTGGCTTGCGCGCGCAACAAGGTCAGGCCTTCGCACACCGCTTTGACAATGCCTTCATAGCCCGTGCAGCGGCACAAATTGCCCGATAGGGCATGACGCACGGCCTGGTCTTCGGCGGGCACATCTTCATGCACCAAGGCCAGGGCTCGTATCACTAGGCCCGGGGTGCAAAACCCGCACTGCAGGGCGTGGTGCTTCCTGAAGCATTGCTGCATCACATGCAGCTCGGCGTCGTTGGGCGCCACGCCTTCAATGGTGGTGATGTGTTGCCCGCTGCACTGCACCGCCAAGCGGTTGCACGACTTGACGGCGGCACCATCGACCAGCACGGTGCAGGCACCGCACTGGGCGGTGTCGCAGCCTTGGTGCGTGCCGGTGAGCTGGCATTCCTCGCGCAACACCTCCAGCAGCAAGCGCGACGGCGCCACATCCAAGCGCAGGGCTTGGCCGTTGACGTGCAGTTGCAGCGGTGTGTGCATGTCAGGCGGTGCGCAAACCGCACTGCGCAAAGGCTTGGCGGGTAGCTTCGCGTTCGGCTTCGGTCAATTGCAGCAAGGGGCGACGCACCGGGCCACCGTGTTGGCCCAGCAGTTCTTGCCAGTATTTGCCATGAGCTTGGGGCTTGCCCTTGGGCTTGCTGTGCTTGATGGCCTCGCGCACCGGGTTCAAGCTGTCGCGCACTTTGCGCGCTTCGTCAAACTTGCCCGCGAAGGCGAGTTGGGTGTACTCGTTCATGCGCTGGTCCACCTTAGACTGCAACAAGAAAGGTGGTGTGGAACAGAGGTAGAGCTTCCAACCGAGTTCGATGATGTTCTCTAACCAATCGGGTTCATCGGGGTTGCTGACGTGAATTTTGTCGCCCACCATCTCGGTCAGGCGTGCGTATTTGGCGCGGTCGGTGCTGTACTTGATGGCCACGACGTTGGGCAACTCGGCAATACGGGCGCACAGCTCAGGGCTCATCACATAGCCGCAGTCGGGGTGGTTCCACATGGCCAAGCCGAGGTCGATTTTTTCGGACAAGTAGCGGTAGTACTCGTAAATGGTTTCGTCGGTGTCGGCGCCAAAGTGCAGCACGGGGCTGTGCACGATCACATAGTCGGCCCCGACGTTTTTCGAGTGCTCAGCCAGCTCCAACACCACATCGAGGTTGGTGTCTGAACACGAGGTGACGATGCCACAGGCACCCGCGCCGTTGCGGTTGCCCGCGTCGCTGGCGACTTCGACGGACAGGTCAATCAAGCGCTTGCGCTCGGCGATGGACATGGAGAAAAACTCAGCCTGTTTGCCCGCGATGAACAAGCCACCGAGCTTCAAGTCGTTGACCCAGTGGTGGAGGTTCTCGCGGTAGGCTTTTTCGTCCAGCTGCAAGGCGTCGTTGAAGGGGGTGAGGTTGGCCGCCCACACGCCCACCATGTGTTCGCGTGCGTATTCTTTGGCTTCTGATTTTTTGTATTTCATGGGGTTTCCTTTTCAAAATGGGTCGACAGAACATGCCAGAGCTGTTCTGAGGTGAGGGGAAGTTGTAAATCGAATTCGCCCAAGGGCGAGAGCGCATCACGCGCGGCATTCATCAAGGCAGCAGGCACGCCAATGCAGCCTGCTTCACCCACGCCTTTGGCGCCCAACAGGTTGTTAGGGCTGGGGGTGTGTAGGCTGCTGATCTCAATCGGCGGCATGCTGTCGGCACGCGGGATGGCGTAGTCCATCAAAGAGCCGGTGATGAGCTGGCCTTGGTCGTCGTAGATGAGGCGCTCCATCATGGCCTGGCCCAAGCCTTGAGCCGCACCGCCGATCAATTGGCCGTGAACCAGCTGGGGTTGCAGCACATGGCCTGCATCGTCGACCCAGCTGATGCGCTCGATGGTGGGTGTGCCGGTGTCGGCGTCGATGCGCATTTGCGCAATCACGCAGCCGTAGCTCCAGGCTTCGTTGGACGTGAATTTTTCTTCCGCGGTGATGGGTAGTGCATCGCCAGCTTCTCGACGTACCAACACAGCGCGGCAGGCTTGCACGATGGCGCTGCCACCAATGGCCGTGCTGCGGCTGGCCAAGGCGCCGGTGCCCGCAGGGCACAAGGCGGTGTTGCCCAAATGCACGTCCACATTAGCGGCATCGCTGCCCAAGATGTCAGCAGCCAATTGGGCAAACGTCGTGACGTGGCCTTGGCCTTGCGCCGGTGCGCCGCTGGCCACGGTGACGCGGCCGTTCTCATGCCAGGTCACGCGGGCCGACTCCCAGCCTTGACCGCAGGGCTCGATGTACAAGGCCAGGCCAATGCCCACCAGCTCGCCTTGTTGGCGGCGTTGGGTTTGCTGGTTGCGTGCATGCGTGTAGCCGAACTGCTCGCAGGCATTGTGGAGGGCCAAGGCGTAATCGCCAGAGTCCAGCACTTCGCCACTCGGTGTGGTGTAGGGCATGGCCTGGCTTGGAATGAGGTTGCGCAAGCGCAAGTCCACCGGATCGATCTGGCATTGACGTGCGGCCTGCTCGATCAAGGTTTCCATCAACAAGGCCGCTTCGGGGCGTCCGGCACCGCGGTAGATGTTGACGGGCGCCGCATGCGCGCGGGTGGCCAGGCCTTCAATGTCGAGGTGCGTCAGCGCATAAGGCCCGGGCAAGATGCGCGCGGCGTTGCGCAGCGGCACCACGGCCGAGAATGGCAACCAGGCACCGAGTGTGAAATGAAGCCGCGCCCACAGGCCTTCCAACACGCCCTGGTCGTTGGCATGCAAGCAGCCCTGCAGCACTGAGCCACGGCCTTGCATGCCCGCCACAAAGTCGTCGGAACGGCTGGCCAGCCATTGCACATTGCGTTGCATGTGCTGTGCCGTGAGGGCGGTCAGCAAGTCTTCGGGGCTGACTGATGCTTTGGCGCCAAACGCACCGCCCACATCGGGGCTGATGAGCCGCACATGCTCGGTGGGCAGGCCCAGTACACGGGCCACATCGGCCTGGGCGCGAGACGGCGTTTGCGTACCCAGCCACACGGTGATGCGGTGTGGGCTGTTTGCTTCTGCGTCATGCAGCATGGCGCTGCACGCGCGGGGCTCCATGGGCATGGCGCTCACGC
Organism: Comamonadaceae bacterium; assembly: GCA_947453965.1. Lineage (GTDB taxonomy): Bacteria > Pseudomonadota > Gammaproteobacteria > Burkholderiales > Burkholderiaceae_C > Limnohabitans. The sequence goes on from CANGIQ010000017.1 coordinate 54,050, forward strand.
GTGGGGAGCGGATGTGTGCTTCCACCACATGCGTGCTGCTTGCGGGCATCTGACCGCTTTTGTGTTGCGTGCGTGTGGTGGCGTCTTCACTGGCGAAATCGTTGCTCGGGGGTAGGCTGTGCAGCGTCAGGGTGACAGCGCCTGCGGCTTCACGTGCGGCGGCGCGGCTGGTGGCCACCACCACGGCCACCGGTTGGCCCACGTAGGCGACTTGCGCGTGGGCGAGCAAAGGAAAGGCGGTGTCTTGCACCACATCCAGCAAGGGGTTGTGGGCCGGCATCACATGCTGGCCGAGTTCGGCGCTGGTCAGCACGGCCAGCACGCCGTCGATCTGTAAGGCAGCGTTGCTGTCGATACCCAGCAGTTGCGCATGCGCTTGCGGGCTGCGGACAAAGGCGATGTGGCAGGCGTCGGCAAGTTGCACATCCTGCCCGAAACAGCCACTGCCGCGCAGCAAGGCGTTGTCTTCGCGTCGCAGCAACGCAGGCGATGCCGCGTGCGTTGCTGCGCCGTCATGGGCAGCCGCTGCGCGGCGGGCTGGAGAAGCGGGGTGGGTGTGCATCAGGACTGAATTTGATCAAACCCAAGCCCCGCGTGGGGCGATATAAATTGAACAATCGTGCAGCCAATTTGTCGAATCAGGGGTGTGCGTTGGCGGCACATGGGCGGCGTCTTGGCGGCATAAACTCGGGCCATGAGTTCCAAGATCGCTGCCTCCAATTTGAGTTTGAGACAACTGCGCGCCTTTTTGGCCGTGGCCCAAGAGTCGAGCATGACGCGTGCGGCCGACAAGCTGCACCTCACGCCCTCGGCCCTGTCGATGTTGGTGCGTGGCATGGAAGACGATTTGGGTGCCCGCTTGTTCGACCGCACCACCCGTCGCCTGGTGTTGACCGAGGCGGGTCAGCAGTTTTTGCCAACCGTGCAGCAGGTGTTTGCGCAGTTAGAAGCGGGCATTGCCTCTTTGCAAAACACCCAGCATGTGAAGGCCGGGCGTTTGCGCGTGGCAGCGTCGCCCTTGTTGGCGAGTGCCTTGTTTCCCAAAGTGATTGCGAGTTTTCGTTTGCACAACCCGCAGGTCAAGGTGGCCTTGCTGGACGAACCGGTGGCGTCGTTGCCCGAGCTGGTGCGTCGCGGCGAGGTGGACATGGCCGTGTGCACGGCCAGCAGTGACACCTCCGACTTGCTGGCCACACCGGTCTACACCGACAAGCTGATGGTGGTGTGCCCCAGCGCGCACCGTTTGGCGCAGCAGCGCGAGGTGGAGTGGCAAGACCTGCTCGATGAACCGCTGATCTTGATGCGCCACGGCAGCGGTTTGCGCGTGTTGGTGGACAAAGCGTTTGCCAAGTGGAACAAACACATCCAGCCGGCCTACGAGGTGTCGCAAGTGGCCACCGCCCTCGGCTTGGTCAGCGAGGGCGAGGGCATTTCGGTCTTGCCCTCTTACGCGATTTCTCGCGCCCAAACTTTGTCGCAAACCACAGCGGTTGCTACGGTTGATTTGGTCTCACCCAGCGTGTCGCGCGAAATCGTGGCCTTGACCAAAGAAGGTGCCGAGATGACGCCTGCCGCCTTGATGTTTGTCGAGCAGTTCAAAAAGCACGCAGGCGCGGGCTTGTTCTGAATCCTGCCCACACGCCTTGACGCTCAGCGGCTGTACACCAAGCCCGAGGCTACGCCACCAAATAAGTCGCCTTCTACCAAAGGCACCTGCGCAAATGCTGCTTGCAATGCCCGCTGAAACGGGCGTAAGGCCGAGGAACCACCGGTGAGGTAGATCGCATCCAAGTCACTGTCGCGCAAACCTGCTGCTTGTACGCAAGCTTGTGCGCAGGCGACGGCTTGGCTGAGCAAGGGGGCGAGGTGGTCGCGCATGGCGTGGGCATGCAACGTGGCCAGCAACTCAGGTTCCAGGAAGGACAAGTCCAATGATGTGTCTTGGTCTTGCAAGGAGCAGCGGATCTTGCCTTGCTCCACCTCGTGGGCAATGTGGTGCCCGTGGCGTTCTTGCAGCACACGCATCAAACGCGCATGCAAATGCTCGTCGGTGTAGTTGCTGCGCAGGCCTTGGGCATGGCTGATGACGCGCGGTTGGTATTGCCAGTGGATCAAATGCCAGGTCGACAAATCCATGAACAGACTGCTGGGCACTGGGCGGTCTTGTGGGCCGAGGTGGCGATAGCCCAGCAAGGGCATCACGTGCTCGAGGTTGAGTTGGCGGTCAAAGTCGGTGCCGCCAATGTGCACGCCGGTGGTGGCCAACACATCGGACGTTCGGTCAGTGCGTGTCATGCGCTCAGGCCCCAAACGTACCACCGTGAAGTCAGAAGTGCCCCCGCCGATGTCCACCACCAACACCGTGCTTTCGTGGCTGAGTCGGCGTTCATAGTCCAGCGCCGCAGCGATGGGTTCGAGCTGAAATGACACCTCTTGAAAACCCACCGCGTGTGCGGCCTGCAACAGCGAGGCTTGAGCCTGCTGGTCGCGCGCCAAGTCGTCATCCACGAAGTGAACCGGACGTCCCATCACCAACCTTTGCGGGGTGTGGCCCAGGCTCTCAGTGGCGCGTTGGCGCAAAGCTGCCAAGAAAGTGGTCACGATGTCTTGAAAGCTCACCAACTGGTTGTTGATGAGCGTGGTTTCGTGCAGCAAGGGGCTGCCCAGCAGGCTTTTGAGCGAACGCATCAAACGCCCTTCGGTGCCTTCGAGGTAGTGGGTGATGGCCTCACGCCCGAAATGTGTGCTGCCTTCTTCGGCGTTGTAAAACACAGCGGTGGGCATGGCCAGTGCATCGCCTTCGAGCGCAATCAGACGCGCTGTGCCGTCCGGGGCTGCCCAGGCCACGGCGGAGTTCGAGGTGCCAAAGTCAATGCCGAGCGTGCCGGCGCGCGAAGAGGTCATGGGTGCAAAACGGTTTTCAAGCCAAACAAAAAGCCCAACCTCAGTTGGGCTTTGGGTGAGAACGCCTGATGGCGTTGATCAGGCTTTGGCGTGGTAGCTGGTGACGCGCTCGACTTCGTTTTTCGAACCCAAGATCACGCTCACACGTTCGTGCAGTTGGGTGGGTTGGATGTCCAAAATGCGTTGATGGCCGTTGGTCGATGCACCACCGGCTTGTTCGACCAACCAGCTCATGGGGTTGGCTTCGTACATCAGGCGCAGCTTGCCGGGTTTGCCGGGTTCGCGCTTGTCCCAGGGGTACATGAAGACGCCGCCACGGGTCAAGATGCGGTGCACATCGGCCACCATGGAGGCGATCCAACGCATGTTGAAGTTCTTGCCACGTGGGCCTTCTTCGCCTTGCAGACATTCGTCGATGTAGCGCTTCACGGGTTCGTCCCAGTGGCGCATATTGCTCATGTTGATGGCGAACTCTTTGGTGTCGGCAGGGATCTTCACGTTTTCTTGCGTCAGCACAAAAGAGCCTTGCTCGCGGTCCAGGGTGAACATGGACACGCCGTCACCCACGGTGAGCACCAGGGTGGTTTGCGGGCCGTAGACGCAGTAGCCTGCCGCCACTTGTTGGGTGCCGGGCTGCAAGAAGTCTTCTTCGCTCACACCTTTGCTGGGGTCGACTTTTTTGAGCACGCTGAAGATGGTGCCAATGCTCACGTTGACGTCGATGTTGCTGGAGCCGTCCAGTGGGTCAAACATCAAGAGGTATTCGCCCTGAGGGTAGCGGTTGGGCACGATGTGAATGCTGTCCATTTCTTCGGACGCCATGGCGGCCAAGTGACCACCCCATTCGTTGGCTTCGATCAACACATCGTTGGCGATGATGTCGAGCTTTTTTTGCACTTCGCCTTGCACGTTTTCACTGCCAGCAGTGCCCAGCACGTCACCCAAGGCGCCTTTGTTGACGGCGTGGCTGATGCTCTTGCAGGCACGGGCCACGACTTCGAGCAGCAAGCGCAGCTCCGACGGGATGCGGCCTTTGGCGCGCTGTTGTTCGACCAGATAGCGGGTGAGTGAAATGCTCATGACAGGGTCCTCAGTGATTCAGTGACTCAGTGATACTTAGTGAGATAAGGCGCGCGAGACGACTTCACGCACATCGTTGCTTAAATCGGTTTTCGCAGCGACACGTTGGATGGCTTCGTGTGCCGCGCTGCGGTACGGTTCGGCCAGTTTGCGCCAACGGTCCAAGGCGCGGGCCAGACGTGCTGCGACTTGCGGGTTGATGGCATCGAGTTCCAACACACGTTCGCTCCAGAACACATAACCCGCCGCATCGCTGCGGTGGAAGGCGCCGGGGTTGGCGCTGCAGAAACTGAAAATCAGGCTGCGTGCGCGGTTAGGGTTTTTGATGTGGAAATCGGGGTGCAGCATGAGGTGGCGCACCACAGGCAGCACGTTGCCGCCACGGTCGCAGGCACCGGCTTGCAGGGCAAACCATTTGTCCATCACCAAGGCTTCGCGTGAAAACAGGTTGTAAAAACGCTGCAAGGCGTCACCAGCCAGTTCATGGCCCGCACTGACCAAGGCGCTCAAGGCATTGAAGCGGTCGGTCATGTTGTGAGCGTCTTTGAAGCACTGCAAGCTGCGACCTGGCCAAGTTGTGTCACCGCTGCGGCGGGCATCCAAGCAGAGCATGGTCAGTGCCATGCCGCTCAAGGCGCGGCGTCCGCTGGATACCGGGTCGGGGCGGTAGTTGCCGCTGTCGCGGTGGTTCTCGAAGGCCCAGACCCAGTCGTCATGCAAGTCGTGGGCGAGTTGGGCACGCATGGCCTCACGCACGGCGTGGATGCGCTGTGGATCGACCACTTCCAGTTGTTCTGCGATGTAGGTTTCTGCGGGCAGGGTGAGCACCAGTTCTTTGAACGCCGCGTCCAAGCTGGGGTGGCGCAGCACCGTGCGCAGGGCGTCGACCAAGGCCGCATCGAGCACCTGGGTGGGGGGGGCATCGGCTTTCACCGCAGCCAGCGCTGCGTTCAAACACAGGCGTTGTGCGGCTTCCCATTGGTTGAAGGGGTCGGTGTCGTGCGCCAACAGGGTGAGCAATTGCGCCGCTGTGAAGTCCATGGCCAGCACCACCGGTGCGCTGAAGTCACGCAGCAACGAAGGCACGGGGGCTTGGCCATCGGTGATGGGCAAGTCGTGGAACTCAAAGCTTTGCGTGGCTTCGGTGAGCACCAGCAATTGGCTGGGCAAAACCTCGCGGCCATTGCTCTCAAGCAAGCCCATTTGCACCGGAATGACAAACGGTTCTTTGTGCGCTTGGCCAGGGCTGGGTGGGCAGCTTTGGCTCAAGGTCAGGGTGTAGCGACGGGTGGTGGCGTCGTAGCTGCCCGTGGCTTGCACGCGGGGGGTACCCGCTTGGGCGTACCAGCGCTTGAACTGTGTCAAATGCGTGGCCAGGGCCGAGTTGGGGTTGGCATCGGCGATGGCTTGAGCGAAGTCGTCGCAGGTGACGGCTTGGCCATCGTGGCGCTGGAAGTACAGCGTCATGCCTTTGGCAAAACCTTCGCGGCCGGTGTGGGCCAAGCCACCTTCGGTACCGCTGCTGGTGATGGCGGGTGCGCACAGCGTTTGCATCATGCGCACGACTTCCGACCCCTTTTCGTAAATCGTGACGGTGTAGAAGTTGTTAATTTCCACATAGCTGTCAGGCCGCACAGGGTGAGCCATGGGGCCTGCGTCTTCGGTGAACTGTGCGGTGCGCAGCAA
>CANGIQ010000018.1 GCA_947453965.1 Comamonadaceae bacterium
ATGCCCAAGGTCATGTCCGACAAACGGCCCGCCGCGTTGATGCGTGGCCCCAAGGCAAACCCAAAATCTTGCGAGGTACAGGTGGCGCTTTGGCGCCCCGCTGCCGCAAACAAGGCCAACATGCCCGCAGGCATTTGGCCTTTGCGCACCCGTGCCAAACCTTGCGCCACCAAGCGGCGGTTGTTGGCGTCGAGCTTGACCACGTCGGCCACCGTGCCGAGGGCAACGAGTGGCAACAAGGTGTCTAACTTGGGCTGCTGCTCTGCAGTAAAAATCCCGCGCGTGCGCAACTCCGCACGCAACACCAGCAGCACATAAAACATCACGCCCACACCGGCAAGTGCTTTGCTCTCGAAACTGCAGCCAGGTTGGTTGGGGTTGACGATGGCGTCGGCCTCGGGCAACACCGCAGCGGGCAAATGGTGGTCGGTCACCACCACCTGCAAGCCGAGTTCGCGTGCCCGTGCCACGCCGTCCACACTGGCAATGCCGTTGTCCACGGTGATCAACACATCAGCGCCGCTGGCTTGAACGCGTTCGGCAATCGCGGGCGTGAGGCCGTAGCCATCGACCACACGGTCGGGCACGATGTAGCTCACCTGGCGCGCACCCAACAAACGCAAGCCGCGCAAGGCCACGGCGCAGGCGGTGGCACCGTCGCAGTCGTAATCGGCCACGATGCAGAGTTTTTTGTTCGCAGCCATGGCATCGGCCAGCAGCACGGCTGCCGCTTCAATGCCTTTCAAGCCTGTGGGCGGCAGCAAATGCGCCAGCGAGGCATCGATGGTGGCCGCCTCTTTCACGCCACGCGCTGCGTACAAACGCGCCAGCAGCGGATGCACGCCCGCTTGTTCCAGCGCCCAAATGCTGCGCGGTGGCATGTCCCGGGGAATAAAGTGCATGAGGCTCAATCTTTCACAGGCACAACGGCCAACACAGTGTCTAAAGAAGTGGGTACGAAGTGCCGACGCACACGTTGCCACAGGCTGGGCGTGACGGTGTCGTACACATGAAACACATGCTCGGCGCACAGCACCAAGCGCTGGCGTTCGCCTGCCAACACACGCTCGCGCAGAGGCGCCATGACCTCGGCATCGACCTCGCGCCAAGCATCCAACCAACCGATCAGGTCTTGCTGCAAAGCGCTGCTGCGCAAGCTGTTCACCACCTGCGGTGCGGATGTGGCATCGGGCGCCGTGTGTGCAGGCAGCGCGCCTGTGCCATGGACCCAAAACGAATTGAGGGTCAGGCCACGACCTTCGTTCACAGGGTGGGTGTAGAGCAGCATCTGCACTTCGTTTTGCAAACGGCGCAACTGTTTGGCCGCGCCACTGGGCGACTCGCCGCCCACCAACCAGGGGTCGATGTTGCGGCCTATCACCCGATCCAGCGAGGCGGTGGGCAAATCGGCAAACCAGTGCGATTGCGCCAGCCATTGCCCAGGCAGATAGGGGTGCAGCTGAACGCCGTCCTCGGCCAAAAACGGTTGCAGGCTCGCAAACAACGCAGCATCGGTGGCCGCGTCGATCTGCAAATGTGCGGGATCGCTCAAAGTGACTTGACCGTTGCTGACATGCCAGTTGCACAGCGAGATGAACGCCCATGCCGCGTCTGGGTTGTGGGCTTGCAGGCCCTGCGCGTGTGCGGCCTGCGCAGCCGAAGGCAAGATGCCATCGGGCAAAGACCAACCCATGGCCTGGGCCCACGCGCGTTCATGCGGGGGGGTGAGGGTGGCCAGCAAAGGCGCAACGGGTGCGTCCACATCGACCGCCACGCATTGGGCCTGTTGCAACCAGGCCCGCAAATGCGGCAGCTCGGCCTTGGCCAACACCGACGCTTCAGCGCCATGGGCCGTCCACATGGAAAAGGGCAGCAAGAGGGTGGACGCCACAGGCGTGGAAAACACAGAGGACATGAGCGCTATTGTCCGTGATGACACAATCGGCCTTGACATGCAACGCACCTCTTCCAAACTCCCCTACGAACTGCTGATTGGTTGGCGTTACACCCGCGCCGGACGGGCAGCGGGACGCAACGGCTTTATCTCTTTCATCTCGGGCGTGTCCATGCTGGGCATTGCCTTGGGCGTGGCCGCACTGATCATTGTGCTGAGCGTGATGAACGGGTTTCAAAAAGAAGTGCGCGACCGCATGCTGGCCGTGGTGTCACACATTGAGCTGCTCGCCCCCGGTGGCGAAGGTTTTGCCGATGTCAACGCCTTGATGGCCCAAGCCCGCCAAAACACAGACGTGGTAGCTGCCGCCCCCTTCGTCGCACAACAAGCGCTGATGGCGCGTGGCGAAGACATGCGCGGCGCCATGGTGCGTGGCATTGAGCCCGAACTCGAAACCCAGGTCACCGACTTCACCTTGCAAATGCCAGCGCAAGTGCGCGCCACCTTGCAGCCTGGCAGCTTCAACGTGGTGCTCGGCGGCGAGTTGGCCGTGTCCATGGGCGTGCGCGTGGGCGATCACATCACCTTGGTGGCGCCGGGTGGCCAAGTCACGCCAGCAGGTGTGATGCCACGCCTCAAACAACTCACCGTGGCTGGCATTTTTGACTCCGGCCATTACGAATACGACGCTTCCTTGGCCTTGCTGCACATCGACGACGCGCAGCGCATCTTCCGCCTCGAAGCTCCCAGCGGCGTGCGCTTGAAAATCAAAGACAGCCAACAGGCCCGCAGCGTGGCGGCTGACTTGGCCGCGCAGCTCGGGCCCGATGTGATCGTGCGCGACTGGACGCGCCAAAACCGCAGCTGGTTTGCGGCCGTACAGGTCGAAAAACGGATGATGTTCATCATCCTCACCCTCATCGTCGCAGTGGCGGCCTTCAACCTCGTCACCACACTGGTGATGACGGTCACTGACAAACGTGCGGACATTGCCATCTTGCGCACTTTGGGTGCCAGCCCACGCAGCATCATGGCCATCTTTGTGGTGCAAGGCGCCACCGTCGGCGTGTTGGGCACCTTGAGCGGTTTGCTGCTGGGCCTGGGCGTGGCTTTCAACATCGATGTCATCGTGCCCGCGATTGAACAGCTGTTGGGCGCGAGCTTTTTGCCCCGCGACATTTACCTCATCAGCCGCATGCCGAGCGACCCACAAGCCGCCGACATTTGGCCGATTGCCCTGATCTCCTTGGCTTTGGCTTTCATCGCCACGCTCTACCCCAGCTGGCGCGCCAGCCGCATCAACCCTGCACAGGCGTTGCGTTATGAATAACCGGACGTCCTCCATGAACACCGCACCCGTGCTGGTGGCCCACCACCTCAGCCGCCGCTTCAGCGAAGGACCGCTGGACGTGACCGTGTTGCAAGGCGTGGACCTATCGGTCCAGGCGGGCGAAACCTTGGCCATCGTGGGCTCCTCGGGCTCGGGCAAAAGCACCTTGCTGCACATCCTGGGCGGCTTGGATGCGCCCACCACAGGCACCGTCTCGTTAATGGGGCATGCGTTGGCCGGGCTGAACCCCACCGCACTCGGCGCCTTGCGCAATGCGCATCTGGGCTTTGTGTACCAGTTCCATCACCTGCTGCCTGAGTTCACCGCGCTCGACAACGTGGCCATGCCTTTGTGGATTCGCCGCCTGGACCGCGCACAGGCCAACGCCCAAGCGCAAGCCATGCTCGAAGCCGTGGGCCTGGGTACACGCCTGCACCATCGCCCGGCAGAACTCTCAGGCGGCGAGCGCCAGCGGGTGGCCATTGCCCGTGCTTTGGTAACGCGCCCGGCTTGCGTGCTGGCCGATGAGCCCACCGGCAACTTGGACCGTCAAACAGCCGATCAGGTGTTTGCGCTCATGCTGCAACTGGCCCGCGAGCAAGGCACGGCCTTTGTGGTGGTCACCCACGACCACACGCTCGCCGCGCGCTGCGACCGCCAACTGAGTTTGGTGCAAGGTCACTTGGCGCCAGCGCCTGCCTTGGCGGCCTAAAGCCACACAAGCGAGTGGGGGCCGCCACACCATGCCTTCATTGACACCATCTTTCATCGACACCCACTGCCACCTCGACGCTGCCGAGTTCGATGCCGACCGTGTGCAGGTGCACGCACAAACGCGCGCCGCAGGGGTGAGCCAGTGCGTGATTCCTGCGGTACACGCGGCCAACTTTGCCAGCGTGCGCGCACTGGCGCACGCACAAGGCGATGTGTACGCCCTGGGCATTCATCCCCTGTACACACCGCCAGCCAGTGACGCAGATTTGGCACAACTCGACAGCGCGCTGCAACAACACCGTGACGACCCCCGTTTGGTGGCCGTGGGTGAAATTGGTTTGGATGGGTTTGTGCCCAGCCTCAGCACGCCCGAGGCCTGGGCGCATCAGCAAAGCCTTTACACCGCACAGCTCCAGCTCGCGCAAAAGCACGGCTTGCCCGTGATCTTGCATGTGCGCAAATCGGCCGACCCGCTGCTCAAGGGCTTGCGCACCACGCCCGTGGTGGGCGGCATTGCCCACGCCTTCAACGGCAGCCTGCAACAGGCCCAAGCCTTTATCGCGCTGGGTTTCAAACTCGGCTTTGGTGGTGCGCTGACCTACGACCGGGCCTTGCAGCTGCGCCGGTTGGCGGTGGAGCTGCCGCTGTCGGCCATCGTGCTCGAAACCGATGCGCCCGACATTCCACCGCATTGGCTTTACACCACCGCCGAGCAACGCAGCGCTGGCCAGTCCCAAGGACGCAACAGCCCCGCCGAGCTGCCGCGCATCGCCCAGGTGCTGGCGGATTTGCGTGGCATCTCGGTGGCTGAGGTGGCGGCTGTCACCTGCGCCAATGCACGCACCGCCCTGCCCCGCCTACAATGAGGGCGTGAGTACTTCCATCCTCAACGCTGACCTGCACTGCCATTCCGTGGTTTCGGATGGCACTCTCACCCCCGAGGCCTTGGCTGCACGCGCCAAAGCCAATGGTGTGGAGTTGTGGGCCTTGACCGATCACGATGAAGTGGGTGGCCAAGCCCGCGCCGCCGCCGCTGCCAAAGCGCAGGGCATGAAGTACCTCACCGGCACCGAAATTTCCGTCACCTTCGCCAACCAAACCGTGCACATCGTCGGCTTGGGCTTTGATGCCGAAGACCCCCGCATCGTGCAAGGTCTGCAGCGCACCCGCGGTGGACGCAGCGAGCGCGCGCAAGAAATGTCGGCAGGCTTGGCGCAAGTGGGCATTCACGGTGCTTACGAAGGCGCGCTCAAATACGTGGGCAACCCCGAGCTGATTTCACGTACCCACTTTGCCCGCTTTTTGGTCGAAGCCGGCGTGTGCCAAGACACCCCCGAGGTGTTTCGCAACTACCTCACCGAAGGCAAACCCGGCTTTGTGCCGCACCGCTGGGCCGCGCTCAAAGACGCGGTGCAATGGATCACCCAAGCCGGTGGCGCGGCCGTGATTGCCCACCCAGGCCGCTACAACTTCACCGCCAACGAAGAGTACGCCTTGTTCACCGAATTCAAAGCCCACGGCGGCCAAGGCGTTGAAGTGGTGACTGGCAGCCACACCCCGCCCGAATACCTCAAGTACGCCGACATGGCGCGCGAGTTCAACCTTGTGGCCTCGCGCGGCAGCGACTTTCACAGCCCAGACGAGAGCCGCATCGACTTGGGCACCTTGCCTTGGTTGCCCGGACAGCTGACGCCCGTGTGGGAGCTGCTGTCCCACCGCATCCAATGACGCCAGCCAGCCGCCAACTCGCGTACTCCGGCATGGCCTATGCCTTGATCGCCATGGCGTGCTTCGCGGTGCTCGACACGACCAACAAATTTCTCATCGCCAGTGTGCCCTTGCTGATGGTGCTGTGGTTTCGCTACGCCTTTCAAGCCGTGGCCACCACAGCGGTCATGTGGCCACGACGCGGCATGACGCTGTTTCAAACCCAAAGCTTCAAGCTGCAAATGCTGCGTGGCTTTTTGCTGCTGATTTGCAGCGTGTTGGCCTTTGCCAGTTTGCGGCGCATGCCGGTGGCCGAGTTCAGTGCCATCGCCATGCTCACCCCCTTGATGGTCACCATCTTGGCGCGCTGCTTCATGAAAGAACATGTCTCGCGTTTGCGTTGGCTGTTTGTGATCGGTGGCTTGTTGGGCGCCCTCTTGATCGTGCGTCCTGGCGGCAGCATGGATGCCAGCTCAGCTTGGTTGCCCTTGGTGATGGTGATGTGCTACGCCTGCTTTCAAACCTTGACCAGTCACATGGCCAAAACCGAAAACCCGATCACCATGCACATCTACACCGGCTGGGTAGGCACCGTGATTGCGTCGGTGATGGTGCTGAGCACATGGACCACCGAGCTGACCCTGTTTCAATGGGTGTTGATGTGCGTGGTGGGTTTGATGGGCACCATGGGCCACTATTTGCTGATCGTCGCGTTCTCGCGTGCGTCTGCGTCTACCGTCACACCGGTGCTCTACAGCAACATTGCTTTTGCCACCTTGGGCGGCTGGTTGGTCTTCTCGCATGTGCCGGATCACATCGCGGTGATGGGCATGTTGCTGATTGCCATGTGCGGCCTGGGCGCCGGCTGGTTGAGCACGCGCGAACGCCACACCTCTCACTGACACAGGTAGCGCATGGCTCAGTTTTTACAAGTCCACCCGGACAACCCGCAACCGCGCTTGCTCAAGCAAGCTGTCGCCTTGTTGGAGCGCGGCGGTGTGGTCGCTGTGCCCACCGACTCCAGCTACGCCTTGGTTTGCCACTTGGACGACAAATCGGCGGTTGAGCACATGCGCCGCATTCGCCAAGTCGACGACAAACACCACCTCACCCTGATGTGCCGCGACTTGTCAGAGCTGGCCAACTACGCCCGCGTCGACAACCGCCAATACCGTTTGCTCAAAGCCGCCACGCCCGGGGCCTACACCTTCATTTTGGAAGCCACCAAAGAGGTGCCACGCCGCGTCAGCCACCCCCAACGCAAAACCATTGGCTTGCGTGTGCCGCTGAATCAAACCCTGCTTGATTTGCTCGAACTCCACGGTGCCCCACTCTTGGCTACCACGCTCATCCCACCGGGTGAGACCGATCCCATGAACGACGCCGAAGAAATTCGCGACCGCTTTGAACACGAACTCGCCGCCGTGATCGACGCCGGCGCTTGCCCCCTCGAACCCACCACCGTGGTCGACCTCACGCCCATGGATGGCGGGGGGGAACCCGTGTTGATCCGTCTGGGGCGCGGACCGCTTTCTGCCTTGGGTTTGTGACCCAACTGTCATGCGAAGCACCGTGTGTGGGATGAGACAATGGCGGCGTGAATTTTCCTGACCTGATCCAAACCATTCTGATTTATGCCCTGCCCGTGATCTTTGCGATCACCTTGCACGAGGCAGCACACGGCTATGTGGCGCATTTGCGCGGTGACGACACCGCTTGGATGCAAGGCCGCGTCACGCTCAACCCCATGCCCCACATCGATCCCATGGGCACCTTGGTGATGCCCGTGGTGCTCTACCTCGCCACCGGCGGCAATTTTTTGCTCGGCTATGCGCGTCCGGTGCCGGTGCGTTTTGGCAATTTGAACCACCCCAAGCGCGACATGATTTGGGTCGCCTTGGCCGGTCCGGCCGCCAATTTTGTGCAAGCCTTTGTCTGGGCCATCGCCATGTACGCCTTGGTGGGCTATGGCATCGAAGAACGCTTTTTCGTTGAAATGTGCAAAGCTGGCGTCAAAGTCAACGCGGTGATGTTTGCCTTCAATCTGTTTCCGCTGCCCCCACTCGATGGCGGGCGAATTTTGGTCGGCTTGCTGCCTTGGAAACAAGCCGTGTGGTTATCCAGGGTGGAACCCTGGGGCATGTACATCGTCATCGCCCTGGTGGTGTTGAAGGTGGTCGACACCCTGTGGATGGACCCGCTGATGAGCCTGACCTTTGAAGTTCTGAGCCTCATGCTCAGCCCCTTGGCATTTTTGTTGAAGTAAAGAATCCCATGAAAGAACGCGTTCTCTCTGGCATGCGCCCCACCGGCGCCTTGCACCTTGGCCACTACCACGGCGCCCTGAAAAACTGGGTGCGCTTGCAGTCGGAGATGGACTGCTACTACTTTGTGGCCGACTGGCACGCCCTGACCACGCACTACGAGAGCCGCGAGGTGATCGAGAAGAACGTCTACGAAATGGTGATCGACTGGTTGGCTGCGGGCCTAGACCCCAACCAATGCACCATCTTCTTGCAAAGCCGTTTGCCCGAGCACGCCGAACTGTTCACCCTCTTGGCCATGGGCACCCCCTTAGGCTGGTTGGAACGCGTGCCCACCTACAAAGACCAACAAGAAAAGCTCAAAGACAAAGACTTGGCCACTTACGGCTTCTTGGGCTACCCGCTGCTGCAAGCGGCCGACATCTTGATTTACAAAGCCAAGTACGTGCCGGTGGGCGAAGACCAAGCCAGCCACGTCGAGCTGACCCGCGAAGCCGCACGCCGCTTCAACCACTTGTACGGCCGTGAAATCAACGCCGAAGAGAAAGTGCAAGCCTCGCTGGCCAAGCTGCCCAAAGACAGCGTCAAGCGGTTTGAAAAATCACGCAAGACCTACCAAGAAACCGGTGACGCCAAGGCGCTCGAAGGCGCCATGGGCTACATCGCCTCCGCGCCTGAATTGGACGCACAAGACCGTGAGCGCTTGGGTGGCTACTTCAAGGGCACAGGCAAAGTCATCTTGCCCGAGCCCCAAGCCTTGCTGACCGAAGCCAGCCGCTTGCCCGGCCTCGATGGCGCCAAGATGAGCAAGAGTTACAACAACTCGATCGCCATTCGCGAAGACCGCGCCACCTTGGAGCACAAGGTCAAGCGCATGCCCACCGACCCCGCACGCATCAAGCGCACCGATGTTGGCAATCCTGACAAATGCCCGGTCTGGCAATTCCACTTGGTCTACTCCGACGAAGGCCAACGCCAGTGGGTCTCGCAAGGTTGCACCACCGCAGGCATTGGTTGCTTGGACTGCAAGCAACCCATCATCGAAGCCATCTTGCGTGAACAGCAACCCATGCTCGAACGCGCCGAGCCCTACATCAGCAACCCCAAAATTGTGCGTGAGATCGTCGATGCAGGTACTGAAAAAGCTCGCATCACAGCCCGGGAAACCATGAAGGATGTGCGTCAGGCAATGGGGCTAAACTACTAAGTATTCAGCAGGAGTAATGAAAATGAGTATGTACATCATCGACGACCATCCTTTAGTTCGCCAAGCGATCGCCATGTTGTTGCGTCGCATGCGTTCTGCGGCCAAAGTTGTCGAATTGGAAAAGTTCAGCGAATTGCAAGCCGCCATCATCAAAAACGGCGAACCCGAACTGTTTGTGCTTGACCTGTTGTTGCCCGGCGTCAAGGGCACCAGCGCAGTGAGCGAAGTCAAAAAAATGTACGGCGAAGTGCCGTTGGTCGTGATCTCGTCCATGCCTGCGGGCGAGGCCGAAGAAACCTGCATTGAAGCCGGTGCCGATTTGTACATCGAAAAATCTACCCCTGCTGCTGATATCACCGCAGCCATCCAAGGTTTGTTTGCTGCCGACAATCCCGATGAGGAAGTGGTCGTCTCGGGCGACACCAAACTCTCCAAGCGCCAAAAGCAATTGATCATCATGCTCGACCGTGGCTTGAGCAACCGTGACATCGCCGCCGAACTCGACATCAGCGAACACACGGTCAAGGTTCACTTGTGGCGTTTGTTCCGCCGCTTGAACGTCAAGAGCCGCACCCAAACGCTGCACTTTGCACGCACCCACGGCCTGCTCTGAACCCGCGCAGCGCCCACAAAAAAGCCCAGCACATGCTGGGCTTTTTTTCATGGTGAGTTTGCCTCGCTTATTGCAAGGCCTCACGCACCATCAAGTTCAAACCGCTGCTGCCGAGTTTGACCGGGCTCACGCTCACGCCTAAGTCACCGGGTTGCGCCATCGCCTGACCGCTCTTGGAAATGCGCACACGCACCGTCACCTCCGGCAGGCTAGAGAGCTTGGCGCTGGGGTTCATGGAGGTGCTGTCGTCGAGCACAAAGTCAAACGGCAAGTTGGCCACCGTGGTGCGCACAATCGCCACCGGCATGCGCGAACCGCTCACGGGCGTGGCATACACAAACACGGTGTCAGTGGGGGCGGCTTTGTCGGCCAGCTCTTTGATCAAGCTCACGCGTCCGCTGATGCGCGTTTGTGCATTGGCAACGGTGGTCGCACCGGCATCGGCCGCACGGGGAGGGCTCGAAGGCAAGCCCATTTTGTCGCGGGCTTCGGCAATGGCACGATCGAGCTCAGGCGCATCGGGTGAATCGGCTGGCACCACTTCGCGCGCACGCTCCCAAAACCGCAGGGCTGAACGGAAGTTCTGTTCGGAGTAAGAGGCACTGCCGGCCAAGAACAAAGCATTCAGGTGGTGCGGGTCAGCCGTCAACACACGCTGGATGATGGCCCAGGGCTCACCCGCAAAATCGCCGCCATTTTTTTGCGCCAAGACCTCGGCGCGCTCAATCGCCAAGTTGTCGTCTTGGCTCAGGTTGAGGGCTTTGCGCAAGGCTTCATCGGCTTCGGCAAACTGCCCACGCGCGCGTTGCACACGGCCCAGCATGACCCAGCCTTCCACACTGTTGGGCTCGTCTTGCAAACGACGCGTCAAGGCGGTGGCCATCTCGGTGAGTTTTTCGGGGGTGACTTCTGCCGTGTTGTCCATGCCTTGTTTCAAAGCCATGGGGTCGAGTGCAGCGGGTTGGCCCAACACGGCATACATCAGCATGGCCGAGACAGGCACCACAAAGACCAAGCTCGAGATGAGGATCCAAGGCTTGCGCCACACCACCGGAGTTGCAGCACGCGGGGTGTCATGCGGCGTATCGTTCGCAGCCAAGGCCTCGGGTCCCACGTCTTCCAACAAACGGCGCGCCAACTCGTCACGCGCAATCTGCAATTCGTCGTCGTTCAAATTACCGAGCTGGTATTCGCGCTCGAGCTCGGCCAATTGCTCGCGGTAGACCGCCGCATTGGCTTGGGCAGGTGCGGCGGCGGCATCTTGCAAATGCGCGGCCAACTCAGCGCCTTGGCGCGAACCACGCCACAGGCTGACAGCCAACACGGCAATCACCACGAGCACCAAGCCCATGGCCGACAAAATAAAAGCAAGCGCGGGGTTCACATCAACCTTTCAGCCATTGCTGGGCACGGGCGCGGTCTTCATCACTCAACACCGCAGGCGCTACCTGCTGGCGACGTTGACGCAAATACACACCCAAAAACACAGCGGCCACCAGCAACAACACAAAGGGGCCAAACCACAGCACCCAGGTCAAGGGCTTGACCTCGGGGCGATACAACACAAAGTCGCCGTAACGGGCGACCAAAAAGTCTTTGACCTCTTGATCGGTCTTGCCTTGGCGAATCAGCTCACGCACCTCGCGGCGCAAATCATCCGCCAGCTCGGCATGCGAAGACGCCAGCGATTCGTTTTGGCACACCAAGCAACGCAGCTCTTGCGAGATGTCGACCAAGCGCGCTTCGAGCTGAGGGTCTTCGGCCATCGGAGCGGCTTCACGCAAGGGCGGTGTCTGTGACATCGCTGGCGCCTGTGCAGCAGCGGTGGGCGCAGCAGGCTGGGCATGCAAAGCACTGGACATGCTGGCAGCGAGCAGCCAAACGCTGCACGCCATCACGCCACGCACAAAAAGCTGTTTCATGATTTGTTCAACTCGTTGATCAGCGGCAAGATTTTGTCGGCCAGCAACTCTGGCGTGACCACCCCCACGCGCTTGTAGCGAATCACGCCTTGCTTGTCGATGATGTAGGTCTCGGGCACGCCATAGACGCCGTAGTGAATGCCCACCCGGCCATCCAGGTCCATGACCGAGGTGACGTAGGGGTTGCCATGGCGCTTGAGCCACACCACGCTGCGCTCACGTGCGACTTGCAGCTTGACCTCGGGGCTGGCTTTGGCGGCTTCGTCTTGCGGTTGAATTTCTTTGTAGCTCAAGCCCACGATCGGCACGTTGTGCTTTTGGGCAAAGGCCACCAGCACCGGGTGTTCTTCGCGGCAGGCCACACACCAGGTCGCCCACACATTGAACATCCAGACCTTGCCTTGCATCTGTGCGGGCGAGAACTTCTCGTCACTCTCCAAGGTCGACAAGCTAAATTCAGGCGCAGGCTTGTTGAGCAATGGCGATGGAATTTCACGCGGGTCACGATTTAAGCCAATGGCCAAAAACACCACCAGCCCCACAAACACAATCAGAGGAATAAATACTTTTTTCATGCGTCCACCCGTTGGGTAGATTTGCGATAGCGACGGTCCAGCGCAGCCAACACACCGCCCAACACCATCAACAACACGCCGCCCCATAGCCAGGGCACAAAGGGCTTGTAATACACACGCATGCTCCACTCGGTGCGCGCATCGTCGAGGGGCTCGCCCAAAGACACATACAAATCGCGCATGAAGCCTGAATCAATGCCGGCCTCGGTCATGGGCATGGCTGACGAGAAGTAACGGCGCTTTTCAGGCTGCAAGACCTCTATCAACTGCCCGTTGCGCAGCACCTGCACATCGGCGCGCACGGCCTTGTAGTTGGGGCCGCGCACTTCGCTGAAAGAATCCAAACGGAAGGTGTAGGGCGCAATCGTCACCACATCACCCACATGCATGCGCACATCACGCTCGACCTCGTAGCACTTGACGCCCGTGATGCCGATGACCAACACCGCCATGCCAAAGTGCGCCACATGCTGGCCCCAAAACGATGCGCCAATGCGACCGGGCTTGCGCACACGCGCCAGCACTTGCTGCAGCGTGCCCAAGGCCACCCAGCAGCCTAAAAACAAACCAAACGCCGCACCGATGGACCAACCACCCAACGCAAAAGGCAACAGCACGGCCAACACCACCGCACCCAATGCGGTCCAACGCAAGGTGTGGGCAATCTCGCGCACATTGGCATCGCGCCAGCGCGCCACCGAACCCGGAATCATCAAAAACACCGTGGGCACCAACAGCGGCGCAAACACCGCATTGAAATACGGCGGCCCCACCGACAGCTTGCCCAGGTTCAGCGCATCAATGATGAGCGGGTAAATCGTGCCCAGCAGCACCGCTGCCGTGGCCACCACCAAGAGCACACTGTTGGCCAGCAAGAACGACTCACGCGACACCAAGCCCATGCGCCCACCCAAGGTCACGCGGGGCGCGCGCCAGGCAAATAAGGTGAGCGACGAGCCCACCACCACGGCCAAAAAGATCAGCACAAACACACCACGCTTGGGGTCTGACGCAAACGCGTGCACCGAGGTCAGCACACCGGAGCGGACCAAGAAGGTACCCAGCAACGAGAGCGAGAAGGCAGCAATCGCCAGCAACACCGTCCAGGCTTTGAAGCTGCCGCGTTTTTCAGTCACCATCAGCGAGTGGATCAGCGCAGTACCCACCAACCAAGGCATCAGCGATGCGTTTTCCACCGGGTCCCAAAACCACCAGCCGCCCCAGCCCAACTCGTAATACGCCCACCACGAGCCCAAGCCAATGCCAAAGGTGAGGAAGGTCCAGGCAATCACCGTCCAAGGGCGCGACCAACGCGCCCAAGCTGCATCTAAGCGGCCACTGAGCAGCGCCGCCACCGCAAATGCAAACGCCACCGACATGCCCACATAGCCCATGTAGAGCATGGGCGGGTGAATCACCAAACCCGGGTCTTGCAGCAAAGGATTCAAGTCGCGACCATCCAAAGCCGCAGGCAGCAAGCGTTCAAACGGATTCGAGGTGGTCAAGATGAAAAGCAAAAAGCCGACCGAAATCAAACCGAGCACGCCAATCACACGCGCCACCATGTCCAGCGGCAAGCTGCGCGAAAACACCGCCACCGCCAGCGACCAGACGGCCAGCAGCAACACCCACAGCAAAAGCGAGCCTTCATGGCCGCCCCACACGGCGGCGAACTGGTAAGGCTTGGGCAGCAAGGAGTTGGAATGCTGCGCCACATAGCTGAGAGAAAAATCGTTGCTCAAAAACGAGGTGGCCAGCGCGCCAAAGGCAAACGCTACCAAGGCGCATTGCAGGGCTGCGGTGGGGCGTGCCAAGGACTGCAACACCACTTGCTGTTGCGGATCGCGCAGCAGCGTGCCCGTCAACGGCAGCACGCCCTGAATCAAGGCCACCAAGGCGGCCAAGATGAGTGCGAAATGACCGAGTTCTGGAATCATGGCTTGGCCTTCACGGACGTGGGCTGCTGCACCGACTGAGCCGCCTTGGCCGCAGCGGCTTGGTCCATGGCGTGCTGAGCTTCGGGAGGCATGTAGTTTTCGTCGTGCTTGGCCAGCACCTCGCTGGCCACAAACACCCCGTCATCGCCCAGCTTGCCTTGCGACACCACGCCTTTGCCTTCTTTGAACAAATCGGGCAAAAGGCCCACATAGGTCACCGGCATTTCATGCACGGTGTCGGTGATGACAAAGCGTACGTTGTTGCCATCGCGCACCACACTGCCCTCTTTCACCATGCCTCCTGCGCGGAAGGTGCGGCCTTGGGGCGCTTCGCCCTTGCTGACTTGGGTCGGCGTGAAGAAGAACACCAAATTGCTTTGAAAGGCATTCAACACAAAGGCGGCGGCGGCACACAACACCACAATGCCAGCGGCAATGAGTGCAAATCGTTGGGTTCTTGGTTTCATCACATCAAATCCTCAGCCGACGATTGGGCCACAGCCTGTTCAGCCTTGAGCTGCGCAAGGGTTTGTCGGTGCGCCCAGCGCGCTTGCAGCACCTCCAGCGCCAGCAGCACGGCGGTCACGCCCACACTGCCCCACACATACACGCCATAGCCGCCCATGGCCCAAAACTGTGCCCAGCTGTCCCACCTCATGGCTTCACCTCGTCGAGTTCGTGCACCCAGCTGGCATGGCGTTCACGCTGCAAGATCAGCGTGCGCACCCGGTACAGCACCAGCGCCACGGTGTAAAACCAAAACGCCAAGGCCATCAGCAACATGCTCCACAGCATGATCTCGGCCATGCTGGGTGCTTTGGTCAGCGACACCGAAGCCCCTTGGTGCAGCGTGTTCCACCACTTGACCGAGAAATAAATGATGGGCACGTTGATGGCGCCCACGATGGCAATCAAGGCCCCCGCACGGTCGCTGCGGCGCGTGTCGTCAATCGCCGATGTCAAGGCGATGTAGCCCAGGTACAAAAAGAACAGAATCAGCTCCGACGTCAGGCGTGCATCCCACACCCACCACGCGCCCCACATGGGCTTGCCCCACAGCGCGCCGGTCCACAACGACAAAAACGCAAACAGCGCGCCAGTGGGCGCCAAGGCACGGGTCATCATGCCCGACAAGCGGGTGTTGAAGGTCAGGCCCAACACGCTCCAAAACGCCATGGCCAAGTAAATCACCATCGACATCCACGACGCAGGCACATGCACAAAGATGATGCGGTAGCCCTCACCTTGCTGAAAATCCGTCGGCGCCACTGCAAAGCCCAGCCACAAACCGGCAGCAGCCAACACCGTGGCCAGCAACGCGAACCACGACCACGCGCGGCCCGCCAGCCCATAAAAGGTCTGCGGTGCTGCGTAGTGAAACCAATTGATGTTTTTCATAAACCTGTGTGTGTTGCCATACTCTGCAGTGCGGTCATTCCAGCGCCATGCGCACTGCCGCCGCACAGGCCAGCGGACTGAAAAATGCTGCGGGCAACAGCATGGCCATCAAAATTGAAAAATGCGCTTGCGCCCCAAGGCCACTGGCTTGCGCCTCCACTGCACCGGCGCCAAACACCAGCACAGGAATGAACAAAGGCAGCACCAGCAGCGACAACAGCACGCCGCCCCCGCGCACACCCAAGGTCAATGCAGCACCAATGCCGCCCACCAAAGACAAGATCGGGGTGCCCAACAACAGGGCCAGCGTGAGGGTGACCAGGGCATCGGCCGAGAGGTCAAATTGCAATCCTAAAACCGGGGCCAATAATACCAATGGCACCCCAGACACCAGCCAGTGCGCCAGCAATTTGGCACTGATGAGTAAGGGCATGGACGCTGGGGACAAGGCCATTTGCTCCAGCGTGCCATCGCGGTAGTCAGCCTCAAACAAACGCTGCAAAGCCAACATGCTCGACAACAAGGCCCCCACCCACAACACGCCCGGTGCCACCAAGCGCAAGGTGTTGAGCTCAGGTCCAATGCCCAGCGGGAACAAAGCCGCCACCACCACAAAGAAAAACACCGCAGTCAGCACCTCGCTCTTGCGGCGCATGGCCAACAGCAAGTCGCGCCGCAACACGGCCATGAAGGCTTGGCTGTTCATGCCACCCCCCGCAAACGGTAGTGCTGCACATCCACCGTCACACCTGCGGTGGTGACCAAGCTCACCGGTTGGTGGCTGGTGAACAACACCATGCCGCCTTGCGCCACATGATCGGCCAGCAAACCGCGCAAACCGTCTACCGCCCGGGTGTCGAGCGCCACAAAGGGCTCGTCCAGCACCCACAACGGCGCTTGGCTGGCCAGCAAGCGGGCCAAGGCCGTGCGGCGTTTTTGGCCCTGCGACATCACCCGCAAAGGCAAATGCTCGCGCCCACGCAAGCCCATGCGTGCCAGTGCCTGCATGGCTTGCGCCTCGGTCAGCGCACGTCCTGCCACCGCAGCGTCTGACAACAAGTTCTCCAGCGCGCTCAACTCTTCTTTGAGCGACAGACCATGGCCCAAGTAAAACAAGGCCGAGCGAAACACCTTTGCCACGTCTTGCATGGGCTGGCCTTGCCAACGCACCTCGCCCGCATCGGCGGGTGCCAAGCCACACACCATGCGCAGCAAACTGGTTTTGCCCACACCGTTGTCGCCTTCCAAATGCAAGGCCTGTCCGGGTTGGAGTTCAAAACTGACGTCGGCAAACAAAGGCTTGTTGCCTCGGCTGCACGACAAATGAGACACGGTGAACATGCGCTGGCCGACCTTTAGATGAACGTGCCTGCATAGGTCACCACTCGGCCACCTGTGCTCATTTTGAAGCGCGCAATGCCGGCGCTGCGAATGGTGTTCACACCACCCAGATCGAGCACACGCACCCCCCGCTCGCGTAAGGTCTCGATGCCTTTCCACAAAATCAGGTTGTGAGCGTGCAAGTCGCGCCCCGCGTCGCTTGTCCAACCCACCTGGTAAGTGGCGGCTTGGCCATGGATTAAAAACATCATGCCCGCCACACGGTCGCGGCCCACATCGGCGCGCAGCGTCAACATGGTTTGCGCAGGCTGCTGACGCGAAGGCACATACAAGTCGAAGAAATGCAGCGGCAAGCCATGCAAACCGCGTTGTTCACGTTGCTGCATTTCGGCGTCCAGCAACCAACGGTATTGGCCCGCATTGGTACCCACCTTGTGAATCGTGAGCGCCGAGTTTTCAGCGCCGCCCAAGCGGTGGCGCCAGCGTTTGTCGAGCTGCGCACGCAAGGTGTCCATCGACGGCGTGATGTCCAGCATCACCGTGCTGTGCCCCGTCATCACGCGGCGCCAGCGCGACAAGCCCAGCTCTGGGCTCCACGGCTCTTGCGGCGTGACGGCCACCAGCCGCAAATTGGGCAACGGCATGCTGCGCTTCAAGGCCTGATAAACCTGCTTTTTCTCAGCGCCTGAAAGAGGCTGCAACCACACCGGCCCCACAGAACACAAGGCCATGCTCGCCAACTGCCCCACAAAGCGGCGCACAATGAATTGCGCCAACGCCACTGGCGCGCCGCCTTGCTCTACATAGGCGCGCAACACCGTCACGCCCATGGCCTTCATGCAAGCGCCATACGCCCAGTCTTGCTGCAGTGCGGCTGCAGCGCGGGCGTGGTGCGCATCCCACTCGGCTTGCGCCAGCGTGTCCCAGTGAATGTTCATCGGCCTAAAATCCTCGCACCATGCTGAACAAACTTCGTCTGCGCCGCAAAGAACACACCGTGATGGGCCACCGTCTGGAAGAACCACGCATGACGCTTATGGTCGTGCTGTGGGCCTTGGTGTATGTTGGCCTGCCTTTGATGGTGGTGGGCAGCTTGATCGACCTCGGCGTGCAAGTGGTCACCGGCCAATGCGTCGGTTTTTGGTGTTGGTTCTAGCATCACACTCATTGCGGCACCGTGCATGGCCCTGTGAAGTGCATGCGAATCGTGCGGCCCCGGTAGTCCATGTCGTGAAACGCAAACAGCGTCACCGTCTCGCGGTCAATCCGAATTTCTGACTCTTGCCCCGTCGCCTTGTGCTTGCGCGTGGCGCCCATTTGTTTGTCGGTGGTGAGGTTCTTGCCCACAAACTCTTCGGTGGTCAGGCTGCTGGCCTGGGTTTGGTAGAGCTTGGAGCCGTTGATCTTGAGAAAAATGTTTTTCCCCATCGACTGAATTTCCACCACCACCTTCTCGGCCTTGACCTTGCGGTCTTCCAGATCAGGAATCACGCCTTCTACTTCGCAGGGCATTTTGAAGGTTTGCGCCCACGCTGCGCCTGTGCCCATGAGCACCAGCAACACGCATGTACGAAATAGGTTGTAAGCAGTCATTGAAAGCCTCCTGCCCGATTATCGGCGATGGAATGTAGGCAAACGTAGGGTTCACGCTTGCCAGTCGTTAGCATCGGGGCCTCTTGCTTATGCGTACCGGTTTTTCACGCTCATTCCTGCGATTTTTTCTACTCCTCGCCTATGTTTGCGCAGGCGGGTTAATGCTGCCTGCACAGGCCATCGCCAAAGACTATGTGACGGCCAGCGCGTATTGGGAAGACCGCAGCGGCCAAGCCACATTGGAGCAAGCGCAGCAACAAACCTACACACCCTACCAAGGCACCTTGAGCCGCGGCTACAGCAGCTCGGATCATTGGGTAAGGTTGCGTATCGACGGGGCAGACACCGCCTTGGTGGGCGACAAACTGGTGTTGCGCATTCGTCCGGTGTTTCTGGACCGCATCACTCTGTTCGACCCCGCCGAGCCTACCCCTCAACGACCCCGCGTCACGGGCGACCTCACCCCTTGGAACGAAGCCGAATGGCAGTCGAGCAACCTCGGCTTTGTCATTCCTGTGCAACCTCAGGCGCGCGACATCTGGCTCAGACTGCAAAGCACCAGCACCCACTTCATGGTGGTGCAAGCCGTCAGCTTGCCCGAAGCCAAGCGGTTGGACCACATTCAAGAGTTGCTCTACACCATCAGCCTTGCGGTTTTGTTTGTCTTTTGGGCCTGGATGCTCATTGCTTGGCTGAATGACCGCGACACGCTCAACGGCGTGTTTGTCGTCAAACAAAGCATGGTCATGATCTACACCCTGGCCTACTTTGGCTACCACCGCACCTTGCTCAGTGACTGGCTGGCGCCCGAAGCGCTGGACCGCGTGTTCAACTACGCCAACATTGCGGCAGCAGGTGCCTCCATCTGGTTTGAACGCTATTTGCTCTGCGAGTACACCCTGCCTGTTTGGGTGCAACGTTTGATTCGCAGCGTGGTCTGGCTTATCGTCATTCCCCTGGCGTTGCTCATACTCGGCTACACACAACTCGCCTTGCACGCCAACCTCATTTTGCTGGCCCTGTTCATCTGCCTGCCCGTGGTGTTGGCCATTGTCTTCATTCACGATGACCCCTCAGCGCTGGTCTACCGCTTACCCAAGAAGATGGTGATTGGCTACTACGTCGTTCTGACCTCGTTTGTGGTCTTCAGTGTGCTGCCTATCCTGGGCTTCACCCAGGGAGCGAGCTGGGCTATTTTGAGTCTGGTCGTCCACGGCTTTTTGTCGGGCGGCTTGATGACTGTCCTGCTGCAATTCCGAGCCAAACGCATCGAACAGCAGCGCAACGAAGTCGCCAACCAGCTCTACCTGTCGCAACAACAAGTCGTCATGGAGCGCGAGCGGCGCGAAGAACAAACCCACTTTTTGCACATGCTCATGCATGAGCTCAAAAACCCACTCGCCGTCATCGACATGGCGCTGCACACACCCGCCGGGCATCAGCAATCCATCACCTACGCCAGCCGTGCCGTGACCGACATGAAAGCCATCATTGAGCGCTGCGTTGACGCCGACCAGCTCGAAGAAGGCAACCTAGAAACCCAACACCATGTGGTGGACATTCACCGCCTCATTCAAGAGCTGATCCAGGTCCAACACGCGCAAGACAAACGCTTGCAGCTGCAGTTGGACAAAGTGTTCAACGTTGAGACCGACCAACAGTACCTGCGCATCATCTTGGGCAACTTGATCGACAACGCCATTCGCTACAGCGACCCCCAGTCGGCCATTCGCATCCAAGTCGATCCGGCCCAAGGCCCCGACGGGGAACATGGCATTGAAGTCTGCGTGTCCAACCATCCGGGCATGGCCGGATGGCCCGATGCCGAGCAAGTGTTTCGCAAGTACTACCGCAGCGCCGGCGCGCTCAGTCAATCGGGCACAGGCCTGGGGCTGTTCTTGGTGGCCAGCTTGGCTAAACGCATTGGCGCTGTGGTGCGCTACGCCCCTGATGAAAAACGAGTGAGGTTTTTGCTGTGGCTACCTGCTTGAACATTGTGGTGGTCGAAGACCACGACGACTTGCGCGAACTCACCTGCTTGGCCCTGTCGCACCGCGGCCACCAGGTGGTGGGCCTGTCATGCGCCGAAGAATTGGAAGACGAAGCCGGCGGCGGCCCCGTCGATGTGTTTGTGATTGACCTCAACCTCCCCGGTGAAGACGGCATCAGCTTGGCCAAACGCTTGCGCCAGGTCTACCCGCTGGTGGGCATTGTGATGCTCACCGCCCGCTCGCAAAACAAAGACAAAGTGCTGGGCTATGAAAGCGGCGCCGACTTGTACATGACCAAGCCCGTCAACTTTGA
This sequence comes from Comamonadaceae bacterium, assembly GCA_947453965.1. Classification (GTDB taxonomy): domain Bacteria; phylum Pseudomonadota; class Gammaproteobacteria; order Burkholderiales; family Burkholderiaceae_C; genus Limnohabitans. The sequence goes on from CANGIQ010000018.1 coordinate 20,800, forward strand.
AGAACTGTGCGCCGCCATGCAAAGCTTTGCACGCCGACGCCACGCCACCAACGCCAACACCTCGTCGTTGGGCGACGATGCGCAGGCCTCGCCCCTGCGCTTGAGCAAACTCTTGCTCAGCGGCCCTGCGGGCGAAGTGCGGTTGTCGTCGGCAGAAGCCGACATGCTGACCGCCTTTGCACGCGCCCCTGGCGGGCGCTTAGAAACCTGGCAATTGGCGCAAATTTTGGACATCGAAATGGCACAGCTCAACAAAGCCAGCCTCGAAGTGCGCATTGTTCGCTTGCGCAAAAAACTGCAAGACGTGGGCACCGCTGGCGTGGTGATTGAGTCCATTCGCAACGTGGGCTACCAAATTTGCGTCTCCCTACAAATTATCTGAAAACCTTTGCATTCAAAACGTAGGTATCTGTAGGCTCTGGCGCGGCTGTTTTTCAACAATGCACGCTCGTCAAATTCCGGCCTGCTTGCATGCGTCACTTCACACCCACCGTTTTCACGCTTTCGGTTCATCTGCTGTTCGCCACCGCTTGGGCCCAAGCTGTGCCCGACGCGGGCGCCCTGTTGCGTCAAACTGAGCAAGGCCTCCAGCTGCAAACACCGCCTGCCGCCGTGAAGCGCCGCGAAACACCGCCGCCGCCCATGGCCAAGCTCGACCAAGCCACCGTCACCGTGCAACGCTTTGTGTTTGCGGGCAACACCTTGGTCAGCAGCGACACCTTGGCCCAAGCCCTGAGCAGCTACCTCAACCGCCCCCTGGGCTTTGACGATTTGCAAGCCGCAGCTGCGGAAGTCACCCAAACCTACCGCGACGCGGGCTGGTTGGTCACCTCGTATTTGCCCAAACAAGAAATTCAAAACGGCGTGGTCACGATTCAAATCGTTGAAGCCGTGTTTGGCAAAGCCAGCGTGCAAGAGCCACACCCCCAACGCATGGCCGCACAGCGTTTGATTGAAATTTTTCAAACCCAACAACAACCTGGCGAACCCTTGAGCGCCCAGCGCGTCGACCGCGCCCTGCTGCTGCTTGACGACTTGCCTGGCGTCATGGTCAGCGGCAATTTGCAAGCCGGCGCCTCGGCCCACGAAACCGACATGGCCTTGAACGTCATTGACGAGCCCTTGCTCAAAGGCGATGTGGGTGGCGACAACAACGGCTCCCTCTCCACCGGCGTCACACGCGCCAGCGTGAACGCCAGCCTCAACAGCCCCTTGGGCTGGGGCGACCAACTGTCGCTCAACGCCATTCGCTCACGCGGCAGCGAATACACCCGCCTCGCCTACAGCGTGCCCGTGGGCAACGACGGCTGGCGCGCCCAAGTGCGTGGCTCGGGTTTGAACTACCACCTCATTGGCGACCTCGCCAGCACCGACGGCCATGGCAAAGCCAACACATCGGGCGCCGAACTCAGCTACCCGCTGCTGCGCAGCCAAACCACCAACCTCAACGCACTCTTGGGCTTTGACATCAAAGACTACGACAACTACAACAGCTCGGGCGTCACCTCGCGCTACAGCACGCGTGCGGCCAGCGTGGCCCTGTCGGGCAACCACATCGACGCGGCAGGCAACACCCACCAATACGGCCTCACCTGGGTCGACGGCAAATTGGCCTCCACCGTGGGCACCCAAAACGATGGCCGCTACCAACGCTTGGCATTCAACCTCAGCCGCTTGCAGCCCTTGACGCCCGACACCCAGCTCTCGCTCACCTACGCCATGCAAGTGGCCAACACCAACCTCGACTCGTCTGAAAAGCTCTACCTCGAAGGCGTCACCGGCGTGCGCGCCTACGCCAGCGGTGCCACCCGCCTGGGCGGCTCGGAAGGCCAAAACTTCAGCGCGGAGTTGCGCCACAACCTCGACGTGCATTGGCGCTTGAACGGCTTTTACGACTACGGCAAAGCCCGCGTCAACCGCAACAACTACCAGGCCGATGGCGTCACCCTGCTGAGCACCGTCAACGACTACCAAATTCGTGGCTACGGCCTCTCACTCGGTTGGCAAAACATCAAAGGCGTAGACCTCAAAGCCACCGTGGCCAAACGCATTGGCCCCAACCCCAACCCCACCACCCTGGGCATGGACCAAGACGGCACCTACAAAAACCCACGCTACTGGCTCAGCGCCACCGTGGCTTTTTAAACCCCACGCATGAAAGAGCACGCGAGTTTCAACCGTTGCTATCGGCTCCTGTGGTCTGGTACCACCGCGCAATGGAAACCCGTGCCCGAAACCGCCCGCACCGCCAAAAAAGGCGGACGTGGCAAAGCTGCTAACACCCTCACGCTAGCGGGCGTGTTGCCCGGTGTGGCCATGAGCTTGTTTGTCATGTCCAACCTGGCGGCCCAACCGCCGCCTGCGCCACCGTCTACCCCAACAGCACCTGCCACCACCCAGCTGCCCACCGGCGGCAACGTGGCCGCTGGCAAAGCCACCATCAGCCAAAGCGCCGTTGCCACCGCCTCCAACATGGTGGTCAACCAGACCAGCCAACGTGCCATCATTGACTGGAGCAGCTTCAACCTAGGCACGGGTGCCACGGTGCAGTTTGTGCAGCCCAATGCGCAGTCGGTCATCTTGAACCGGGTGTTGGACCCCAACCCCACGCAGGTGTTTGGCCGCATCAACGCCAATGGCCAGGTGTTTCTCACCAACCCCTATGGCGTGTACTTTGCACCCAGCGCCTCGGTGGACGTGGGTGGCTTGGTGGCCACCACCTACAGCATCAGCAACGACGACTTCATGTCGGGGCGCTACACCTTCAACCGCAACGGCAGCACCGCCAGCGTGATCAACCAAGGTAACCTGAGCGCCAGCCTGGGTGGCTACATTGCCCTGCTTGCGCCCGAAGTGCAAAACAGCGGCGTGGTGGTGGCCCGTGCGGGCACCGTGGCGTTTGCGGCGGGGGAACAAGTTAGCCTCAGCATCGCCGACGGCAAAGGTTTGTCGGGCATCACCACCACCGCATCGGCCATTGCCAGCCTGATTGACAACAAGCTTGCCGTGCAAGCGCCCGATGGGCAAATTATTTTGTCCGCCGTGGCGGTGAACAAACTGCAAGGCGGTGTCATTAAAAACAGCGGCAGCCTGCAAGCCACCAGCCTGAGCAACCAAGGCGGCAAGATTGCGCTGGAGGGCGATGAGATTGAGCTCACCTCCACCGCCAGCATTGATGTATCGGGCCGCACCCGTGGCGGCACCGTGCTGATGGGTGGCGACTGGCAAGGCAGCGGCAACCTGCGCCAAGCCACCAAGGTGAGCATGGCCGCAGGCGCCACCATCAACGCCAATGCCACCGACAACGGCGACGGCGGCAAAGTGGTGCTGTGGAGCAATGTGAGCGATGCCAACAGCACCACCACGGTGGCCGGCAGCATTTATGCCAATGCGGGGCCCAACGGCGGCAATGGTGGGCAGATTGAAACCTCGGGCCACTACCTGAATGTGGATGGCATTCAAGTGTCCACACTCGCGCCCAAGGGCGCTATGGGTGAATGGTTGTTGGACCCCGCCAACATCACCATCAGTAGCAGTGCAGATGCCAACTACAGCAATGCCTCGGGCACCTTTACACCTAACAGCAACAACACCACCTCGACCATCAACAACGCCACCTTGTCTACAGCGCTGGGCACAACCAGCATCACGGTAACAACGGTCAACAACGGCACAGCAGCCACGGGCAGTGGTGCCATCAACATCGCCGGTAACCTGAGTTGGAATAGTGCCAGCACATTGACCCTGATTGCCAACGACAGCATCAGCGGTACTGGCAACATCAGCATGACGGGCGGTGGCAGCGTGGTGTTCAACACCAGCAACGCCACCACGACGGCAGCTTATTCTGGTGTGATCAGCGGCAACGGCAGCATCAGCAAGCAAGGCTTGGGCAAACTTAACCTTACAGGCAATAGCACTTACTCGGGTGGCACCACTGTTGCGGCAGGTAACTTGATTGACAGCCAATCAAACACAACGGCCACCGCGGACGGCAACGGCAATTACACCTTCACATCTTCTGGAGTGGGCACCGGCACAGTGAAGGTGCTGGATGGTGCCACATTGTCATTAGGTGCCAGTCTTAATATCTCCAACTACATGGAAATTCAGGGCACGGGGGCCATCGGCACCCCAGGTGCGTTGACCCTCGCAACAGCCAGCTCAGTGTATGGAAATACGTTACTCAAAGCTGGTGGCACTGTGGTGGGGGGATCAGGGTACTTCAGAGGCGACATTTTAGACAACGGACAAGGGCTGGGCCTTACCTTCAATGCCACAGGCACTTTGACAATGTTCGGCTCCAAGTCTTACTCTGGAACCAGCAACATCACAGGTCCTGGTTCAACTTCTTTGTTTGCACCTAGCATGACAACCAGCGCTACGTTCAATACCTCGTTCAATATCAGCAGCGGTAGTGGATTATCAATTAACGCACCTAACGGCGCAGGCACAGAAATCAATATTTCAGGCGACATCAGTGGCGCAGGCAATTTGAGTTTGAACCAGCTCACTAGCACAGCCAACACCAGCCTGATGGGAAAGCTTAGCCTTACAGGAACCGTCAATAGTTCAGGCACCAGTAATTTAATATTAAAAAATAACAGCGACTACACCATCGCTAGCGTACTAACTGGAAATGGCAACCTGACGCAAGCAAGCTCAGGAAACCTCACACTCTCGGCTAACAGCACCGGATTTACGGGCAAACTGAACATCAACTCAGGCGGCACAGTGACCATCGGTGATGGAAACACCGGCGGCATCATCAACGCCAGCATTGCCAACAACGGCACGCTCAACTTCAACCGCACCGACAATGTGACAGCCCCCGGCGCAATCAGTGGCACGGGTGTGCTCAACAAATACGGCAGCAATGTGCTGACCTTGTCTGGCAACAACACCTTCACCGGCAACATCACAGTGAGTGCAGGCACGCTGAAAGCGGGCTTTGCAGGCTCTAGTACTTACGGCGCATTTGGCAACAAAACCAACATCACCCTGACCGACTTGTCGGGCGTGGGGCTGGATATCAGCGGCTTCAGCACCGCGATTGGCTCTCTCACCGGCGGCACCAACAACACCTTGAACTTGGGAGCGTCCAGCTTATCGACGGGTCTCAACGGCCTGTCGACCACGTACGCTGGGACGGTGCTGGGTTCAGGCACGTTGTCGAAGTCGGGCGCGGGTACCTTCAACCTGTCGGGCAACAGCAGCAGCTTTACGGGCGGTCTCGCTGTTTCTGCTGGCAGCTTGGTGCTGACCAACACGTCTGTGATTGGCAGTGGCGCGCAGTTGATCAACATCAGCGGTGCAACTGGCATGCTGGAGTTGCAAAACGTTTCCAGTTTCAACAATGCAGTCTGCATCAGCGCCGCGGGGGGGACTTTAAACATCAGCGCTGGTAATACCACCATGGCCGGCAACCTGACTTTCGGTTTGGCGGGCAATATCAGTGCTTCGCAAAACAGCAGTCTGATTACTACGGGCAACCTCAGCGCTGCCGGCTATTTTGTCAGCAAATACGGTTTGGGCACGTGGATTGTTGCAGAACCAACGGTCAGCACCCCAACACAATCAATGGCGGGTCTAAAAGTCAATGAAGGGCGTGTAGAGCTCAACTCCACTAAATGGCGCCTCAACGCTTCAGTAATTTCTACGATTGCTGCCAATGCAACGCTCAAGCTTGGTTCCATTGATGGTATGACCAGCTTTGGCGGATACACAGGCCAAATTACCAATAACGGCTTGCTGCAGCTCGCCCCTAGCTCAACCTCTTACAGCACTTTGTTTTCCAACATTTCTGGGACGGGCTCGGTTGAAGTCATGGGCTCAGTCCCCACCTATTTCAGCAGTGGCCAACTTACCTATACCGGTTCGACCACCATTGATAATGGCGCTTCAGCCGATGTGGATATGGCCTATACAAGCCTTGGCAATGCCAACAGCACGCTGCTGAACAACGGGGCGCTGAATCTCAAAACAGGTAATGCCGCAGATTTCAACTGGAACCAAAGTATCAGTGGTTCTGGCAATGTGCTCGTTGCGTCAGGTGACACAAATAACCGTGTCTTTGGTTTCCAAAAAGCGAACTCTTACACGGGCACCACCACCATCAACGACCACACCGCCTTGTATCTGGGTGGCACATCGTCATGTAGTTCTGTCGCAACCTTAGGTGCGGGCGATATCATTTTTCAGAGTGCCAATTCAACCCTGTACATCACGCGAACCAGCGACATCACCCTGACCAACAACATGTCTGGCCCGGGAAGCATTATCCTCAACCGCTCCAATGTCACAACCACCCTCGCGGGCAATGTCAACATCGGTGGCAACATCACCATGAACGGCAGCAACACGACCTTGGTCATTGCCCCCACCGGCAGCCTGGGGGCCAACGGTGTGTTTGCCAGTTCCATCATCTTCAACACAAGCAACACCACGCTGGAATATGCCAGTGCCTCGGATGTGTGCATCACCGGCAATCTGAGCGGCAGCTATGGCAGTCTGCGCAAAACCACCTCCAACAGCAACCTGACCCTCACGGGTAACAACAATATCAATGGCGGTGTCTGGATTGAAGCGGGCGCGGTGTATGCCTTGGGTACCAACACGAGCAGCGGCAAGTTGGGAACAGGCAATATCAGCAACAACGCCACCTTGGTGTTCAACCACACCGATACCGGCAACCTGAGCTTGAGCAATTTGGCAGGCAACATCACCGGCACGGGCAACGTCACGTTCATCAGCGTGGGCAATATCAGCATCGACAAGACGATCAATCTCTCGGGCACCAACAGCCTAATCAAAATCCAGTCCAACGCCAACGTGACGCTCAACAGCAGCCTCACATCTTCAGGCAGCAACGGCAAAATTATTTTGGCGGCAGGTGCAGCCACGGCTGCGGGTACCGCCACTGGTGGGCAAATTACCATCAACAACACGGTCAACGTGACCTTGAACAACAGCGGCTCGCTGGTGATGTTCCAAGGGACCAACCAAACCGCTACGATGGAAGCACGTGTGATTGGTGCCAACACCACCAATGTGCCCAAGTACAAAACTTACAACGCCAGCTTGGGTAACGTGACCAGTGCTGTCACGGGCACACGCAATTACTTCTACCGCGCGCAGCCCACGGCCACCATCAACGGCGGCACGGTCACCGCCACTAAGGTGTACGACGGCACCACCACCGCCAACCCCACTTACACCGGAGGTGGCTCAGTGACAGGGGTGGATGGCGACACACTCACAGGTTGCGTCACGGGGGCCAGCTACAACACATCGAGTGCGGGCAACAAGTCGCTCACGTACAACGTGGCTTTGGCGTCAAACAATTCAGCGTGGGTGGTAACGGGTTATGCGGGTACGGTCAACCCGACCTCCACGGTAGCCAACATCACTCAGGCACCGTTGGCCATTCAGGCCAACGACGCGGCCGACTTTGTGACACTGGCTGCTGCATCAGGGCCGTTTGCGGGGGTGAGCTACAGCGGCTTTGTGCACGGCGAAAACGCCACCACGGCGGGGTTGACGGGCAATTTGACCATTGCACGCAGCAACAGCGGCGTGTCGTCAGCAGGCAACTACACGCTCACGCCCAGCGGACAGACGGCCAACAACTACAACATCAGCTACCGCACGGGCACCTACACCATCGTGCCCGCGCAGCAGCTGATCATTCGCGTGAGTGACGGCACCAACGTGTATGGCGATGCAAGCAACTTGAGCGTGTCGAGCGTGACCTACCTGATGCCCGACAACGTGACGATTGCCAACCTCACGTCCAGCCTGACAACCAACAACGGGCTGTACTCGATAAACGACGGTGTGGGCGGAACAGCCAGCTTCAAGCTCGGGCTGAGCAATGCCAATTTGACGGCCTCCAACCATGCAGCGGTGGGCTTGTGGAATGTGGGCTACAACAACCTGACCATTGGGGGCAGCAACTTCAACAGCATCATCGCGGTAGGCACGCAAAGCATTACCAAACGCGACTTGACGCTGACCACCGTGGCCGACAACAAGGTGTATGACGGCAACACCAACGCCACCTTCAACATCAGCACCAACCGCATCACGGGCGATGCGCTAACCCTGTCTACCGACGCACTGGGCGTGTTTGCCAACAGAAACGCCGCCAACGGCACAGTGGTCACGGTGGGCAACATCACCACCTCTGGCAACGATGCCAGCAACTACAACTTGCTGAGCAATGTGTCGACCACCACGGCCAACATCACGCCCAAAACACTCACCCTGAGTGGCTTGACCGCCAACAACAAGGTGTATGACGCAACTGCCAATGCCACCATCGCCACGCTGGGTACGCTGAACGGTGTGTTGGGCTTCGACGATGTGCAGGTGGGCACCAGCGCAGTCACAGGCACCTTCAGCGACAAGAATGTGGGCAATGGCAAAACGGTCACGCTGGCAGGTTTTACGATGGGTGGCGCAGAAGCGGGTAACTACAAGATAGACAGCGCAACGACCGCCGCCAACATCACGCCCAAGGCCTTGACAGTGTTGGGCTTGTCGGTGGCCAGCAGCAAGGTGTACGACGGCACCAATGTGGCCGCACCTTTGGGCACAGCCAATTTGCAAGACGCCATTGCCGCCGGCACAGGCACCAGCTCGGACGGCAAAGCGTATGCGGGTGACGCAGTGTCTGTCACAGGCACACCGGTGGGCACCTATAACAGCAAAGACGTGGCGACTGCAGCCAATGTGAGCATCACCGGCCTGACGTTAACCAACAACACGCTGGGCAACTATGTGCTCACCGCCCCTACCCCGTTGGCGGCGACCATCACACCGAAAGACTTGACGATCAAGGTGAACGACGATGCGCAGTTTTTCACCAACACCTCCAACGCCGTGGGCTTCAATGGGGTGAGTTACAAGGGTTTTGTAACGGGTGAGTCGAGTACGGATTTGACGTTCTCGAACAGAAGCGCACCTGGCGTTCCCAACATCAGCACCAGCTTGAATGCCACGCAAAAGAGCACAACAGGTGTGTATGCGGGCGCGTTGACGCTAGACAGCAATGTGACCAACAGCAACTACAACATCACGGTACAAACAGGCAACTTCACGGTGGTAGGCGCCGACCAGTTGCTGGTGCGCGTGAACAACGTGAACACCACCTACGGCACGGCGGCCAACTTGGTGGTGGGCAGTGCGCAGTATGTGAGCAACAACACCAACGTGTTGTTGAACTTGAACGTGAGCAGTTCGGGCAACCAGGTGACGGTAGACGATGGCCTGGGTAGCGGCGGCGGTGCAGTGATGACGTTGTCGCCCACAGTGCTGGCTTCGCAACTGTCTGGGTCGAACAATGCCAAGGTGGGCATTTACAACATTGGCGGCACGGTGACGTGCGTGACCAGCGGCGTGAACTTCAACAACACCGTGGTGGTGGTGGGAACGGAAACCGTGACCGCCAAAGCATTGACGGCCACCGCCACAGCTGCCAACAAGACGTACAACAGCAACGCCAGCGCCACCGTAACGGTGACGTCCACCGATGCAATCACGGGCGACAACGTGAGCTACGCCTACACGAGCGCCGAGTTTTTGAATAAGAACGTGGGCACCAACAAAGCGGTGACGGTGGCCAACATCAGCCTCAACGGCACAGATGCGGGTAACTATGTGATTCAAAACTTGGTCGCCAGCACCACGGCCAACATCACGCAAAAGGCCTTGACCATCACGGGCATCACCGCCGAGAACAAGGTGTACAACGGGACCACTGCAGCGGTGGTGAATGTGTCTGCGGTCAATAGCACCTCACTGGTAGGCATGGGCTTGGTGACGGGCGACAACTTGACGTTGTCGGCCACCGGTGCGTTTACAGACAAAAACGCGGGCGATGGTAAAACCGTGAACTTGACCAGCACGTACGCCGGTGCAGACGTTGGCAACTATCTCATCACGTCGCAAGCCAACACCACGGCCAACATCACGCAAAAGACCTTGACCATCACTGGCATCACGGCAAGCGACAAGGCGTACAACGGCACCAATGTGGCTGCGGTGAACGTGTCGGCATTGAACAGCACCTCACTGGTGGGCATGGGCATGCTTGCGAATGACACCGTGACGGTGTCAGCCACAGGTGTGTTTGCAGACAAGAACGTTGGCGCCAACAAAACCGTGAACCTGACCAGCACTTATGGCGGTTCAGACGCAGGGAACTACAACATTGTTTCGCAGGTCAACACAACAGCGAATATCACGGCCAAAGACGTGACCTTGGCAGCGCCACAAGCTACGCAGGTTTACAACGGCTCGGCAATCTATACCGCCAATGCCACGCAGCTGGCAGCGCTGAGCACAGAACTCGGCGTGGCAGGCGACAGCGTGACGGGTGTGACCTTGACCTACAACAACCCGAACGCAGCCACGGGCAAAACCCTGACAGCCAGCAGCGCTGTGATCAGCGACGGCAACGGTGGCCACAACTACAACGTCAGCTACACCACCAACACCACTTCGGTCATCACCGCCAAGGACGTGACCCTGGCTGCACCACAAGCGACTCGGGCCTACGACGGTACTGCGAACTACACCGCCAATGTCACACAGCTCGCCGCGTTGACTTCAGCACTTGGCGTGGCGGGTGACTCCGTCTCCAACATCACCCTCGTTTATAACGACCAAAACGCTGCCACTGGCAAAACCCTCACGGCCAGCAGCGCTGTGATCAGCGATGGCAACAGCGGTCACAACTACAACGTCAGCTACGCCACCAATACCACCTCTGTCATCACCGCCAAGGACGTTACCTTGGTTGCCCCGCAAGTCACACGCACCTACGACGGCACCGTGAACTACACCGCCAATGCAACGCAACTCGCTGCGTTAACGTCAGCACTTGGCGTGGCAGGTGATAGCGTGACTTCGGTGCTGCTCGCCTATAACGATAAAAATGTTGGCACCGGCAGAACACTGACAGCCAGCAATGCCGTTGTGAGCGATGGCAACAACGGCTTGAACTACAACATCAGCTACACCAACAACACCGCATCCGTCATCACCGCCAAGGACGTGACGCTGGCCGCACCACAAGCCAGCCGCGCTTACGACGGCACAGTCAACTACACCGCCAATGCTACGCAGCTTGCTGCGCTGAGTGCTGCGCTGGGTGTGGCAGGTGACTCCGTTACCAATATCACCCTCGCCTACAACAGCCCCAACGCAGCCACGGGCAAAACGCTCACAGCCAGCAACGCAGTCGTGAGCGATGGCAACAATGGCTTGAACTACAACATCAGTTACGCGGGCAATAACGCATCAGTGATCACTGCCAAGACACTGACGATCAGCGGCATCACAGCTGAGAACAAAACGTATGACGGCAACACCACAGCGGTGGTGAATGTGAGCGCTGTGAACAGCACTTCGTTGGTAGGCATGGGCCTGGTCAGTGGCGACAATGTGTCTGTGACTGCCACAGGTGTATTTGCAGACAAAGAGGTAGGGACCCACAAAACAGTGACTCTGAGCAGCGTGTATGGCGGCAGTGATGCAGGCAACTACAACATCAACTCGCAAGCCAGTACATGGGCAGACATCACTGCTGCAATGTCAAGCTCAAGCTCAAACCAGAACCAAAATCAAACTACGCCCGTGGACAACACGGTCTTTGGTAAGTTGCTGGTGCCTCCTGTGATCACAGTGCCGCCTGCACCCGTGAGCCAACGAACGCCTATAGCCATGCCGTCGCTCAGCCTATCCGACGCAAAAGAAACCAAGTCGGACACAACCGATGATTCGATGAGTAGCCAAAAGGCACTAGCCATGGTGACACAAATCAGAACGCCAATCGTTGAGTTAGCCGCTATACCAACAACACCATTGGCATTGCCTGCACCTCTGGCAGCACCTGCAACATCTGTAGCTATGGCAGCCCCAAGTTCTCCATCTCAAGCAGCGGCTTCAAACGCACCACCTCCACCATTGGCCAGCACAGCGTCGACCTCAGGCGTTTTGCCGGTATCCGTACTGGGCGACAGCCGAGTTTCAAACCTCGGCATGACGTACAGCGAACAACCGAACGACATCCGTATTCAAATGACGACGTCACCTGACGTTCCGAAGCTGACAGCGACCGCCATTCGTTTCACGGGTAATTTCAAAACCTTCATCGTGAACAACGATCGCGGCGAAATGGTGCCTTACCAAGGTGCCATGATTGGCAAGCGCATTGTGATTTTGGCGGAGACTGAAGCGTCCAAAAACTTGGCACGCCAAGAAATGCAAACCGTGTTGGCGGCAGCGATTACAACTCTAGGTTCATCTGGCTCAATTTCTCTGGCTCAGGTGGAAGGTGTGGTGCTGGACTTGCGTTGAGTTGCTTGCCTTGATTGAGGTGATCGACATAGCGCTGCAAGGTATCAGCAGGCACAGCAGATTGGCGTTGTAGCAAGTCGATGCAACGACCCACCAAATCCACACTGGCGTAGCAATGATGCATAAGCAGGGCCAAGTGTTTGAGTTGTTCGCTGCTCATTGTGACGGGATCGATGAAGTCTTTGACATACACCACATCGGCTTCTAGCAATTGATGCGGCGGTGGCGCGCCCTCTCCCTGCGGCATGCCCAACGGGGCGATGGGCCAGTTTTTAACGCCAGCAAAACAATGCGGCACAAAACCCATGCTACGCAAGGTTTGGTCAATCACACCAAAAGTGGGTTGCCCTTCATACAGCGCCACGAACGAGACTTCGGTTTGAATCGCCACTGCGTGTTGCAAGTGTTGACGCGCTCCTTCAAACACATCGAGCTCGGCGCCTTGCACATCAATTTTTAAAAAATCAAAAGGCGCAAGCTCAGCCACCTCGTCCAAGCGATGGGTGTGCACAGGCACATACGAGGTCACGCTGGCGTTGCTTTGAAACTGCGGAAACACCTGCAAAGCGGCTTGTCGCGGCTGGAGCAAGCTGGTCCAGCCGGGGTAACGGCACACTTTGAGCTCAGCCGGTCCACCGCGTCCGATGACATAGGGCAAATAGGTTTCTAAGCTGCCTTTGTTGCGCTTGAGTTTGGCCAAGGCATCGGCTTGGGGTTCAAAACCGGTGACGCTGCACAAGCTTTGCGCCAGCATGTGTTTGTAGGGCGGGTCGCCGTCAATCGGATTCGCGCCCACATCGACCACATGCGTGGTGCGTTGCGGTGCCAGCAGTTTTACAAGGAAGTCAGACATTCCAAAATCTTTTCACCCATGATGTGTGCTCGCCCTTGAAACAACACATCTACCTTGCCTTCACCAGAATGCTGCTGACGCAAGGCCACGCGTTCTTGGTGGTTGGTGGCGAGTCGCACGGCGGCGCGCACGTAGTCGTCTTCGGTTTGGGCAATCATCCAATCGGGCAGCCCGAGGCGACGGAACAAGCCTTCGTCAATGTGCTCATGCACTTCGGGCCCGCTTTTGCAAATGCCTACCAAACCTGCGCTGATGGTGTCGATGATGCCGTTGGTGTTACCAAAGGGGAAGGGATTGATGAACATGTCGCAGCCCGCAATGATGTCCATATAAGCCACATAGTTTTGGTGCGGATAAACGGTGACATGGTCGCCCAAGTACTGCGCCACCACGCGCTGCACATTGGGGTAGGTCAAGCCTTGGGCTTGGCCAATCAAGAAACGGAAATGAACCGGCACCGGGCATTCCTGCACGATGCGTGCGCATGTGTGTAAGAACTTGGGATTGAGCTTCATGGTGGTGGCGCACATGGCAATTTGCACCACGTCAGGATTCAAGCGCGGCTTGACGATGACTTGGATGCCCTCGGCCGCAGCCGAGGGGCGATACGGCATGCCGTCGCTGGGGAGCTTGAGCAGTTTTTCGCTGAAGCAGGCATCGCTGCCCACATAGTCTTCTTCCACCACCACGTAGTCAATCGCGTGCGAATGGGTGGTGGCGGGGTGGCCCAAGGCCATGAGCTGCAAGGGGGCCACACGCAAATTGGTCAGCCACATGGTGAGCGGGAACATGCCTACGCTTGGCATGTAGCACACGCTGGCTTTGCGCTTTTTGGCTTCTTGTTGAATTTGACGCAATTGGTCGAGCAAGCTGTTGTTGCGCGGAATGACCACCACTTCGTCGAACACTTTGCGGGTGGTTTCGTCGGTGCAGTTGTCATAGGCCATGGCCACCACATGAAAGTGCTCGCGCGCAGCCTCCATGGTCAGCGAGTGGGTGCGGTAGATTGAGTGTCCGCTGGTGAACCATTCCAACACCACCAACAACACGGGTTTGCCTGTTTTCTTTGGCTTGTAGGCGGCAGCGTCCCAGTCGTGAAAACCATTCAGGATGAGTTTGCGTTTGATGAGGCTGTTGATGGATTTTTTAATGTCGTGCTTATCGGCACGATCGGCGTAGCTGCAGTGCATGTACAGGTCGTGCAGCACGCCCATGGGCAATTGCTCAATGTCGTCAATGTGGTCTAAGCGTTTGGTGAGCCACGGCAAGATTTGTTCGCGTTTGCTGTGGGCCGCAGGCGAGCCCAAAAAGCGTGGCGACAACAACACCAAGCACAAACCAGCAGCCAACACCTTGTCGGCCTCCCACAAAGCGTCTAAATCCAAAGGCACTTCAGACTCAGGGGAATAGAGCAAACAAAACTTCAACAAATCAGCTTCGCCAATTTGCAACTGGGTGAGGTCTGATTTGTCATCGCCCTCGCGCGCATTGAGCGCCCGCATCACATGGTCGGCATTGCGAAACGGCGTAGCAGCAAACAGGGTGGACAGCCAACGGTGATGCGCCAAGATGTTTTGCCGCCATTCGGGCGCAAAAAATAATTGTTTGTCGGCCAGCAACGAAGAAGCGGCAGCGGCGGCCCGAGTCCACAGGTGGATGTTGCGATCTTGCTCGGACACAGACTGCAGGGGCTGCGCCTTGAATTGCTCACTCAGGTTGCCATAGTTGGCATCTAAATCTTGCAACAGCGCGAGCAACTCACGCATGCCCAATTCACGGTCGTGGCTGTAGGCCAGAGCCTCAAATTTTTCCAATGAAAATGCCATCTTTTTGCGCTGCTTAAGTGAGGTTTTTATTTTCGGTCACAAACAGCAAAAAAAATAAAACCATGGGAAATATTCACTGTTTTTTAACAACAATCGAGACATGAAAACTGCGCTTCATTTTGAATTTAATTTCCGTCAAATTGGGCGCGTTGTTCTGACCTTGTTAGCAGCATGGCTCGCAGCGCAAGCGTGTGTGGCGATGCACACGCCTCTGCCCTGGATGATTGGGCCTTTGTTGACCACCGCCGTGCTGTCCATCGCTGGGGTCAAAACTCTGAGCTGGAACCCTTTTCGCAACACCGGGCAATGGGCCATTGGCGGCGCCTTGGGGCTTTATTTCACGCCACACGTCAACGCCATGGTGGTGAGTTTTTGGTGGCTCATCGTGGTGTGCATTGTGTGGTCGCTGGTACTAGGTTATGGCTTTGGCTTGTGGCTGTACGGGTTCAATGCACCGCGCTTTTCGGGGCTGGACAAAGCGACCACGTACTTCGCTAGCTTGATTGGCGGGGCATCCGAAATTACCTTGCTTGCAGAGCGCAAAAACGCACGCACCGACTTGGTTGCTGCCGCACACAGTTTGCGCGTGTTGCTCGTGACAGTGACTGTGCCGTCTGCCATTCAATGGTTGGGTTGGCATGGGGTCGATGTTGCACCGCCCAACGCGCAGGCGTTCAACACCACAGGGTTGTTGTTGCTTGCGGTGTTGACAGGGCTGGGGGCGGTTGGTGCCAAGCTGCTGGGTAGGGCCAATCCCTGGTTTCTCGGTCCACTCTTGGCATCCATTGCATTGACTGCCACTGAGGTTGAGCTTTCTAGCGTTCCCGTCGTCATGACCAACGCGGCGCAATTGGTGATTGGCGTGAGTTTGGGCGTGCGCTTCACGGCTGAATTTCTACACACCGCGCCACGCTGGCTGGCCAGTGTGGCGATTGGCACATTTGCCATGATGTTGCTGTGTGTTGGCTTTAGCTTTGTGTTGTGCGAACTCACGCAGCTGCCACTGGCCACCATGGTGCTGTCCACCGCACCCGGAGGCATTGCCGAAATGGCCATCACCGCCAAAGTGTTGCAACTCGGTGTGGCGGTGGTGACCGCCTTGCAGGTGTGCAGGTTGATTGCGGTGTTGCTTGTCGCGGAGCCGTTGTTTAGTTGGCTGCACGCCAGAGGGCGATTCAAGACAACACTGACGCCTTGATCATGATGTTGTCTTGATCATCACGTTTCGTTAGCGCCTTCTGCAGACGCCTGCCGCCAACGCTCCTCTGCCTCGTCCCAAGCCCCCAGGGCCTGCAGATCAGGCACCCAGGCTAGGCCAGACTTGGCGTCGGACGATGCGGCTTCTGGCGTGACCACCACGTCCAGCAAAGCGGGCAAGTTTTGCAAAGCGCGGGCGATGGCGCCCGGTAGATCTTCCACACGTTCCACACGTTCGGCATGCAAGCCAAAGCCCCGCGCCATGGCGGCGTGGTCGGCGTATTGCAGGTGGGTGCCGACCACCTTGCCGTGGGTCTCTTGCTGGTCGCGCACTTCAATGGCCCAGGAACCGTTGTTGGCCACCACGATCAACACGGGGGCTTTGTGGCGCGCGGCTGTGTCAATTTCCATGGCGTTGAAACCAAAGGCGCCGTCGCCCGTAGCCACCACCACAGTGCGCCCCGGCAAGGCCAGGCTGGCGGCCACACCAAACGGGGTACCCACGCCAATGCAACCGAGTGAGCCCGGGTCGAGGTAGGTGCCGGCAGGCAAGCCCACACGCGCAAAGCTCAAAAAGTCGCCACCATCGGCCACCACCACGCTGTCGGCAGGCAGGGCTTTGCGCAATGCAGCCAGCACACGGTTGGGGTGCATGCGGCCGTCGCTGCCCGCAGGGGCTTGTTCCATGGAGGCCAAGAGTTTTTGCGAACGCGCTTCGTGCTGGGCACGCGCTTGCTGCGCCCACTGACGGTCGCTGGCGGGTGGTCGATTGCCAGCGGCGGCCAGAATGGCATCGAGCGCGGCATCGACCGAGCCCAGCACTTCGGCGGCACCACGGCGGTTGTCGCGCATTTCAGTGGGCGTGTCGGCAATGCGCACAAAGCGTGCGTCACCAAAAATGGCAGGCGAACCATAGGCCAGCTGAAAGTCGAGTTTGCGGCCCAGGGTGATGACCACGTCGGCCTCGGTCATCACCGTGCCGCGCATGGCGGCCACCACCGCCGGATGCGACTCGGGCACGAGGCCACGACTTTCGCCGGTGTCGAGGTACACCGCGCCCAGGGTGTCGAGCAAACGGATCAGCGAGGCACTGGCGCCGCGTGCGCCGCGACCACTGATGACCAGGGGGCGGCGTGCAGACCACATCACCTCGACCGCTTCGGCCACAGCGGCTGGGTCTGGTTGCAGACGCGGTTTGCGGCGCGGTGCCAGCCATTCGGGCAACTGCATGGCGGCGCTGGGTTCGGCGCGCAAGGTGTCGACCGGAAAGTCGAGATAGACCGGGCCTGGCTCGCCGCCAATGCCTTGGGCGCGGGCCAGGGCTTCGTCCAGCTCTTGCATCACGAGGTCGGGCTCGCGCACAGTGCGCGCATAGCGTGTGAGGGGGCGCACGAATTCGGTGTGCACCATGTCTTGCAGGGCACCACGGTTTTCCTGCGCACGCGGTGGCGTGCCCGAGAGCACCAGCACCGAGGCGCGTGCCACATGGGCATTGGCAATGCCCGTCATGGCATTGGTCACACCCGGACCGGCCGTGACCAGGGCCACACCCACTTGCCCAGTCAGTTCGGCATGGGCATGGGCCATGTAGACGGCAGCGCGTTCGTCACGCACGTCGATGATGCGGATGCCTTCGGCGTCCAGCCGCATCCACAGCGGCATGATGTGCCCGCCGCACAGCGCAAAGACGCGGTCAATGCCGCGCGCCTTCAAGCAGCGGGCAATCCAGGCAGCCGTGCTGCGTTCGGTGACTTCGGGTGAGCTCATAAATCGGGGCCTTGTGGGTCTGTGTATTTTTGAAAATGACCAAGTATTCTGAATTCAGAGTTCTATTTCATCGGTAATTTCCCTAGTGCATTCTGAATTCAGAATACTATGATTTCCACCCAATCGGCCCTTGCGCCGCAGTTGGAGACACCTATGAACCGCCTGAACACCTTGAGCGACGCCGTCGCTACCCATGCCCGCCTGAGCCCCAACAAACTGGCCGTACGCGATTCGCGCCGCAGCCTGAGCTGTGCCCAATGGCACGACCGCACCGAGCGGCTGGCCGCTGGCCTGCGCGCACTAGGCCTTGAAAAAGGCGACCGCGTGGCCCTGCTGGCCTACAACTGTTTGGAATGGATGGAGATGTATGCCGCGCTGGCGCGCGCCGGGCTGGTGGCCGTGCCACTGAACTTTCGGCTCACCGCGCCTGAAATTGCCTACATCGCCGAGCACAGTGAGACCCGCGCCTTCATCGTGCAAGACGTGCTGGCCTCGGTGGTGGAGCCGCTGCGCCAGAGCCTGGGGCTGGAGCCCGGCGCCTGGGTCGGCTTTGGCAGCGAGGTGCCTGCGGGCTGGACGCGTTATGAGCAGCTGATCGAAAGCGCTCCCACCGACCTGCCACCGGTGCAGGTGCTGCCGGGCGACATGAGCGCGCTGATGTACACCTCAGGCACCACGGGGCGACCCAAGGGTGCGATTCGCAGCCACGAAGGCAGCACCCTGATTGCACTGGCCACCGCGCTGGACATGGGCTTCACCCCCAACGACACGGCCTTGCTGGTGATGCCCATGTGTCACGCCAATTCGCTGTACTTCAGCCACACCTTTGTGCACTTGGGCGCCACCTGCGTGATCGATGACCGACGCAGCTTTGACCCCGAAGCCTTGCTGGCCACACTGGCCGCCGAGCATGTGACCTTCACCTCGCTGGTGCCCACCCACTACATCATGATGCTGGGTTTGCCCGACGCCGTGAAGGCGCGCTACGACGTGCGGGCCGTGGAAAAACTCATGATCTCCTCGGCCCCGGCACGCAAGGAAACCAAGCTGGCCATCATGGACTTTTTCCGCAATGGCAAGCTATACGAGTTGTATGGCTCCACCGAGGCAGGCTGGGTCACGCTGTTGCGCCCGCACGAGCAAATTGAGCGCCTGGGCACCGTCGGGCGCGAATGGGCTGGGTCTGGCCCAATTCGCGTGCTGGATGCCAAGGGCAACGAAGTGCCCGATGGCGAGGTGGGCGAGTTGTATTCGCGCACGGCCTATGTGTTTGACGGCTACTGGAAAAACCCCGAGAAGACGGCCGAGGCCTTTCACGGCGATTGGTGCTCGGTGGGCGACATGGCACGACGCGATGCGGATGGCTTCATCCACTTGGTGGACCGCAAGAGCAACATGATCATCAGCGGTGGCGAGAACATTTACCCCTCGGAGGTCGAGGCGATTTTGGGTCAGCACGAACAAGTCAAGGACGTGGCCGTGATCGGACTGCCGCACGACAAATGGGGCGAGGCCGTGCATGCGGTGGTGGTGTTGCACCAGGGCCAGTCGCTGACGCAAGACGCGTTGATCGATTGGTGTCGCGATCGCATGGCGGGTTACAAGCGTCCGCAGTCGATCCGTTTTGTCAGCGATGCCGACATGCCACGCACGGCCACGGGCAAAATCTTGCACCGCATTCTGCGTGACCAGATGTCCACGGCCGCCGCATGAAGCCCAGCATAAAGCGCGACCTTGTGCTGGCACACGCTAGACTATTTGCCTTATGAAAGCTGTATCGTGAAAGCCCTATCGCCAACCCCCAATCTCGTCGAACAAGTGCGCGATGCCCTGTTGACAGAAATTGCCTCGGGCAAACTCAAACCGGGCGAGCGCATCATTCAGGAACAGATCGCCCAAGCCTTGGGTGTGTCGCGCCAGCCTGTGCAACAGGCCCTGATGCTGCTGCGCAACCAGGGCGTGTTGCGCGACGCGGGTGGCCGAGGGCTGATCGTCACGCCGCTGGACCCCGATCGGGTGCAACATGTGTATCAAATTCGTGCCGCCATCGAAGGTCTGGTCTGTCGTCTGGCAGCTGAGAACCATGCTGAGCTGGCACGCAAACAGGGCGCGACCCTGATTGATGCGGGTCGCAAGGCCGTGGCCAGCGGCTCGGTGCCCAAGATGATTGCGGCCGACATTCGCTTTCATGAATTTTTGTATGTGCTGGCCGACAACCCGCTGGTCGCGCCCACCTTGGACACGCACCTCACCTACACCCAACGCGCCATGGGCGAGGTGCTGGTGCAAGACCAAAACCCACGCGACATCTGGGATCAGCACGCCGCCATTTTGGAAGCCATCGCCAGTGGCGACGCCGATGCAGCTGAAAAGCTGGCACGCGAGCACCTGATGCAGGCATCAGGCTTCATGGTGTCGCGGCTGAAAGAACTCAACGCCATGGCCGAAGCCGGCAGCACCGAAGCTGCTCTGTAAAAGTAGGACAATGCCCCAAGCAACCGCTTTTGAAGACCTATAAGGAGACTTTTCGATGCAACTGACCCGCCGTTCCCTGATCACCAGCGCTGGTGCACTGGCTTTACCTACCAGCAGCGTGTTCGCGCAAACCAAGGCCGAGTTCACACTCAAGTACGCGAACAACTTGCCTGCCACGCACCCCATGAACATCCGGGCGCGCGAAATGGCCGAGGCCATCCGCGTTGAAACCCACGGTCGCGTCGATTTGCAAATTTTCCCCAGCAACCAATTGGGCAGCGACACCGACATGCTGAGCCAAGTGCGCTCGGGCGGTATTGAGTTTTTCACCTTGTCAGGTTTGATTTTGTCGACCTTGGTGCCTTCCACCTCCATCACCGGCATTGGCTTTGCATTCAAAGACTACGACACGGTGTGGAAAGCGTTGGATGGCGATTTGGGCGCGTATGTGCGCCGAGAAATCGGCAAAGCCAACTTGGTGGTGATGGACAAAATTTGGGACAACGGTTTCCGCCACATCACCTCGTCCACCAAGCCGATCCAAACCGCGGATGACCTCAAGGGTTTCAAAATTCGCGTGCCTGTGTCACCCCTGTGGACCTCCATGTTCAAGGCCTTTGACTCGGCGCCTGCATCGATCAACTTCAGCGAGGTGTACAGCGCCTTGCAAACCAAGATCGTGGACGGTCAAGAAAACCCATTGGCCATCATCTCCACCGCCAAGTTGAACGAAGTGCAAAAGTACTGCTCGTTGACCAACCACATGTGGGACGGTTTCTGGTTCTTGGCCAACCGCCGCGCCTGGGAGCGCTTGCCCGAAGACATCCGCACCATCATGGCCAAGCACATCAACGCAGCTGGCGTGAAAGAACGTGCCGATGTGGCCGGTCTGAACGCGGGTCTGCAAAAAGATTTGGCGGCTGCAGGCATGGTGTTCAACCAACCACAAAGCGAGTCGTTCCGTGACCGTCTGCGCAAAGCAGGTTTCTACGCCGAGTGGAAAGGCAAGTACGGCGACGAAGCGTGGTCCTTGCTGGAGCGCTTCAGCGGCAAGCTGGCTTAAGCGCCTCTGATCTAACTTTTCCCCAAGCGGCCCGCAGATGCGGGCCGTGGCCTTTCTTGCAGAGACTTTTGACATGACCACCCTCAACGAAAACAGCACCGCCGCCCCCTTGGCCAGCGAGCAAGCCCAACGCAGTGTTTCCGCCTGGATTCGCCCTCTCGAAGTCACCAGCGCCCTTCTGATGCTGGCGATCTTCGGCATGCTGTTGGCTGGCGTGATTTCGCGCTACGTTTTGTCCAAGCCCATCATTTGGATTGACGAGGCGGTGTCGATTTCGTTTTTGTGGTTGGCCATGTTGGGTTCTGCCTTGGCCATGCACCGTAACGAACACTTGCGTTTGACGCTGTTTGTGGAACGCATGCCCGAGCGTTTGCGCAGTTATGTGCAAGCCTTGTCGCTGGTGGCCGTGGGCGCTTTTTTGGTGGCCTTGCTCCATCCGGCGATTGAGTATGCGCAGGAAGAATGGTTCATCTCGACGCCCGCGCTGAGCATTCCCAACTCTTACCGTGTGGCTGCGATTGCATTTGGCGTGTTCGCCATGCTGGCCATGGTGCTGGCCTATGCCGTGAAAACCGTGGGCAAGCAACAACTGGTGGTGGCCACCGCCATCGTGGCGGGGTTGGCGGCTTTGTTTTGGTTTTACTCGCCACAGCTCGTGCAGCTGGGCACCATGAACATTTTGATTTTCTTGGTCGGCCTGGTGATGGTGGGCCTGGTGGCAGGTGTGCCGATTGGTTTTTGTTTTGGTTTGGGTGCGTTGAGCTTTTTAGCGTTCTCGACCCAAGTGCCGTTGATGGTGATGGTCAGCCGCATGGACGAAGGCATGTCGAGCTTGATCTTGGTATCGGTGCCAATCTTTGTGTTGTTGGGCTGCGTGCTCGACACCACCGGCATGGGCAAGGTGATTGTGGATTTCTTGGCTTCGCTGCTGGGTCACGTGAAGGCAGGCATGTCGTATGTGCTGCTGGGTTCGCTGTTCATTGTGTCGGGCATTTCGGGCTCCAAGGTGTCAGACATGGCCACGGTGGCGCCTGCGCTGTTTCCTGAAATGAAACGTCGTGGCCACAAGCCACGCGAAATGGTGGCGTTGCTGGCCACCGGTGCAGCGATGGCCGATACCGTGCCGCCCAGCATTGTGTTGATTGTGTTGGGCTCGGTGGCCGGTGTGTCGATTGCAGGCTTGTTCCAAAGCGGTTTTGCAATTGCCATGGTGTTGCTGTTGGCCTTGCTGGTGTTGGCGCGCTTTAAGGCACGCAACGAAGACATGAGCAACGTCAAAGCGACCAAGCTGCCCGTCATTGGCAAGTTGCTGCTGATTGCAGCGCCTGCGTTGGTGCTGCCCTTTTTGATTCGCAGCGTGGTCGGCGGTGGCATTGCCACAGCGACTGAGGTGTCGACCATTGCGGTGGTTTACGCCTTGCTGATTGGCAAGCTGCTGTACGGCGGCATCAGTGGCCGACAGTTCTACGACATGTTGGTGGAAACGGCCGCCTTGAGTGGCGCGATTTTGCTGATCCTGGGCACTGCCTCGGCCATGGCTTGGGCCATCACGCAAAGCGGTGTGGTGCAACAGTTGTCGCAGTTCCTCACCAACTTGCCGGGCGGTTGGGTGGCCTTCATGGCGGTGTCGATTGTGGTGTTCTTGTTCTTGGGCTGTTTGCTGGAGGGCTTGCCCGCCATCTTGCTGTTGGCGCCCATCATGTTTCCGATGGCCAAGAAGTTGGGCATCAACGATGTGCATTACTCCATGGTCATCGTCTCGGCCATGAACATTGGCTTGATGATGCCGCCCATCGGTGTGGGCTTTTATCTGGCTTGCCGCATTGGCGACGCCTCACCCGATGAAGTCATGGGTGCGATCTGGCCCTACCTGGCTGCGCTGCTGGTGGGCCTGATCGTGATCGCGGGCGTGCCTTGGCTCTCAACCTTTGCGTTGTGATTGTTGACGCAGCGTGGGTAAGCCCACGCCTGCGGCATCAAAGCCACCATCTGCGGCGATGACCTGGCCGTTGATGTAGCCCGCATCCGCGCTGCACAAAAAGCCGATGGTCGAGGCGATTTCGTCCGTCGTGCCGTAGCGCTTCAAAGGAATCGCATCGAAGTAATCACGGCGAATGGCATCGCTGTGCACCAGCTTGGCCATTTCAGTTTCGACCGGGCCGGGCGCCACAGCGTTGACCCGCACGCCTGCATCGCCATACTCAACCGCTTGCTGACGCGTCAAATGAATCAGCGCAGCCTTGCTGGTGCCATAGGCCACACGCAAAGTGCTGGCACGCAGGCCCGAGATAGACGCGATGTTGACCACGCTGCCGCCACCGTTCTTGAGCATTTCGGGCACAAAGGCTTGGGTGCACAAGTACGCACCATCCAAGTTGGTGGCCATGACAAAGCGCCAGTCTTCAAAGGTGGTTTCGCCAATGGGTTTGAACACGGCCACACCAGCGTTGTTTACCAAGGCATCGACGCGGCCAAAACGCGCCACGATGGTGTGAACGGCTTGCGTCACTTGCTCGGGTTTGGACACATCGCAGTGGACCGCCAACACATGCGCCGGGTTGTTGAACTGCTGATCGGTTTGAGCCAGCGTGGCTGCATCGTTGTCGATCAAGGCCACCTGGTAGCCGTGGCGCAAAAACCAGTGGGCGGTGGCCAAGCCAATGCCACGGGCGGCACCAGTTATCACGGCCACGCGAGGGGTGGAGGAAGAAGTCATCGGTCAAGCTCCTGAATGAGTGATGCGGGCAAATGTGCCTCGCATTCATTATTGACGAAGCTTCTGACTCGCGCTGGGTCAACAGGCCAGAAAGCGCGTGAGCTCTGCCACGATTTGGCTGGGGTCTTCACGCTGCGGAAAGTGGCCAATGCCTGGCAACACTTTGCGTTCGTACCGGCCTAAAAAGTAGTGCTCTTTGCCGGCTGAAGTCTCGGGTCCGTTGACGCTATCTGCTCCGCCGTGCAAGACCAAGGTGGGCACGCTCAACTGCGGGGTGTGTGCCAGCAATTGCTCGTCAGCGTCGTAACGGCTGTCACCAGACGCATGGCCCCATCGGTGTTGGTAGGAATGCAAGGTGACTTCGGCCCAATCATCGTTTGCAAACGCTTGCGCCGTGGCTTCAAATTCTTCTGCGGTGTACCAGCCCGGGGGTGCCCAGGTGTCCCACATGATTTGTGCGAAGTCGTTGCGCTGTTCACGCACGGTGCGTTGGCCACGCGGTGTGGCCATGTACCAGTGGTACCAGTAGTTGCGGGCTTGGGCCACGGAAATTTCTTGCGAAGGCGTGTTGGTGCCATAGCCAACCGAGAGCAGCACAAGATGACTGGCCACACCGGCTTGCAGCGCACATGCAATGGCGGCAGCACGGGCGCCCCAATCGTGACCGACCAATGCGGGCTGATCGAGTTGGAGCTGTTCGATCAGCTCCAGTAAATCACGCCCCAAGGCCGAGAGCTGACCGCTGCGAGGAGTTTGCGCACTCAAAAACTGGGTGGGCGCAAACCCGCGAAGCGCAGGAACAATGACACGCAAGCCACGCGCGGCAAGCGCTGGGGCGACTTGCGCCCAAGTTCTCACACTGTCGGGCCAACCATGAAGCAACACCACGGAGGACTTGGCGTCGGGGTTCCACTCTTGGTAGCCAACACGCAGGACAGAGGTGTCAATGAATTTCATGTCAGTTGCGGGTGAGGCGCGTGAGGATGTCGCTAAGCGCTTGACCCGGTGCAATGCCCATGCCACTCGCGATGGCATTGACATGCGAGACCACGCCGTGGTCCCACATGTCTTGGCTGTCACCAATACGGGCGCTCACGTGCGAGACCGTGCCACCGGCAACGCCCCTGTCTTGCAGCATTTGCAGGGATGCAATGCCAGCATCGTCTTTGCCCACACCGGCGTCATTGAAGAACACCACGCGCAGTGGGATTTCCAACGCAAACTCGCCAGAGCTCGCACCCCCGTGGGACGCAGACACCACCAGGGTGTCTTCATCGCCGGGCGCGACTTTGGTGATGGAGTCCATCAGCAAGACGCGGCCACGAGGCCCGCTTGCCACTTCTTTTTTCAACATGTTTGATCCTTGAAGCAGGTTGATGCGCGATGCATCATTTGTGCGATGCGCGGTATTTGGCCAATTCAGCCAGGGTTTGGTTCACCACGTCTTCGCCCAGCTTGGAAGCGTACTTTTCATACACGGGCTTGAGTGCATCGCGCATGCGTGCTCGCTCGGCAGGCGAAATTTCGGTGTAGACGCCGCCCTTGGCCTTGATCTGTTCGAGCAGTTTTGGATCTTCAGAACGCTGGAAGCTGCGTTCGAAGTCACGCGCGGTATTGCATGATTCTTGAATCAGCTTTTGCTCGGCAGGATTGAGCTGGTCCCAAAATTTGCGGCTCGCCAGAATGACGGCGCCGCCATAGATATGGCCCGTGTTGCTGACGTATTTGGTGACTTCGTAAAACTTGTTGCCGTAGATGTTGTTGTAAGGCGTTTCTTGCCCATCCAACGCCTTGGATTCCAGCGCTTGGAACACCTCGGTGAAAGCCATCGGCGTGGCATTGGCACCCAGGGTGTTGAAGATGTCAATGAACACGGGGTTTTGAATCGTGCGGATCTTCAAGCCCTTGATGTCTTCGAGCTTGGTGATAGGGCGACGGCTGTTGGTGACATGGCGAAAGCCTGTTTCAAAGTAGCACAGACCCACCAAGTTTTTGTCCGAAATGCGCTCCAAGAGTCGGCGACCAATCGGGCCATCCAACACCAAATCGACTTCCTTGAAATCGGTGAACAAGAAAGGCAAATCAAAGACGCCAAATTCTTTGACCACCGATGCGGCCGCTGCCGTGGACACCAAGGCCATTTCCAAAATACCGCCTTGTGCGGCGGAGATGGATTGCAACTCGGCCCCTAACTGCCCGTCGGGATAGCCGCGCATCTTCATGCGACCGCCGGTTTTTTGCGCCAAGATGTCTGCGAACTTCTCAACCCCGACTTGGAAGGGATGGTCTTTGGGCACCACGTGGCTCACACGGATGTTGCGTTCTTTGAACTCTGCGCTGACCTGTTGGGCATTGACCACCATGGGCAGCACCGCGACAGCGGCTGTGATGAGTTGGAGTTTCCAGTTTTTCATGTTGTCTCTTTCGTTGTTTGAATTGAAATTAATTAGCGTTGTTTCAAACGCTCACGTACCTGGGTGGCTGTTGCCAAGCTGCCGCCAGCGGCTTCGATGCGTTGACGTGCTTGGCGAACCAAGGTGATGTTGTCGTGTGGGCAACCCATGGGGGCGTCTTCTAAACCAACGCGGACATGACCACCGCGTGCCACGGCCAGGTCCATAAGACCGTCCAGCTCCACACCCAAGCCTGCAATCATCCAAGGGGACTCGGGTTGCTCCATGGCCAGCAAGCGCAGATAAGCATCCAAGGCCCAATCGGTGGGCGGAAACCCAAACGCGATGTGCTGCGAAAACATCAGGCGGTAGATCGGCATGGGTGCACCCGGATAGGCACGGTGCAACGCAGCGCCTAGACGCATAAAGCCTGGTTCATAAATCGCATACGAGGGCGTGATGTGGTGTTGCTGCGCCAGCTCAAGTCCGTAGCGAATGTGTGACTCGGGGTTGGCATACACAAAGCCCTCTTTGCCCTCGGCCATATCGCTGTAGTGGCTGATGTTGGTCGAGCCGGGATCGACCACCGACCACTCGATCAGTCCGGCACGCACCAACTTGTCGACCGCCGCATAGCGTTGACTGGGTGCCAAGGGACCAGAGGCGTCCACACTGCCTGCAAAGGGCAAGGTGCCATAGCAAATGACATCGGCACGGGCACGGATGCGCTCGATGATGGGGGCATAAATGTCATAGTCGTCACGCTGACGACCTGTGACCGGGTCGTACGCATGGAAATGGATGATGGCAGCGCCTTCTGCTGCACACGCCAAAGCCGCCTCCACAATCTCGTCGGCCAACACGGGCATCTTGGGTTGCCGGGTGCGCGACC
The DNA here is from genome assembly GCA_947453965.1 of Comamonadaceae bacterium. Taxonomy (GTDB): domain Bacteria; phylum Pseudomonadota; class Gammaproteobacteria; order Burkholderiales; family Burkholderiaceae_C; genus Limnohabitans. The sequence continues at coordinate 48,345 of CANGIQ010000018.1, forward strand.
AAGGGCCATTGATCGCGACTTCGAGCCATGTGGGTTGTTGCGTCAAAAAAATCTCCGTTAGGTTTTGGTGCGGGTCTGTGCAGACAGCTTCGGACCATAGTGTTTGTTGGCACGCTTGAGGTGCGCGGTCAGCACCTTGGCTGCGCCATCGGGGTCGTGAGCGGCAATGCACTTGAACATCTTGATGTGCTCGTTGAGCGATGTTTTTTCGGCCCCTGGCGCACGCACCGCTTCGTGGTGGAACTGCTCCAACCACTCCAGCATGGCTTGCGACACAGCCTTGTAGATGGCATTGCCTGAAATTTCCGCGATGCCGTGATGAAACGCCATGTCGGTTTCCAAAAAACGCTGTGGATGATCGAGCGCTGCTTTGTGCTCTTCCAGCAACGCTTGCAGATGCGCGATTTGCGCATCTGTTGCACGCTCGGCAGCGGTGCGGATCATGGCGATTTCAAAGTGCAAGCGCGCTTCTTTGAGGTGCTCCAACAAGTCGCTCGAACCGGCGAGCAGATGCATGGCTGAGTCTGAAATTTGTGCAATCACCTTGCCCGCATTGAGCGGCAGCACCCGTGCGCCTTCGCCATGAACGATGGACACCAAGCCCATGCGCTCGAGCGTTTGCAAAGCCTCACGCACGGCGGGGCGCCCCACACCCAGGCCGGACATCAAATCCCGTTCAGAAGGCAGCAAAGCCCCCACAGGAAATTCGCCCGAACGGATGCGCGGCAGCAAACGGTCTAGCACCTCGTGCGAGAGTTTGCGTCGGGCAATGGGAGCCTCGGTTGCGGGGAGCAACGGCGAGGTGCTGTCAAAATCAGAAGTGTCTTTAGTCATGTATTCATCATACCAATTGCCTCATCTTGGAAGTATGAGGCAAGGGGTACAAAGTCAGTGTCGTTAAGACTTCTTTTTCAGCGTGGTGGCCATGTAGTTGTCGAAGGCACCGTCTGAGAAACGTGACCACAAAATGCCGTCGTCACGGAACTTGACGAAGCTGTTGTAAATCTTGGCCCACTTGGGGTTTTTGGCCACCAATTCGGCAAACAACTCGTTCGATGCTTTGAAGGCTGCATCGCCCACTTCCTTAGGAAACGGCTTCAACTGCAAGCCAGCACCCACCAGACGTTTGAGCGCCGCAGGGTTGCGTGCGTCGTACTTGGCTTGCATGTCGACGTGCGCTTCAGCACACGCGGCTTCAAAAATGCTTTGGTACTCTTTGGGCAACGCTTCCCACGCCTTGGTGCCAACATACATGGTGATTTGGCCGTTGCCGTCCCAGTAGCTGGGGTAGTGGTAGAACTTGGCGATTTTGTGCAGGCCGAGTTTTTCATCGTCATAGGGGCCGATGAATTCAGCCGCATCGATGGTGCCTTTTTCAAGCGATGTGTAAATTTCACCGCCTGGCAAGTTCTGCGGCACCACGCCGAGCTTTTCGAGCATCACGCCACCAAAGCCACCGATGCGAAATTTCAACCCCTTCAAATCAGCCAAGCTCTTGATTTCCTTGCGGAAGAAGCCGCCCATCTGGGTGCCGGTGTTGCCACACGGAAAGTTGACCACGCCGTAGTCGCGGTAGAACTCGCGCAGCAATTGCAGACCACCACCGTCTTTCATCCACGCGGTCATCTGGCGTGAGTTCATGCCAAATGGAATCTGACCATCCAGTGCGAATGTGGGGTCCTTGCCAAAGAAGAACACCGACGCGGTGTGCGCGCATTCGACCGAGCCTTGTTGCACGGCATCCAACACACCGAGCGCGGGCACCAGCTCGCCGGGGCCGTGCACGCTGATCTCGAACGCGCCACCGGTTGCGGATGCGACACGCTTGGACACCTCTTCCGCGCCGCCATAAATGGTGTCCAGATTTTTAGGCCAGCTGGATGCAAGGCGCCAACGAATTTTTGGTTGCGCTTTGACGATGGCAGGAGCGGCGAGGCCTACCGACGCGGCGGTGGCAGCGAGCGCTTTGCTTGCGAACGAACGACGTTTCATTTGATCTCCAATGTCGCGTGAAGAGGCGAGCGACGGCCCTCATGTGTTGGGATAACAGAGAAATTGGTCACGGCCCCTTCCGAGGCGTTGGACACCAGGCGGGCGTATTTGGCCAACACGCCTGTAGACCATGCATGCGATGCGGGTGGGCGCCATGCCTGCAGACGCGATTGCAAGACTTCGTGGGGCACATCCATGGTCAAACTGCGTCGCTCGACATGAATCTCAATCACGTCCCCCTCTTGCACCACGGCAATGGGGCCGCCGTCCATGGCTTCGGGCACCACATGGCCAATGACAAAGCCATGCGTGGCACCCGAAAACCGACCGTCCGTCACCAAGGCCACCGATTCGCCCAACCCTGCGCCTTGCAAGGCACCGGTGACGAGCTGCATCTCACGCATGCCGGGACCGCCCTTGGGGCCTTCGTTGCGCAGCACCAAAACATCGTTGGGTTGAATCAGGCCTGCCTTGATGGCTTGAAATGCATCCTCTTCGCGCTCGAACACGCGGGCTGGGCCTTGGTGGATTTTTTTGGTTTGTCCCGACAGCTTGACCACACAACCACCCGGTGCCAGGTTGCCACGCAAGATGCCCAGGCCGCCTTCGGGTTTGATGGGGTCTTGCAAGGTGTGAATCACCTGTTGCCCAGCGGTTTCAGCGGCATAGGCCACGGCTTCGCCCAGGCTGTGCCCGGTGACCGTTTGTTCATGCACATGCAACAAGCCGCCTTCGGCCAAACGTCGGCCAATGAGTGGCATGCCACCTGCCGCATGCATGTCTGGCGCCGTGAATCGACCCCAGGGTTTCAAGTCAGCCAACACAGGCGTGCGCTTGGAAATCCGGTCGAAGTCGTCAATGACCAAGGGCACTTCAAACTCGCGCGCCATGGCCAAGAGGTGCAGCACCGCATTGGTTGACCCCCCGGTGGCCATGACGCCGGTGATGGCGTTTTCAAAACTGCGCTGCGTCACCATGGCACGTGGTGTGACGCCGCGGCGCAGCAAATCCATCACCACGGCCCCACAGGTTTTGGCCACCTCGCCCTTGGGCGCATCGGGCGCTGGAATGCCGTTGAAACCCATGGGCGAGATACCCAACATTTCGCAAGCCGTGGCCATGGTGTTGGCGGTGAACTGACCACCGCATGCGCCCACGCCTGGGCAGGCGTGGTCTTCCACGTCCTTGAATTCTGCTTCGGTGATTTTTCCGGCGTTGAAAGCACCCACCGCTTCGTAAATGTCTTGAATCGTCAGTTGGCGATTGGCAAACATGCCTTCTTTGGCATGACACGCGCCTGAGTGAATCGAGCCGCTGTACAGCAACACACCCGGAATGTTGACCCGCCCCAAGGCCATGGCCATGGCCGGAATGGTTTTGTCGCACCCGGCAATGACCACCATGCCATCGAACATATGACCACGTGCGACCAACTCCACCGAGTCGGCAATCAGCTCGCGGCTGACGAGTGAGGTTTTCATGCCATCGGTGCCGGTGGTGATGCCGTCGTTGATGGCCACCGTGTTGACCTCCAACGGCGTACCGCCCGCCGCACGAATACCGTCCATGACCTGGGCTGCCAATTCGCGGTGGTTCCAGTTGCACGGCATGGTGCCAATCCAACAATGAAACACACCGATTTGCGGACGCTTGAGGTCGGCGTCTTGAAAGCCAATCGCTTTCATCATGCCCCGCGCCACGGCGCGGTCGGGGCCATCGAGCAAGACGCGGCTTTTGTGCCGAGGGTCGAATGAGGCACTGCTCATGCAGCAGCTTTCAACGGGTGCTGTTGCAAGAACGACAAAATTTCTGCCGTGGTCTCCTGCGGCGCCTCTTCGGGAATGAAGTGCCCGCATGGCAAGGCCTTGCCTTGCACGTTGTTGGCGACTTCGCGCCAATCCGACAAACAATCAAACATCGCCGCAATCACACCCTCGCTGCCCCACAGCGCCAACAAGGGCATGGACAGTTTGCGGCCTGCGGCGCGGTCTGCACGGTCATGCTCCAGGTCAATGCCGCCTGCTGCGCGGTAGTCTTCGCAACTCGCGTGAATGGCAGCGGGGTCGGAAAACGCGCGCACATATTCATCCACTGCCAGCTTGGAGAACTTGCTCAAGTCAGGCTCGGCACGGCCCACGCGCCCCAAGATGTTGAAGGGCACGCGCCCGGCCAACATTTGCTCGGGTTCTGGCGACGGTTGCAACATGAAGAACCAGTGGTAATAAGCCTTGGCGAATTGCATGTCGGTGCGCTCGAACATCTTGAGCGTGGGCGAAATGTCTAGCACCGCCACCGTGTGCACATGTTGCGGATGGTCAGCCGCCAGGCGGTGCGACACCCGACCACCGCGGTCGTGACCCACCAGATGAAACCGGTCAAAGCCGAGTGACGACATCAACTCCACCATGTCGTTGCCCATGGCACGCTTCGAATAATTCGCGTGATCGGGCAAGCCCTGTGGCTTGGACGAATCGCCGTAGCCACGCAAATCAGCACAGATCACCGTGTAGTGACGCGCCAATTCGGGCGCCACATGGTGCCAACACGCATGGGTTTGCGGATAGCCGTGCAACAACAACACGGGCTCGCCCGCTCCCGCACGCAGGTAGTTGATGTCGGCTTGTGTGCCTTTGAACAGTTGACGTTCAAAGCCTGGGAACAGGCTGTCATTTTCGGTGTGGTCATGACTCATGGTGTGATCATACCAGTTAAGAAATTAAACGCAACCCCACGCAACGCACACCTGGGCGTGTTGATCGAAATCGGAAAACGGATTTAAAGGTTATGCAGCGGCAGCGCCGTTTTATAACGCACCTGCTTGAGGGCAAAACTGGAGCGGATTTTTTCAACCTGCGCAATCGGCGAGAGCTGCTCCAAGATGAAGCTCTCCAAAGCAGGCATGTCGGGCACGGCCACGCGCAACAGGTAGTCGGCATCGCCCGTCATCAGATAACACTCCATCACCTCGTCTCTCAAGGTGATGCGCTCTTCGAATTCCTGAAGCGCCTGGCGGCTTTGCTGTTTGAGACTGATGGAGATGAAGACGTTCAAATGCAGCCCCAGTTGCTTGGCCTCCAGCAAGGCCACGTACTGGCGAATCAAGCCTCGGGCTTCCAAAGCGCGCACCCGTGCAAGGCAAGGCGAAGGCGACAAATGCACCCGGCGCGCGAGCTCCACATTGGACAAACTGGCATCGAGTTGAAGTTGTTCAAGAATCTTCAAATCGGTTGCATCTAAATCATTTATGCCTTGATTCATTTGAATTTCAGAATTTTGTTTCGTATGAATTGGATTATTGGCGAAATTCAATACCAACTGCCTGGGCTTGTTCTCTACAGTCTTTTCAACGTTAGACCCTCGCTATGCACACGATGACCACACCGCACCACGCCACCCCATCCATCCCTGTAGATACAGACCCTGCTGAAACCCAAGAGTGGCGAGACGCCCTGCTCTCACTCGCTGAGCACTCGGGGCCTGCACGTGTGCGGCACATCTTGGATGAACTGGCCCGTTTGGCACGCACGCAGCACACGGGCTGGCAGCCCGAGCTGAACACGCCTTACATCAACACCATTCCCGTTGAAGAGCAACCGGCATTCCCTGGCGACTTGGCCGTAGAAGAACGCTTGGCCTCATTGATGCGCTGGAACGCGCTGGCCATGGTGGTTCGAGCCAACCAGGCCTATGGCGAACTGGGTGGTCACATTGCCAGCTACGCCAGCGCGGCGGATTTGTTTGAAACAGGGTTCAACCATTTCTTCCATGCACGCAACGACACACACCGCGGCGACTTGGTGTTCTTCCAACCCCACAGCGCACCCGGTGTGTATGCCCGTGCTTTCCTTGAGGGGCGTTTGAGCGAAGCCGATTTGCTGCATTACCGCCAAGAAATCACCGCGCCCGCCAGCGGCGCACGCGGGCTCTCCAGCTATCCGCATCCTTGGTTGATGCCGGACTTTTGGCAGTTCCCCACGGGTTCGATGGGCATTGGCCCCATCAGCTCGATTTACCACGCGCGCTTCATGCGCTACCTCACGCATCGCAACTTGCTCAATTGCGAGGGCCGCAAAGTATGGGGCGTGTTTGGTGACGGCGAGATGGACGAGCCCGAAAGCATGAGCGCACTCACACTCGCTGCACGCGAAAAACTCGACAACCTGGTGTGGGTGGTCAACTGCAACCTGCAGCGTTTGGATGGCCCCGTGCGTGGCAACGGCCGCATCATCGACGAGCTGGAAAAATTGTTTGCCGGTGCCGGCTGGCACGTGATCAAGCTGGTGTGGGGCAGCGACTGGGACGGCTTGTTTGCGCGCGATACCACGGGGGCACTGGCACGCGCTTTTGCGCAAACGGTGGATGGCCAAATGCAAACCTTTGCCGCCAAAGATGGTCGCTTCAACCGCGACAACTTCTTTGGCCAGAACGAAGAACTGGCGCGCTTGGCACAAGGCATGACAGACGAACAAATCGACCGCCTCAAACGCGGTGGCCACGATTTGGTCAAGATCCACGCGGCTTACGCCGCAGCAGCGGCACACACCGGTCAACCCACGGTGATCTTGGCGCAGACCAAGAAAGGTTATGGCATGGGCAGTGCAGGCCAAGGCAAGATGACCACGCACAGCCAGAAAAAATTTGACGACACAGACCTGATTGAATTTCGCAACCGCTTCAACCTGCCGCTCACCGACGAGCAAGCCAAAGGCTTGGAGTTTTTCAAACCCACCGACGACAGCGCCGAGATGCGCTATTTGCGCGAACACCGTGCCGCACTGGGTGGTGCCATGCCAAAGCGCGAAACCACTTGCGATGTGGTGCCCGTGCCCGCCATGGCAAGCTATGCACAGTTCGCGCTCCAAGCCGACGGCAAAGAGATGAGCACCACCATGGCCTTTGTGCGCATGCTCGGCACCTTGCTGAAAGACCCCACTTTGGGGCCACGCATTGTGCCCATCGTGGCCGATGAAGCGCGCACCTTTGGCATGGCCAATCTGTTCAAACAGGTGGGCATTTACAGCAGCGTCGGTCAGCGCTATGCGCCCGAAGACATTGGCTCGGTACTCTCTTACCGCGAAGCCCTGGAAGGACAAATCTTGGAAGAAGGCATCAGCGAAGCAGGTGCCGTAGCAAGTTGGACGGCAGCAGCCACCAGCTACAGCGTGCATGGCATGGCCATGCTGCCGTTCTACATCTATTACTCAATGTTTGGTTTTCAGCGTGTGGGCGATGCGATTTGGGCCGCGGCGGATCAACGCGCGCGCGGCTTCTTGTTGGGGGCCACCTCAGGCCGCACCACCTTGGCGGGTGAAGGCTTGCAACACCAAGATGGCAGCAGCCATCTGGTGGCTGCGACGATTCCCAATTGCAAGGCCTATGACCCTGCGTTTGCAGGTGAGCTTGCAGTCATCGTTGATGCGGGTATGCATGAGATGCTGGTTGAGCAACAAGACGTTTTCTACTACGTCACGCTGATGAACGAGAACTACGCCCAGCCCGATCTGCCTACAGGTGCAGCCGATGGTGTGCTGCGTGGTGGCTACCACTTTGGCAGCTATGGCCCCATGAACGCGCAGCGTGTGACGCTGCTCGGATCAGGCGCGATCTTGACCGAGGTGGTTCAAGCTGCGCAACAACTGGCGGCACAGGGCGTGGGCGTGGATGTGTACAGCATCACCAGCTGGAGCGAGCTGGCGCGCGACGGCATGGCCCACGAAAGCAATGGCACTGAGCCCTATCTGATGCATTTGCTCAAGGACAGTGCAGGCCCCATCTTGGCGGCCACAGACTATGTGCGCGCCGTGCCTGAGACGGTGCGCGCTTATTTGCCAGCAGGCCGCAGTTACCGCACGCTGGGCACCGATGGCTTTGGTCGCAGCGACACGCGTGCTGTGTTGCGGGCGTTTTTTAAAGTGGATGCGCAGAGCGTGGTGTCACGCACTTTGGATGCATTGGCACAGACCTCGTAACACCAAGGACATCCGTGGCATAGGCTAGTGGCTCTAGAACCATTTTCCTATGGTGACGCTTATGGCCAATCACTAGCATCTGTTTGATCTGCACCTTGCTGCAGTTCTTCACACACAGACTGCCATGCCCAACCCTGCCAAAGGCTTGAAGCCTGCCTACGCCATACGCCCACAGGGTGATCGGTGCATCAATGTTGATTTTGGTGACTCGATCAACCCGCAGACAGGACGACTGTGTTTGAGTGCGTCGGCAATTTTCAGATCCGCTAACTTGCCTGGTGTATTTGAAATTGTTCCCACCTATATTTCTGTGGCCTTGCACTATGTGCCCACCGCTGAAAACATGGCCCAAGGTTGTGCTTACGACACCTTGTCTGAGCTGATCCATGCGTTGCTGAGCAAAGGTATCCCTGAGCTTGAGCAAGCATCCAAGACTGTTGAGATTCCGATTTGTTACGGCGGAACGCATAGCCCTGACTTGTTGGACATTGCCAAGAGAATCAATTTGTCACCCGAAGAGGTGATTGCTCGCCACAGCCAGTCACCCGCCATGGTCTACATGCTGGGCTTTGCCCCAGGCTGTCCGTACATTGCGTTGCTCGATCCGGTGTTTGCCATTCCAAGGCGCGATACACCTGTCACGGCAGTGCCCGCAGGGGCTGTGGTCGTGGCCAA
>CANGIQ010000019.1 GCA_947453965.1 Comamonadaceae bacterium
AGCGAGATGCCGTCGTTGGCGTTTTTAATCGCCATGTTCAGACCACGAATTTGCGAGGTCATGCGGTTGCTGATGGACAAGCCAGCCGCATCATCTTTGGCTGAGTTGATGCGTTTGCCAGTAGACAAACGCTCCATGGCGGTGGACAAATCACGGCCCACTTTCATGATCGAGTCTTGCGCAAAGCTTGACTTGGTGTTGGTATTAACGACGAGAGACATGGCAGTTCCCCTTTTCAGAGTTGATGTTTAAAAAGTAGGAGTCTTGTGCTCCGTACCCTGTAGATCGACTTCTAAATTTGGAACTTAAGAAAATTTTCGAAAAAAACTGAAATGGGTTATGAGAATAAAAAAAGCGGCAATGGATTGCCGCTTGTTCTTCGCATTCATCATTTATTTGCTCGAGTACGCCTTCATCATCCCATCAAAGGTGGAAGTCAAGCTGGTCTTCAAGCTGTTGCTCTTACCCACAATAGAATCCATCGCAGCAAATTGCTTGGTATAGCGTGCCAACAAACTGTCCATACGCGTTTGCAGCTTGGTCAAATCGTCTTGATATTTGGTGACCTTGGTCGAGTCAGCCTGACTGCCTTGCAGCAAGGGACCTTGCGCAGACACCAAGGTCTTGACCCAACCCGTGAGAGACACAGCCACACCATCTGTGGTCACGCCTTTTTCGTTCTGCAGGCTCTTGCCAGAGAACATGGTCACCACCTGGTCGTAGTTGGCCGTACTGACTTTCTGAAACACTGTGGCGTCAACAGTCAGCGTGCCATCTTGCTGCAACTTCACACCCAGATCACGCAAGCCACGCACACTGTTGTTATTGGTAGAACCTGCGGTGCCAAAAACCAACTGACGCAATTTAGCTTGCACAGTTTTACCAATAGAGACTTTGGCCAATGTGGCACCAAAGTCTGGATCGGTTGATTTCGGATCGGTTGCGATCTTGATAAAGTTTTGAAAGTCATTAAAAGTGGAAACCACCTTATCAACTTTTGTTTTTAAATCGCTGGTATCTCGACTGAGTTGGATCGAAGCAGAAGAACCTACCGTCTCAGACAACAAGTCAAATGTGACACCAGGAACGATGTCAGGAATCGTATTTGAAGAACGAGAGTAGCTGATACCGTCCACCACAATATTGGCATTGGTGGCAGCCTGAAGAACACTGTCGGGTTGATTCGCCACAGGATTGGTGTTGAAGCCAACACCTGCGATGGATGAAGCCAACGTGAAAGTATTGGCTGAACCAGGCTGGCCAGACACCATGATTTTGTAGCGGTCTGCCGCACCCTCAACACCCGAATCAATGATTTGAGCCGTGACACCAGAATTGGCTGAGTTGATGGCATCTCGCACTCCAACCAAAGTACTGTTGGCGGGAACTGTGATTGGCGTGGTCTTGGCCAAGGCCCCCGTACCAGTTGTCAGACTGAGCGTAAAGTCAGAACCCGAAATGACCGTACTGTTATTGTCTGCAAACCCCGCGTTGGTGAGTGAACGCTGTGGCTTAGCCACATTCGTCACGCTGATGTCATGCATACCAGGCTGAGCGCTGGGGTTGGTGATGACATCGAAAGCCGCAGGCTGAGAGTTCTTTGTAACAAGGCCTGCAAATTGGGTGGAATCCGCCAGCACGTCAAATGCTTTTTTGACCTCGGTCACCACATACATCAAACCACTGTAGCCCGTGATTTCTTTTTTGGTGGCGTCAATCTTGTCGTTGATGATTTTTGATTGAGGGGTCTTTTCTGCATCAACTAGGTTTTGCGCCAGCGCCTGGGTGTTCATGCCAGAGCCTGCTCCCAAAGCCGCAATCAGCCCGGCAGAAGCAGACGCATTGGTAGAACTTGTGGTGGCGGCAGTCGTCATGTCGTATTAATCGGTTGGATGCAGATTTACTTGAGTCGATCAGTTCATGTACTTGAACAAACTCAGCTGCGAAATCTTGGCAAAACTGCTTTGCGCAGCCTCTAAAGCCAACTGGTCTTTGTTCATTTTGGTAATCGCCGAGGTGTAGTCCAAGTCCTCGGTATCCGATTTCGTGGTTTTCAGGCGCAGGGTGACTTCATCGAGCACACTGTTTTGCATGTCCACCACGTTCATGTCCGTCCCCACTTGGGCCAGCGCATCGCTGGTGCCTTGCTGCAAGCTGTCGATCTCGGCAATGCCGGTTTGCATTTTGGTGTGGTCTGAGTTTTTGATGGCGTTGGACAAATCATCCAAGGCTTGAAAAAAACCAATCGCCGTCTTCTGGCCTTTGCTGTCTGTGCGAACCACTTTGACGAAGGCGTCTGAACCGGGCATGTTCATGTTCATGCGGCGGTTGTCGCCCACCGCCACTTTCATGCGCGCTTGGTCACCTTGGTACACCACTTGGCCACTGGCGTCTTGCCCAAACGCGGGCTGCCCCACACGGCTGCCAGAGAACAAGTAATTGCCGTTGGTGTCTTGTGTGTTGGCCAAACTCAGAATTTGCTCTTTCAACGACGTGACTTCCAGCGCCAAGGACTGACGGTCAGCCGGCGCCAAGCTGTCGCTTGCGGCTTGAATGGAAAGCTCCTTGATACGCAGCAGCACATCGCTGGTGTTTTTCAACGCTGTCTCTTCAGACTGCAAACGGGTGTTGACCGACTTCAAGGTGTTTTGGTAACTGGCTTGACGCGCCAGTTCTGACTCCAAGCGCGTCACCAAGGACGCCTTGTCTGGGGAGTCGCTGGGCTTGACAATTTGCTTGCCCGTTGACAACTGCTCTTGCGTTCTGGCCAATTCGCCTTGCACATTGCCCAGCTGTTGGGTCGCACGGTCAAAGTAGAGGGTGGTGGATATTTTCATAATCGTTCTCTATCACCGAATTTGTACGATCGAGTCAAACAACTGGCCCGACACCTGCAAGGCCTTGGCCGATGCTTGGTAGGCCTGTTGGTAACGAATGAGCGCCGCCGCTTCTTCGTCCAAATTGACACCCGACACTTTGTCGCGAGCAGCAACGGCTTGGTCATTCACCACCGTCAAGGCTTGTTGGGTGATGTTGGCTTGTTGCGCCAAGTTACCCACGTTGTTGATTTGGTCGATGTAGCTGTTGGCAATGGTTTTGTCACCAATGACCGGCTTTTTCGCCAGGTCCACCATGGCCAGCATGTTGACGTTGTTGCCCAAACCGTCTTGGTTGCCGTCGATTTGAAAGCTATCGCCGACGCTGGGGTTGTGCGACAGTTTGAGCTGCAAGCCTTCGTAGTCAATCAAAGGCTCGAGTACCGACGCGTCGTAATGCCGATCGGCGAGTTGCGTGCCCGTTTTGGCATCGGTGATGGTGTAGCGGTCAGCCGCAGTGAATTTGACCACCAGGGATTGGGCGCGCAAGTTGTCACGCATGTTCACCGGTGCGCCACTGTAGCTCGCAGCCACGCTGGCTTTGCCTTGACCGGTAACGAACACCAGCAAATCGTCTTGTGAACCGCCTTCAATGTAAGCCCCTGTGCGCAGGCCAGCTTTGGCCAGATCTGCAGGTGAGCCCATGCGCGCTGGATCCCCGTAACTACCAAACGACAAACGAATATCTGCCTTGGTCGGGTCGTTGATTTGCAACTGCTTGAGTCGATCTTCAACCGAGTAGTCCAGGGGTTCTAAACCGAGACCGTTTTGCTCATAGGTACCGTCACTGTTCTTGCCGGGACCAACGGAAATATTGGCGGTGCCAGAGGCATCGGTGGTGGTGAGCACCAAGTCGCCGTAAAAGCCGATAGAGGCTTTGACGCCTGGGCTGGGGTCTTGCATTGGATCGTTGATACGGTCTGCCAACGCTTGCAAACGATCGGTCAAAGGCAACGCCATCAATCCAGCCGTGTTGATACTCACGCCATTGATCTGAATTTTTCGGTTCAAATCAATATTGGTACTTGGAATGTGCAAATCGCGCGCAACTTGCACCAAACGCACCTGACCGTTGTAGGTCATGGGTGCCATTGCCAATAAATTGTTACTGCCTTCGCCGGCGACTGCATCGGTGTTCAACACAATCGGTGCGCCGGTGGTCAAGGATGAAATGACAAGTTCACCCTCTTTGACGCTGGCTTTGACGCCAATGCCAGGTTGCATGGCGTTGACGGCATCTACCAAACCTTTGACGTCTTTGAAATTACCCGTGACCACCTGCCCGTTGATCTTGAGGTGTTTGCTGAAATCGAGTTGCTGTGTGGGCACCCGGATTTCGCTGAACACTTCCGCATGAACACCGGTTTGCGAAGTCAGGCTGCTGGCCACCGTGACGGTTCCGCCAGACGTGGCACCGACGTTGGCCATCAACTCGACATTGCTGAGGGCACGCCCCATCGCATCGGTAATTTGGATATCTTGGTTGTTGTTGATCAAGCTCACGCTGATGTTGCTGCTGCCGTCTAGTGCGCGCAAACGCGTCTGGAGAGTCGCAGCTAAGGTGGCCAAGTTATTGGGCACAGGATTCAAACCTTGCACATTGAGCTTGACGCCTCCGACTGAGGCTTGAAACCCATTGAAACTTGGCACAGCGACTGTGATTTTGGACTCGCCATTGATCCATGCCGCCACATCGTTGGGCGACAGGGCCGTGTCCGGGCGGGTGGTGAGGTCTGACAGACTCACGCCGTTGAGCACAATGGCGCCCGCCTGAATTTGTGTACCCGGTGCATTGTCTGGAATACGCCCGGTTTCCAGCACAGCAGCTTGCGCTTGTGGCGGCGCGGCGGCACCGTTCTTATCAAACACTTGCGCATAGCGAATCTTGGCCATGGCACCGTAGAAGATGTCCATGTTGCGATAGCCTTTGTCACCCGTTTGGTTCAGGTAAGCGTCGCTGTAAGTGGAGTTGGCGACAAACCCGTTATCGGGCGTGAGCATTTGAAACTTTTCAGTCTCGCTTAAGCTTTGTCCCAGGAGTTGTCGGCCATCACGGGTCAACACTTGCAACTGTTGACCGGGTTTGGCATCGTCCAAATAGAAAGTGGCGCTGACACCTGCAGACAAAGTCGTCACAGGAGTGAACACGTGCGCACCTTCGACCTTGATGGTCACGCCTGCCGTCGGGTTGGGGTTGTTCACCAAACCGGTATTGCTGATGCCGTTGCTTGGCGGTGTGGTTGCACCTGAAAACAAAACACTGGCTCGGGTCGAGCTGGTGTTGCCATTGACTTCGCTGACGCGAAATTGCGCCGCAGTGGCCACCCGCATGGCATCGTTGAGAACCACGTGCATGCCTGCCGCTTCGTTGGCCACACTTGGATCGAGGGCAAATAAGTCTTGCCCTGTTTGACCGTAGCCATCGATACCGTTGGTTTGAATGTTGTTGGCCTCGGTGACGACCGTTTTAGCCAAGAAGTTCAGGTTCTTTTGGGCAGGCTCCAGCACTTGGCTGATGAAGGTTTGGAGACCCCCCAATTGACCGCCACTGGCGGATGCCAGTGATTCTGTTTTGCCATAAGGGTCGAGCAAGAGCTCGGTTTTTCCTTTGACCGAAGTGTCAATGCCAATGGGACGCGCCTTTTGACCATCGACCACCACGCTTTGGGTGACCGTGTTACCCAAACTCACGTTGACCGTGCCGTTGGTGGCAAAGCTGGTTTTGATACGAACCAAATCGGACAGCTGACGCAATAACAAATCGCGACGATCCAAAATTTCTGCGGATTGACCTTCCAAGCTCGACGACTTGGCCATGTTTTGGTTGACCAGCGCAATCTGCGTCGTCAAAGTGTTGACTTGGTTGGCTGTACTTTCCAAAGCTTGTTTGGTTTCTGTGCCCACCAAGTCAAGTTGTCCCGACAACTCGGCAAATCGAGAGCCCAGACCTTCGGAGCTACGCAAGAATGTGCTGCGCAACACCGAGGAAGCAGGATCGGCCGATAAGCTGTTGGCGGCGGCAAAAAAGTCGTCCAGCGCAGAACTCAAGCCCACGCTTTTGTCGCCCATGATGTCCATCACCCGCTTGGTGTACTCCACCATGGGTTTTTGGGTCGCCAAGTCACTGGTACTGTTGCGCAGGTTCGATTCGGCAAACGCATCGAACTGTCGCTTGACAGCCTCCAGCGCCACACCAGTGCCAAAAAACATATTGGCCGCCTTGGAGGGGGCCGTGTCTTTGAGCACCACGTCTTGACGCGAATAACCTTCGGTGTTGACGTTGGCAATGTTGTTACTGACGGTGCTCAACGCGCGTTGGTAAGCACCAATCGCGTTGCCGCTGATACCCAGCATGTCACTCATAACGCACCTCCGTTAAGCAACTGGCTTGGGTTGAGCGGTTTAAGTTTGGGCTTGACCAGCTCCATCGCTTGCGCTGGTGCGGTACCCAAAGGCATCGCGTTTTCCTTGACATGCAAAGGAATGCCGCCTTTTTGACGCGCTTGCAGCATCTCCAGCGTGCTGGCAGGTGGCGCCGTTTGTTGTTTGACCGCTTTGGCCATGAAGTCGGCGACGCCGATGGCGCCACGTTTGGCCATTTGCAAAGAGACTTCTTTGTCAAACATGCCTTCAAAGGTTTCGCGCGCGCTCGATTGGTTCTCGTCGTCTTTCATGACGGAGGACGCCTCGCGCATGGACTTCATCATCATTTGGATGAAGAGGCCTTCAAATTGCTGAGCCGATTCTTTCAGGGCTTTGTCTTGGTTTTGCTGCGCCTGTCCACGCAACTCGCCCAAGCCCGAAAAGTCCAAATAGGACCGGGAGGTAGAGGTGTTGTCGATGGCGCTGCTCATGTCAAGACTCGCTTAGATGATGACCAACTCGGCACGCAAACTGCCTGAGCTTTTCAAAGCTTCCAAAATGGCGATGAGCGCGGAAGGTGTGGCTCCCACTTGGTTGACTGCATCCACAATTTGACGCAGTTCCACACCAGGTTGGAACAAAAACATAGGTTTGTTGGGTTCAGCCACTTGGATGTCGGCGTTTTGCACGGGTGTGGTTTGACCACCGGCCAAGGCATTGGGTTGTGAGACTTCGTTGGTCGCTGTGATGGCGACCGAAATCGTGCCGTGCGACACCGCAGCAGCCGTCACACGCACCGAGCGGTTGATCACCACCGTGCCTGTGCGCGAGTTGATAACAACTCTGGCAGGTGGCTCACCAGGCGTGACTTCAATGGCTTCGATCATGCTCATAAAAGCCACACGTTGATTCAAGTTTTGGGGGGCTCGTACCGATACCGATACACCATCGATGGCCTGTGCGACGTCACCGCCAAATTTTTTATTGATCGCGTTGACGATAGCCGTCGTGGTCGAAAAATCGTTTTCACGGATGTTGAAGATCACGTTCTCTGACGTCTCGAACGGCGTGTCCACAATGCGCTCCACAATCGCGCCGCCTGGGATACGGGCTGAGGTGGGCACACCAATGGCCACTTTGGAACCTGCCGCGCTGGCGTCAATGCCCGTCGCGGTCAAAGCACCTTGGGCCAAGGCATAAATTTCACCGTCTACGCCGCGCATGGCGGTCATGATCAGGCTGCCGCCGCGCAAGTTGGAAGCTTTACCGATGGCGGACACATTGATGTCGATGCGTTGACCGGGTTTGGCAAAGCCTGGCAAGTCGGCAGTCACCAGCACTGCTGCGGTGTTTTTAATGTCCACACGCGCCGCGGTGGCCGCTTGTTCAAAGTCGGTCAACGGACCATCAATGCGCACGCCCATTTGGGCCAACATGGCTTTCATGCTCTGGGTGGTGAAAGGTACCGAGGCATCGTCGCCCGTGCCTTGCAAACCAACCACCAAACCGTAGCCAATCAATTGGTTGGAACGTTGAGCGGCAAGGGTTGCCAAATCTTTGACACGGTCTGCCTGTGCACCGCCTGCGGCGAGCACCAAAGCACACACCAGTAGCAAGCGTACAGAGTGAAAAAAGCGGTTCATGAGATATCTCGTTCGATCAGAAAGGCCAGAACTTGTGCATCAGGGTGGTCCCCCAACCTGCACGTGTGGCGTTGGCCAAGTCGCCCGAACCACGGTAAGCAATTTGTGCATTGGCCAAACGGCGTGACTGCACGGTGCTGTTAGGGCCCACGTCTTCGGGACGAATGACGCCCGAGACTTGAATCACTTCGGTGCCTTCAGACAGGCCGAGTTTTTTCTCGCCACGGATGACTAAGTTGCCGTTGGCCAAGATTTCGACCACCGTCACAGCGACCGAGCCCACCAAAGAAGCTTGTTGGTCCGCCTTGCCCTTGCCAGCACTGCTGGCTTTGTTGTCAGTCAGGTCGATGCCATTCAAGAATGGGGACATCTTGCCCACTTGTGTGCTCATGCCAGAAGGCAAGTTGTTTTTGGATTCACGGCTCACATCGGTGTTTTGTGTGCGTGCAGCTTGGGTCGATTCTTGAAGCAACACGGTGATGATGTCGCCCACTTGGTAATTACGGCCACGGCCGAACCAGGCATCGCTTTGGCGGTTGCTGTAAATGCCGCCGGTGGCAATTTTTTGCCGGTCAGCGGCAAGCGGATACACCGGTTGAAACTCAGGCGAAGGACGCAACACCATGTCCACGGGCTCTGTGGCACAGCCTTGGAGCAAATAAACAATGGCGAACAGGGCGAGAAAACGAAGGGCAATCATGATGCGCTCAATCAAACGTTTTGGTTCAAGAACTTGAGCATGCCGTCCACAGCCGAGATGGCTTTGGAGTTGATCTCGTAAGCGCGTTGGGTCTCGATCATGTTGACCATTTCTTCGACCACGTTCACGTTCGAGGCTTCCAAGGAGCCTTGGTTTAAGGTGCCTGCGCCGTTCAAACCAGGTTGCAAGACTTGGGCAACGCCGCTGGCCTGCGAGGCTTCGTACAAGTTGTTGCCAATGGGCTTCAAGCCGCTTGGGTTGACAAAGCGGGCGATCTGAATTTGGCCAATGTTTTGAGCGCCACCGCCAGCCACCAATTCCACAGACACAGCGCCATCCCGGCCAAAGGTCAGGCTTGCGGCATTGTTAGGAATGGTGATGGCAGGGATCACTGGAAAGCCCAAAGCGGTCACGATTTGACCGGTGTTGGAGATTTTGAAGTTGCCGTCGCGCGAGTACGACGTTGTGCCGTCAGGCATTTGAATTTGGAAATAACCGTCACCCGTGATCGCCACGTCCAGCGGCGCTTGGGTGTTGACCATGTTGCCCTGCATGTGCAGTTTTTCAGTGGCATTGATCTTCACACCGGTACCCAGCATCAAGCCGGTAGGCGACTGTGTGGCGTTGGTGGTTTGGCCACCCGGTTGTTTGATGGTTTGATAGAGCAAGTCTTCAAACACAGCGCGGTCGCGTTTGAAGCCAGTCGTATTCACGTTGGCCAAGTTGTTCGAGATGACGTTCATGCGCGTTTGCTGCGCGTCAAGACCCGTTTTGGCTACCCACAATGATGCGTCCATGGCTTATCGCCCCCTTTAATCTGTCAAATTCAGGACACCTTCATCATGGAGGCGCCCGACTCGTCGTTGGATTTGCTTTCTTTGATCATCCGAACCTGGTGCTCAAACGAGCGGCTCTGTTCAATCAGCTTCACCATCGATGCCATGGGATTGACGCTGCTGCCTTCTAAGGCTTGCGGTGTCAAAGATACTGGCCCTGGTCCTGATGCAAAGTCCGTGCCAGCATCTTTTCCGACAACTTTGTACAAACCATCTTCGCGTTTGCTCAAGGGTGTGGCGCTGGCGTCACGCAGCATGAGCTGGGCAATCACCTGCTGCTGGGGCACGCCCTGCTGGGCGGGGTCGGTGGCGTACAAATTGCCGTCCGAACCAAATGAAATCTTGAAACCGGGTGGTACGGTGATGGGGCCGCCGTCTTGGCTGCGCACCAAATGACCAGAACCTGTTTCGAGTACACCGTTAGCATTGACTTTGAGGTCACCACGGCGGGTGAATGCGAGCTCGCCATTGGTGCCGGTCACACCCAACACGGTTTGGTGGTTCAGCGCAATGTCCAAATCACGGCCGGTCACCATCAAAGGACCTGGATCGAGTTTGACTTGGTCATTGACCACGATGCGCGGTTGCAAGCGTGAGTCAAAACCTTGGCCCGACGCTTGGTGCGCTTGCAGCGTGACGTCGTAGGTTTTTTTGAAACCCACGGTCGACACGTTGGCAATGTCGTTGGACAACTGGTGACGCGCAATGCGTTCCTCGTTGATCGCAGCCATCGCGTTAAAGGCTAAACGGTCCATGTCAGGTGCTCACTTAGTTACGGATTTGAATAATCGTGTTGGTCAGTGACGTGCTGGTCTCAATCGCTTTGGCGTTGGCCTGGAAGTTACGCTGCTCAGTGATCAAGTCCACCAACTCTTGCGTCAAGTCCACGTTCGCACGTTCGGTCGCGCCTGAGCGCACCGTACCGTAGCCAGCAGAACCGGCTTCGCCGTACTTGGGTGTACCGGAGTCCGATGTTTTGTAGTAGCTGGTGTCACCAATCTGGCGCAGACCGGCAGGGTTGGAGAAGTTCACCAGAACCACTTTGCCCAGCGATTTTTGAGCGCCGTTGGAGTAGCTGGCGTTGACCAAACCGTCGTCTTTGATGGCCAAACCGACCAAGTCACCTTCAGGTGCACCGTCTTGCGACTGTGACAACACCGCATAAGGCGAGGCAAACTGGGTCGACTTGGAATAGTCGATGTTGATCGTCAAAGAACCTTTACCGTTTGGCAGATACACGGTATCGAGTTGAGCGCCCTGTTTAGGAGAAACCAAGTTACCGGCCGTGTCAAAGGTCAGCTCGCCTTTGTCAAAGTAGACGGGTGACCACTCAGGCAACACATCGAAGCCTGCGGCCGTCGAAGATTCTTTACCGAAACCGTCGATGTACACCGTGGCATTTTTAGCGTCTTTAAATGGCGTGGGTTTGATCCAGGTCGTTGTTTTACCGAACTGGGCATCCAAACCGTCCAAGCCCCAACGCGCATCGCCCGTGACCTTGATGTAAGAGTCTGTTGACGCGGTACCGGTGGTGAAAACCAAGGCGTTTTTCTTGGAGTCGTACGTGACTTTGACACCGTCCACAGTTTGAGGCGTGGAGCCATCGGAAGCAGGACCTTGCAAGCTGTTGATACCGGCTTGCAGGGCTTCCATGAAAGTGCCCAAGGTGTAGGTGTCTTTGGGTGGCACCACCACCGTACCGGTCACACCGTTGACCGACACCACGAATTTGTTGTTGGTGTCATCGACAGAGAAGTTGTTGTCCACGTTCACGGCCATCGCATTGCCGTTCAACACAGCGGGCAGTGAGCTGATACCACGCAAGGCATCGACTTTAGAGGGGGTGACCACATAGTTGGTGGCATCACCTGTCATCCCCAAACCTTTGGACGCTTGAGTGGCCAAACTATTGGGTTTGATGTTGGTGATGGCAACACTCGACGTGTCGCCCGTGGTACCCGATTTGAAAACGAAGGCGCCCTTGACCGCGTCGTACTCGACCTTGGCACCAAAGCGTTCGTCGTTGACAGCACGGTAAGAGCTGGCCGAAGATGAAGGGCTCAAGCTCACGCCAACGGAATCATCGTTGACACCTTGTACAGCAGGGTTGGTCAAGCCAATCGAGCTTTGTGTACTGCTGATGGTGACCTTGTCGTTGCCTGCAGGTGTGAACATGAGTTTTTGTGTCACGGTGTCATACGACACGGTGATCTTGCCTTTGTACGAGGCATTGGCATCCACAATGGACTGCACTGACTTGACCAAGTCTTCATAACGCATGTTGTGGCTGGCATCGCCCGCTTGGGACAAATCAATGTCTAACTTGGCAGGTGGGGTCGATCCGTTGGCCGGGGTGAGTTGAATCGACATGGTCGGTCCAATCAGGGATGAGAAGTTGAATGGCTTCTCATCGCCGTACGCACGGTTGATGGCATTGGTCAATTCCGCCGCAATTTGAGCACCGGACAAACGCAAGTTCTTACCCGCCAAACGATCCAAACCAACCGTGACAGGATCGATGGAGTTGTCAATATTGATGGAGAACAAGTCCTTCAAATCATCAATACTTTTCTTGCCTGCATAGGCCGTGGCAGCGGGCACACCGTTGACTGTCACGGCATTGGCAGGCGTGGCAGATACGTTGGGTACAGCTGTGAAGGTGCCCCCTGTCGGGGTTTGGTAAATATTGATCGCACCTGTGATGGATGCGGCGTTGGCGGTGGTTGGATCTAGCGCCGTCACCACCAAGGTCACGCCATCGCTTGCCACGGTGGCGTGATAAGACTGACGGAACGTGGCTTCATCGTTCAAGTTTTGAGCGAAAGCAGCCACGCTGTTGCCTGTGACGGTGATGGGGGCTGCATCTGGACCAAAAGTGGCCTTGAAGGGCGAACTGGCAGAAGTCAGCACATAGCCTGCTTGGCTGCGGGTGTAAGGCGTTACATTGTTGGTGATGCTGCCAGCGGCCAAGGGCGTTCCTGCTTGGGCCACCGAAATATCGGCGGCAATAGTCGCGGCAGACACGTTCGGATCGATGGCTGTGATTTTGAGTTTGCCACTGGAGAATGAAGACGTACCAACAGTTGCTGATGCCACAGTCTTTGTCAAGCCGGCCGTCGTGATCAGACGACCCGACGCATCCACAATGCTGAGGCCCGTGGTGGTCACCGAGACACTGATGTCTGTTTTACCGCCGTCTTCGCGTCGTAAGCGTGTTTCCAACTCTGCGGCCAATGCGGTGAGCGTGCCAGATGCAGGGGCCAAGTTGCTGACACTGATGAGCTTGCCGCCCAGGGTCATTGAAAATGCAGAAAAGTCACCAGCAGCGGGCGTGGTGCCAAAAGCAACGCCCGTCAAGTTGGCCGTCGTTGGGACTTGGGCCACATAGCTGGCACCGAAATCTGCATCGGCATTCAAGGCTTTGGCAATGGCTGCCGTGGTCAACTCGGTCGATGCGCCAACTGGCACAGAAATCGTTTTTGGATTGGTGCTGCCAAAGGTCAAACTCACGGAGTCTGTGGTGGCCAAGCTGCCTGTGCTCAGGGCATAGGTCACAGCACTGCTGCCCTGCTTCCACAACAAATCTGATTTGTTCAGGTCTTGGTACGTCGAAAAGTCCACACCATCGTTCGAACCGGTGCCTAAGTTGATGGCACTGCCGCCTGTGATCGCTGCGGGCTCAGAGGTACGCACATCGTTCAACTGATCGAGCGAGAACTTGTAGGTCTTTTTAGAAAAGCTGCTGTTCAAAGCGGCAATTTCTTGCGCGGATTTGAAATCACTCTTGGCTTTGAGTTCGCCATATTTGTTCACGTACATCAAGTCACCAACTTTGTTGGTGGCTTGTTGCAAAGAAGCGTCCACCAACTGGTCTCCCACATACACAAAGGTTTGCCATTTGTTATTCGGTGTCGCTTGGCTGGCGTTTTGTGTTTTGACGTAATACACCGTCGCCAAGTAACCGTTACCACCGCCGTCATACACGGTCAGCGCGGTACTTTTGTTGTAGGTGGTAGGGTCATTGCGGTTGAAGTCTGCGGTAATCACAGGCGCGTCCGCAGGAAAGTTCAAACCGAGTTGTACCTTGCTGGTTTGCGTCGCCATACCGGTGGTTTTTTGCGGAATGGTCAAGACGTTCATGTCGGTCAAATTGGCTTTACCGGACGAGTCGACTGACGCCGCCATGAGTCGTTGACCTGCTGAGTTCACCACGTTGTATTGGTCGTTCATCATGAACGAACCGTTACGCGTGAAGATGTCCTGAAAACCGTCTTGCGATTTGAGCGGGAAGAAACCGTCACCGCTGATCGCCAAGTCCAAGGTGTTGGACGAGAAGGTCATATTGCCTTGGCCGAATTCTTGGGTCACACGTTTGAGCGACACACCTTGACCGATGGTGGATGATGCTTTTTGCAACGGTGAGGTGGCAAAAATGTCCCCGAAGTCAGCGCGGCTGCGCTTGAAACCCACGGTACTCACGTTGGCGATGTTGTTGGCCGTCACGCCAAGCTGAGCAGTGGCGGCATTCAAACCGGTCAGAGAGGTATAAAAAGACATGGTGCTTTAACTCCAGTGAGAATTTTCTAAATCTGTGTATCAGGAACCGACGCGTTTGACGTCTGCGAGGTTGACGGTTTTGCCACCGTCCACTTCCAACAACAAGGTGCCGTCGCCGGTCGCCGAACTGGCCACGCTGCGCACGGTGGCAAAGGTATTCACCGTAGGGGTGGTGGTTTTGCCAGCGCTGTTGACGGTCGCTACATAGCGGTACGTGCCGTTAGGCGCTGTGGCACCGCCATCGGTCATGCCGTCCCAGGCCAACGTGAAGTCGCCCACCGGTTGCGCACCAATGATTTGCGAACGCACCAGCACACCTTTGTCGTTGAACACTTGAAGTCGGATGCCATCGGCACCGCTGGGCAAATTGATCACCCCTTGCGCCACGGTGGTGTCCGTCACAGTCACAGGACCATCTGGCACCGACACGGTTTTGCCAATCAAGGAAGCTGCACCCAACATGCGGTCGCCACTCATGGTCGAGACCATGCTTTCCATACTGGTCTTCATGGCCGTGGTGGCTTCAAGCTGGGAAAACTGCGCCAGCTGAGCCACAAAGGCCTCGTTCTTGACCGGATCCGTCGGATCTTGGTTGGTCAATTGGGTGGTGAAGAGTTTCAAGAAAGCGCTTTGCCCCATGGTGGCACCGGATGACGACGCTTTGGCAGCATCTTGTTGTGCCTTGTACTGCGCACTGGTTAGCACGTTGCTGGGCACAGAGCTCAGGCTAGAGGTTGTATCGACGGCCATTTAAAACTCCAATTCAGCTCTTGATCATGTCAAGGGTGCGCGACATCAGTTGACGCGCGGTGTTCACTACTTCGACGTTGTTTTGGTAAGACCGCGACGCGGCCATCATGTCGACCATCTCAGACATTTCATTCACATTGGAGTGAAAGACATAGCCTTCTTTGTCGGCCAAAGGATTACCCGGGTCCCAGGTTTTACGCACAGGTGCGGGGTCGTTGACGATGCGGTCAACTTTGACACCGCCCACAAACTGCGCGCCAGCATGGGTCATCTCTTCTTTCATCAAGGCTTTGAACAGCGGGCGTTTGCCGCGGTAAGCCTCTTCTTCAGAACCAGCGACCGAGTTGGCGTTGGCCAAGTTAGAGGCGGTGGCGTTCATGCGGATGGCCTGCGCATTCAGCGCTGTGCCCGCAATTCCAAAGACGTTGTCAAGTTGCATGATTCATTACTCCCCGCGCATGGCTTTACGCAGTCCGCCGATGCGGTTTTCTAAAAATTGCAAGGTAGCTTGGTATTCATTGGCAGCCTTACCGTATTGCGCTTGTTCGACGTTCATCTCGACAGTGTTGCCATCGAATGAGCTGTTAAATGGGGTGCGAAAGCGCATGCCGTTGTCTGGCGCTTCGGTCAGGCCGGCATAGTGCTTCTCATTGGTGGCGGTCAAATACTCTGTCTTGGCTTCTTTGAGCATGGCCTTGAAGTCAACGTCTTGCGCCTTGTAGTTCGGCGTGTCAGCGTTGGCAATGTTGCGCGCCAGCACTTCCATGCGCTGACCTCGTACGGCGAGCGCACGCTCATGAATTCCGAATGCATTTGAAAAAACGTCCATCGCTTGACTCCGATTAATTGACACCCGACCTCAAGTTGTGAGGCCTCGTGACGAGAGTTGCAAAAGACGTGCCACCGTAGTTTTGACGCTAGAAACGGCAAAAAGTTGCCGCCGAGTTGCCACACCGGGGCCAACCCTTATTCGACGCGTGTGACGGAGGCTTGGGCGGCGTAAGCGCTCAAGCGTGCAGCTTGCAAGGTTTGTTGACGCTGGGCCACATCGACGCCCAAACGTTCGTTGGCGTTTTGATGCAGGCCCGCCAAGATCGAGTTGCGCGTGATCGGTGCACGGGTGTCGCGGTTGACGTGCAAATACGCTGCTTGTTGGCCTGGAATATTCAGCGCCACATTAGGACGCGTTTCATTGCGCGCCGCAGGCGTAAGCACAGTCAAATACAAATCGTCCAATCCGACAGGGCCGTAGTTCTTCAGACCGGTGTCTTCAAAGTATTTACCGACCATGTCGAGTTGCTGCAGCACGCTGTGTCCCAAAATCGCTTTGGGGTTGGCGCCAAAACCCGCACTGGCGGCTCCGCGGTCAGGGCCGTCACAAAACTGGATGATGCCGTGGCAACGGTTGTTGGTGGCTTTGGGGTTGAGGCCATCGCTTTCCATCAAACTCAAACGCGCAAAGTCATCCGGCGAGAAACGGTGTTGCTGCGACAGTTGCAAGATCTTGTTCATCACAGCTTGTTTATCTTGCGCAGGGATGAAACCTTTTTCCACCGCACGGTCAATGGTTTTTTCCAACACGGGGTTGTTGCCGCGGTCAGCGCGTGTGAGTAACTGCACTTGTGCTGTGCCAGCCAAGGCCGAGGCGGCGCCTGGCTGTGCTGCACTGGCAAAGTTGCTTGCTGCTGTTGCGTTGGATGACACCACACTTTGGGCCACCGCATTTTGAATGGTTTGCGCTTGCGTGAGCGCCGTGTTCAAGCTGTCTAAGTTGAGACGTTGGCCCGGATGGATCAGGTTGGCGTTTTGAATTTTGTTGGACTGCGCCACCGTTTGCGCCAAACGCAAGGCATCGTTGTTACTCACGGATACACCGCGGGCTGCCATTTGCTCACGCACAATGCCCGTCAAGGTCTGGCCAGGCTGTACTGCCACGCTCCACGGTGCAGTCTGGCCTTCGGGCGCCAAAGCACCCGAGAGGTTGGAGGTGGGGTTGTTGGATTGCTGAGCGGCTGCGGCCATCGCGCGTGTGAACGCTGGCGCGGGACGCGCAAAAGCCAATGGACCTCGCGCGAGCTGAGGCATGCCCGAGGCATCGGTACCGCTGACCGTGGGCGTGAAAGGCGGGTCGAGTCGCATGCTGGCTCCGTGAAATCCGTTAAAAATTTTGAGGTTCAGAAAGTTGGTCTCTTTCTTGCATCAGGGGTAGTCATCTGAACTAAATGTCAAAACTTCAACACCTGACCTTTACCATGTTGCAAATGCCGTGCCTAAGAAAAACCGACAGTCATCACGCCTTGAGCGCGCGGTGCTGGTGGGCCGTCATCGCCTTGGTATGGCACGCCAGTGTTGGCGCCGCGACCGATTCAACCCTGCCTGCCTCGGCTGTTGAGACCTTGCAACAGCAGGCCCTTCAATGGGCAGCCAACCACCCTTCTTTCAAAGGGCGCAGCCTGCATGTGGCGCCCTTGGACAGCCGTTTGACAGTACAAAACTGTCAACAAACCCTGCAATTTGACCAACCCTTCCCGGGCCAACCGTCGGTGCGTGTGCGTTGTGCACAGCCCCAATGGCAGTTGTTCATCACTTTGAACAGTGGCAACACGCCCTCGCCTGTCAATGCGCAAGGCTTGCCCACCCCCAGTTTGCAAAAGGTGCTGGTCGCCAAAGAATTGCTCAAGCGCGGCACCTTTGTGACCGCATCCATGTTCACCGCCACCGAAATGCCGGCACCGGGCATGGAAAGCCAATTGATTGCCGACCCCAAGTTGCTGGTCAACATGGAGCTGGTGCGCGACTTGACCCCCAACACACCGTTGAGAACTTTTGATGTCAAAACAGCGGTTTTGGTCAAGCGCGGACAAGAAGTGCAAGTCACCGCTGGCGAAGGCCAGGGGTTTTCCATCACCATGCGGGCAGAAGCCCAGCAAGATGGTGGCCTGGGCGAACAAATTCGCTTAAAAAATACCGAGTCGGGTCGATCTTTGACTGCAACGATCACTGGACCCAACACGGCAAGGTTGAAGTAAAAATGAACCCTAAAGAGTTCAAAAACAGGCCAATAAGAGCTTGTAAAAAATAATTGAAAAAAGTCCTCAAGTTTTAAAATCTGAGGTCGATTGAAGTGTTGTGAAAAAGTTTTGACCTGCTTTGACGGGTTAAAGAAAGTGAAAACATCATGAGTGACGCTATTTCGAACTATGGTCGTATGACCCAATCGAACGCTGCCGTGCGCAGTGGGATCGAAAAAGTTGACAAAAAAGGTACGTCTGCAGCGCAAGCTTCAGATGACGCCAAACCACAAACGCCGGAGAAAGCTTCGGCGGGAGCAGACCAAGTGAGCCTGAGCAACGTTGCGCAAAAGGTCATGGCCCAGCCAGACTTCGACCGCGCCAAAGTGGAAGCCATCAAGCAGGCCATCAAGGACGGTAACTACCCCATCAATCCACGACGCATTGCCGAGAGCTTTGTGGCGTTGGAAAAAATGATGACCAACTGATCGGTCTCAGACCGAGATGACAACAACTGCTGCAGCTGACAGCCTGCCCACGGCGTTGGAGCAGGCTTTGGCGTTGGCGAATACGCTGGAAGCCATGCTCGAACAAGAGTTTGAGCACTTGAAAGCGCAAAACCTCGATGCATTTGAGGCCACACAAGCCAGCAAGAACGATTTGCTGCAAGAACTCGCACGACTCGCAGGCATTCAAGGCCCCGAGTCTGCTGATGCTTTGGGCCCAGAGTGGGATGGCTTCAAAGATCACATGGCGCATTGCCGTGACCTGCACCGTCGCAACGAAGTGCTGATTGGCCGCAAAATCGACGCGATTCGCGGCGCCCTGCAAAGCCTGCAGGTACAAGATCCCACCAGCTCGGTGGAGATTTATGACCGCTTGGGCCGTGTGTCACGTGTACGTCGCGGGCGCGGTTACAGCGACGCGTAAAGACAACGGACTCGAGCGCTTAGACGTTGCGCTCATCGCCGGGCTGCATGCCCTTGAGCCAATACACCCACGCCAAAATCACGGCGACCGCGGTGAACATATCTTCTGGAATTTCTTGCCCCACATCGAGTCGGCTGAGCATGGCCAACAAGCGGGGATCTTCAGCGACGTAGACACCTTGGCGCTTGGCCTCGGACACGATGCGACGCGCTAACTCATCGTCCCCTTTGGCCGTGATCACTGGTGCTTTGTGGCGACCGTATTCCAGCGCTACGGCTTGCGAGTAAGGAGGTTTGGGGGCCATCAGCGTCAAGCCTGCGTGTCTACCAAAGCACCGTGTGGCGGTGGTTGACGAGTTTCTGAGGCGCTGGGACGCGCTGCATTGAAGACCTGAAAACGCGTCAGCACCAAACCTGCATTTTCAAGCTCATAGGTCAGCTCACTGGCATTGAAACGAGCTTGCTCTGCAATGTCTGGCTTGAGTGCCCACATGGTCAAGTCCACCTGGGCATGGTCGGTGATGCTGGTTTTAAGCCAAACCTCACCCAGCACACGGCTCTTGGTGTGCATGTTGACCACCAGCGGATTTTTAGGTTGCCCAGGCTTATTGCCTTGGCGTTCGAACTGCATCTCCAGTGGGTCGGCGTCTTTGAACGGAATCACAAATGCCAAATTCAAATCCCCGTTTTGCCAGTTTTTCGCCGCTTGCGCTTGCGCCCCTTCCACCTCGTCCAAAGCGCGGTGCAAAACTTCTTTGCTGCCACCTTCGTCCAAACCAGCACGCTGTCGGTCATCCATCAGCAAGCGCAGCAGGGCTTTGGTGTCGTCCTCCAGCGTGACGCCATCCAACAAATTGGCCTCGCCTGATTTGCTGTGTCCCAAAACCCAACGGCGCAAAAGCTGGGGCTGCAAGCTGGCCATGCTCAAGCGCTGGGCATGGATGCGGTTTTTCAAATCGGTGTTGCCCGCAGGGACCAACGACTCCAACACGCCGGGCTGCAACAAACTTAACCAACTGGCAAATCCTCCAGGTTGAAACAACAAGGTGGTTAAGCGTGATGGCGCAGGCGTTTGAAGACCCGCATGGACGTCGGAGCCTGCAAAACTGCCGCTGTGTAGCAATTGCAAAGTCCACTGTCCGCTGGGCAGCAATTGGGCACGAAGCTGTGCAATGTCGCCCTCTTTGATATAGGGCGAAAGCGGTAAATTGAACACATGCTCGTTGAGCACAAGTTTGAGCTGGTCTTGCCGAACGGCCACCGTGGCTTGCACAATTTGGCCATCGTGCAAGCCGAGTTGCCGTGCCACCGGCGCCTCCACATAGGCCACGCGCATTTCCAGATGGACAGGCGCCACGCGGGGAATATGGCTCACACCCTCAGGACCGAGCAAAGCCATGATGTGCTTTAAGGGAAGCGCACCCAGTTTTTGCGCTCGTTCGTGTTCATGTCGGTGACGCCATAGCCCGCGCCCATGGCGCGCCCTGCACCAACAGCCTGACCTTGCTTGACTTGACTCATGTGAAAGCGCAAGACATCGTCATGGTTGGGCACGGTCAACACCGCCCCCACCACCAGCGTACGCGGCGCACTTTTGGAAAACGCCTGAGGATTTTGTTGCATGAAAGCTTGGCGCAGCAGCTCAGGCTTCAAAGGGCTGTCACCCATGGTTTGACGCACCACTTTATCGAGCGTATCGCCTGACTGCACCTTGTAGGTAGAACCCGCGGGCGCCACGGCCAAAGATACAGCGGGCAAGATCGCCAGTGCCATCCACCCGCTCATGCGTCGTAAGGCCAACAGCGGCTTCATGCTTTTCTCCAATTCATACAGCTCAGTAGGTGTAGGGCCATGCGACCCATTGACCTTGAAATTTTTGCGACCGACCTGCCACTTGCTTGATTTGGGCTTGGTAGGCGGTCACTGATTTAACCTCTGCCAACACGGCAGAGTCAAGCGATCCGGCTTCTAACGCGTGTGCGGGCAACACACGTGGATCCGCAAGCATCAATTTATCACCAACGCGCAACCCAGCCTTGCCACCCGCGTTCAACATGAGCTGCCCCGCTTCGTTCTTTGCCACCGCAAAGCTCTGAGGCTCACACCCCAGCTGTTTGTCCATCTGCTGAGCCAAACGGTCGACAGCTTGTGCAATGGCATTCTGGGTTTCAAGGTCGATCTTGGGTGTCGTGACTTTGGCCTGGGTGGGCGCAATGAACAGCACATCTTGTGCGCTGTACCAAACTTTCGATTTGCCATGACTGCGTACTTGCCACACCAGCGACAAGCTCGACAAATCATCTGTACTTGCGCCTGCAGGTGCAGCACTCACGGTCAGTTGCAAATGCCACTGCACATGCTCTTCACCGTGACTGAACATTTGTCGGTCATAGGCGCGCGTGTGGACAGGATCCGTCACCAAGCGCCAGCGCTGGGCTTGAGTGGAAGCTTCTAACAAGCGGGTACGGGCGATCTGCCCGACTTGTTGCGCCGGATAGCGTTGGGTCGACATCAGGCTGGGCGACAAATCGACGCCGACCGACATGACGTGCATCAACGGTGCTTTGGCCAGGGGTGCATCGCAGCGGGCGGGCTCTGCAACCTCAATGCTGGCAGTCGCTATGTCGGCTTGCGGTTCTTGGTTCTCGTCACGCGAATACTTGTTGACCTGAAGTTCACGCAGTTTGATTTCAGAGGAAAACCGGTTGAGTTCTCGCAATGCCCCTTGGTTGTCCATCCAACTCGTGGCAGTGACACGGGTGTGAGACTTCATCGCAGCCTCGACCAAAGCACCACGAATGGCCTTGAGACGCTCTTCCGGGTTCAGATTTGCAGTTTGCGCGCACGCGCTCACACCGCTCAAGGACAAGAGCAAGGCAACGGCAGAACAAACCCAGCGGGACATCAATGACATCTCAACAATCCGTTCATCAACGACGTTTGCTGTTCAATTGAGCGAGATAAAGGGCGCGCAAATCATTGACCACACCCGAGTCCAACGACAAGGTCGTCTCATACGTGTCATCACCCACGGGACCGATGCTGACCAGTACAGCGCCATAGACCAAACCCTCGACACGCGCGCGGAAGGTATCGTTCGTGACCGTCATATCAGCCACGGTTGTGCTGGCATCTAACTGTTGGCCATAGACCTGCTCTGTCAAAGCGCGATAAGCATCCAGCTTGGAAGCGCGAATTGCCAGCAAGCGTTGCTGGGCTGGATTGCGGTGATTTTGAATGCTGATCACGGCATAGCCCGTAGCAACCAACTTAGCGCTTTGTTGCGCCATCGGCGTGATCATGGTGGCGGGCTCCACCTGACGCTCACCACCGACAGCGGACGTGACAGCGGCTTTCTCAGATGCACGGTCGACCGTGAATAACGAGCAACCGCTCAACAGCACGGAAGCAGCCAGCAGCGCGATCGAAGTTGGAATGAATTTCATGTCTATATCCTTGAGAGGTCTCCCTGTTGATTCGGCACAGCGCTTGGCATCTTTAACGCAAATACATACGAATACTTTTTACGTCTTGTTAATTTTGAGAACAACTGGACAATCGGTGTAGGAATTTTTGACATGAAACCCACCACACATTACATCGGCTCCAGCGCCTCAGCCCAAGCACTTCGGGACCTGGTGACCACCATGGCCAACTCGAATGCCACCGTCATGATCACCGGTGAAAGTGGCTCTGGCAAAGAGCTGTTGGCGAGGCTGTTGCATGATCAATCCGACCGTTGTGGCGCGAACTTTGTACCTATCAACTGCGCAGCGATTCCTAAAGATTTATTAGAAAGTGAATTATTCGGCCACCGCAAAGGCGCCTTCACAGGTGCGGTGGCAGACCGCATTGGTCGCTTCGAATTGGCCCATGGCGGCACGATTTTCTTGGATGAAATTGGCGATATGTCGCTGGACATGCAGGTCAAATTGCTGCGTGTGTTGCAAGAACGTACGGTCGACCCCATCGGTGGAAGTCGACAGGTCCAGGTCGATGTGCGTGTCGTCGCCGCAACACATCGTGATTTAGAGACAGAAATTGCAGCCGGTCGTTTTCGCGAAGACTTGTACTATCGTTTGAATGTTTTACCTGTGGTGACACCGCCTTTGCGCGATCGCCCAGACGATGTGTCTGAGTTGCTGGCCTTCTTTGCCAAAAAATGCGCCAACTTTGGTCAACTGCCGATTCGCTTCAAACCCGACTTCTTGGAAGCGTTACAGAAATACCCTTGGCCAGGCAATGTGCGTGAACTGTCGAACTTGGTCGACCGCTTCAGCACCTTGTACGCCGGTCAAGAGCTGGACTTACGCGCCATACCGCCTACGCTGCTGCCCAAAGGCTTGGTCTCGGCACAAGCTGAGCTGCAAGCCAAAGCCCCGTTGTTGGCCAAGCTGGAGATGACGCCGCCACCCGAGGTATTGGCTGAAATGACGGATGCTGCTGAGCCCGAAGAGAACGATATCGAAGGCATCATCATGTTGGCGCAGGGCATGCCGCAGTTACCGCCTGAAGGCCTGTCGCTCAAAGAGCGCATGGCTCAAATCGAACGCAGCATCATTGAGCAAGCCTTGACCCGCAACTCGGGCAATGTGTCGCGCACCGCCAAGCTGCTGAACTTGCAGCGCACTACCTTGATCGAGAAGATCAACAAGTACGAGCTGCGCTCCGCTTAAAAATCAATCTTGGTCGTTGTAGAGCACCGTGATGCTCATGCGACGGTTGCGCGGATCGCGGGGATCTTTGGGATTGAACGGATCGGTATCCGCCACCCCTTCGATGCGGGCAAAGCGGTTTTCTTTGATGCCGCTCTTCTCCAACAACGCACGGGTGGCTTCAGCGCGTTCCGCCGACAGTGACCAATTGTTGCGACCTTCTTTGTTGTTGAAGGGCACGCTGTCTGTGTGGCCACGAATCGCAATTTTGTTGGGCATTTCGGCCAACGAAGCCGCAATTTCACTGATCAAACTCGAGGCTTTGCCTTGCATACCCGTGCCCCCACTGGGGAACATGGCAAAGTCGGCTTTGTCGATGATTTCAATGCGCAAACCTTGTTTGTCACGGGTCACCGAGACCTGATCTTTCAAACCACCGAGTTTTTTGTTTTCCGACAGCTTTTGCTCAATCTCTTTTTCGAGTTTGTCAAAGTCGGCTTTTTCTTGCGCAGCGGCAATTTCTTTCTTCTGCTCAGGCGTCAGCTTGTCGGGATCTGAGTAGGGGTTGTTGTTTTCTTGGCCCGGGTCGGTGCTGGGGTTGGGGCCACCTTCGGAGCGGGGCGTCAAGCGTTCGAGCAAGGCGGTTTGTTTGGCGGCGAACGGAAAACCATCGGGGTCGATGATCGAGCGACCGCCCAACACGCCGTTGGAGCCCGCCAACTGACCAATCGCCACCAAGCTTTGCGAAGTAGGTTTGAAATAGTCGGCAATGCTTTTACGCTGATCTTCGTTGGACGCGCCCAACAGCCACATCAACAAGAAGAACGCCATCATCGCCGTCATCATGTCGGCCAACGCAATCTTCCAAGCGCCGCCGTGGGCACCGCCGTGGCCATCATCGATGATTTTCTTGATGATGATGACAGGCGCTGGCGCCGCATCCTCTTCTGCTTTGGCGGCTTCTTCGGCCGCTTTCGCAGCCGCAGCAGCGGCCGCCGCTGCGTCTTGTTCTGTTTTCTCGCCTTCAGCAGGTGCTGCAGCGTCTTTTTCGTCAGCCATTATTTCCTCAGCGCGTCAAAGAGTTCGCCAAAGGTCGGTTGGGCGTGGTGGTTGATACACACGCGGGCTGCCTCAATGATCAGCGGTACAGGGTAGCCATGCATATTGCCGATGATGACTTGCTGCGCCACTTTCAACGCTTCGCTGTCTTCGTCAATGATTTGCACCAGGCGCTTACCAAACGGTTCGAAAATACCGTAGGCCAAGAACACCCCTAAGAACGTACCCACCAACGCGCCACCAATCAGCGCACCCAGCACAGGTGGGGGTTGGTCAATCGCGCCCATGGTTTTCACCACACCCAACACACACGCCACAATACCCAACGCAGGCAAGGCACCCGCCAGGGTGGAGAGTGCATCAGCGTTTTGCATTTCACTGTGGTGGTGGTGTTTGATGGATGCCGTCATCACGTCTTCAACGGCATAAGGACTCAAAGTGCCTGAAGACACCACCATCAAACGGATGGTGTCACACACCAAACCGACCAAACCGTGGTCGGCCAGCATTTTGGGACATTCACCAAAAATCGCACTGGCCTCCGGGTTTTCCACGTGCGATTCCATCGCCACGGCCCCCTCGGCCTTGAGTGTTTTCATCAACTTGGAAATCACGGCAATGATGCCAATGTAGTCTTCCTTGTGGTATTTGGGGCCTTTGAGCACTCGCCCCATGCCGCCCCAAGCGCCTTTAAAAATCGCGCCGGAGTTACCGGTGATCATGCCGCCCACACCGGCACCACCAATGATGAACATCTCGTAGGGAGTGGATTTGATAATGGGCGCCAAGCTACCGCCGGCGATCACAAAACCGCCGAACACGCAAATGAACAGAACGACCAAACCAATAATTGCTGACATCTAACACTCCCAAGCAGGTTGGCGCATTCAGAGCAAGCTCTGATATGCGCCGAAAAAATACCCGTCAACCTGCAAGATTAACTTAAAAACAAGGCAATTCTGTCTCGTGACAGGAAAGCTGTCGTCTTAATTCATCAAGCCAGCAGGTCGCGCGGTGGGCGGCACCAAGGAAGGCATGCCTTCCCAAGCATCGCGAATTTCACGCATCAAACCGTAAATCTCATCCAACACAACGAGATCGTTGTGGGCATTCACATGAAACAAACGGCGGGTCACATAGCTGTACAACTCATTGAGGTTGTTGGCCAGGTCGCCACCTTTTTCAAAATCCAAGGCACCTTGCAAGCCCAACACAATACGGCTGGCACGCGCAATGGCTTTGGCTTTCTCGGCAATGTTGTTGTGCTGAATATGACCACGTGCTGCTGACATGCTCTCTAGCAGGCCATCAAACAGCATTTGAATCAGTTGCACGTTGTTGGCCGAAGCTACGCCGCTGGTGACTTTGACATCACCGTAACTTTGAATGGCTCGCAAATTGGCTCGCATGTGATCTAACTCCTGTGTTTCTCTTGCTTACACCAGCAGTATCGGTTGCGAGTGAGCAAACTTGAGGCACATGCGATGCATCGTCATAGGTTTTGTCACGCGGGTTTAGCCTCGAGCACAGCGTCGTTCTCGGGCACCACTTCGGCGGCCGTTTCGGCGGCAACATCTTGCCGCTGCTGATCTTCATAGGCCTGAACATGCTCCATGCCTTGGGCCAAACGTTCCAACTGAGCGGCTTCGTCACCTTGCAGCACATCTGCTTGGACTGACGCATCGGTCAAGGCCAGCATGGCGTCACTGCCTTGTGCTTCAGCCGCCACTGGCGCCTCTTCTGGCACCGGGCGTTCAAACAATGTCTCTGACAACGGGGCTTCGTTGGTGATGCTCACGCGCTGATAAAGCATATCGACCACGCTGTCGACGGTTTGCTTCAAACGCGACAAGACTTCAGGGTCTGGGTTGTGCGCGTAGCTGCCGGCAAATTCCAACGCTGCACGGTACACACTGCCCAAATGCTGGGGTGGCAACCAAGACTGGATATGACCCCGCAAGGTGGAAATTTGGCGTTGTGAACTCGGCACTCGGCTTTCATTGCCGCCCACATCTTCCAAGCCATCTTTGAAAGTGGCCACGATGTGGTTGCGCAAAATCGGTTCGTAATGGGGACGCAGGGCATCGACCAAACTGGAATCAAAGCCATCCACTTTTTTGCCGTTCATCGCATCCCACAACTTCTTGCCTTCCAAGCCCGCGAACAAAACGTCCGCGTTCGGATCGGGTTCGGGCGCAGGGGGTGCAGGTGGTGCGGGCGGCTCATACATCCTGGCCAGGTGATTCACCTTGTCAATCAGATACAGGGTCAAGATCACCAGCAGCAGCAAGATCCATGAAATCATGTTCATCATGAAGTTACTCATGCGCGTCTCCTAGCGGGGGCCTGCTCCGTTTCAGGAACCTCGACCTTCAAGGTGCCACGCAGCTTTTTCACCACCGACGACAAGATTTGGCTCACCCGAGACTCGCTCACGCCCAAGGTTTCGCCAATTTCTTTCAGATTGAACTCTTCCACGTAGTACAACTGCATCACCAGTTGCTCGCGTTCGGGCAGCTGGGCAATGGCGTCGGTCACCGCGTCCATGAACTCGGCCTCCTCCACGATCACATCCGGTTGCTGCGACGCGTCATCGGCAATGCTCATCACCTCTTCGGTCACCACTTCCATGGAATAAGTTTCAAACCGTTTGGCTTTGCCGCGTTCGCGGTGAAAGTCTTCCAGATCTTTGCCCATGAAGTCTGCAATTTCAGACTGCGTAGGCGCACGACCTAACTCGGCGGCCAAGGTATGCACCGTGGTGTTGTGTTCTTTGTTGAACGCCACCGCCGAGCGAGGCAAAAACGACAAACGACGCACTTCATCAAGCATGGCACCGCGCACACGGCTGTGGGCGAAGTTTTCAAACTCAATGCCTTTGACCGGATCAAACGCGCGCGAGGCTTCGAGCAGGCCAATCATGCCCACTTGAATCAACTCGTCGAGCTCCATGAACGCTGGAATACGGGCCTTGAGGTGAAGCGCAACGCGCTTGACCAGCCCCAAATGGGCCATGACCAAATCCTCGCCCTTGGGCTTGCAGGACTCGTACATTTGAACGGGGGAGAGTTGTTTCATGATTCATCAGACGGACTGTGTTGAATCAGCCGTTCCATGAAAAATTGAAGGCCACCCGAAGGATGGTCGATGGGGCGCAAATGGGTGCATGCCTCTGCCAAGCGCATGTAGTCACGCGCAGCGGCCGTACCCGGCGCCAGTTCTAACACCGACTGGTATTTTTTCAAGGCACGCAGGACCATTTCGTCTTGTTCGATGGAGGTCAGGTAATGCACCGACTCGCCCAAGAATCGCACGCATACATCGTTGAGTTTTTTATACAGTTTCCAACCTTCAGATTGGCTGGCCACCATATTGGGCAAGAGGTAAATCTCGTCCAAGCCCATTTCTTTGCTCAAAATTTTGATCGTGCCGTAGGCATCCGCAATCGACGACGGATCGTCTTTGACCACGATGAAACGGCGTTGACAAGCCGCCAAGAACGACAGCACGGAGGGTGAGATACCTGCCGCCACGTCGACGATCAGAAAATCTACATCTTCAGTCAACGCACCAAACGACTGCACGATGCTGGCCGCTTGCACTTCACTGAGTGCGGCCAGCTCTTGCATGCCCGACGCGCCAGGAATGAGTTTGACGCCTTGACGCGTGGTGAGCATGATTTCTGGCAAGGTCTTTTGACCCGCCAAAAAGTGACCCAAGTTGTATTCCGCCCGAGCGCCCAAAGCGATTTGGGCATTGGCCAAGCCAAGGTCAGCGTCAAACAACATGACGCTGTGCCCCATCTGACGCAAGGCCACCGCGAGGTTGATGGAGGTGGTGGTTTTACCCACCCCGCCCTTCCCACTGGCGATGCCGATGACTTCTGTTTTACGTGGTTCACTCATGGTCAAGCCTGTGTGGTTTCGGGGTTAAATCGGGCCGCAATTTGCGACAGTTTGGAAGTTGCCAACGCATTGAGCGCGGCATCACGTGCGGCTTGGGGCGCCGCCTCGGGTTCGGGCAGGTCCAAATTATCCAACGCGCGTTGAACCAAATCGGCCATGGCCACCTCTAGCACCAAATCAGCGGTGCGTTCACCGGTGCTGGCCACAGAGACGCTCAATGTTTTTTCCGTCAAGAACTGCAACAAGGCCCAAGGCTGGCTGGACTCGTCGAGTTTGCTCAGCATCAGCGATGCCCAGGTGTTGTCGGTGTTCTCAAACACACGGCGCAAGGTTGCCGCCGACGCGTCGGCGGGAATCACGGCATGGCAGTGGGCATTCGCATTCATGGCGCGAATCTCGGCCAAGCGTTCGTTCATTTGCACACCGGCGGTATCGATCAAGATCAGGGTGCGCGCCTCGTGCTCTTCTAGCAGCAACTTCAAGGTCGCAGCGTTGGTCGCACGGAAGCTGTCCACACCCGATTGGGCGCTGAGCAGTTGGGTTTGGTTCCAGGCGCCAGCGCGCTGGTCTTGAAAGCTGATGACCATGACTTGTTCGCTGCCATGCACTTGCGCGGCCGTTTGTGCCAAGCGCGCCACCATCAAGGACTTGCCTGCGCCCGAAGGACCGGCCAACACGTGCACACCCGACAAAGGTGTGGCGACTTTTTCTTGTTCTACCGAATGTGCCAACTGACGTTGTAAGGCGCCCATGGCGTCAGGCAAGTTGTCGTGGTCTTTGATGCTGTCAATCAACAAGGCGCGCAAGGCGACAGGAATCGGCGCATCGTTCAATGCGTCACGCAATGGGGACAAAGCAGCGGGCAAGGGCATGCCGCCTTGCCACGCGGCCATTTGTTGGCCGAGCTTGAATTCACGACGCAAAGAAGCCAGTTCTTCACGCACCAGGGCCACGATTTCACGGCCACGCAAACTGTCGTGCTCTTGGGCGTCCCGTTGTGCGCCCTCATCCAACGCTGCTTTGGATGCAGCCTTGGCGCTGGATTTCAGTTTTTGAGGCGCTGCGGTTTTGGCGGCTGCCACTTCCACGATGGGTTTGGCCACTTGGGTGGCTTGGCGCTCACGCGCAGCACGTTTGTTTTGATCAATGGTTTGACCCAGCAACACATCAAACTTACCAGCAGGCGCTGTGCTGGGGGCACGTGCGAAATCGGTTTTGATGAACGGCTCGGCTTCTTCCGGTGTCAGAGGGGCAAGGTCGACCGCCACGATCAACTCGGTCAGGCCATTAACCTGGCTGCTGGAGATGATCAGCACATCGGGGCCAAATTGGGCGACGGCTTTTTCATTCGCAGCACGGGCGTCACGGGCGAGGATTCGTTTGAGTTCCATGGGTCAGCTCACTCTGTCTTAGTAATCGTTATGGGGTTTCGTTTTATCGGGCTTTGGCGTCCACGGTGTGGATCACTTTGACGGCCTGATCGTCCGGAATTTCGCTGTAAGACAGCACAGTCAAATCGTTCACGCGGAATCGCGCGGCTTTGGAGAGCCAGCCACGAATCACGGGGGACACCACCAACACGGCGGGGTGGCCCATGTCTTCTACCGTGCGTGCACCTTCGCGCAGGCCGGCAAATAAATTCTCTGAAAGCCCTGGCTCCATCACCACGGGCTGGCCGGGCTGGCTTTGTTGCAACACGTTGTGCAGCAATTGCTCCAAGGAGGGCTCAAGCGTCATGACTTGCAAACCGCTGTCGGCGTCGACCAGGCTTTGCATGATCATGCGGCCGAGCTTGGGGCGCACCATGGCGGTGAGTTGTTCGGGGTCTTGGGTGCGCGTACTGGCCTCGGTCAAGGCTTCGGCAATGGTGCGCATGTCGCGAATCGAGACCGACTCGCTCAACAGGTTTTGCAAAGTACGGGTCAACACGCCCAAGGACAACTTGCCAGGCACCAGGTCTTCCACAATCTTGGGCGACTTGGCGGCCAGTTTGTCCAACAGCTGCTGGGTTTCGTCGTGGCTCAGCAAATCGGCGGCGTTTTCGCGCAGCACTTTGTTCAGATGGGTGGAGATCGCAGTGGCCGCATCGACCACGGTGTAACCCAAGGTACGGGCTTGGTCACGTTGTGAGGGTTCGATCCACACGGCTTCCAAACCAAACGCAGGTTCGCGGGTAGGAATGCCTTCGAGTTGACCATACACATGGCCAGGGTTAATGGCCAGTTCGCGGCCCACTTTGACTTCGCCTTTGCCACGCACCACGCCTTTGAGCACGATGTTGTAAGCGTCAGGGTCGATGTTCAGGTCATCGCGAATTCGCACGGGTTGAACCAAAAAGCCCAACTCGGCCGACAGCTTCTTGCGCACGCCTTTGACGCGCGTCATCAGCTCGCCACCGGTTTCAGTGTTGACCAAAGGAATCAGGCCGTAACCAATTTCCAAACCAATCAGATCGACTTGGTCCACATCGTCCCAATCCAACTCTTTGGGGGCATCGGTAGGCGCAGCGTCTTTGACGGCTTGTTCGGCTTGTTCTTCTTGCACGTCACGCGTGACGATCATCAAACCCAAGCCAGCAGCGGCCATCGCCAACGTAATAAACATCAGGTGCGGCATGCCAGGCACCATGCCCAGGATCAGCAAAATCACCGACGAGATGAACAAGGCGGTGGGGTTGGCCAATTGAATAGACGCTTGTTCTGAAATCGATTCAGAAGTGGTCACACGGGTCACGATGATGGCGGTGGCCAGTGACAACAGCAAAGAAGGAATCTGCGCCACCAAGCCGTCACCAATGGTGAGCAGGGTGTAAATCTTGCCGGCTTCAGCCACGGGCAGGTCATGTTGGGCCACACCAATGATCAAACCACCGACCATGTTGATGATCAAAATCAACAAACCGGCCATGGCGTCACCGCTGACGAATTTGGACGCACCGTCCATGGAACCAAAGAAGTCGGATTCTTGGGCCAACTCGGCGCGGCGTTTTTTGGCGGTGTCTTGGTCGATCACACCGGCGTTCAAGTCCGCGTCAATCGACATTTGTTTACCAGGCATGGCGTCCAAGGTGAAACGCGCGTTCACTTCAGACACACGGCCCGCACCTTTGGTCACCACCACAAAGTTGATGATCATCAAGATACCGAAAATGATGAAACCCACCACATAGTTACCGGCGATCACAAACTCACCAAAGGCTTGCACCACCTTGCCGGCAGCGTGGGCGCCTTCGTGGCCGTGAACCAGCACCACACGGGTCGAGGCCACGTTCAGCGCCAAGCGCAACATGGTGGCAAACAACAAGACCGAGGGAAAGGACGAGAAGTCCAAGGGTTTGCGGGTGCCGATGGCGATCATGATCACCACCAGGCTACAAAGAATATTAAAAGTAAACAAAAAGTCCAACAACAGCGGTGGCAGCGGCAACACCAACATCGCCATGATGACGAGCACCACCACCGGAATACTTAGTCCGGAGAGGTCAAACTTCGACAAGTTGTGTCGAATCGTTGACAGAGTGAGTGTGCTCATCAGTGAAATCCAGTTAAAAGTGGAACGTTTAGGTTTCTTTTTGCCGCAATTTGAGGTTGTCGGCAGTTACATCAAGCAATCGATGTGCCAACTCGATCTGACACTGAAAGAGCCAACCCTGCTGCAACGGCAAGAACTAACCTGTCACGGTTCTTGCTTAACTCCTGGGCCAACTCGTTTTGAAACACACATGAACCTGTCTCGCTACCTTCAAATGCCACCGGCACCCAGCGTGTCGAAAAGCCTCACGTCCAGCCCTGTACAAGGGCCAGCGGCGGGGGTGAGCACGACCAGCAGCCCAGGTTTGGGGCTGGACTTTGCGCAATTGATGGCCAAGCAGTACCAAAGCCTTTCTGCCACCCAGCGGCAAGATCTTGCCGCTGTGACGCGCCAGACAGAAAGCGCCAGCAATGCGCCGCAACAATCCGACGACCGCGCATCGGCGCAGTCTCAAGACAACAGCGCGCAGAGCACTGATAGAAATACACACGCAGCGGACCCAGCGGCAAGCGATCGTCGCGATCCCCAAGCACAGGCACACACTGAACGCAGCGAGGCCAGCAGCACAGCCCCCGCACGTGCGCGCACACGTTTAACCGGCGCCAAGCCGACAGAAGAAGACACGCCCCCTGCATGGATGGCTCAGCACACCACGCAGCGTGCGCCGGCTCAACCAGAAGACAAGGCCTCGGCGGCGACAACGTCACGTGCCGGCGCAGACATCCACACGCTGCGCACCATTGAACTCAGCCCGCAAGTGCGCATCATCACCGACCCAGGCAAAGCGCCAAGCCCTGAAAGCCTGACCGCTTTTGCCAAAGCCATGGGCTTGGACGAAGCGGCCATTCAAAAGCTGATGGGGCCCACAGATACCAACACCACAGCCCCAACGGCGGTGACCACGGCAGCCACGGTGGACACCAACGGATTGGTGCCACAGGCGGCAACCGTCAGCAACGCGCCCAATGCCTCAGGGGCACCCAACGCACTGTTGAACGCCTTGCAAGCCCATACCGAAGGACGTGACCAGTTTGCGTTTCAAGCCACGTCGCCCACAGGTCAATCACCTGTGACGGCGTCGCTCGACGGTGCAACGCTGGCCGCAAGCATGACGCCTGCGTTGACCCAAGGGGCAGCCACCACAGCACTGAACACGCCGCTTGGTGCACCGATGAACGCTGCACTTCAGCCCATGACAGCGTCTGAGATGGCGTCCATTCAACAAATTCAAATCACTGTTTTACCGCCAGCCGTCTTGCCTGTGGGCACGCCCAGCCTTGGCGCCAGCACAACGCCCAGCACCTTGGACATGCTGTCCTTGCTAGGCGGCACCGTACAAGAGCCAGAAATCAGCGCCCTCGCCTCGGCGTTCGCCCAAAGCGACGCGGGTGAAAGTGGCAACCCCTCTCATGGTCAGTCCAGCGACAACAGCAACGCCAGTGGCTTTGCCCAAGTCCTGACACGCCAAAACACCGCCAACACTGCAGCGCCCAACGCCAGCACACAAGCCACGTCTAGCACCCACATGAGTGAGGTGTACGACCAGCTGAGCGACAAGCTGGCCACCGAAATGGCCGCACGCATGCACAAGCAGCTCAGCGACGGCGAATGGAAAATGAAATTTGGCCTGCGTCCTGCCAATTTGGGCGGGGTCGAAATTCAGCTCGAAATGAAAGACGGCAAACTCGACGCGGTTTTCCGCGCCGACAACCCGCTGACCCGCGACTTGCTGCAAAACAGCAGCCAGCGCTTGCGCGATGCACTTGAAAACTTTGGCATTCACGCGGGCCAAGTGCAAATCGGCAACCAAGCCCATCAGCAACAACAAAACCCATCGCATGGCTCTGCAAAACAGCCGCAAGTTGGGGACAATTCACCCTTGCAAGTCAACGCCAGCAACGACACTAACCCTGTCGCTGCGCGCAACAAGGCCAATGCGTCCTTGCTTGACCTTTATGCATGAACAACGCATGACAATCTGAACACTTAGGAGAAATCAACATGGCAGAAGCAGCAGCAGCACCGGCCCCCGAAGAAGCCGAAGGCGAACCGAAAAAGAAGAAACCGATTCTTCTGATTGCGGTCATCGTGTTGTCCCTGATCGTTTTGATCGGGTCCGTGGTGTTTGGCACGCTCTATTTGTCGGGTTACTTCGAACATAAGAGCGAAGCCGCCGCCCACGAAAAGGTCGACGAACTCGAAAAAGAAGCCGCAGACGCGCACAACGCAACACCTGAAGGCCCCGCCAAGGTGAAGAAGGAAGCCGAAGCGACACGCTTTGAGAACACCTACTTGCAAATCGACAAAGAGTTCATGACCAACATCACGAACTCTAAAAAAGTGATGGTGGTTCAAATTGCGATCATGACGCACTACGACTCACGCGTGTTTGACAACGTCAAAAAGCATGAGTTTGCGATCCGCTCTGCGGTGTTGGATGTGATGCGTCAAAGCACCGAAGCCGATGTGGCCAAGTCCGACTTCCGCACCGAATTGGCGGCCAAGATCAAGGTCGTGATGAACGA
The DNA here is from genome assembly GCA_947453965.1 of Comamonadaceae bacterium. Taxonomy (GTDB): domain Bacteria; phylum Pseudomonadota; class Gammaproteobacteria; order Burkholderiales; family Burkholderiaceae_C; genus Limnohabitans. Next base: position 34,341 of record CANGIQ010000019.1, read on the forward strand.
AATGCTCATGAAGTACGAAGACTTCGGTGGCATTGAAGACGTGTTCTTCACCTCGTTTGTGATGCAGTAACTGTTGAGCCAACATGAAATCTAACCTGCTCTCGGAAGAAGAACTGGCCGCGCTGTCGGAAGGCGTGCGCGACGGTTCGATCGAGACCGACACTGGCTTTAACACCCGCATGCAGGTGCGCAAGCACGACCTGGCAAGCGAAGACAGCAGCCTGGGTGTGAACGTTTCGTCGATCGACATGATCAACGAACGTTTCATCCGTTTGTTCCGTCTGGGCTTGCTCGAAGTGCTACGCACCAGCCCCCGTGTGAATCCCACACGTGTGCAAATTTTGAAGTTTGGTGATTACCTCAAAGGCCTCAAAGCGCCGTTGTCGGTGAACATCGTGCGCATGAACCCCTTGCGCGGGAACTCGGTGATCATCATCGACCCCAACGTGGTGTTCAGCTCGCTCGACAGCTTCTTTGGTGGTTTTGGCAAAGGTGTGGGCGAATTGCCTTCGGGCCGTTTGTTCACGCCCACCGAATCACGCATCATCAAAATCATTTTGGAAGTGTTCTTCCGCTCGCTGACCGAAGCCTGGGGGCCTTTGCTGCCCTTGGAATGCGAACATGTGAGCTCGGAGATCAACCCACAATTTGCACAAATTGCGGACGAAAACGACTTGGTCGTCTTGAGCCGCTTCGAATCGGACGCCACCGCCAGTGGTGGCAAGGGCTTCATTGACTTGGTCTACCCCTACGCCACCTTGAAGCCCGTGCGTGAACTGCTCAGCAGCCGCGTACAAAGCGGCGAAGGCAACGAAGAGTCCGACCGGAAATGGCGCAAAGAGTTGGCCGCCGCCGTGGGCGACGCCAAACTGGAGCTGCAAGTCACCATGGGTGAAATCAAAACCACCCTGCACCATTTGAACCATTTGCAAGAAGGCGATTTGCTATTCTTCAAAAAGGACGACACCTCGCTGATGAGCGCCAATGGCGTTCCCACCTTTCACGTCAACGTCGGAACACGCGGCTCACAAGTGGCCGTGCAAATTGACCACGAACACGTCCACGGCAAACCTTGAGACAGGATCACACCATGACCGATACCACTGAAAACCCAACCCCAGAAACCGACAAAACCACTGCTGCCGCTGAGGCGACGGAGGCGACTGAAGCTGTTCATGAAGAGCACCCCATCGAAGATGTGGAGCCCAGCCTGGAAGATTTCAAACCAACCATGCCCGGCAACATCAACCCCGAGGTGTTGCAAAACATCGTCGTGAGCTTGTCGATCGAAGTCGGCCGCGCCCAAATCAAGATCAAAGACCTGATGCGCTTGACCCAAGGCAGCGTGGTCGAACTCGACCGCATTGCGGGTGAGCCCCTAGACTTGTTGGTCAACAACTCGGTGGTGGCGCAAGGCGAAATTGTGTTGGTGAACGATCGCTACGGCGTGCGTTTGACACGCGTAGTGCCTTCGTCAGAACGTCTGAAGATGATCTAAACACCAACGCATCAGCTGATGCGTTGAAAACGCGCCGTCTGCCAAGACGTGCGCGTTTTTTTACGTCTGCGCTCTACATCTATTTGCGCAATCCATAAGGACAGTACCCTGGGCGCGGGCCCACTTGCGGATGCGAACGGCAGGTGCTTGGGCGTTGCGCGTACACCGTACAACGCCGCGTCTTGGCATCCAGAAACTGGCAATCGCCGCTGGCACGCCGCGCCAAGGTGAAGATGCTGTGTTTGTAATTGAAATGCGCAATCAAACCTGCTTTGCTCAGACGCTTGGCAATCTGTTTGGGTTCTTCATGCTCGGCTTCAAACGGGTCCACCAGTTGCAGACGCACCAAGTCAGGCAGCTTCACCTCCACCGGCATGGTGCAGCAGTTGGCCGCACAGGTCTCGCATAAACCATTGCGGTAGCGGGTCCAGGTTTCTGAGCGGTCGACGTCGACCACCAAGACAGAAGATTTCATGACGATTTAAACAAAGCAGATGTGTGACTCCGCTACAAATTGAGCGGCCAAGCGCTCGGCGTCTGAACGACTGGGGGCACATGTCATCACATAGCCGATGCGGTCTGCATTGTCCATCGGTTGACGGACGTGATCTCCGGAATTTTTCAAAATCTCAACGGCACAAATCCGCGGGTCTGATGTGACGGGACATTCGACTGTGTCCAACACGCCAGATCGGTCTGACACCATCCAACGCGTGACAGCCACATCTGGCGTCTGTTCATAAGGCGCAAGAGGATGTCCCAGATGAAGATCGATCAAATCCGAGTGAATGGAGCGATGCAGTGCGTAGCTCATCAAACGCGGAATCTTGGCACCCACTAATCGCGGATTGATTTCAATCAATTGCAAACCATGGTTGGAGATCATGAGCTCAATGTGGGTGGCACCCCAGTCGAATTTCACCGCGTCGAGCAGGGCAAACACATAGCGTTCAATGGGTTCAAACTGCCCCTGATTGGGTGTGAAACATCCACCCTGAATGGCAAATGAAGGGGGTTCAAAAAAGATCTTTTCGTTGATGCCCAGTAACTGATGTTGCCCGTTGTGTGTCAAGGTATCGCAACCGATGACGATGCCGGGCATGTACTGCTCCACCAACAACCGGTCATTGGCTTTGACACCCAAACCATAGTCAGCGCGAGAAGGAAGCATGTCGTCCAGCGGCGACATGAAAGGGTCCAAATCCAATTCAGTTTGCAGCACGACCACGTTTTGTGACCCATAGCCATCGGCTGGCTTGATCAACACGGGCAAGCCGATCTGGTCAACCGCCTGCTGCAGTTCTTCATTCGAAGTGGCCAGTGCAAAACTGGGCTGCGCAATACCACAGGCTTGAAGGCGCGTACGCACATTGAATTTGTCGCGCAACAACACGGCAGACTCTAGGTTGAGGTATTTCAGCTGCAGCCATTGGGCGATTTGAGCCGTTTCGATCAACCGGATATCGAGCAAACAAAGAATTGCATCGAAAGGACATTGCGCATGACTTGCCAACACGCGCGGCTTGAGCAACGCCGCATCAAACCCTGGCACTTCGATATACGCCCGGGCTTGTGTGAGCAGCGGCGCCACAGCAGATTGCTGCATGTAAAAACCTAAATCTGCGGTGAGGAAGGTGAACGTGTCACCGCGAGCCAACGCGGCTTGAATCAAGTCCGTGTCGTTGCCGCCGGGCAATTCAACGATCAACAAATGGGCCATCGTCTTACTCGGCTTTCAAACCCGCATTTTGAATGGCTGCATGCCAAACCTTGAGCTGATTTTTGGAATACGCTGCCAGCTTTTCTGGCGATGAGCCCCAGGGTTCAAACCCCAATTTGGCAAACTCCGCATTCACGTCATCACGCTGCAAAGATGCATTGATGGCGATGGACAAGCGTTGCGTCATCTCTTTGGGTAATTTGGCAGGACCAAACACACCCGCCCAAGGAATGGTGGTCAACTCAGGCATCCCAGATTCATGCCAAGTCGGTGTTTCAGGCAACAACGGGCTGCGCTTGTCTGATAAGGCGGCCAATGCTTTGAGTTTTCCTTCTCTGACAAAAGGCAAGGCATTGGCTGGCGTGGCAAACATCATCTGGATACGTCCTGCAACAAAATCGCTCATGGCAGGAACTTCCCCTTTGTAAGGCACTTGCGTCATTTGCAGCTTGGCATCCGAAGCCATTTCAGCCGCCATGACGATGGAGGCCACATTGCCCGTCCCATAGTTCAGCGCGCCTGTATGCGTATGCTCATAAGCGATGAATTCTTGAACGGTGTTGGCATCCACGCTGGGATGGACAAACAAAAACATGGAAAACTTGCCCGCCATGCTGATTGGCGTGAAGTCTTTGATTGGGTCGTAGTGAAGTGTTTTGTGCAAGGAGGGCACAGCCGACATGGCCCCATAGGTCGCCATGAACAAGGTGTAACCATCGGGCGCGGCTGTCGCCACAGCCTCAGCTGCCAAGGCGCCATCGGCTCCGGGTTTGTTGTCAATGATGACGGGTTGGCCGAGTTTTTCAGCCAAGGGTTTGGCCAAAATGCGTGCCACCAAATCTGCACTCCCCCCGGCCGGAAAAGGGACCACCACATGGATGGGTTTGCTTGGATAGGCCTCACGCAGATCTGCCGCTGAAACGGGGGGCAGCAGACAAACCACGCTGCCGCTGAGCACCATCAAAAAGATCTTGCGCCAAAGTGTGTGAGCCGATGTTTTCAAAACAAGTATTTCTCGAATAAAGGTAAGTAAGAGGCTGCCAACCCACGACAGCGGATTGGCAGCTCTGTGATGAACAAGCGACCGTTTAAGCGGTTTGATTCACACCGCTGCTTGCGGCATCCATCGCTTTGAGACGGCTGTCCAAGGTCTGCAAAAAGTCAGTCACCGATGCAGAGGAACTCTGCCCACCCATGGCGCCCATCAAATTGGCAAAACTTGTTTGCAAATTGCTGTTCGTCGATGCGGTGTTGGTGGCAGCCGCTGCGGTTGTAGAAGGAGTGACCCCCGCTGTGCCATTCATTTGCTGAATCAAACTCTCCAGACTGGCTTCCAACTGCGCGTTGGAAGACTGCACCGAGGTGTTGTCACGCCCGCTCAAGAAAGCTTGTGTAGACGCTGCGCTGGTTGGTGCGCCAGTGGCGGCACTGGCTAAATCAGCGGGCGGTGGTGGCATGCGGAAGAAGAAACTCCCTTGGCCATTGGCGTCCGTGGTGGTTTTGCCTTGCTGCTCCAGTGCTGCTTCCAGATTTTGAATAAAACTGTTGAAGGCTGTGCTTGTGTCGGCACCCGCTGCTGTGGTGCTGGCCGCACTGCTGGATGCGGTACTGCTGCCACTCGCTTGCGTCGCATCGTGCGCATGGTGATGGCCACCACGCGCTGTATGCATGGCTTGTGCGGCTTGTTGAGCACCCACCAAATCACCTGCTTGCAAGGCGTCACCGATTTTTGTCAGCGCGCTGTTGCCATTGCTGGTGTTGTTGCTTTGGAGGCTGGCAAATGCTTGTTGCGCCGATGCCAAATCCCCTGCTTTCAATGAAGAGAGCAAGCCCTTCATTCCCTGTTGGCGTTGTTGCCAACCACTGACCGAGCTAGTTTGATAACTAGACCAGCCAGCGCTTGAGCCGCCTACTTTCATGCCCATGGTGTTCTCCTTCAGAGCGTGGATGAATCAATCTAACGCTCGAAACGGCCGCAATATCCACGCCACATCAAGGGGTTTACAAAGTAAAGATTCTGGGTGACGAAAATGAAATCTCTTGCCTTACCTAGTGTTCATTTCTATTCCGTTGCGTGCGGTTTTGCACCGATTGGGGGCATGTTTTCTTGTTCCTGCGTCACAGCAGCGGCTACCCATTGCCACATGGATGGCAGGTTTTATCCTATGGCCCATATGTCAATCCGCGTCATGCGGCAAGGTCTTGCCAGGTTGTTTGAAACTTTACAAAATTCATCGTCAATACTTCTCAAGTCGTGTCGATCTCCAGAGATGCGAAGAAGCTATTTCGGCGTCTCACAGTGAGAAAGGAAAAATCATGGGAATGCGTGTCGGCGGCTCCAGTGCCGCTTGGGCCACCCAAGCCTCTGCCGTCAGTGGTTGGCAACAACGCCAACAGGGCGCAAAGGACTTGTTCTCTGCGCTCAGCGCCGGGAACTTGGCGGGGGCTCAAAAAGCCTACGCTGCGTTTGCGGCCAACCACAACGTCAAGAGCGATAGCCCGATGGGGCAAATCGGTCAATCGTTGCAAAACGGTGACCTTGCAGGTGCGGAGAAAATTGCTCAGTCCTTGCAAACCAACCGTTCTACCAGCCCTGTTTCAGCACAAGCGAATGCACAGAACAACCAGGTTGCTTCTGTCTTGAGCATGCTGCGCGGACAAGGAGGGCAAGTCAACCTGCTGGCCTAAGCCACACATCACGACAAGCCGCAAAGCCCACTTCGGTGGGCTTTGTTTTGTTTGCAATTTGGTTTAAAAAAACGCCCGCATCAGCGGGCGTTCAACCTTGGAGGGTTTTGAAATCAGTTCGCGTTGATCTTGCGACCGTTGGCGGGTTGCACAGGACGTGCATTGCGCTTGAAGGGGAAGTCCACCACTTGCTTTTTGGCAATGTCGACCGTGGTCTTCAAGATGTAGAAGTTCACACCCTCGGTACAAGGCGGCGTGGTCAACGAGCCTTCGTAGCTGTAGTGGGTCATGGCGGCAGGCACCAAGTTGCCGGGGTTGAACTTGACCTTCTCCACCACCACCTCAGGACCTTCGGACTTGGGTGCGTTGTTCCACAAGGTGCTGATCTCGGCGTTGTCTTTGCCTTCGTTGAGCAACACACCCAACACGGCGAGCTTGCCTTCGGCGTTTTTATGCACGAAGTGAATCACCATCGCCATGGGCTTGCCATCAATTTGCTCTTCGCTGGGGCGGTGGAAGTGGAATTGCAACAGGTTGTAGACCTCTTTGTTGATCTTCAAGGTGCTGCCGGGCTCCACGTTCACTTGGATGGTGTGGCCGTTGTTGACAATCTTCAGCGGGCCTTCTTTGTAGTTGACCACCAAGGTGTCTTTGGATTTCTCGAAAGGACCGGTGATGTTCAAGGGCGATTGCTTCATGCCTTTGCCGCAGGTGGGGAATTCGTCGCCCCAGTTTTCTGGGCCCATCTCACCGGCGTAGTCCCAATGCACAGCATGGCCACCTTTTTTGCCATGGGCTTTGTCGTCTTTGTCAGCCGCGCAATCGGCCAAGACTTTGACTTTTTGACCGGCAGCAGCCAAAGCGTTTTGGGCTGCGCAGATTGACTTCAGGCGTGACGACCACTCGGCCATCTCCAGCGCTTTTTGGAAGGCGCTGACGGTTTCTGCATCTTCGGGACCTTTGGTCAACAAGCGCAAAGCGCCCAAGCCCAATTGACGTTCGCTGGTGACAGGACCTTTTTGGGCCTTGATGAAGGCTTCGTAGTCTTGCAGCACCACGCCATTGCTGAACGAGTCTTTGACCGCGGCCAATTGCTTGGCGGCAGGCTCCAACTCTTCGGCTTTTTCTTTGGCTTCTTCGAGTTCTTTGGTGAGCTTTTCCAGCTCTTCTTTGGCTTCGTCCATGCCTTCGCTGGCATCGGTCAGCTCGTGCATGACGTGGTTTTTACCGGTGTAACTCCAGTAACCAAACGCCAAAGCACCTGCGAGCAGCAGGCCCAAGACGATTTCAAGAATAAGACGTAGATATTTTTTCATGGCCATTCACTTCTAGTGGGTCATCAGATGAACAAACCCAGGGAACGAACACACAGTGCACATCCACCAAGGGCAGGTGTAACTGTATCGGCACCATGGCGGGGAAGCTTTAATCCCCATTGAAAGCGGCAAACTCTTGCCGTTTCAACGTTTCCAGGCCTCAACGGCCCAGCAAGGTACGGCTCGCGGCTAAGGCTTGGCCCGACCAGGCCAAATCGCCCACAGGGCGCGCGCGGACATGGTTGGGAATTTCCACGCTGACTGGCAAATCAGCAGGCAGCGCGGCAAACAAACCGCGCAGATCAATCACGCCCTCGCCTGGCAACAGGCGTTCACAGCGTGCGGTGTGGATCATGTCGTCCACGCTGAGTTGGGTGCTGCCTTGGGCATTGGTGGCGGGGGCATCGCAGATTTGCGCGTAATGCAACAGCGCGGGAGGCAAGGCGGCGATGTCGGCCACGGACGTGTCTGAACGCCCAAAGTGCAGTGCATCGACCAAAATGCCCGCATTGCGGGGGCGACCTGCGGCATCCACCACCCGCAAGGCGTCGCGGGCGTTTTTGACTGCGGTCCAAGGCATGAACTCCAAATCGGCGGTCATGCCGTAGGGCTGCATGGCCTCGCACAACTGGGCGTAGTGGTTGACCAAACGGGCTTCGTTTGTGTCGTCTGCCGCCACCAAGACTGCGCTGGCCTTGAGCTCGGCACCCGCCTCGAACAAGGGCAAATACGCGGACACATCAAAACCTTCAGCGATGCGGATGATTTCCAAGTCAAACACGCCCACACCCGTGTCAGCCATGCGCGACAAGGTCTCGCGCATCAGGGCCTTGTCGCCCAACAGGCGTTGGTGGGGCGCACCGGGTGCGTTGGGCATCAAGCGCAAGCCCACATAGCGGTAACCCAATTGACCAGCAATGGCAATCGACTCGGGCACGGTGGACGCATCCGCCGTGAGGTAGGCCTGCGAATAAATGCGGGGGCTGGACATGGCAGTGGCTTTATTTCAAAGGCGACACAGCGGTGGGCATGGCGATGGTGGAGACCATATTCGTAGTCAGGTGGGCAGGCCCACCCTTGGGTGGCCAAATGCCTTGGGCCACCGAGTCGGCGCGCGCTTTGGAACGGGCGTCCAGCGAGGGATAGGCCCAGATATTGGTGAAGCGCAAGGGGCCATCCAAGGCCACCATGGCAACCACGCAGGGCGAGAGCTTTTCACGCGCAGGCACGGCTTGCTCCCACAAATCAATCGTAGGTTGCACACCACCGGGTTTGATGCCATAGGTGCGAATTTCATAGACCGGGCCCTGGATGCCGCTCTCGGCGCTGGGACGCACAGGCTTCATCCAGGGAAAGCCTTGGTAGCTGTGTTGTTCCAAGCTTTGGAAGATCTCGCCACAGCCAAAGGGGCTGGCGTTTTGCTGGGTGCGTTGACGCTCGGCTTGCAAGCTGGCCAAGTCGTCAAAGCCGCGCAACACAATCATTTGGTTCAACACACCGATGTCGGTGAACCAGCAGCCCAGCAATTCACCTTGGCCTTGGGCGGCGAAAGTTTGTACGTTGGCAGCGGCTTGGGCGGCGGTGCCAAAAGGCAGCGTCATGGTGGCGAGTTCGTAGTACATGGGAGAAGTCCTTTTGAAAAATGAATGTTCTGTTGACACGCGCGCTGCATGGTGCGCCGCGATGTAACCAAAGGTCATGGCCGGCCCCAAGGTGATGCCGCCACTCGGGTAGTTGCCGCCCATCATGCTGGAGAGGTCGTTGCCACCGGCGTACAAACCGTCGATGGCTTGGCCCTGGGCGTTGAGCACTTGCGCGTGCTCGTTGCAACGCAAGCCCGCGAAGGTGCCCAGGCTGCCCGCCACCACGCGCACGGCGTAGAACGGACCGTCTTGAATGGGCGCCATGCAGGGGTTGCGGCCGGTGTGGGTGGCGTCGCCCTGCATGCGGTTGTAAGGGGTTTGGCCTTTGGCAAATTCACCGTCGTAGCCAATGTCGGCTTGGGTGTTGTAGCGCGCCACGGTGTTTTGCAGGGCAACGGCATCAATGCCACACGCTTGCGCCAGCTCGGCCAAGGTGTTGCCGCGTTGCAAATAGCCATTGGCCAACATGCCATGCAGAGGCACAGGCGCGGGCTTGACCGCGCCCAAACCCCAGCGGCGGATAAAGCGGTGGTCCACCACCAGCCAGGCTTGCACAGGTTCGCCTTCGGGCAGGGCCTGCAGCAAGCCCTGCATGAAGTCGTGGTACGAGTCGGCCTCGTTGGTAAAGCGTTTGCCAAAGCGCGTCACCGCAATCAAGCCGGGCTTGCCGCGCTCGATCAGATGCGGAAAGTGCGCCACCGTGCCATCGGCTCTGGGCACCAAAGACACCGGCGCCATGGCGGCGGCGTGCTTCAAATCGGTCGCCACCACCGCGCCCACGGCTTCGCCCATGCGCAAGCCGTCGCCGGTGTTGCCGCGTGACGCGGCCGAGAAATGTTGCAGCCCCGTGGGGTCATGCGGCAGCAGCGTACGTTTGCGTTGCACATCGTGCGGAAAACCACCGGTGGCCAGCACTACGCCGCGCTTGGCGTGGATGGTGTGCTCCACCCCATCGCACATCACCACCGCGCCGCGCACGGCAGAGGTGCCGTTGGGGCCCTCGTCCATCACCAAACGCACAGCGGGGCTGTTGACGCGGATGTCCACCCCGGCATCAAAGGCCGATTTGGCCAAGCCCGCCACCAAGGCATTGCCATTGACCAGGTGCATACCGCGGCCATGAAGCGCCACATCCCACACATAACGTGCCACGCGCTGGGCCACATAAAAGAACGAGCCCCAAGAGCGCAGGGCATTGAAGAAGTGGCGAATGTCAGCACCCGAAGCGATGCCCATGCCCATGAACGTGGTTTCGTACAAAGGCTTTTTGAGTTGCTGGATGTGCTTGCCCAGCAAGCGGCCGTCAAACGGTGCGGCACAGACCGAGCGCCCGCCCAAGACTGCGTCTTCGGTACGGCCATGAAAGTCGGGAATCGCATTGCCGTCGATGAACTGCAAGGCGGTGTGTTCTTCAAAAAACCGCACCATGCGCGGGCCTTGGTTCAAAAAGGCACGGGCACGCGCTTCGTCAAACTGCTCACCTAACTCATGGCGTAAATAAGACAGCGGTTTTTCAATCGGTTCGGCAATGCCCGCTTTGAGCGCCAAAAGGTTGCGCGGAATCCACATCCAGCCGCCCGACCAAGCGGTGGTGCCGCCGTAGTGCGGGTCTTTTTCGACCACGGTCACTTTCAAACCCAGATGCGCCGCCGTCACAGCCGCAGACAAAGCGCCCGCACCTGAACCGATCACCAACAGATCGCAGGTGTCTTCAGGGGCAGTGTGTGTGTGATGGGCGCGGGAGGTCATGTCTCAAACGGGTTCAGGGTTTGCAGTTCAAGCGGCGTAAATCGGCTGACGGTCTTTGGGCAAGCTGCGCTGGCTGAAGAAAGGCGAGGCACCACTGGCCGCCGCCAACTGCGCGGCAAACGAGACCAACTCAGCACCCAAGGCCAACATGCGCTCCTCGGTGAAGCGCACCGTGGGCCCGGCAATGCTGATGATGCCAATCGGCGCTTGTCCGGCCAAACGCACGGGCGCAGCCATGGCGTTCAGGCCTGCGGTGTAGGTTTCTTGGGTCAGCGCGTAGCCGCGCGCGCGCGCCTCGTTGACCATTTGCAGCACGGCTTGCAACGAAGCCGGTGCGTTGGGGCCGTAGTCTGCCGGTGTGCCCAAGCCTTGTTTCGCTACCAAGGCCAAAGCCTCGTCGTCGCTCAAGGCCATCATCCACGCCAGGCCCGAGGCCGAGCAGCTCAAGCGGGCGTCGCTGCCCATGTCGGGGTCGTAGCGCAAACCTTGGCGTGCGCCTTGGGCACGCGCCACCCAGGTCAGGCGCTCGCCATCGACCACCGACAAGCGCACCAGTTCGCCCGAGATTTGCGCCAAACGGTCCAGCAGGGGCTGGGCAATGTCAACGATGCCGGTGTTGCTGAGAAAGCTCAAGCCCATGGACACCAGCTTGGTGGTCAACACATAGTCGCCATGGTCGCGGGTTTGGCGCACATAGCCGCAGCGCACCAAGTCGGCCAACAGGCGGTGCACGGCGCTGCGGGGAATGTTGAGCTGGTCCGCAATGGCGGCCAATTCCAGGCCGTCGCCATGGGCAGACAGCAGCTCAAGAATGCCAAGGGTTCGCTCTAGGACACCGTTCATGAAGGGCTTTGGTTGGGGCTGAAAAATGAATTGGCTCAAAGTTTACCGAAAAACAGAAACAAATTCAATAGTTGAATCAAATTCCATTTTTGGATAAGATTTGACCATTCCTTTCCATCCACAGGTCTCAACCATGCTCGACAACTACAGCGGTGCCACGCGCGTGCACTTCATCGTAGGCGACCCGATCGCCCAAGTTAAATCCCCGTTTGGCGTCACCCAAGCGTTTGAGCAAGCGGGTCGCGACGCGATCTGCGTGCCCGCGCATGTCACCACCGCCGAGTTGAGCCAATGGCTGGACGGTGTGTCGAAGTCCAAAAACGTGGACGGCATCATCGTCACCGTGCCGCACAAATTTGACTGCTACGCCCTGTGCGCCACTGCTTCGCCACGCGCCGAGTTTTTGAAAACCGTCAACACCATGCGCCGCAATGCCGACGGCACCTGGTACGGTGACATGTTTGACGGCCTGGGCTATGTCGAGGCCATGCGTGCCAAAGGCTGTCAGCCCGAAGGCAAAAAAGCCTTGTTGGTCGGCGCCGGTGGCGCGGGCTCAGCCATCGCCCATGCGCTGGTGATGGCCGGGGTGAGCGAACTGGCCATTCATGATCCCGACCTCACACGCCGCGATACCTTGATTCAACGCCTGGCCAGTTTGAACAAAGCCAAAGTCACCGCCGGCAGCCCCGACCCCACAGGCGTGGACATTGCGCTCAACGCCACCCCGATTGGCATGAAAGCCAGCGACCCCACCCCCATCGACGTTCGTGGCATCACGGCCCAAATGTTTGTGGGCTGCGTGATCACCGCACCCGCCGTGCCCCCGCTGATTGAAGCGGCCCGTGCCAAGGGCTGCGCCACCATGACCGGTGCCGACATGTTTGCGCGGGTGCGTGACTTGATGGTGAATTTCTTAATCGGAAACTAAATCGGGAACTGAACGCATGAACGCCAAAACTTTTGCCAAAGACCACACGCCCAACACTGCACTGTCGCAGCTGAGCGAGGACGAGAGCTTTGACGTGGTTGTCATCGGTGCCGGTGGCGCTGGCATGTCGTCGGCCCTGTTTGCCACCCTCAAGGGCGCACGCGTGCTGTTGGTGGAAAGCACCGAATACCTGGGCGGCACCACCGCCTTGTCGGCCGGGACCACCTGGGTGCCAGGCACAGACAAAGGTTTGAAGGTGGAACCGCGCGACACACTGGAGCGCGCCAAAACCTTTTTGAACAACGCGGTGGGCGAGCGCGCCGAGCAAGCCTTGCGCGACGCCTTTATCGACAACGGCCACAAAGCAATTGCCCTGCTGGAAGCACAAACCGATGTGAACTACCAAGTGCGCGCGCTGCACCCCGACTATTTGTCCGAGCTCGAAGGCTCGGTGTTGCGTGGCCGGGCGATTGAGCCAATTCCTTTTGATGGCCGTTTGCTCGGCGGCGCCTTGAAGCTGATTCGCCCGCCCATCCCCGAATTCACCGTGCTCGGCGGCATGATGGTGGACCGCGACGACATTGCCAACTTGCTCAAGCTGACCCAATCGTGGTCGGCTTTTGTGTATGCCACCCGCATCATCGTGCGTCACGCCATGGACAAACTGCTGTGGGGCCGTGGCACGCGTTTGGTGATGGGCAATGCGCTGATCGCGCGTTTGCTCTATTCACTGATGCAACGCAACGCCACCCTCCTCACCCAAACCAAGGTGGAGAACATCGTGAAAAAAGGCGATGCCGTGCACAGCGTGGTGCTGAGCCAAGGCAACGTCAAACGCACGGTGCGCGTCAAAGGCGGTGTGGTCATGGCCAGTGGTGGCTTCAACCGCCACCCCACCAAGCGCGCCGAGATGCTGCCCGGTGCAGATGTGACGTGGTGCCCTGGCGCCCCCGGTCACACCGGCGCTGCGCAAGATTTGGCCTTGGCCGCCGGCGCACGTTTTGGCGAAGGTGGCTTGAGCAACGCGTTTTGGGCCCCGGTGTCCACACGCCAACGCGCCGATGGCACCACCGCTGTGTTCCCCCACTTTGTGATGGACCGCGGCAAGCCCGGCATGATCACCGTCAACCAGAACGGCCAACGCTTTTTGAACGAGTCCACCTCGTACCACCTGTTTGGCATTGCCATGCAAGAAGCCCACCAACACACGCCCAGCGTGCCTTCGTGGCTGATTGCCGATGCGGCTGCCTTGAAGCGCTACGGCATGGGCATGGTGCGCCCCGGTGGTGGAGGCTTGGCGCCTTTCTTGGCCGATGGTTATTTGACCCAAGCCGACAGCCTGGGCGAGCTAGCCCAAAAACTGAACATGCGTGCCGATGTGCTGCAAGCCACCGTGGCCGCCTTCAACGAAAGCGCCATCAAAGGTAAGGACAGCGTCTTCCAACGCGGAACCACCGACTACCAACGCGCCAACGGCGACGCCCTGTGGGACGGCCCCAACCCCTGTTTGGGCGCGCTCACCCAAGGCCCGTTCTATGCGGTGCGCTTGTACCCTGGCGACATTGGTGCGGCCACCGGTTTGTTGACCGATGTGCATGCCCGTGCCATCGACGGCTATGGACACATCATTCCTGGGCTGTATGCCTGCGGCAACGACATGCACTCCATCATGGGCGGCACCTACCCAGGCCCAGGCATCACGATTGGCCCAGGCCTGACCTTTGGCTATCTCGCCGCCGAGCATGCGGTGGAGCGCGCACGCCAGAGCTGATCCGTGCCAACAAGAAGCGGCTCACTACAATAGCCGCTTCTTCAACAGCCTCTGGATCAACACCATGAACCGCTGCACTTTCTTCCCCCACGGGGAGGCTCTGTCATGAGCCGCAAAGTCTTCATCAAAACCTTCGGTTGCCAAATGAACGAGTACGACTCGGACAAGATGGTGGACGTACTCGGGCAGTCCGATGGCTACGAAAAAACCGACGACCCCGAACTCGCCGACCTGATTGTTTTCAACACCTGCTCGGTGCGTGAAAAAGCGCAAGAAAAAGTCTTCTCAGACCTGGGTCGCATTCAACACTTGAAAGCCAAGGGCGTCAAGATTGCCGTCGGCGGCTGCGTGGCCAGCCAAGAAGGCGACACCATCATCGCCCGCGCGCCCTATGTGGATGTGGTGTTTGGGCCGCAAACCCTGCACCGCTTGCCAGACTTGTTGAACCAGCGCGAAGCGCTGGCCAAGCCGCAAGTCGACATCAGCTTCCCCGAGATTGAAAAATTCGACCACTTGCCCCCCGCCCGCGTGGAAGGCGGCAGCGCGTTTGTGAGCATCATGGAAGGTTGCAGCAAATACTGCAGCTACTGCGTGGTGCCCTACACCCGCGGCGAAGAAGTGAGCCGCCCGTTTGACGACGTGTTGGTCGAAGTGGCGGGCTTGGCCGCGCAAGGCGTGAAAGAAGTCACGCTCTTGGGTCAAAACGTCAACGCCTACCGTGGCGCCATGGGCGGCACGGCTGAGATTGCTGACTTTGCGCTATTGATTGAATACGTGGCCGAGATTCCCGGCATCGAACGCATCCGCTACACCACCAGCCACCCCAACGAATTCACGCAACGTCTGATCGATGTGTACGCCAAGGTGCCGCAACTGGTGAGCCATTTGCACCTGCCCGTGCAGCACGGCAGCGACCGTATTTTGATGGCCATGAAGCGCGGCTACACCGCCATGGAATACAAGAGCACAGTGCGCAAGCTGCGCGCCATTCGCCCTGACATGGCCATGAGCTCGGACTTCATTGTGGGCTTTCCGGGCGAGACCGAAGAGGACCACCAAAAGCTCATCAAACTCATGCACGATGTGTACTTTGACAACTCGTTCAGCTTCATCTTCAGCCCACGCCCCGGTACGCCTGCTGCCAACCTGCACGACGACACACCGCACGCGGTGAAGCTGCGCCGCTTGCAAGAGGTGCAAAAAATCATCGATGACAACATGCGCGACATCAATGTGCAACGCGTGGGCACCGTGCAACGCGTGTTGGTGGATGGCTTCTCCAAAAAGGACGCCACCGAGCTGCGTGCGCGCACCGAGTGCAACCGCATCGTCAACTTCAAAGGCGGGCCCAACCCCGAGCGTTTGATGAACCAGCTCATCGACGTGAAGATCACAGAGGCCAACCCGCATTCCTTGCGAGGTGAGGTGGTGGTTCAGTAAGCGGTTGCTAAATTCTCGTAAAAAAACCTGAAGTCGAAAGACATCAGGTTTTTTTACGTCCGTCTACATCAGGGCTACAGCCCTATCGACTAATTCCCCAGGTTTTACCTGAAGCGCTTTGGCTAATCGAAGAATTAGGACAAGGTTCGGTAAATGCTCGCCTCGCTCTATCTTGCCCATGTGAGATCTTTCCACACCAGCTAAGTTACCTAATTCTTCCTGAGAAATTTTTAAATCCAATCTAATTGTTCTAACAACTTCGCCAAAGGCCCGCGCAGGCATTGGGTCAAAGCTTGTTGCCCCTAATGGTCTACCTGGTTTAAGTTTCGGCTGCTTTTGCATTGACAAAAGCATCGCAAATAGAGAAACTTATAACCACGTTTAATTTAACTCATTAGGTGCTCTCAATGAAAAAATATTTCTTCAACGGCCTTCTCATGATGTTCGCCGCAGTAAGCCTATATGGGTGCGGAGGCGGAGGCGGAGGCGCTAGCACTGCCGCCTCCACAATAAATGCTGCAATTTCAGGCACCGCAGCGACTGGCGCAGCGATCGCTGGAGGAACCGTCGATTTCGTATGCGCTAACGGAGCAACAGGCACCACCGTCACCGCAGATGATGGAACCTATACGATGAATTTGACCGGGGTGACGTTGCCATGCGCAGTGAAGGTCACAGTACCAGCGACTCAGCAGAAGCTCTATTCAATCGTAGAAAGTGGGGCGACTACAGCAAACGTCACTCCACTGTCACATATTCTTTCAACAGTCATCTTTGGAGCCAATCCTGATACGGTCTTCGCTAATTTTTCGACCTATTCATCACTGATCACAACTGACAACATAGCTGCCGCCCACACAAAAGTTAAGGCTGCTCTTACATCTATTGGTATCGATGTCACGAACTACGATTTACTCAAGACGTCATTTACGGCAACAAACGGCTCAACAAGTGGCGATGCGCTGGATCAAAAATTAGACCAAGTGGTGCACACACTGGCCTTAGCTGAAAAATCACTAACTCAAATTGGTACCGCTCTCGCAGCCTCAAATTCAAGCAACGTCACATCGGTAACTGCAACGGCTATTGGCCCCGCAGCCAGTGCCCTTGATGATTGCCCTTACGTTAGGGGTGGCAAGTACTGGACTTTCTTGTATGACGGCGGCACTATGAGCGGAGGGAGTAACGTCACCAAGTGGAATATTGACATTAGCGCCAATCCAATGACTGCCAATGTTGTTGGAAGCAATACCAACTATTTGGTTCAAAAACTGACATCTGGTGGAACGCCAGTTAAATGCGCATTCACCATCACAATGCCAACCTCTGTGGTGACTTCTTACTTCTCTAAGAGCGGCGTTTTTGCTTGGAAGCAAGTCTTTTCCAATAACTCAGTAACTTTTGGTATGGGCGTCCCTGTACAAAGCAACTTAAATTTGAATGATGCTGCATTTGCGGGAAACTATCCAGCAATTACATATGCCTCAGTTCAAAGTGGCGGTCAGTATTTAATGAACGGTGGTCCCTCCTACTTCAATGTGGACTCCTCCGGGAATTTGAAATTTGCTTCGTGCTCAACATCTGGAACATCGCCAACATGTGGAGCACCTTCGACGAGCAATACAAGTACCAACTCAGCGTGTACAACTAACACTGATGGCTTGATCACGTGCACATCAGCAGACGGGAATTCAACACTAAAAGCCTTTGCAATGGTGAATCAACAACGGCCCAGTTTGTTTCTCGTGCAATCTGGAACAATCAATGGCGCCAGCTACACAGGCGTAACGATTGCAACAAAGGCCATCACGTTAAAGTTGCCATCACTTGGTGCAACACAAGATACATCTACTGCTTGGTACTTTTATCGTGCGCCAAAGAACAATGCAAATACCACCTGGAACTTTTACAGTGGAGACACGATCAGTGGAACAGCAACAACTGTTGCAAGTTTGAACTCCGTTGATAGCTTTTACACAATAAGCTCCGGCCTTAGCTACTATCTAAATAAACCGACCGATGGCATGTACTGGATACCAAACGTAACCAACTCGTCGTTCCCTAATGGTTCAGGAAAATCCATATCGCTCAACACAGGCGGAGGTTGGACGATTCGAACTTCATCCATGCCAACATCGACTGTGTATGACGGTTTTGATATTTTCATATCAAAACCTAACTAAAGACGTCATACGTTAGTCAACGAGTCGCCTTTGTGCGGCTCGTTCGCTTTGGGGCTTGTATAAACTGAACGGATACAACGAGACAAGCCCATGAAAGCAGAACTGAACGAGCGCATCACGCGCATTGGCCCCCACACCCCATGCGGTAACTTGATGCGCCACTATTGGCAGCCGGTGGCGCTGGTGGACGAATTCAACCCCGCGCTGGACCCGCGCATGGGCGTGCGTCCTGTCAAAGCAGTGCGCGTGCTGGGCCAAGACCTGGTGTTGTTCAAAAACGCACAGGGCGAATTTGGCTTGCTCGACCGCGACTGCCCACACCGTGGCGCCGACTTGGCGTTCGGCCGCAACGAGGGCGACGGTTTGCGCTGCCCCTTCCACGGCTGGAAATTTGATGTGACCGGCCAATGTCTAGAAACGCCCGCAGAACCCACGGGCAGCAAGCTGTGCCAACACGTGAAACAACGCCACTACCCGCTGGTCGAGCGCAGCGGTATTTTGTTTGGCTGGTTTGGCCCCGAAGACAGCACGCCACCGCCCTTCCCTGCGCTGGACTGCTTCACCGCGCCCAACAGCCACACCTTTGCCTTCAAAGGTCTATGGCAATGCAATTGGCTCCAAGCGTTTGAGGTGGGCGTGGACCCGGCGCATGCCTCGTTCTTGCACCGCTTCTTTTTTGACGAGTCGCTGGACGACACCTACGGCAAGCAGTTTCGCGGCGCCAGCGCGGGCGACATCAACGGCGAGCGCTGGCCCATGACCAAAGTGATGCGCGAGTTTGACCAACCGCAGATCAGCGTGGACGCGGTGCCGTTTGGCATGCGCCTGACCGCACTGCGCCCCATGAACGAGGCCCTCACGCATGTGCGCGTGACGAACGCGATTTTTCCGCACACCTTTGTGATTCCGCTCTCCGAGACCATGACCATCACCCAGATGCATGTGCCCGTGGACGACACGCACACGTATTGGTATTCGGTGTTCACCAGCTTCGCCGGACCGGTCGACAAAGAGGCCATGCGCAACCAGCGCCTGAACGCGATTGACCTGCCTGACTACATCCCCAAATCGGGCAAGCACAACCATTGGGGCTTCAGCGCCGAAGAACAAAACACCCGCACATACCTGGGCATGGGCGAAGACGACATCAACGTGCACGACCAATGGGCCTGCGAAAGCATGGGCCCGATTCAAGACCGCACCCGCGAACACCTGGGCACCAGCGACAAAGCCATCATGGCCAACCGCCGCAATCTGTTGCAAGCGATTGACGATGTCGAGGCAGGCAAATTGCCACTGGGGCTGGCACAGCCCGATGTGGCCGCCCAACGCATGGGCCCCGACACCGTGGACGGCATTGCCCCCGCGCAAGGCTGGCAAGACTGGTGGCGCCATGCGGTGGATAGCAAACGCCAAGGCGCACCTTGGAATGCCGCCTTGCCCGAAGGTCAGCCGTGAGCCGCACCAACACTGACATCAACACCGAGGCCATGCAGCGCACAACACGTCTGATTGAAAGCAGCGGCCTGGAGCTGGTGCGCTTTGCCTGGTGCGACACCCACGGCATGCTGCGCGGCAAAACACTCACCGCCTCTGCGGCTGTCAAAGCCTTGCGCAGCGGCGTGGGCATGGTGAGTACCTTGATGCTCAAAGACACCTCCGACCGCACAGCGTTCAAAGTCTTTGAAGCGGGCATTGCCGATGAATTGCCGGGTTTTGAGTTCGCCAGCAACTTGCTGCTGATGCCTATTCAAGACAATTTCGAGGGCAGCTTCAAAGTGTTGCCCTGGGCCGAGAAAACCGGCTGGGTGCAATGCCAGCCCGTCTTTCAAGACGGCACGCCTGTGCCTTTTGACACCCGTCGCCAACTGCAACAGGCCTTGGCGCAGTTGGCGGAACGCGGCTGGGGCATGGTGTGCGGTTTGGAGGTGGAATTTCACATCTACCGCCTCAAAGACCCCACACACGGCCTGGACCTCGACCCGCACACCGCCGCATGGCCCGGGCCTGCTCCCGAGGTGAGCTTGATTCACCCCGGCTACAACTTGCTGTCCGAGCATTTGTTTGACATGAGCGAGGAGCCGCTGCGCATCGTGCAGCACACCGCGCAGGCTTTGGGCTTGCCTTTACAGTCGCTCGAAATCGAACTCGGCCCCAGTCAAGTCGAAGCGGTGTTCGACGCCACCGACGCTCTCACCGCCGCCGACAACATGGTGCTGTTTCGCAGCGCCGTCAGGCAAGCCTTGCGGCGTGCGGGCTACCACGCCACCTTCATGTGCCGCCCGCCGTTTGAACAGATCATGTCCAGCGGCTGGCACTTGCACCAGTCGCTGGTCGATATGACCACCGGTCGCAACCTGTTCATGCGCGATGCAGCCGCGCCCCACACGCAGGCCAACGACGCACACCACACGCTCTCTGACATGGGCGCACAGTATTTGGCTGGCTTGCTCGCCCATGCGCAAGGCATGACGGTGATGTGCACGCCCACCGCCAACGGCTTTGGCCGCTTCAGGCCCAACGCTTTGGCACCGCAATCGATTCTGTGGGGGCGCGACAACCGGGGCGCCATGCTGCGCGTGGTTGGCCAAGCCGGTGACGGCGCCACGCGGATTGAAAACCGTTTGGGCGAACCGGCCGCCAACCCGTACCTCTACATGGCGTCGCAAATTCACGCCGGCTTGGCCGGTGTGCAAGCAGGCCTCACACCGCCCTTGGCCACCGACTCGCCCTACGCCGATGCCGCCGATGCCGCAGGCCAGGCTGAGGCCACGCGCATTCCGAACACCTTGGGCCAAGCGCTCACCGCGTTGCAACAAGACACCGCGATGTGCCAAGGGTTTGGGCAAGACTTTGTGCGCTACTACCAGCGCATCAAAACTGCCGAGCAACAACGTTTTGATGCCGCCGAGGACAAACTGGAATTTCAGCGGCGAGAATATTTCAACCGCATTTGATGTCCACCTTCAGACGAGACACCCATGATCCAAATCCATGTATTTGAAAACGCCCAAGACACACAAGGCAAAACCATCACCGCCAAAGCGGGACAAAGCCTGATGAAAGCCGCCGTCGCAGGTGACATTGACGGTGTGGCCGCAGACTGCGGCGGCACACTCACCTGCGCCACCTGCCATGTGATGGTGCGTGAACCTTGGTTGGGCCAATTGCCTGCGATGACCGATGACGAAGACGGCATGCTCGA
The DNA here is from genome assembly GCA_947453965.1 of Comamonadaceae bacterium. Lineage (GTDB taxonomy): Bacteria > Pseudomonadota > Gammaproteobacteria > Burkholderiales > Burkholderiaceae_C > Limnohabitans. The sequence goes on from CANGIQ010000019.1 coordinate 55,325, forward strand.
CTTTGCAGCGTGTGCGCGCCAGGCCAACAGCCGTTTGTCGTGTCAGATCATCTTGACAGATGCCATGGACGGCATGCAGATCGATTTGCCAGCCAGTCAGTATTGACGCGCATCGCACGGCCAAAACCGTGCGATGGCTTAGCGCATGCCGGGAAAGCCGCCACCGCCCATGCCTGGCATGCCTTTCATGCCGCCGAGTTTTTTCATCATCTTCATCAAGCCGCCGCCGCGCATCTTCTTCATCATGTCTTGCATTTGCTCAAACTCTTTGAGCAAACGGTTGACGTCTTGCACCTGAACGCCCGCACCTGCCGCAATGCGGCGCTTGCGCGTGGCCTTGATGAGTTCGGGCTTGCGGCGCTCCAGCTCGGTCATGCTGTGGATGATGCCTTGCTTGCGGCCAATGTCTTTTTCGGCCTTGTCCATGTCCACCTGACCGGCCTTGGCCGCCATTTGCGTGGGCAATTTGTCCATCAAATTCGACAAACCGCCCATGGAGCGCATTTGCTGAATTTGGGACAAGAAATCGTTGAGGTCAAAGTTGTCACCGCGTTTGACTTTGTCGGCCAGCTTTTGCGCCGCCGCCATGTCCACGCCGGCAGTGACTTGCTC
>CANGIQ010000020.1 GCA_947453965.1 Comamonadaceae bacterium
CGGTCGAGGTGAATCTCGCAGTTGCCCGTGCCTTTGAATTCTTCAAAAATCACTTCGTCCATGCGGCTGCCGGTGTCGACCAAAGCGGTGGCGATGATGGTGAGCGAGCCACCTTCTTCCACTTTGCGGGCCGCGCCAAAGAAGCGCTTGGGGCGTTGCAGGGCGTTGGAGTCCACACCACCGGTCAACACCTTGCCCGATGAAGGCACGACGTTGTTGTAAGCGCGGGCGAGGCGGGTGATCGAGTCAAGCAAGATCACCACGTCTTTTTTCAGTTCCACCAAACGCTTGGCGCGTTCGATCACCATTTCGGCCACGTGCACGTGACGTGCGGCGGGTTCGTCAAAGGTGGAGGCAATCACTTCGGCTTTGACCGAGCGCTGCATTTCAGTCACTTCTTCTGGGCGCTCATCCACCAGCAACACCATCATGTGGGCATCGGGGTAGTTGGCCGAGATGGCGTGGGCGATGTGCTGCATCATCACGGTCTTGCCGCTCTTGGGCGGCGCGACCAGCAAGGCGCGTTGGCCTTTGCCGATGGGGGCAATGATGTCGATGATGCGGCCGGTGATGTTTTCTTCACCCTTGATCTCACGCTCGAGCTTCATCTGTTCACGGGGGAACAGCGGGGTCAAGTTCTCAAACATGACCTTGTGTTTGTTGTTCTCGGGCAGGTCGTCGTTGACCTTGTCGAGCTTGGTCAGGGCAAAGTAGCGCTCGCCGTCCTTGGGGATGCGCACTTCGCCTTCGATCATATCGCCGGTGTGCAGGTTGAAGCGGCGCACCTGGCTGGGGCTGATGTAAATGTCGTCGGTCGAGGCGGTGTAGCTGGTGTCGGGGCTGCGCAAGAAACCAAAGCCGTCGGGCAAGATTTCGAGCACACCGTCGGCAAACACCTGTTCACCCGCTTTGGCGCGCTTTTTGATGATGGCAAACATCAGCTCTTGCTTGCGCATGCGGCCGGTGTTTTCGATTTCGAGTTCTTCGGCTTGTTTCAGCACTTCAGACACGTGCAGTGCCTTGAGTTCGTTCAGGTGCATAGAGGACTCCAAAAAGGGAGTTCGTTAAAAAATTGGGGGGAGGTCGTGAGCGAGGCGTGAAGTGCCTCTGGACCGGAATTCAAGCCCTGGCAGGGAACCAGCAGCCTCATGGGCAGTTGGTGAATTCGGATTTGATTATGACAGGAAAAAAGCCCGCCGATTGAAGAATCGAGCGGGCTTGTGTGGGGTGGTGCCGGATTTAAGCCAGTTGTTGGTCAATAAAGGCGGTCAATTGCGCCTTGCTCATCGCGCCCACTTTGGTGGCTGCGAGTTGGCCGCCCTTGAACAGCATCAGGGTAGGGATACCACGAATGCCAAATTTGGCAGGAATGTCGCGGTTTTCGTCCACATTCATCTTGGCAATTTGCAACTTGCCTTCGTAAGCGGCAGAGACTTCGTCCAAGATGGGAGCGATCATTTTGCAGGGACCACACCATTCGGCCCAGTAGTCGACCAAGACGGGCTTGTCGGCTTGCAGGACGTCCGCTTCAAAGGTGGTGTCGGTGATGTGTTTGATCAGATCGCTTGCCATGGGTATTTCCTCTCTGAGTTGGCTGATACAGCTACAGTTGGGACATTGTGGCAGAAACCAAGTACCCCCATGAAAACGCTCACCATTGATGTTGTCTCCGATGTTGTTTGTCCCTGGTGCTATGTCGGCAAGCGCCGCCTAGAGGGCGCTTTGGCCCTGTTGGCCGAGGCCCACCCCGAGGTCACACCCCATGTGCGGTGGCACACCTTCCAACTCAACCCCGACATGCCCCCCGAGGGAATTGATCGCGAGGTGTATGTGATGAGCAAGTTTGGCGATCGCGCAGACAACATCTATGACCGGGTCAAAGGTGTGGGTGCTGAGGTGGGCATTGCGTTTGAGTTTGACCGCATTGCACGCCAGCCCAACACCGTGGTGGCGCACAGCTTGATTGCCGCTGCCGAGCCCGGCGAGGCTCAAGACCGCATGGTGGAGGCCTTGTTCAAGGCTTATTTCATTGAAGGCCGCGACTTGACCCAAGCGGAAGACTTGCTGGCGATTGCTGAGTCTGCGGGTATGGGGCGTGAGGAAGCACTCGGGCATTTGGAAAATTCAGCCCTGCACAGCCAAACCATTGACAGCGACACGGCAGCACGCGAGATGGGCATCAGTGGCGTGCCGTTTTTCATCATGAACCGCAAGGTCGGTGTCTCGGGCGCGCATGAGAGCGAGAGCTTGCTGCAAGCCATGCGCGAGGCGATGCAAGACTGATCTTGGGGGCTAATCTTTGGCGGCGCCCGCGCGGTAGATCACAAAATAAACCATGCCCACCAGCACACTGCCGCCGATCAAATTACCCAAGATCACAGGTAGCAAGTTGCCCCACATGCCGCTCCAGGTGATTGCCACACTGCCAGCGGTGCTTGGCTCGAAGTATTGAATCAGCAGCGCCAGTTGCATGAAGTACATATTGGCAATGCTGTGCTCAAACCCGGCCGCCACAAACGCGGTGATCGGAAAAATGATGGCAATCGCTTTGTCCATCACGCTACGCCCGGCCATGGCCATCCACACGGCCATGCAGACCAGCACATTGCACAGCACGCCCCGAAAAAACGCTTCGTGCCAAACCAGGTTCTGTTTGGCTGCGGCAATCCGCAGCACGGCCTGGCCAATGCCACCGCCATTCATGTGCGTGTGGCCACTGAAGTAAACCAACACAGCCAAGCCCGCTGCGCCCACAAAGTTGGCGGCACAGACCCACAGCCAATTGCGCAACACCTCGGAGGTGGTGATTTTTTGGTCAGCCCAAGCCATGGCGAGCAAGTTGTTGCCAGTGAACAGCTCGGCCCCTGCAATCACCACCAATAAAAGCCCCAGACAAAACACCAAACCACCGAGCAATTGGCTCACCGCAAAGCTCAGCGTGGGGTCTGATTTGACGATCACGAACAGCATGCCGCCCAAACCAATGAAGGCGCCGGCCAACATGCCCAGCATGACCAGGGGCAGGGTGGCCATGTGCGCCTTGGTCACGCCCACGGTTTCTACCTTGAGGGCAATTTCTTTGGGGGAGTAGGCGTCGTAGCCAATCAGTTCAGACATGGTCGCTGGGTATTGGGTGAGGGTGCATCTAATTTACCTGACTTCTTCAAGGACTGGCAGAATCCAAGTACCCCTAGCTCCTGGAGTGCAGATGTCTCAAGCCCCGTCTGACATGGTTCGGTCCCTGGTGATGCGCGAGTTGGAAGAAGGCGTGCGCCACGATGGTTTGTGGTTGCAGGCCTTATCCGAGTCCAAGCTCGACGCCGCCCAAGCTAAGAGCCGCTACATCAGCTTGCGCATGCAAGCCCTGCAAAACGATGTGAAGGGTTTGCTGATTCAGCAAATTCGCGGTGCGGTGAACAGCGACCGAAAAAAGCGCTTCATTGATTTTGGTCAATAAAGCGAATATGTTTACTTAGGTAAACAACGCGTCGAGGCCAACATAATTGGCACATGACCTCGACGACCACACACAACAAATCCTCCAACGGCGTATTGGTATTCCTCTACAAATGGCTGTTTGATCACTCGTTCGACGAGGGGCTACACCGCACTGTGGAGCGTTCGATTGCGTTCTTGATCATCGTCAGTGTGCTGGCCGTGGTGCTGGAGCATGTGCCGCCTTTGTACGACGCCAATGCGGCGTGGTTCCATCTGTTTGATGTGGTCACGGTGGCGATCTTCACAGTCGAATACCTGTTGCGTGTGGCCACCGCCAATTTGCACCCCGACTTTGCAGCTTCGCGTTTCCCACGCTTGCGCTATGCCCTGAGTTTTTATGCCTTGATTGACTTCATTGCGATTGCACCGTTTTACTTTGCGCGTTTCATCGATGTGGATGTCGAGATGCTGCGCGTGTTGCGATTGATGCGATTGATGCGAATGTTCAAACTCTCGCGCCAGTTGATTCCCGCTTGGCATGAGTTTCAAGCACTCAATGCAGGACGCAGCTTTCGCGCCAAAGTCTTTGCCTTGTTAGAGCCCACCGGACACTCCGGCCGCTTGCATGTGTACTTTGACAACTTCATTGTGTTTTGGGTGGCGTTGTCGATCAGCTGCGTGATTTTTGAAACCGTGGAGCCGCTGCATATTTTGTTTGCACGCGAGTTCTATGTGATTGACTTGTTGGCGTTTTCCATCTTCACAGTGGAATATGCGGCGCGTTTGTATGCGGCCCCAGAAAATCCGGAGTACCAAGGGCTGCGAGTGCCGCGTTGGTCACACATTCGGTCGGGCCAGGCCATCATTGACTTGTTGGCGATTCTGCCGTTCTTGCTGGAGAGCTTTTTCAAGCAACACCTGGACTTGCGTTTCTTGCGCGTGTTCCGCTTGATGCGCATGCTCAAGCTCACGCGCTACACATCAGCCATGGACACGCTCTACAAAGTGATCAAGCGTGAGTGGCAGATTATTTTTGCATCGGTGTTTGTGATGATGTTGCTGGTGATCTTGACCGCCAGCTTGGGCTATTTGTTCGAGCATCCCGTGCAGCCGGATAAGTTTGAAAACATCCCGCAATCGATTTACTGGGCGGTCATTACCTTGGCCTCTGTGGGCTACGGCGATATCTCTCCCATCACGCCGATGGGACGTGCGCTCACAGTCGTCTTGGCCTTGGTGGGCATTGGTATTTTTGCCATTCCTGCGGGCTTGCTGGCCTCGGCGTTCACCGATCAACTGCGCATTGACCGCGATGCCTTCAAACAACGCTTGATGCGGGTGTTTGAAGATGGCGCCATGAGCGCGAAAGAGCAAGAGCTGATCACCGCGGAGGCCGAGCGCTTGCACCTGTCACACGATGAGGTGCAGCGACTGACCGAAGAAGCACGGGCTGAGTATGACTTTGTGGTCAAAGCGGCCGATCAAGAAATCAAAATCAATGGCGGGGTGGTGCTCGACGCCAAGGCGCATCCTGACTTGGCGGTAGCGCAATTCAAGCTCTTGGTGGCGCACCTTCAATTGGTGGCCGATGCGGCAGGCCCTGCCTCTTTGCGTGAGGGCTTGAATGCGGCTGAAGGCGATACGCGTATCGAGATGGCCATCTTGTCTTTGTTAGGGCCTCAGTCATGACCTTGACGTCCCAACAAAAGCAGGGCTTGGTGATTGTGTTGCTCACCTGCTTGCCTGCCTATTTCATCGCCAATCTGCGCTATGACGCGAACATCGATACGCTTGAGTATGCGTTTGAGCGCGAAAAAGATTTGCACCAAAGCACCGACAAGCTGCTGCAAAACTGCGAACGCAATGAGCAAAAAGAAGCCACCTCGTATGGCGCTGGCCGCGTCATTTGCGATCAAGGTGCACAAGCGCACGAACGTACCGAGCGCGCTATGGCGGATCTTGAGGCACGCAAAGACCATGCGCGTACGCAGTGGTACCAGACGTTTGTGATGGCCATGGTCGTGATCAACGCACTCATTGCCTTGGCATTTGCATGGCGACGCTGGGCTCAAAAAGAGCAAGCTGAATAAAAAAACAAGGGGGGAGGGTGACGGACCTTGACCCCAGCACTGGCTCGGCAGTTAGGGCTGCTCGGTTCCCCGCCTGACCCGGTTGGCTGCTTCCCCATGTGGGAAGGCCCGTCACACACGATTGTAGGTCACTTAGAATCATTCGCTTATGTCTTACCTCGTGCTCGCCCGCAAATATCGCCCGAAAACCTTCACCGAGATGGTGGGGCAAGAGCACGTGGTGCAAGCCTTGACCAACGCGCTGACCACCCAGCGTCTGCACCATGCGTATTTGTTCACTGGCACACGCGGTGTGGGCAAAACCACTGTGTCGCGGGTGTTGGCCAAGTCGCTCAACTGCCAGGGTTTAGACGGCACCGGCGGCATCACGGCCGAGCCGTGCGGTGTGTGCCAAGCCTGTACCGACATTGATGCCGGTCGCTTTGTGGATTACACCGAGCTGGATGCCGCTTCCAACCGTGGCGTGGACGAGGTGCAGAGCTTGCTCGAACAAGCGGTGTACAAACCCGTGCAAGGCCGCTTCAAGGTCTTCATGATCGACGAGGTGCACATGCTCACCAACACCGCGTTCAATGCGATGTTGAAGACGCTGGAAGAGCCACCCGAGTACTTGAAGTTTGTGCTGGCAACAACCGATCCGCAAAAAGTGCCGGTCACCGTGCTCTCGCGTTGTTTGCAGTTCAACCTGCGTCCCATGGCACCCGAGACCGTGTTGGAACATTTGGGCCATGTGTTGGCGCAAGAAAACATAGCGTCTGAGCCCCAGGCTTTGCGCCTCTTGGCCCGTGCTGCCCGCGGTTCGATGCGCGATGCGCTGAGTTTGACCGATCAAGCCATTGCCTATGGTGGCGGCCAGTTGCAAGAGGCTGCCGTGCGCCAAATGCTGGGCAGTGCCGACCGCTCGCATGTGTTCCGTTTGATCGAGGCGCTCACACACGGTGATGGGCAATCGGTGGTGGAAACTTCGGAAGCTTTGCGTGTGCATGGCCTGAGTGCAGCCGCCACCTTGGAAGACATGTCGATGGTCTTGCAGCGCATGGCCGTTTTGCAAGCAGTGCCCAGCATGGCCGAGGCCGATGCGGCTGATCCTGAAGCCGCCGAGTTGGCCCGTTTGGCAGCCCTGATGCCCGCCGATGAAACCCAGCTGCTCTACAGCCTGTGTTTGCATGGCCGTCAAGAGCTGGGGCTGGCCCCCGACGAATATGCAGCCCTGACCATGGTGTTGCTGCGCTTGCTGGCCTTCAAGCCCCAAGCCGTTGCGGCATCGGCTGAAAAAAAAACTCTAATTAACGCGCCCCGCACGCAACCCAAACCGCAGCCCGTGTCGCCTCCAGCTGCGCAGGCTATGCCTGCCGCTGTGACAGCCCCGGTGGTTGTGAAGCCTGCTGTTGCTGCGCCTGTAGCACCGCAAGGTCAAGCCTTGCCCGTGCGCGACATGCCCAGACCCAGCAGCGCAGCGCCCTGGGAGGATGAATCACACGCTGAGCCACCCGACCATGCCTATGACCATGACTCGGACGCTGCCATGGTGGCCGTACCGGTGCGTGAGCAGGTCGAAACCAGTGTGAGCTTGGATCGTCAGGCCTCCACCACCGAGGTGCCGCAGATTGAAGCCACGCCTGAGGGTGACTTTTGGCATGGCTTGGTGCAACAGATGGCAGCCGCCGAGAGCATCAACGCCTTGGTGCGCGAGCTGGCCCTGCAGTCGCAACTGGTGGCGCGCGATACCGATACCTGGATGCTGCGCATTGAGCGCGAGTCGCTCAACAGCACCATGAGCCGCGAACGACTGCAAGCAGCACTGGCCGCTGCGGGCCATGCGGTGCGTTTGACCGTGGAAGTGGGTCGGGTGCAAGACAGTCCCGCCAAACGCAATATGGCAGCGGCAGCGGCCCGCCAAGCCGGGGCCGAGGCCATCATCCTCAACGATCCGTATGTACAGAGTTTGATGCGAGACTACGGCGCGAAAATCGTGCCTGGCAGCATCAAGCCTGTGTAATTTTTCAAATTTTTATAAAAGGGAAATCATGTTCAACAAAGGACAACTCTCCGGTCTGATGAAGCAAGCGCAGGCCATGCAAGAAAACCTCAAAAAAGCGCAAGAAGAGCTGGCTTTCGTCGAAGTGACAGGTGAATCAGGTTCCGGTTTGGTCAAGGTGTTGATGACGTGCAAGCATGATGTCAAACGCATCACCATCGACCCCAGCCTCTTGGCGGATGACAAAGACATGTTGGAAGACTTGGTGGCAGCCGCCTTCAACGACGCCGTGCGCAAAGCCGCTGAGACCAGCGAAGCCAAGATGAGCAAACTCACTGCCGGTTTGCCTCCAGGCTTGAAGTTGCCGTTCTAAATGAGCGATACGTCTGTGCTCGAAGGCCTGATTCAGGCCTTGCGCCGTTTGCCCGGCGTGGGGGTGAAATCGGCCTCGCGCATGGCGTACCACTTGTTGCAGCATGACCGCGAGGGGGCGGAGCTGATCTCCCAGGCCTTACACCAGGCGGCGGCTCAGGTGCAGCACTGCGAGCGCTGCCACACCTTCACCACCCAAACCGTGTGTGACACCTGTTTGGACGATGGCCGGGACACCACCCGTTTGTGTGTGGTCGAAACCCCTGCCGACCAATCGGCCGTTGAGCGAACAGCCGCCTACAAAGGCTTGTACTTTGTGTTGATGGGGCGCATCAGTCCTTTGGACGGCTATGGCCCCAGAGACATTGGCTTGCAAAAGCTGATCGAACGCGCCAGCGATGGTGTGGTGGGCGAGGTGATTTTGGCCACCAATTTCACTGCCGAGGGCGAGGCCACGGCGCATGTGCTGGGCGAAGCGCTGAAAAAACGGGGCGTGCAGGTGACCCGTTTGGCCCGTGGCGTGCCGGTGGGCAGTGAGCTGGAATATGTAGATCTGGGCACCATTGCCCATGCGCTGGTCGACAGACGCAGCGCCTAAGCGCTGTTGTTATTTTTTAGCCAGCCGAGTCTCTTGACTCGGCTTTTTGTTGGCGATCGCTTTTTTGTCGTTTTTGTGTTTGTCGTCTTTGCTGGCCACGTGGGTGTCTTTGCCGTGCTTGCCTTTGCCGGCTTTGTTTTTCTTCGCAATCGCTTCGGGAGATAAATCCAAGAAGCCGTTGTCCGCCACGCGTGCGGTCACATCTTCACCCACCTGTGAGGTGCGTGGAATCAGCAAGGCCGAGCCAGCCTTGATCAGCATGCGGGGCGGGATGTTGTTGAGCGCCCGGAAATCGCCTTCACCCATGCCCACACGCTTGGCCGCGTCAGCCACTTTCATGGTGGAGGGGGCGACCCAGGCCGTCCAAGTGGCCATGCGTCCGGTCGAAGAGGCTTCGTAATTGCGCTGGAACACTTCCGCGTTATCCCATGGCAGCAAGATGGATGGGATGCCTGCTGCCAACAACACGGGACGGTGGGCCGAGGGGTTCAAGGCCTTGAAGTCTTCGACGGAAATTTCGGCCAATTTGGCAGCCACGCTCACGTCCATGTCGCGCGGCAGCGGCACGCTTTGAAAATAAGGGTGGTTGGGGATGCTGGGCAAGACCACGTTGTAAGACGGTGGATTACCCACGATGTTTTTCATGGCTTGCAGTTTGGGCACATACATGCGCGTTTCCATCGGCATGTTCAAGTCCGCATAGGTGGTGGGCAAACCCGCGCGTTGGTTGCGTGCAATCGCTTTGCCGACATTGCCTTCGCCCCAGTTGTATGCGGCCAAGGCCAGGTGCCAATCGCCAAACATTTTGTACAGGCGCTCCAGGTAGTCCAAGGCCGCGCGGGTGGAGGCTTGGACATCGCGTCGGTCATCGCGAAACGCGTTTTGTTTCAAGTCAAAGCTTTTGCCGGTGGCAGGCATGAACTGCCACATGCCGCTGGCACGGGCGCTGGAGACGGCCTGTGGATTGAACGCACTTTCGATGAAAGGCAGCAAGGCCAATTCAGTCGGCATCTTGCGACGCTCAAGTTCCTCAACAATGTGGAACAGGTATTTGCTAGAGCGTTCGCTCATGCGTTGCAAATAGTCAGGTTTGTTGGCATACCACTGGGTGCGGTCAGTGACCAAGTCGCTTTCCAAGTTGGGCATGTTGTAGCCCTTACGGATGCGCTCCCACAGGTCATTGGGCAAAGCCAAGTTGGTGACGCCATCGCGATGCGCGTTGCCTTGGTGGATGGGGCTCAGGCCGGGCGTGTTGCCGTCGGCGGTGTTGCCCATGTTGGCATTGTTGAGGTTGGCACAGCCACTGAGCAAAACCAGCACAAGGCTAAAGGCACTGACTAAAAATTTCATTTGAAATCGTTCTTCCATTCGCGCAAAGCAGCAAACACAGCCACATCGTTGTCTTGTGCAGCAGCTGCGAGCCCCGCGTGTTGAGCGACAGCATGTCGCACATCCGGGTGTCGAGCCCGTAAAAACGGGTTGATTTGCAATTCGGTGCCCAAGCGAGCGGGCAGGGTGGGTTGCCCTTGTTCACGCAATTGTTGGCAGTGCGCCATGTAGGCCTGCAAATCCTTGTTGCGGGGTTCTACGGCGAGAGCGAATCGCAAGTTGGACAGAGTGTACTCGTGGGCGCAGCAAATCCGGGTGTCGGTGGGCAAGGCGGCCAAGCTGTCGAGCGAGGCCAGCATTTGAGCGGGGGTTCCTTCAAAAATCCGTCCACAACCACCGGAGAACAAGGTGTCGCCGCAAAACAGCACGGGGCTGTCGGGCGCATCGGGCAACACATAAGCCACATGACCGCTGGTATGGCCGGGCACGTCCAGCACGTGCACGCGTTGCCCCAACAGCTGCAAGGTATCGCCGGCCATGACGGGGGTGAATGGGCCTGGAATATCTTCACGCGCTGGGCCCCAAACCTCGGCGCCTGTCGCGGCGCGTAGCGTCTGTACGCCACCCACATGATCGGCATGGTGATGGGTGACTAGAATCGCGACCAACGTCAGCCCATGGTCGCTCAAGGCTTGCAACACCGGTGCTGCATCACCAGGGTCGACCACCACGGCCTGTTGGTTTTGTTGCCACAACCAAAGGTAGTTGTCAGAGAACGCGGGCAGTGCAATCAGTTTCATGTCATCCACATCACTAAAAAACGATAGTTTGCCTGACTGGCTGGCGTCTCCCGCCGGTCAGTATTTGTGCGCTTGGGAGCAAACCTATTTTGACCGCGCAGTAGCGGATGTGTTCGGGTTTCATGCCATGCAGCTGGGTTTTCCCGCGCTGGATGCACTGCAAGCCAATCGCATCCCGCACCGCTGGCTGGCGTGTGACGGCCATCCCCAGCCATGGCCTTTGGGGCGCGAGCTGCTACTGACCAATTACGAAGCCCTGCCTTTTTCAGATGCCAGCCTGGACTTGCTGGTTTTGCCCCATACCTTGGAGTTGAGCTACGACCCGCATGCCACCTTGCGCGAGGTCGAGCGCGTCTTGGTGCCTGAGGGGCGGGTGGTGATTTGTGGCTTCAACCCCAACAGCTTGTGGGGCGTGAGCAAAAGCTGCAAACGAGGATTTTCTGAGGTGGGGGACTTCATTGGCCAACGTCGTCTACGCGATTGGTTGAAGCTTTTGAGCTTTGAGGTGGAATCCACCAGTTTTGGCTGTTACCGGCCTGCTGTGAAAACCGAACGCTGGTTACAGCGGTGGGATTGGATGGATGCAGCAGGCGTGCGCTGGTGGCCAATTTTTGGGGCGGTGTATGGCATGGTGGCGGTTAAGCGCGTGCATGGCATGCGGCTGATGGCATCGCCCTGGAAACGTGCCGCACCGCGTGCCGCCACCGTGGTGACCACGGCTTCTCACACAGCCTCGCGGACCGGATCAAAAGGAACGGAATGAACACAGTTGAGATTTACACCGATGGTGCTTGCAAAGGCAATCCCGGTCCTGGCGGCTGGGGTGCTTTGCTGCGGTCGGCCTCGGGGCAGGAAAAAGAGATTTTTGGCGGCGAGCTCAACACCACCAACAACCGCATGGAGTTGACGGCCGTGATCGAAGCCTTGCGGATTTTGAAGCGTCCTTGCCAAGTCGCGCTGTATTTAGACAGCGAATATGTGCGCAAGGGCATCACCGAATGGATCCACGGCTGGAAAGCCCGCGGATGGCGTACCGCTGCCAAGCAACCGGTGAAAAATGCCGAGCTTTGGCAGCAACTCGATGAATTGGTCAATGACGGAGACCATGCGATTGATTGGCATTGGGTCAAAGGCCATGCCGGACACGTCGACAACGAACGTGCGGATGGGTTGGCTAACCGAGGTGTGGCGCTGGTCTTGTCCTCTCAGTGACAGCTTGTGTGAAGCTGTTGTAAAGGTTGCACCTAGGGTTGTCCTTAGCCCTTAGCAGTCCCGGTTAAGGCGGGGGTAACTGGTACATTGCGCGTTGTTGTCAAAATACGCAAAGAAAATTTTTGGTCGCTATGAAATACGAATCGCAAAAAGCCACAAAAAAACCTTGGATCTTGATGTTTGTTGTACTGGCTGCCGCTGGCGGTGCCGCCAAGTATTTTTGGCCGACAGGCAATGTGGAAGCCAAAACACCTGTTCAAACAGTGACCACCTTTGTGGCGGAGCAACGCGATTTTCCCGTGACGCTGGAAGCGACCGGCAGCACGGTGGCCACCAACATCGTGGACATTCGACCTCAAGTGACGAATGTGGTCACCAAGGTGCATATCAAAGAGGGGCAAAAGGTCAACGCGGGTGATTTGTTGATCAGCTTGGATGACCGTGCCGATCGTGCCAATTATGAAAAAGCGCAGGCCAGCGCAGAGGACGCACAGCGTCAACTGACGCGGGCTGAAGAATTGTTGCGTCAGCAATTTGTGGCTCAAGGTGCGGTCGATACGGCCCGTGCCAACGCCCAGGCAGCCCAAGCTGCGGCGCGGGCAGCGTTGGCGCTGCTGAGTTATGACAATATCCGCTCTCCCATTACAGGGCGCGCGGGCATCATCAACGTGTTTCCGGGCGCCTTGGTGCAACCGGGCAATACGGTGTCCACCAGCACGACCGCTACCGCCACCAACACGCAGGCTGCCATGGTGACCATCACCCAGCTGGACCCGATCAATGTGCAGTTCACGGTGCCAGAAAGCGCCTTACCCGCTTTGTTTGCGGCACAACAAGCTGGTCAAACACCGACGATCACCTTCCAAATGGGCGATGGTAAAAAACGCGAAGGCAAGGTGTTTGTGATTGACAACCAAGTAGATCAAGCCATTGGTGCAGTGAAAGTCAAAGCGGTGGTGGATAACGCCGACCACACCTTGATTCCTGGTCAGTTTGTGCGACTGCAAGTCAAAGCCGGTAATTTCAAAAACGTGTTGGTCGTGCCCTCGCAAGCGGTGGTGACGAACACCCGCGGCGAACAAGTGTTTGTGGTCGATGCTGAAAACACCGTCAGCTTGAAACCGGTCAAAGTGCAAACTCAAAGCCAAGGTTTTGCAGTGATTTCTGGCATCAATGCGGGCGACAAAGTGGTAGTCGAAGGCAAGCAAAACTTGCGACCCAATGGCAAAGTCAAAGAGGCAGAGCACAAAGGCGATGCCAAACCCGGGCAAAAGACGGATGCCAAATCGGACACTAAGCCAGAAACCAAAGCTGAAGCACAAAAATGACGATTTCAGAACTCTGTATTCGTCGTCCTGTGATGACGATCCTGCTGTCCATGGCGACAGTGGTGGCCGGTGTTATTGCGTACACCAAAATCCCTGTGGCGGCGCTGCCCAGTTTTAACAGCCCGGTGATTCAAGTCACAGCGACCTTGTCGGGAGCCAGTCCTGAGAACATGGCCGCCTCGGTGGCTTTGCCTTTGGAGAAAGAGTTCTCCACGATTGACGGCATCACAGTCATCAGCTCGACCAACTTTTTGAGCACCACCAGCATCACGCTGGAATTCAACAACGACCGCGACATCGACAAAGCAGCGGTGGACGTGCAAGCCGCCTTGTTGCGCGCGCAACGTCGCTTGCCGATTGAGATGACCACGCCACCGTCGTACCGCAAGGTCAACCCGGCGGATGCGCCGGTGTTGTTCATGACCTTGAGCTCACCTGCGATGGACTTGTTCGAAGTCAGTGACTATGCGGAAAACCTGATTTCACCCAACTTGTCGACCATCGACGGCGTGGCGCAGGTGTTGGTGTACGGTCAAAAACGCTATGCCGTGCGTGTGCGTGCCAATCCGGCCAAGCTGGCGTTGAACAACTTGACCATGGACGATGTGGCCCAAGCTGTGAACAAAGCCAACTCCAACGCACCCGTGGGTGTGTTGGACGGGCCGCGCCAGGCGCTGACGATTTATGCCAATCCGCAGCTGGTGCGTGCCAAAGAGTTTGCTGATCTGTTGATTGCCCAGCGCAATGGCCTGCCGATTCGTTTGTCCGATGTCGCAGTGGTCAGCGAGAGTTACGAACAGGTCAAAACCAGCGGCTCGTTCATGGGCGAGCGCTCGGTCATCATTGCGGTGTTGCGCCAGCCCAGTGCCAACACGGTCAAGGTGGTGGATGGCATTCGACGCATGATTCCGCAGTTCGAAAAGCAAATGCCGGCGTCCATGCAGATCAACTTGCTGAACGACCGCTCGGTCTCGATTCGTGAATCCATCCACGACGTGAACTACACCTTGGCCCTCACGGTTGCCTTGGTGGTGTTGGTGATTTTCCTGTTCTTGAAGCATGCAGCGGCCACCATCATTCCGGCCTTGAGTTTGCCCGTGTCTTTGATTGGCGCCTTCTTCTTGATGTATTGGCTGGGTTACAGCTTGGACAACGTGTCCTTGTTGGGCATCACGCTGGCCGTGGGCTTGGTGGTGGACGACTCCATCGTGGTGCTTGAGAACATTGTGCGTTACGTGGAAGAGGGCATGCACCCGCTCAAAGCCGCTTTGAAAGGCAGCAAAGAGGTGGGCTTCACCATCATCTCGATTTCAATTTCATTGGTGGCGGTGTTCATCCCGATCTTCTTCATGCCAGGCCCGATTGGCTTGTTGTTCCGCGAGTTCGCGGTGGTGGTGTCGCTGTCCATTTTGGTGTCTGCCATCGTCTCACTGACCTTGGTGCCCATGTTGTGCAGCCGTTTCTTGCCCAAGCATGGCGAAGAGCCGAAAGACTACTGGATCACCATCAAGTTTGATCAAATTTTTCATGCCGTGCTGCGCAAGTACGAGTCCACCCTGGATTGGTGTCTGGCCCATCAGCGTCATGTGCTGGTGGTGGCCATCAGCACTTTTGCTATCACGATTGCCATGTACGTCTGGGTGCCCAAGGGCTTTTTCCCCGAAGAAGACTTGAGCCAAATTCAGTTGACCACCGAGGCGGCAGAAGACATTTCTTTTGGTGCCATGCTCAAGTTGCAAGACCAAGCGGCCGAGATGGTGAGGAATGATCCCAATGTGTTGAGCATGGTGTCATTTGTGGGGGGCGGTGGAGCCGGCGGCAATTTGCCCAACAACGGACGCATGTTCCTGAACTTGAAGCCTAAGAGCGAACGCGCACCGATGCAAAAAGTGCTGGAAGGTTTGCGCGCCAAATTCCGCAGCTTGCCGGGTTTGAACGTGTACATGCGCCCTGTTCAGAACTTGCAGCTCGGTGGCAAGGTGAGTAAGAGCCGTTATCAGTTCATCTTGCAAAGCGTGGGCTTTGATGGGGTCAACGAATGGTCTGAAAAAATGGTGCGCCAAATGCGTGCTGACCCCAACTTCCGCGACGTCACCACAGACTCCCAGCTCAAGGGCTTGAATGTGTTGGTGGACATTGACCGTGAAAAAGCGGCCAGTGCTGGTGTGTCGATGGCAGACATTCGCACGGCTTTGTACTCGTCCTATGGCGAGAAGCAAATCTCCACCATCTACACCCCTGTCAACACGTACCAGGTGATCTTGGAGTCGCTCGAAGAGAGTCGCCAATTTGAGGCCGGCTTGAACGACATTTATGTGCGTGGTCGTGCCACCGACCGTTTGGTGCCGCTGTCCAGTGTGGCCAAATTCAAGCGTTTCATTGGCCCGACGGCGGTGAACCACCAGGGGCAAATTCCTGCGGTGACCATTTCATTCAACCTGGCGCCTGATGTGCCACTGGGTGATGCAACAGCCAAGATTGACCAATTCATCAAAGACATCGAATTGCCCCCCACCATCATCACCAGCTATGGTGGTGATGCGGCGGTGTTCCAAAGTGGTCAATCCGGCCAAATCATTCTGCTGATCAGCGCCATCTTTGTGATTTATGTGTTGTTGGGTGTGTTGTACGAGAGCTATATCCATCCGCTGACAATTTTGGCCGGCTTGCCCTCTGCGGCGATTGGTGCCTTGCTGTTCTTGCGCCTCTTTGGCATGGAGCTGACCATCATCGCGACCATCGGTATTTTGTTGCTGATTGGTATTGTCAAAAAGAACGCGATTTTGATGATTGACTTCGCGCTCGAAGCACAACGTCAACACAACATGACGCCGCGCGACGCCATTCGTTCAGCCTGCTTGACGCGGTTCCGTCCGATTTTGATGACCACGCTGGCTGCCATGATGGGCGCTTTGCCCATTGCGTTGGGGCTGGGGGCAGGCGCTGAGTTGCGTATGCCTTTGGGCATTGTGGTGGTGGGTGGTTTGGCGTTTTCCCAAGTGATCACGCTCTACATCACGCCTGTGATCTACATCTACCTTGAAAAGTACAGTGGCACAGGTCCGATGGAAATTCCCGCCGAGATGATGCCTTGAGCCTGTGAGAAGGGGTTTACATGACCCCGTCAAACATCATCACATCCACCTCGTCGCCCACGGCGACGTTGCCCTGGGTGTGGTGCAACACAATCAAACCATTGCCCTCGACCATCGAGCGCAACACGCCAGATCCCTGGTTGCCAGCGGCACGCACCTGCAAGCTGCCGTCTGGGGCTGTGCTGACAAAGCCGCGTTGGTATTCGGTGCGCCCTGATTTTTTGCGCAGCGCCTCTAAGCTCTTGGCACGCAAGAACACCGGCGCACTGGTTGTGCTGCCCATCATGCGCTGCAAGGCAGGGCGCACAAAGGCGAGGAAAGTCACCATCACAGCCACCGGGTTGCCTGGCAAGCCAAACAAGACCGACTTGCCAATGCGCCCAACGGCCATGGGACGGCCAGGGCGCATGGCGATTTTCCAAAAGGCCACGTCTCCCAACTTTTTCATCATGGCTTTGGTGAAGTCGGCCTCGCCCACGCTGACGCCGCCGCTGGTGATGATGGCGTCGGCCTGTGCGGCAGCTTGCTGGAACGCGGCTTCGAGCAAGACCGGGTCGTCGCGCACCACGCCCATGTCGATCACGTCGCAGCCCAGGCGTGTGAGCAGGCCGAACACGGTGTAGCGGTTGCTGTCGTACACCGCGCCTTCGCGGGGGGCTTCGCCCAGGCTCAAAATTTCATCACCGGTAGAGAAATACGCCACCCGCAGGCGACGGTGTACACAGACCTCGGGCAAGCCCATACTGGCGAGCAGCCCCAAAGCAGCGGGTGTGAGGTGTTGCCCTGCACGCAGCGCGGGTTGGCCTTGCATCAGGTCTTCACCGGCCAAGCGGCGGTTGTCACCGGCCTTCACGGTGTTGGGGGCGAGGGTGACGGTGGTGACGTCGTGCACGGTGTGAACCTGGGTGAGCTCTTGGGGGACCACCGTGTCCAGCCCGTCGGGCAGGATGGCGCCCGTCATGATCTTCAGGCATTCCCCAGCGTTGACTTGGCCTTGCCAGGCTTTGCCAGCCAGCGCAGTGCCCACGACACGCAGTTCCAAGGCTTGGTCGGGTTGGCGTTGTGATGCGTCAAATGCAAAACCATCCATGGCCGAGTTGTTGTGGGGCGGCACGCTGATGGGTGAGATGACATCGTGCGCGAGCACGCGCCCCAGCGCGTCGAACAAGGCCACGTTGCGTGCGTCTTGTGGCGACACAGGTTCGACCAAATGGGCTAAAAATTCGCCCACTTGTTCAACGCTCAAGGCTTGTGGGTCGTAGCCCTGGAGTGCAGCGGCGATATCTTCAATGCTTTTCATGTGGGCTCAAGGCGCTTGCATTTCCAAGGCCTGTAGTTCTTGCAAGGTGTTGACGTTGGCAAACGCATGCGGGTCGTCGTTAGGTGCATCAAACGGCACGACCACGGTGCGGTGCTGGGTCGTCCAGGCATCGATTTTGCGGCCACCTGATTGGGTGAACTTCACCAGGCTTTCAAGCAAATCGATTCTGAGCAGGCAAAACACAGGTTGGGTCCGCACTTCGGGTTGACCTTGGGCATTTGTCTCTTGGCCTGCGGCCATGGCAATGTCAGCGTTCTCTTGCATCAAGGCGGCTGACAAGCGCTGCGCCAAGTCCAGCGGCAGGCGCGGTGTGTCGCAGGGCACGGTCAGCACATAAGGTGTTTCTGCGCGTTCCAAACCAACGATAAAGCCCGACAAGGGGCCGGCAAAGTCGGCCGAGGTATCGGGCCACACCGAAGCACCAAAGGACTCATAGGCCGACAGGTTGCGGTTGGCGTTGATCATCACCGTCTCCACTTGGGGTCCCAAGCGCATCAGGGTGTGCAAGGCCAGTGGGATGCCGTTGAAGTTTTGCAAGCCCTTGTCGACCCCGCCCATGCGGCTGCCGCGTCCGCCTGCGAGGATGAGGCCGGTGATGTCTTGAGGTTCAATGGGGTGGTGCATAAGGAGGGGCGTTTACCCGCCGATGTAGCTCATCTCGACACGGCGCACGGCAGGCGCGCTGTCGGTGGGTTGATGGGCTCGAAGTTCGGAGTAACGGTCGTCGCGGTGCTGCCAGATGTGGCCAATGGCGGAGGCCAGGTCGGCGTCGGTGGTGCCGTCTTGGCGCATCAGGTGGCGCAAGTCATAGCCTTGGGTGGCAAACAGGCACAAGTACAGCTTGCCTTCGGTCGACAGGCGCGCACGGTTGCAGTCACGGCAAAACGCCTGGGTGACGCTGCTGATCACGCCTACCTCGCCCAAGGCGGGGTCAAATTGCCCGGCCGCATTGGCATAGCCCCAGCGCTGCGCGGTTTCGCCCGGGGCGCTGGGTTCGAGGGGGATGAGTGGGAACGCTTGCTGCAGATGCGCAATCACTTCGGCAGAAGGCAGCACCTCGTCCATGCACCAGCCGTTGGTGGCGCCGACATCCATGTACTCGATGAAACGCAAGGTGATGCCTGTGCCTCGAAAGTGGCGCGCCATCGGCAAAATTTGATCGACGTTGGTGCTGCGTTTGACCACCATATTGACTTTGAGGCCGGTGAGCTGGCCCTGGGCATCCAGCCCCAAGCCCGCCTCTTTGGCGGCGGCGATGCCGGCCAGCACGTCGGCCACAGGAAAATCGACGTCGTTCATTTGGCGGAAGATTGCATCGTCCAAGCCGTCCAAGCTGACAGTCACGCGGTTCAAGCCCGCGTCTTTGAGGGCTTGGGCTTTGCGCGCCAACAGTGAGCCGTTGGTGGTGAGGGTGAGGTCGAGTGGCGTGCCGTCGGGTGTGCGGATGTTGGCGAGTTGATCGACCAAGATTTCCAAGTTTTTACGCAGCAGGGGCTCGCCGCCAGTCAAGCGAATTTTGCGCACGCCATGGGCTACGAAGACCTTGGCCAGGCGCGTGATTTCCTCAAAGCTCAGCAAGTCGCCGTGCGGCAGGTAGGCGTAGTCTTTGTTGAAGACTTCTTTGGGCATGCAGTAGTTGCAACGAAAGTTGCAACGGTCCGTCACGCTGATGCGCAGGTCATGCAGGGGGCGGCCCAAGCTGTCGCTCAGCAAACCCTGTGCCGCAATGGCTTGCGAAGGAATGGTGGCAGCCAGGGCTTGGAGCCGCTGGTCGACCAAGGGAATCACGCGTTCAGACATAGTCTTGATTTTGCCTGAGCCACGATTCCCCTAAGTCTTGATGTAGATCAGTGCGTGAACCTTTCTCAGCGTGCAAAGTCAAGGCATTGCAATTGACAGGAGTTCCCCCATGAAAGCATGGATCGACCTTTTTTCCACCGATTACGGCTTGATGAGCCTGGCGGTGATTTTGTTTGTGATCATCATGGCGATTTACTTTTTGCGTGTTTTCTTAGGCCTGATGGACGAAACGGGCAAAAGTACCCACGAATAACAGTTTCTAGCAGTTTGAAAGGCCACGTTCAGACGCAAGCCCCATGAAAGTAAAATCGGGGTTAATTCTCAGCGTTTCTTTTTTAACTTTATCCATCAGACACCATGTCCCTCAATCAAGTCACCCCCGGTAGCAAAGTTCCAGACGCCTTCAACGTGATCATCGAAATCCCGATGAACTCGGATCCTGTGAAGTACGAAGTCGACAAAGAGTCGGGTGCTTTGTTTGTGGACCGTTTCATGGGCACGGCCATGCATTACCCCACCAACTACGGTTATGTGCCACAAACCATCGCCGGTGATGGTGACCCTGTGGACGTGTTGGTGATGACACCGTTCCCATTGCCTTCGGGCGTGGTCGTGCCTTGCCGTGCCTTGGGCATCTTGTTGATGGAAGACGAAGGCGGCATGGACGGCAAAGTGTTGGCTGTGCCGACTGAAAAAATCTTGGCAAGCTATGCCAAGATCAAATCCTTGGACGACATCCATGAGTTGCAACTGCAGCAGATTGCCCACTTCTTCGAGCACTACAAAGACCTCGAAAAAGGCAAATGGGTCAAGGTCAAGGGCTGGGAAGGCATTGAGTCTGCCGCCAAAGAAATCATGGACGGCATCGCCAACTACAACAAGAAGTAATCTCTTGCTTGTATGCCCCAAAAGCCCGCTGCTGCGGGCTTTTTTGTTTATTGCGGCTCGTGGCGTTTGAAGGGGCTGCGTGCGGCCAAATGGTCGAGGTAGTGGTCGACACCAGCGCGTTCACGTTCCAAGAAACGTTCAACAGCATCGGCAAAAGCTGGGTGGGCCAACCAGTGGGCGCTGTAGGTGGCGACGGGCATCAAGGCGCGGGCCATTTTGTGTTCGCCTTGGGCGCCGCCTTCAAAGCGTTGCACGTCGCGTGCGATGCACCAGCTCAGGGGCTGGTAATAACAAGCTTCAAAGTGCAGGCAGTCCACGCGTTCCAAGGCCCCCCAGTAGCGACCATAAGCCACGGCCTCAGACGTACCTAAGCCCTGCACGGCAATCAAACTGCTGGCGATGGGGCGCCCCTCGCGTTCTGCCACGAACAAGACCCAGTTGGCGGGCATCTGGTCTTGCATGCTTTGAAAAAAAGCACGACTGAGGTAGGGCGCATTGCCGTGTTCTAGGTACGTGCGTTCGTAGCATTGGTAGAAGAAATCCCAGTCTTCGGTGCGGATGGCGGCGCCTTCCGAGACGCGAAACGTCACGCCCGCATCGGCCACGCGGCGGCGTTCTTGTTTGATTTTTTTGCGTTTCTCTTGCGACAGGCTGGCCAAGAAGGTGTCGAAGCTGTCAAAGGGTGAACCCTGCGAGTTGGCGTTGTGCCAATGAAATTGCACGGTCTGGCGCTGCATCAGCCCCAGTGCATCGCAGGCTTGGCGATCCGCTGGGCTGGTGAACAGCAGGTGCAAGGACGACAGTTTGAGTTGCTGGCAAATTTGCAGCACGGCCTCAAGCAGGGCTTGCCGTGCAAGTGCATCGATTGCCAGCAAGCGTGCGCCGGGCACGGGGGTGAAGGGCACGGCTACCAGTCCTTTGGGGTAATACGCCAGGCCATGCTCGCCATAGGCATTGGCCCAGGCCCAGTCGAACACGTATTCGCCGTAGGAGTGGTCTTTCACATACAAAGCGCAGGCGCCAACCAAGGTGTTGGCTTGCCACAGGGTGACAAAACGGGGCGTCCAGCCCGTCTCAGGTGTGGCGCTGCCGCTGGTGTGCAAGGCGGCCAAATAGGCGTGTTGCATGAAGGGTGAGGGCGCATCTTGCAGGGCGCTCAGGGCGTCCCATGCCTGGGCCGGCAGTTCCAGCGGGTTGTCGAACACGCGAATGACATAATCCATTTGCTTTTTTAGACCTGTTTTACTTTGGACGATGTGTCTGCTGCCATGACTCTCAAAATCTGTGTTGCTCAATTGAATTTTGTCGTTGGAGACATGGCTGGGAACGCGCAAAAAATCATTGATTGCGCAACCCAAGCCTATGCCGATGGCGCGCGGTTGGTGTTGACGCCTGAGTTGTCTTTGTGCGGCTACGCAGCAGAAGACTTGTTTTTGCGTCGTTCCTTCATCGCCGCCTGTGATGATGCCTTGAAAACGGTGTCCGCTGCATTGGCCGGGTTAAAGGGCTTGCATGTGGTGGTCGGCCATCCGTCTGGAACAGACGAGCGCACACGCTCGGTGTCGGTGCAACGACGCTTCAACATGGCCAGTGTGGTGTGTGAGGGGCGTGTGGTGGCGTCGTATGCCAAACGCGAGCTGCCTAATTACCAGGTGTTTGATGAACGCCGTTACTTCCTGCCTGGCCACCAGCCTTGCGTGTTTGAGGTTAAGGGCGTCAAGGTCGGCTTGCTGATTTGTGAGGATGCGTGGTTTGACCAACCTGCGCAAGAGGCCAAGGCGAGCGGTGCCGAGTTGCTGGCCGTGATCAACGCCTCGCCCTTCCATGTGGGCAAAGGCGATGAGCGCGAGCAGGCCATGCGTTTGCGCACTCAAGCCACAGGCTTGCCCTTGGTCTATGCCCATTTGGTGGGTGGCCAAGACGAGGTGGTGTTTGAAGGCCGCTCCTTTGCGCTCAACGCCGATGGCTCTCTAGCGGGGCGTGCCCCGAGCTTTGAGGCTGCATCGTTTGCGGTGGATGTTGCGCATGATCGCGCATCCGGTGGTTTGCAGTTGTCTGCACCTGTGGCGGCAGATGGCTCTTTGGAAGCCGATTTGTGGCACGCCTTGGTGCTGGGGGTGCGCGACTACATTGGTAAAAATGGATTTCCAGGCACCTTGCTGGGTTTGTCGGGAGGCATTGATTCCGCCTTGGTGTTGGCGATTGCCGTGGATGCCTTGGGGGCCGACAAGGTGCGTGCGGTGATGATGCCGTCGCCCTACACAGCCGAGATCAGCTGGGTGGATGCGCGTGACATGGCGCGTCGCATGGGTGTGCGTTACGACGAGGTGTCCATCGTGCCGGAGTTTGAGGCCTTTTTGGGCTCGCTGAAGGCGGACTTTGAAGGCACGCAAGTCGACACGACCGAGGAGAACATCCAAGCCCGCATTCGTGGCACCTTGTTGATGGCTTTGTCCAACAAGTTTGGTTCGATTGTGCTGACCACGGGCAACAAGAGCGAAATGGCTACCGGCTACTGCACCTTGTACGGTGACATGGCAGGCGGTTTTGCCGTCATCAAGGACGTGGCCAAAACGCTGGTCTTCAAGCTGGCCCATTGGCGCAATGCGAACGACCCGTATGGCACGGGCGCTCAACCCATTCCAGAGCGCATCATCACGCGTCCACCGAGTGCTGAGTTACGTCCTGACCAAAAAGACCAAGACAGTTTGCCGCCTTATGAGGTGTTGGACGAGATCGTCTCGCGCTTCATGGAAAACGACCAAAGTTCGGCCGAGATCATCGCCGCCGGTTTTGCACCAGCCGATGTGGAGAAGGTGACACGCTTGATCAGAATCAACGAGTACAAACGTCGCCAGTCACCTGTGGGCATTCGTGTGACGCACCGCAGCTTTGGTAAAGATTGGCGTTATCCTATAACCAACAAATTTCGGGCGTAACGCCTGAAGCCATTCCGTCTTTATTTCTCAGTCATTTTTCAAGTACACAAGGATCTCGACCATGAAGCAAATCACCGCTGTTATCAAGCCATTCAAACTCGAAGAAGTGCGCGAAGCCTTGGCCGAGTGTGGTGTGACGGGCTTGACCGTGACAGAAGTGAAGGGTTTTGGCCGTCAAAAAGGCCACACCGAGCTCTACCGTGGTGCCGAATACGTGGTCGACTTTTTGCCCAAAGTGAAGGTCGAAGTGGTGGTGAAGAGCGAAGATCTGGACAACTGTGTGGACGCCATCGTGCGTGCAGCGCGCACGGGCAAGATTGGTGACGGCAAGATTTTCATCACGCCAGTGGAGCGCGTGGTGCGTATTCGCACAGGCGAACTCGACGAGACCGCGATTTAATTCAAAGCTCGGCGAGCTTAGGTGCTGGTGTAAAGCCTGCGGCTTGCACCAGTTCACGCAGCAAGGCAGTGGGATCGCTGTCGCTGCGAATCAAGTCCATTTGCCAGTCGCTCAAAAAACCTTGCTGAACGCTGCTTTGGGCAAAGCTGAGTAGGCCGTCGTAATAGCCTTGGGTGTTGAGCAGTCCAATGGGCTTGTCGTGATAGCCCAGTTGACGCCAGGTCCAGACCTCGAAAAACTCTTCAAAGGTGCCGATGCCACCGGGCAAAGCAATGAAGGCGTCGGCAAGCTCTGCCATCATGCGTTTGCGCTCGTGCATGGTGTCCACCACATGCAGCTCGGTACACGCGGTGCGGGTGTTTTCCTTAGTTTGAAGCGCCTTGGGAATGATGCCTACCACCGGAGCACCCGCGTCAGCTGCAGCTTGGGCGACGATGCCCATCAAGCCGTTGTTGCCACCGCCGTAAACCAATTGCCCGTTGTGCGCGCCAATCCATTGACCCACGGTTTTGGCGACCTCTGCATAAGCAGGGGACACGCCGTTGCGAGAACCACAGTAAACGCAGACAGAAAAAGAAGGGGTGGCTGACATCAGGACAGAATGTTGTGCCACACGGCAGCGCTCCACACGCCGATGCAGAGCAAGAGGGTCAATAAAACAGCGGCACTGCCCATGTCTTTGGCACGTTTGGCCAACGCGTGCCATTCAGGACCAATGCGGTCAATGGCTGATTCGATACCTGTGTTGAGCAATTCGACCACCATGACCAACAACACAGTGCCAACCAGCAGGGCCACTTCAACCCAGTTTTGGCCGACCCCAAAAGCCGCAGGTATCAAAAAGACAGAGGCCACCGCTTCTTGGCGAAACGCTTTTTCAAACCATGCGGCCTTCAAGCCCTGGATTGAGTAGCCCATGGCATGCCAGACGCGGTTCAGGCCGGTTCTTTGCTTTTGTTCATTCACTTCCATGTGGCAACTTTAACGGCTCTGTGTGTCAGCTTGGACCAGACGCGTTCTGGCCCACACATCATGCCAAAACTGGCCTTGAGCTTGAAAGCGGCTGAGCAAGGCCCAGATGCTGATCCAACCCAAGCAGAGCAACAGGGTTTCTTGGCCTGAGAGCGAAAAGGGGGCGATCAGTGCGAGCGGTGGAATAAACCATATCCAGCTCAGCAGGTAGCGCCGCAGTGCGCGTGCTTGTGTGACAGCTTCACCCTGTGTGTCGACCAGTCGAATGTGCCAAGTCTTCATGGCCAGGGTTTGGCCTTTGTGGCCAAACCAAGTGAAGTAAATGCCAAAAATCAAAAACAAAAAAGCCTGCAGTCCATGGCGGTTGTCCAAGGCGTGGCGGGTTTGGCTCAAAGTGCTGAACAGGTAACCTGAGATAAACATGACCCCAAACAACAGCAAGCCTTCATAGATCCAGCAGGCCATGCGCCGGCGCAAGCTAGGGGCTACAAGCGCGGGGGGCGCGGTCTCGGTCGTCATCGCAGTCATTGGGGCGAGACGGGAGATTCGGTCGCAGGTGGTGTGGTTGTGTTCGTTGCTGTTGCCGGTGTGGGCAGCAAGGTCACAGGTGCCGTTTGATTGGTGTCAATGCGCGGCAAGGCCTTGTTATTACTGGCCGAGGGTGGGGCAGCTAACTTGTGCGCGGCAATGGGCTTGACTGCGGGCGCCGCACCGACCACGGGCTTGGCTTGTTGCGCCGCTAATTTTTGCTTGGCTTCTGGCGAGAGGGCTTGATAAGCCTCCCATTTGGCGCGCTTGTCTTCTTGAGGCACTTGTTGTGTGCCGGCAAAGTTCAACCGAGCGGTGGTGCGTTGTTGGGGGCTCAGGGCTGCCCATTCACGCATGCGGCCCTGGAGAGTCGCTTTTTCATCCGCCGAGAGTTGGGCGAAGTTTTGTGACACAGCCAGCCATTTGCGCTTGTGCGGTTCGGTCATGGAGGGCCAGAGCTGCAGCAATGGAGACAGTGCTTGTTGCTGGGCAACTGACAGGTCTTTCCACAGTGGGCGCCCGGACTGGGCGGCACTGGCCGTATTTGCAGCCTGCACAGCAGGAGCTTGTGCCGATGCTTCAAGCGTCAGCGTCATCCAGCCTGTGCAAAGCAGGAGCCAGAGGGCTGACAGCGAAAGCGGACGAGACAAGGGCATGGTGGATCAGTTTTGGTGCTCGCTGGCCGCAGGCGTTTTGAGGAATTGCAAAAATCCTGGATCTGCATAAGCCGCAGGTGGCAGATCGTCGATCAGCAAAGCAGAATCGACTTCTGCCAATTCGTTGGCACGGTCATCGTCCATGATGTTCTGAATCAAGGCCAAGCCTGCAACCAAGGCAATCAAAGGCAGGAAGGCCGCCAAGCGGCTCCACAAGTTCAGACCTTCGTCGCCAAAGTGCAGCATGCCCACACCGTTTTGGACCGACACGCCTGTGTTGGTTTGCAAACGGGTTTGTGGCACCAAGCGTGCGGCCACCGCGCGGGTGCGTGCAGCGCGCAGTCGTTCGCTGATGTCATGCGGTAAATCGAGGGCGCTGGAATTCAAACGGGCAGCAACACGCAGACCAAATTGATCTTGGGAATTTTGATGGTTTTGGCGTGTGGTCATGGTCGTATCCCTTTGGCGGTGAGTGCTTTGTGTAAGGCTTGAATGGCGCGAGAGCAGTGGGTTTTGACACTTCCTTCTGAACAGCCCATGGCAGCGGCCGTCTCAGCAACGTCTAAGTCCTCCCAATAACGCAGCAGGAAGGCTTCTCGTTGACGTGCTGGCAAGTTTTGTATTTCTTCTTCGATGTCGTGTACTTTTGCTGTACTGGCAAAGGTATCTTCGGCACTTTGTGTCTGTTGCGAGCTGTTGTCCAGGGTCAGGGACTCTAAAAGGTCAAATTCACCGTCATCGGCGCTTGATTCAAAGTCGCTGAAGTTGCTGAACAGGGCTTTGCGTGTTTTGTTGCGTCGAAACCAATCCAACGTGGTGTTGGAGAGGATGCGCTGGAACAGCATGGGTAGCTCGCTAGCGGGCTTGTCCCCATAATGTTCGGCCAACTTCATCATGCTGTCTTGCACGATGTCGAGCGCGGCCTCATCGTCCCGCACGTGGTAGACCGAGCGCTTGAAGGCTCGTTTTTCCACGCTTTGCAGGAAGTCTGAGAGTTCTTGTTCGGAGGCCACGTACGCGTTATCTGGGTTGAATCGGGCGCGATTATGGCACTGCTGTTGTGTCGAACGTGTCAGTTGTATGAACAAGGGTTTCGCTTGATGCAATAATGCGCGCTGCAATTCGACAAAAAAAGGCAAACGGGTCTGGGTCCGGCGCAATCACTCATGCGTCCATGGCTGAAGGTCCAAAGTTTCAATGCTGCCCCATAAAGGTTCGCAAAGAAGCACCCAAGGTTTTTCGTTGACGAAATTCACTCAGGTTAAAAGGTTTAAAAATGGAAATGACAAAGTCGGAATCGCATTCCGCATCCGCTGCGAGCGGACAAGCACAAGAGCTGATGGGCGCAGAAATCCTGGTCAAGGTTCTGCAAGCTGAAAACGTGAAACACCTGTGGGGCTACCCCGGCGGATCAGTTCTCTACATCTACGACGCGCTTTACCAACAAGACACCATTCAGCACGTTTTGGTACGTCATGAGCAGGCTGCTGTGCATGCCGCCGACGGCTACGCACGTGCCACGGGCGATGTGGGGGTGGCCTTGGTCACCTCAGGCCCTGGTGCCACCAACGCGGTGACCGGTATCGCGACGGCCTACATGGACAGCATCCCGATGGTGATCATCACCGGTCAGGTACCAACACACGCGATTGGCTTGGATGCCTTTCAAGAGTGCGATACCGTGGGTATCACGCGCCCTATCGTCAAACACAATTTCTTGGTCAAAGACGTCAACGACTTGGCCATGACGATGAAGAAAGCGTTCCACATTGCCCGCAGCGGCCGTCCAGGCCCCGTGGTGGTGGACATTCCAAAAGACGTGTCTTTCAAAAAGGCCATGTACGACGGCTATTCTGCCGAGGTGCAAATGCGCTCTTACAACCCCGTGCGCAAAGGCCACGGCGGACAAATTCGCAAAGCCTTGCAGCTGTTGATGGCGGCCAAGCGTCCTTACATCTACACCGGCGGCGGGGTCTTGTTGGGTGATGCCTCACAAGAGTTGCGCACCTTGGTGGACATGTTGGGCTACCCCTGTACCAACACCTTGATGGGCTTGGGTGCTTACCCAGCCAGCGATCCCAAGTTCTTAGGCATGTTGGGCATGCACGGCACCATTGAAGCCAACAACGCCATGCAAAACTGCGATGTTTTGTTGGCTGTTGGCGCACGTTTTGATGACCGCGTGATTGGTAACCCCAAGCACTTCGCGCAAAACGAACGCAAGATCATTCACATTGACATTGATCCTTCCAGCATTTCCAAGCGCGTCAAAGTCGACATCCCGATCGTGGGTGATGTCAAAGACGTGTTGCAAGAAATGATCGAGATGATCAAAGAATCAGGCGCCAAGCCTGATGCCAATGCCTTGGGCGGTTGGTGGGAAACCATTGAAGCCTGGCGCAAGCGCGACTGTTTGAAGTATGACCGTGGCAACACCGAAGTCATCAAGCCGCAGTACGTGATTGAAACCCTGCATCAAATGACCAAGGGCACCGACACCTACATCACATCAGATGTGGGCCAGCACCAAATGTGGGCGGCTCAGTACTACGGTTTTGATGAGCCACGTCGTTGGATCAACTCGGGCGGTTTGGGCACCATGGGCGTGGGCATTCCTTATGCCATGGGCATCAAGCTAGCCAAACCCGAGAGCGAGGTGTTTTGTGTGACGGGTGAAGGTTCGGTGCAGATGTGTATCCAAGAGCTTTCTACCTGTTTGCAATACAACACGCCGATCAAGGTCCTGGCGTTGAACAACCGCTACCTCGGTATGGTGCGTCAGTGGCAAGAGATTGAATACTCCGGGCGCTACAGCCACAGCTACATGGACGCCTTGCCCAACTTCGTCAAGCTGGCCGAAGCCTATGGCCATGTGGGCATGCTGATTGAGCGTCCTGAGGACGTGGAGCCCGCCTTGCGCGAAGCTCGCAAACTCAAAGATCGCACGGTGTTCATGGACTTCCGTACCGACCCCACCGAGAACGTGTTCCCGATGGTCAAGGCCGGCAAGGGCATCACTGAAATGCTGCTTGGCAGCGAAGACCTGTAACAGGGAGGATGACACCATGAAACACATCATTTCCCTGATGCTCGAAAATGAACCCGGCGCGCTGTCGCGCGTGGTCGGCTTGTTTTCAGCCCGTGGTTACAACATCGAGTCGTTGACCGTGGCGCCCACCGAAGACGCCAGCCTGTCACGCATGACCATCCAAACCCATGGTTCGGATGACGTCATTGAACAAATCACCAAGCACTTGAACCGCCTCATCGAAGTGGTGAAAGTGGTTGACTTGACCGAAGGTGCTTACACCGAGCGTGAGCTCATGATGGTCAAGGTCCGAGCCGTCGGCAAAGAGCGCGAAGAAATGAAGCGCATGGCCGATATCTTCCGTGGTCGCATCATCGATGTGACCGAGAAGAGTTACACCATTGAGTTGACGGGCGATTTGTCCAAGAACGACGCGTTCTTGGAGGCGATCGACCGCAGCGCAATTCTTGAAACTGTTCGCACAGGCGCTTGCGGCATTGGCCGCGGTGAGCGCATCTTGCGCGTCTAATTTCCCACCTTTTTAAAAGATTTTTTAGGAGAGACCATGAAGGTTTATTACGACAAAGACTGTGACCTGAGCCTGATCAAAGGCAAAACTGTGGCCATCATCGGCTACGGCTCGCAAGGCCATGCCCACGCACAAAACTTGAACGACAGCGGCGTCAAAGTCGTGGTCGGTCTGCGCAAGGGCGGCGCCTCTTGGGACAAAGTCGGCAAAGCCGGCTTGACCGTGATGGAAGTCAACGAGGCAGTCAAAGCGGCCGACGTGGTCATGATCTTGTTGCCCGACGAAATGATCTCAGAGGTTTATGCCAATAACGTGGCGCCTCACATCAAGCAAGGCGCTTCGTTGGCGTTCGCCCACGGTTTCAACGTGCACTACAACCAGGTCGTGCCACGCGCTGACTTGGATGTGTGGATGGTCGCACCTAAGGCCCCTGGCCACACCGTGCGCAACACCTACACCCAAGGTGGCGGTGTGCCTCACCTCGTGGCTGTGCACCAAGACAAGAGCGGCAAGGCCCGTGACCTGGCGTTGAGCTACGCCATGGCCAACGGTGGTGGCAAGGCCGGCATCATCGAAACCAACTTCAAAGAAGAAACCGAAACCGACTTGTTCGGCGAGCAAGCTGTCTTGTGCGGTGGCGCTGTTGAATTGGTGAAGATGGGCTTTGAGACTTTGGTCGAAGCTGGCTACGCCCCTGAAATGGCTTACTTCGAGTGCTTGCACGAGTTGAAGTTGATCGTTGACTTGATTTATGAAGGCGGCATCGCCAACATGAACTACTCGATCTCGAACAACGCCGAATACGGCGAGTACGTGACCGGTCCTGAAGTGATCAACGCACAAAGCCGTGAAGCCATGCGCAACGCTTTGAAGCGCATTCAAGACGGTGAATACGCCAAGATGTTCATCCAAGAAGGCCGCTTGAACTACCCAAGCATGACCGCACGTCGTCGCAACACCGCTGATCACCAGATCGAAGTGGTGGGTGGTCAGTTGCGCGCCATGATGCCTTGGATCGCCAAGAACAAATTGGTCGACCAAACCCGCAACTAAGCATTCGCTGATTGCACAGACAAGGGCCACTTCGGTGGCCTTTGTCGTTGTGATGTGAAGTGTTCCAGCCTTTACACTCAACGCTTACTTATCGGAGCCCCTAGCTATGTCAGATTTACACGATCACGCGGAGGAATACGTGCCTCGCAAACCGCGCAAGGGCATTTATGTGTTGCCCAATTTGTTCACTTTGGCGGCTTTGTTTGGTGGTTTTTACGCCATCGTCATGGCCATGAACGGTCGCTTTGAGATGGCCGCCATTGGCGTGTTTTGTGCCATGGTGCTCGACAGCCTCGATGGTCGCGTGGCCCGCATGACCAATACACAAAGTGCCTTTGGCGAGCAAATGGATTCGCTGGCCGATATGGTGTCCTTCGGTGCGGCCCCCGCTTTGATTTCTTATGAATGGGCACTCAAAGGCTTGGGGCGCTGGGGCTGGGTCGCCGCATTTGTTTACATCTCTTGTGCTGCGCTGCGTTTGGCACGTTTTAATGTGAACACGGCGGTGGTGGATAAGCGTTTCTTTCAAGGCTTGCCTTCACCTGCTGCAGCTGCGTTGGTCATGGGCTTCATGTGGTTGATGACTGAAATGGGCATTGCAGGCCCCGATGTCGCTTGGCCCATGTTTGCGATGTGTTTGTATTCAGGGTTGACGATGGTCACGAACGTGCCGTTTTACAGCTTCAAAGATGTGCAGATGAAGCGCAGTGTGCCGTTTGCGGTGATTGTGCTGATGGCCTTGACCATTGCTGTGATCAACATCCATCCACCTATCGTGTTGTTCGCTTTGTTCATGATTTACGGTTTGAGTGGCTATGCCTTGTACGCATGGCGTCGTGCCAAAGGTTTGCAGACCAGCGTCATCAGCACCTCCACCGACGAGCCCGATGAAGCCGGTTTGCACAAATGAGACACCCCACGTCACAAAGGGTTTGGCTTTGTGCTAAATTCGATGCATGAAAAATTTTTCGCTGGCTCTACTGCTTCTATCGTCCAACGGGCGGAGTTGGTAGCGCACGCGCAAACCCAAACAAGGCCCGTATGCACCTGCAGCGGGCCTTTTGCTTTGGGGCTGAACCAAACGTTGCAAGTTTTTGAGGAATCTAGGAGTCCTGACCATGACCGACAAGCTCATCATTTTTGACACCACCTTGCGTGACGGCGAACAATCGCCCGGCGCTTCCATGACCCGCGACGAAAAGTTGCGCATTGCCCGTCAGCTGGAGCGTTTAAAAGTCGATGTGATTGAAGCCGGTTTTGCGGCCAGCTCCAACGGTGACTTTGAGGCAGTGCAAGCGATTGCCAATGCCATCAAAGACTCCACCATCTGCTCTCTGTCTCGTGCGAATGACCGTGACATCAGCCGGGCTGCCGAGGCGCTCAAAGGCGCCAACAGTGCGCGTATTCACACCTTCATTGCCACGTCGCCTTTGCACATGGAAAAGAAGTTGCGCATGTCACCCGAGCAAGTGCTCGAGCAAGCCAAGCAGTCGGTGCGCTTTGCCCGTAACTTGGTGGGTGACATCGAGTTCAGCCCAGAAGACGGCTACCGCAGCGAGATGGACTTTTTGTGCCGTGTGATTGAGGCGGTCATCGCTGAAGGCGCGACCACCATCAACGTGCCAGACACGGTGGGATACGCCGTGCCTGAGCTCTATGGCAACTTCATCAAAACCTTGCGTGAGCGGGTGCCCAACAGCGACAAAGCCATTTGGTCTGTGCACTGCCACAACGACTTAGGGATGGCCGTTGCCAACTCCTTGGCGGGCGTCAAGATTGGTGGGGCACGTCAGGTCGAGTGCACGATCAACGGCTTGGGCGAGCGTGCGGGCAACTGTTCCTTGGAAGAAATCGTCATGGCGGTGAAAACCCGTCGCGATTATTTCAACCTTGATTTGGGCATCGACACCAAGCAAATCGTTGCGGCCAGTCGCATGGTGAGCCAAACCACGGGATTTGTGGTCCAGCCTAACAAAGCGGTGGTGGGCGCCAACGCTTTCGCACATGCCTCCGGTATTCACCAAGACGGCGTGCTCAAGGCGCGCGACACCTACGAAATCATGCGCGCCGAAGACGTGGGCTGGAGCGCCAACAAAATCGTGTTGGGCAAGCTCAGCGGTCGCAATGCCTTCAAACAGCGTTTGGAAGACTTGGGCGTTCAGATGGAAAGCGAAGCTGACATCAACACCGCCTTTGCCAAGTTCAAAGAGTTGGCCGACCGCAAGAGCGAGATTTTTGACGAAGACATCTTGGCCTTGGTCAGCGAAGAGTCTGTGGCCAATGCCAGTGAGCAGTTCGCGTTTGTCTCTTTGTCGCAGCACAGCGAAACCGGCGAGCGTCCCCATGCCAGCGTGGTATTCACGGTGGCTGGCAAAGAAGTCAAGGGCGACTCGGATGGCAACGGTCCTGTCGACGCATCGCTCAAAGCCATTGAGTCGCACGTCAAAAGCGGGGCTGAAATGGTGCTCTATTCGGTCAATGCCATCAGCGGTTCCACCGAAAGTCAAGGCGAAGTGACGGTGCGTTTGCAAAACAGCGGGCGTGTGGTCAATGGCGTGGGCTCAGATCCAGACATCGTGGTGGCCTCGGCCAAGGCCTATTTGAGCGCCTTGAACAAGCTGCAAAGCAAGTCGGACCGGGTGGCAGCTCAGGGCTAACCCCAGGTTTTATCAGTCTTGTTAAATAAGTCACGCAAGTCTTTGATCTTGCGTGACTTTTTATTTTTGTTAAACTCCGAGCCATTAGATTTTTCAAGAAAAAGGACTGCCACTTGAAACGACTGCTCATTGCTGCTTCTTTGGGTTTATTGACATCGCTGTGCACCCTCCATGCACAAGCTGCGACCAACAGCAAATCCACCGTTCAAAAGGCCAAACACGGCGTTGTCAAAGCCAGCGTGCGTCGCCATGCAGTCAAGGCAGTTCCAACCAAACCATCGTTTGGCCAGATGGCCGGTTTGCAAGGCACGCCTGACGATTTGAACTTGAAGTCCAGCGTGGCCTATGTGATCGACCAAGACACGCACGAAGTGTTGTTGAGCAAAAACGACCAAGCCGTATTGCCGATTGCCTCCATCACCAAGCTGATGACAGGCTTGATCATCAGCGAGTCAAAGTTGTCTTTGGATGAAGCCATCACCATCACCCAAGACGATGTGGATACCGAAAAGGGCAGCAGCTCGCGTTTGCGCCCAGGCACGACGCTGACCCGTGGCGAGTTGTTGCATTTGGCCTTGATGGCCAGCGAAAACCGTGCAGCCCATGCCTTGGGTCGTACCTATCCAGGTGGTATGCCTGCGTTTGTTGGTTTGATGAATGCCAAAGCCAGTCAGTTGGGCATGCGCGATACCCGCTACATCGAGCCAACAGGTTTGTCGAGCAAAAACCAATCCAGTGCCAAAGACTTGGCCACTTTGGTGGGCACCGCCTACCACGACCCCATGTTGCGTGAGTTGTCTACCTCACCGAGCTACGCGGTCGAAGTGGGCAACCATACCTTGCAGTACAGAACCACCAACCGTTTGGTCAAGAACCCTAACTGGGACATCGGTTTGCAAAAAACCGGTTACATCTCAGAGGCAGGCCAGTGCTTGGTCATGCAAACCAAGATTGCCGGTCGTAAGCTGATCATGGTGTTTTTGGATTCTGCAGGCAAACTCAGCCGTATTGCCGATGCCGAACGCGTGCGTCGTTGGGTCGAAGTGCACCACGCGTCACGTCCTCAAACATGAGCGGTGACACCCACAAAAAAGGGACCATCAGGTCCCTTTTTTCATGGTCGGCTGCCTTCTTTGTAGCCCAGTGCGTGTGAAATCGCTTGTGTGGTGGCTTGCAGCTTAGGTAGCCAGCCTTCGTCGAGTCGATCTGCAGGGGCGGAAATGGACAAACCTGCCACCAGCTTGCCTTGGTCATCGTAAATGCCAGAAGCCATGCAGCGCACGCCCAGTTCAAGCTCTTCGTTGTCGCGTGCCACCCCGTACTGCCGCGCTTTGGCGAGTTCACGCTCTAGCACGGGCAGTTGTGTGATGCTGTTGCGGGTTTGCCCGCTCAAGCCGGTGCGCGTGGCGTAAGCCCGCACCCGTTGTGCATCGTCCATGGCCAAAAAGAGTTTGCCCACCGAAGTCAGGTGCAGGGGAGCGCGTCCGCCAATGGCACGCACCACTTGCATGCCCGAGCGCTCGCTGAAAGCGCGCTCCACATACACAATTTCATCCCCTTGGCGTACGCTCAAATTCACCGGTTGCTGAATGAGTTTGTGCAGTTCGCGCATGGGCTGGAAAGCCACGTCCCGCACGTTCAAGCGGTCTTTGACCAAGTTGCCCAATTCGAGCAAGCGCATGCCAAGTCGATAGCTGCCAGCCTCAGGCCGATCCACAAAGCGGCCTACCGCCAAATCGTTCAAGATGCGGTGTGTGGTGGATGGGTGTAAGCCGGTGCGTTCACTGATTTCTTTCAGCGACATGGCGTCTTCGCGGGACGCGAGCACGTCGATGAGTGTGAACATGCGCTCAATGACTTGAATATTGGGCGTGGCTGGAACCGTGGATTTACGCATGCTGATATTTTACTTGGTGAAATCAGCCGGGTGCCATTCCCCCTCGATCAAGCGTTCATGGGGATGAAAATTGGCCTTGTAATTCATTTTGGGGCTGCTGCCGATCCAGTAACCCAAGTAGGCATAGGGCAGCCCCAAAGTGCGGGCTTGCTCGATTTGCCACATCACGTTGTAGGTGCCGTAGCTCGTTTGGGGCTCGGGTTCGTAAAAGGTGTAGACCGCAGACAAGCCATCGTTGAGCACATCAATGATGGACACCATCTTCAACACACCGATCTCGCCTTCTTGGGCGGGCGTTCTGAACTCCACCAAACGTGAATTCACCCGGCTTTGCAGCAAAAATTGGGTGTATTGCTCAACACTGTCTTGGTCCATGCCGCCACCCGCATGGCGTGTGTTTTGATAGCGCAGATACAGCGCATAGTGCTCGGGCACATAACTCAAATTCAAGACACGGGCTTGCAACTGGTCGTGTTGTTTCCAGGCGCGTTGTTGGCTGCGCGTGGGTCGGTAATCCGTGCAGCGCACACGCAAAGGCACGCAGGCTTGGCAGTTGTCGCAGTAGGGGCGGTAGGTAAAGAGGCCGCTACGCCTGAAGCCCTGACGCACCAAGTCAGAGTAGGTGTCGTGATGAATCAGATGGCTGGGCGTTGCCACTTGGGATCTGGCCGAGCGCTTGGGCAAGTAGCTGCACGGGTAGGGCGCTGTTGCATAAAACTGCAAGGCCTGCAGCGGCAAATCCTGAAGATGGGTCACGGTAAGTGCTGGGTCGGCATGAGTTCATTCCAGTATATCGACTGAAACTCCCACGCCAAAGCGGGTTGTTGGCGTGCTGCTTGAATGTCGGCCAGCAGTTGACTGCGTGGAATCTCAAAAGCGCCCAAGGAGGCGAGGTGTCGGGTGTTTTGCTGGCAATCAATCCAAGTGACTTGGTGAGCTTTGGCAAACGCAACCAAGGCGGCCAAGGCAATTTTCGAGGCGTCGGTTTGCAGGGCAAACATGGATTCACCAAACAACGCTTGGCCCATGGCGACGCAGTACAAGCCACCCACCAAACGCCCATCGACCCAGGTTTCTACGCTGTGGGCATGACCCGCAGCGTGCAGCGCTTCATAAGCGTGAACCATCTCTTGCACAATCCATGTGCCGTTTTGCCCGGGGCGTGAAAAACCTGCGCAATGCCGAATCACCTGGCCAAAAGCACTGTCAATGCGAATTTCAGCGTTGGCAGCGGTGATGAATTTGTGCAATGTTTTGCGCAACGAGCGGTGCAGCCTGAAATGCGCGACCTGCAGCACCATGCGCGGGTCTGGTGACCACCACAAAACGGGTTGGCCGTCGCTGAACCACGGAAATATGCCTTGGCTGTAGGCCTCGCACAAACGAGTCACGGACAAACCGCCACCCGCTGCCACCAGGCCTTCAACGTCCGAACCTTTTCTTTGTGCCGTCTCGGGAGGGGGGAGAGGCGAGTCGATTTCAAGCCAGGGAATCGGGTGAGACGTGTTCATAAGGTGTTTTGCAGTGTAGCGACTGATGAAAATGTTCCTTATTGAACTAATTAATATAAAATATTTGGTAATATGTAATTAATAGTTAAAATCAAAACCAAAAATGTCGTGCCGTTTCCACCATGAACTCCCTACAATGGCCAGCTTTGTGAACCTCCCCAGAGACTTCACAGTCAGACAAATATTTCGGAGCCAGTTATGCAATTGATGTGGGTGTCTGGACCCACCGCCTCTGTGCGGACCATTTCTATCACCGCACGCAAAGTGTTGGTGGGAGCGTGTCTGTCAGCGTTCTTTTTGGTACTGCTGGGCGTTTTGTTGCATTTCATTGGCTTTCGGATTGCGATTGAGTTCAGTCCAAGCCTGGCGCGCAGCCTGGGCGGGGTCACCACTGAGGCCGAACAGCAAAAAGTTGAAGCCAATTACCGTGAGCGTTTGGACAAATTGCGCCAAAGCATGAACACCACGGTGCAAGAAATTCGCCAGCTCGAAGCCTTGAAAAACCGCTTCATGGACATTGCGACACCTTCCAATTTGCGTGATCGGATCGCTAAAAAAGACGATGCCAAAGGCGGCCCTTGGATTGCCCCACGGTTTCAAACCAACACCGCGCAACCGCTGAATCAAGATTTCTCAGCCGCCTTGGATGAATTCTCTCAAACCGAAGCTGCTGTCAAAAACCTGAGCCAAAGCTGGGCGGCGCAGTTGAACTGGCTCCATGCACTGCCCACCGGTATTCCGGTTGGCAAGGACTTCCGTTTGACCAGTGGTTTTGGCATTCGCAACGACCCTTTCACGGGGCAGCTGGCCATGCATGAGGGCTTGGATTTTGTGGCCGATGTGGGGTCTTCTATTGTGGCAACCGCTGCAGGCACGGTCACACGCTCGGGGTGGGATGGTTCTTACGGGAATGTGGTCGAAATCAGCCACATCGAAGGTTTCACCACGCGTTATGCACATTTGAGCAAACGCTTGGTCGAAGAGGGGAAAAAAGTCCAGCGCGGCGATGTGATTGCCCAGTTGGGTAACACTGGGCGCTCCACCGGTCCTCATTTGCATTACGAAGTCATGCGCCACGACCGCGTGCTCAACCCCATGCAAATGCTGGTGCAAACCAGCGCGAATGCGCAATAACGTCGGCATCCATTGCTCTGAAAGTGCAAACCATGTTTGAAAAACTCAAAGACAAATCGCTTTCTCCATCGCAGGAGCGCTTTGACACCATCATTGGTCGCACCACACAAATTTATGGCCGCTTGGTCTTGCTCGACAGTGTGCGCATTGACGGCAAGGTGGTTGGCAATATTGAAACGACCAAGGACAACAAAGTCACGGTTGCGATTGGCTTGACGGGGGAAGTCTCAGGCGACATCACCGCCCACCGAGTCATGGTGGCCGGTAAGGTGGAAGGCAATATTTACGCCTCAGAGCGCGTCGAGTTTCACAAAGACTCGGTTGTTCAAGGTGACATCTCGTATGGTTCGATCGCCGTCGAACATGGTGCGCGTCTGTTGGGCTTGGTGATTCAAAACCCCAACAGTGCACTGGCTGCCAACAGCAACAGCGATGCAAAAAACGTCATTCGTAAAGCCCAAGAAGGCAGCGCATAAAACGGCGCGAGACTTATGAAAAAAGCCCTTGCATTCACATGCAAGGGCTTTGTTTTTTGGCGGAGCAGGCGGGATTCGAACCCGCGGTGGGCTATTAACCCACACACGCTTTCCAGGCGTGCGACTTAAACCACTCATCCACCGCTCCGAAGCCAAAGATTGTAACAGCGGGCGAGTACACTTCGGCGCTGTTGTTTGTTTGAAGCCCAAAGCGCTTGGAGTTCCGCATGAAATTTCGCTTTCCCATCGTCATCATTGACGAGGATTTTCGTTCTGAAAATACGTCAGGTTTGGGCATTCGTGCACTCGCCGATGCGATTGAAGGCGAGGGCTATGAAGTCATGGGCGCCACCAGCTATGGCGATTTGAGCCAGTTTGCGCAACAGCAATCACGCGCCAGTGCATTCATCTTGTCGATTGACGATGAAGAGTTCACACCCGGCCCCGACCTAGACCCTGCGGTGCTCAACTTGCGCAACTTCATTGAAGAAGTGCGCCGTAAAAACGCCGATGTGCCCATCTATGTGTACGGCGAAACCAAAACCTCACGCCATTTGCCCAACGACATCTTGCGCGAGTTGCATGGCTTCATTCATATGTTTGAAGACACGCCCGAATTTGTGGCCCGTCACATCATCCGCGAAGCTAAGAGTTATTTGGAAAGTGTGCAGCCGCCATTCTTTAAGGCCTTGCTCGACTATGCCGAAGATGGCTCGTACTCGTGGCATTGCCCGGGCCACTCGGGTGGCGTGGCGTTTTTGAAAAGCCCGGTGGGCCAGATGTACCACCAGTTCTATGGTGAAAACATGCTGCGCGCCGACGTGTGCAATGCGGTTGAAGAACTGGGCCAACTGCTGGACCACAACGGCGCCATCGGTGAGAGCGAGCGCAATGCCGCCCGTATCTTCAACGCCGATCACTGCTTCTTCGTGACCAACGGCACCAGTACCTCGAACAAAATCGTTTGGCACCACACCGTGGCACCTGACGATGTGGTGGTGGTGGACCGCAACTGCCACAAGTCCGTGTTGCACGCCATCATCATGACGGGTGCTGTGCCTGTGTTCTTGAAGCCCACACGCAACCACTACGGCATCATTGGTCCCATTCCACAAAGCGAGTTTGAGCCCACTGCGATTCAAGCCAAGATCAAGGCCAATCCTTTGCTCAAAGGGGTGGATGCCAAAAAGGTCAAGCCTCGGGTGTTGACCCTTACACAGTCCACCTACGACGGTGTGCTCTACAACACCGAAACCATCAAAAAAATGCTCGATGGCTATGTGGCCAACCTGCACTTTGACGAGGCTTGGTTGCCGCACGCCGCCTTCAACCCGTTTTACGGCACTTACCACGCCATGGGCAAAAAGCGTGAGCGCCCCATGCATTCGGTGGTGTATGCCACGCAGTCGATTCACAAATTGCTGGCCGGTATCAGCCAAGCCAGCCATGTGTTGGTGCAAGACTCGCAGAAAACCAAGTTGGACCGTCACCTGTTCAACGAGGCGTATTTGATGCACACCAGCACCAGCCCGCAGTACAGCATCATCGCCAGCTGCGACGTGGCTGCCGCCATGATGGAGCCACCCGGTGGCACCGCCTTGGTGGAAGAGAGCATTGCCGAAGCCTTGGATTTCCGCCGCGCCATGCGCAAGGTGGACGAAGAGTACGGCAAAGATTGGTGGTTCAAGGTCTGGGGCCCCGATGAGCTGGTGGACGACGGCATTGGCCGCGCCGAGAGCTGGATCATCAAGGGCAAGGGCAAGTCGTCCAAGTGGCACGGCTTTGGCAACTTGGCCGATGGCTTCAACATGTTGGACCCCATCAAAGCCACCATCGTCACGCCCGGTTTGGACTTGAACGGCAAGTTCGACAAAACCGGTATTCCCGCCAGCATCGTCACCAAGTTCTTGGCCGAGCATGGCGTGATTGTGGAGAAGACGGGGCTTTACAGCTTCTTCATCATGTTCACCATCGGCATCACCAAGGGGCGTTGGAACTCGTTGTTGACCGCTTTGCAGCAGTTCAAAGACGATTACGATCGCAACCAACCCATGTGGCGCATCCTGCCCGAGTTCTGCCAAAAGCACCGAGCCTACGAGCGCATGGGCTTGCGTGATTTGTGCCAACACGTGCACACGCTCTACGCCAAGTACGACATTGCACGTTTGACCACTGACATGTACCTGAGCGATTTGACGCCAGCCATGAAGCCCAGTGACGCCTATGCACAAATCGCCCACCGCAACACCGAACGCGTGCCCGTGGACGATTTGCTGGGGCGTATCACCACCAGCTTGGTCACGCCTTACCCACCCGGTATTCCGCTGCTCATTCCGGGCGAAGTCTTCAACAAGAAGATCGTGGACTACCTCAAGTTCGCGCGCGAGTTCAACTTGCAATGTCCTGGCTTTGAAACCGACATCCACGGTTTGGTGGAAGAGGTGGGTGCAGACGGCGTGAAACGCTATTACGCGGACTGCGTGAAGGCATAAAAAAAGGAGCGCTCAGCGCTCCTTTTTTCTTGTTGGGATAACGATCAAGCGTCTGTGGGCTCGGCAATGCCGCCCACCACTTGGCTGAAGCCGCCGTCCACATAGGTGATCTCTGCGGTCACGCCTGCGGCCAAGTCACTCATCAAGAATGCGGCCACATTGCCCACGTCTTCAATCGTCACGTTGCGGCGGATGGGGGAGGCTTCTGCCACCACGCTCAAAATTTTGCCAAAGCCCTTGATGCCGCTGGCCGCCAAGGTTTTGATGGGACCGGCGCTGATGCCGTTGGCGCGCAGGTTGCGGCCTTTGGCGCCCAGGGATTCGGCCAGGTAGCGCACCGAGGCTTCGAGCGATGCCTTGGCCAAGCCCATGGTGTTGTAGTTTGGCACGGTGCGAATCGCGCCCAGGTACGACAAGGTCAGCACAGCCGATTTGTCGTTCAGGTAGGGCAGGGCCGCTTTGGCCATCGCAGGGAAGCTGTAGGCGCTGATGTCGTGGGCGATTTGGAAGCCTTCGCGTGACAAACCGTCCAGAAAATCACCGGCAATCGATTCGCGAGGCGCGTAACCAATGCTGTGGACGAAGCCGTCGAAGGTGGGCCAGTGGGCCGACAAGTCTTTGAACAATTGTGCGATTTGTTCGTCACTGCCCACGTCACAGTCGAAAATCAGCTTAGAGTCAAAGTCTGCGGCAAATTCGGTGATGCGGTCTTTGAAACGCTCACCCACATAGCTGAAAGCCAGCTCTGCGCCTTGGTCATGACAAGCTTTGGCAATGCCGTAGGCGATCGAACGGTTCGACAACACACCGGTAATCAACAGTTTTTTGCCAGACAGGAAGCCCGTTTTTGTACTCATGGTGAATCACTCCAAAAAAATCTTGCAGAATTGTCGCATGCGTCGATTGTTGTTTTTGTTCCTTTGCGTTTGTGCCATGCCATCTTGGGCAGGCCATGCCTACGCCCAGTTTGGCGACATC
Source organism: Comamonadaceae bacterium (assembly GCA_947453965.1). Lineage (GTDB taxonomy): Bacteria > Pseudomonadota > Gammaproteobacteria > Burkholderiales > Burkholderiaceae_C > Limnohabitans. The sequence continues at coordinate 41,500 of CANGIQ010000020.1, forward strand.
AAGTACCCGGCCAACTTTAAAAACTTCGATTACGCCAACCCGTTGGCTCCCAAAGGCGGCGAGTTGGTGCTGGTGCCACCCTCGCGCCAATCGAGTTTTGACAAATACAACCCCTTCACCCTCAAAGGCAATGCCGCACCGGGCTTAGGTGCTTTGATGCTTGAGTCCTTGCTCACGGGCACGATGGATGAGCCCACCACCGCCTACGGTTTGCTGGCCGAAGACGTGAGCGTGGCCACGGACAAGCGTTCGGTGACGTTTCGTTTGCGGCCCCAAGCCCGTTTCAACAACGGCGACGCTGTGTTGGCCGAGGATGTGAAATACGCCTTTGACACCCTCACCAGCAAAGCTGCCGCGCCGCAGTACCGCACCTTGTATGCCGAGGTGAGCGGTGTCACCGTGTTGGACGCCCGCACCGTGCGTTTTGACTTCAAACGCGCCAACCCCGAGTTGCCCTTGATCGTGGGGGGTATGCCGGTGTTCAGCCGTCACTGGGGGGAAGAAGACGGCGTGCGCAAACCGTTCGACAAAATTTTCACCGAAGCGCCCATTGGCAGCGGCCCCTACCTCTTGGGCCGTGTCGCGTTTGGCCGCGACATCAGTTATGAGCGCGATCCCAATTACTGGGCTCGTGATTTGAACGTGCGCAAAGGCTTGTTCAACTTTGACCGCATCACCTACCGCTTGTACAAAGACAACACAGCCCAGCTCGAAGGCTTCAAAGCGGGCGAGTTCGACTTGATTCAATCCTTCATCGCCCGCGAATGGGCACGCGGCTACACCGGCAAACAGTTCAACAACGGCCAGTTGATCAAGCGCGAACTCAAGCATGGCAATGCGGGCGACTTTCAAGGCTTTTTGTTCAACACCCGGCTTGAAAAATTTCAAGACGCCCGTGTGCGCGAAGCCATTGGCTTGGCCATGGATTTTGAGTGGATGAACCGTCAGCTGTTCTACAACGCCTACCAACGCGTGCGCGGCTACTTTGTGGCCAGCGACTTTGAGGCCACAGGTTTGCCCGACACGGCGGAGCTGGCTTTGCTGACCCCCCTCAAAGACAAGCTGTCTGAACAGGTGTTTCAACAAGCGGTGCCGCAGCCGCCGCGCACCGACCTCGACCCCAAGTCGGGCGAAACCTTGCGCGACCACCTGCGCCGTGCCAAAGCCCTGTTGGCTGACGCTGGCTGGACTTACCGCGAGGGCGCCTTGCGCAATGCCAAAGGCGAGGCGTTCACCTTGGAGTTTCTCGACAACTCGGGGGCCATGGGGCGTGTGGTGACGCCTTTCGCCAAAAACCTGGAAAAGCTTGGCTTTGTGGTGAACTACAAAGTGATCGACTTTGCCATTCTGCAAAAACGCCTTGATGTGTTTGATTTTGAAATCATCAGCAACCGCACGGTGGGCAGTGAATCGCCTGGCACCGAATTGACCGAGCGCTTTGGCTCCAAAGCGGCCAACACAGAAGGCGCGGGTAATTTCATTGGCCTGCGCGACCCTGCGGTGGATGCTTTGTTAGACCATGTCAACGCCGCCAAAACGCGTCCTCAATTGGTCACCGCAGTGCGCGCCTTGGACCGCGTGTTGCGTCATGGCCATTACGCTGTGCCGCATTGGTATGGTGGTGTGCATCGGGTGGCTTGGCGCAATGGACGGTTTGACCAACCCGCCGTCACGCCTCGTTTTTACCAACCCGACTCCTGGGCCGTTGCCGCCTGGTGGGCCACGATCGATAACCGGGCCACCTTGGCCGCAGCCAAACGCGCGGAGCACTGAAATCCATGGCCAGTTACATCGTCAAACGTCTGTTGCTCATGATTCCCACCTTGTTGGGGGTGCTGCTGATGACCTTCGCCGTCATTCAATTTGTGCCCGGTGGACCGGTGGAGCAAATGGTGGCCCAGCTGCAAGGGCGTGACAGCGGCGGCGAGGGCGCTGCCACCAGCGGTGCAGGCTATCGCGGGCGTCAAGGGGTGGATGCCGAGCGCATTGCCGAAATCAAAGCCCTCTATGGATTTGACAAACCGGCGCCTGAACGGTTTTGGCTCATGGTTCAACAGTTCGCGCGCTTTGATTTGGGCAAAAGTTTTTTCTACCCCAAAGACGTGTGGGACTTGGTGAAAGAAAAATTGCCGGTGTCGATCAGCCTGGGGTTGTGGACATTTTTCCTGAGCTACCTCATCTCAATTCCCTTAGGGGTTGCCAAAGCGGTGCGCGCAGGGTCGCGCTTTGACACCTGGACCAGTCTGATCGTGCTCACGGGCTATGCCATTCCAGGCTTTGTGTTGGGCGTGGCCTTGCTGGTGGTGTTTGGGGGGCAGTTGCAATGGTTCCCTCTGCGCGGCTTGACCTCGGCCAATTGGTCGCAGCTGAGCTGGGGCGCACGGATTGTGGATTACCTGTGGCACATTGTGTTGCCCGTTACCGCCAGCGTGCTGGGGGCTTTTGCGGTGACCACCATGCTCACCAAAAACGCCATGTTGGAAGAAATTCGCAAGCAATATGTGCTCACCGCGCGCGCCAAAGGCTTGTCCGAGCGGCGCGTCTTGTGGCGTCATGTGTTTCGCAATGCCTTGATTCCCCTGGTCACAGGTTTTCCGGGCGCGTTCATTGGCGCTTTTTTCACCGGCTCCTTGCTGATTGAAACCTTGTTCTCGCTCGATGGTTTGGGCCTGCTGGGGTTTGAGAGCGTCATGCGACGCGACTACCCCGTGGTGCTGGGCACCTTGTATTTGTTCACACTGATTGGTTTGTTCACCAAACTCATCAGCGACCTTTGTTATGTTTGGGTGGATCCACGTGTCAAGTTCGACTGAGCCCCCGCTCTCACCCCGTCGCCGCGCCTGGTTGCGCTTTCGCCAACACCGCTTGGGCTTTGGCAGCCTGGTGGTGTTTGTGTGCCTGTTTGGCTTGAGCCTGTTTGCCGAAGTCTTGTCCAACGACAAGCCCTTGCTGGCCCGTTACCAAGGCCACTGGTATGTGCCCATGGTGCAAACCTTGCCCGAAACCACTTTTGGCGGTGACTTTGCGACGCCCACAGATTTTTTAGATCCGTTCATTCAGCAGCAGTTCGCGCAACCCGGCAACTGGGCCCTGTACCCACCCAACCCTTACCACCACAGCACCCTCAATTACTTTGCCAAGCAGCCTAATCCGGCGCCCCCATCATCTGAGAACTGGCTGGGCACGGATGACCGTGGTCGCGATGTGGTGGCGCGTCTGTTGTACGGCTTTCGCTTGTCCGTTTTGTTTGCTTTGGCGCTCACACTCTTTGGCACCGTGATCGGCGTATTGACCGGCGCTGTGCAAGGTTTTTTTGGTGGCAAAACAGATTTGGCCATGCAGCGCTTTATTGAAATTTGGGGCGCCATGCCCGAGCTGTATTTGCTCATTATTTTCTCGGCCGTGTTTGACCCCAGTGTGACCTTGCTGCTGGTGTTGCTCGGTCTGTTTGGCTGGATGGGCTTGTCCGATTACGTGCGGGCCGAGTTTTTGCGCAACCGCCAGCTCGACTATGTGCGCGCCGCGCGCGCGCTGGGTTTGTCGAACAGCCAAATTATTTGGCGCCATGTGCTGCCCAATAGCCTGACGCCGGTGGTGACCTTCTTGCCGTTTCGCATGAGTGCGTCCATCTTGGCGCTGACTTCGCTCGACTTTCTTGGCCTGGGCGTGCCGCCCGGCTCACCGAGTTTGGGCGAGCTCTTGGCCCAAGGCAAAAACAACATCGATGCCTGGTGGATTTCGCTCGCCACCTTCGGTGTCTTGGTGGTGACCTTGATGTTGCTGACCTTCATGGGCGACGCCTTGCGCGACGCCTTGGATCCCCGCAAGGTGAAGCCATGAAGCTGCCTTTGCTCCAAGTTCGCAATCTGCACATTGGGTTTGCCCAAGGCGATGTGGTGCAAGACGTCAGCTTTAACCTGGCCTTGGGCGAAAAACTCGCCTTGGTTGGTGAGTCTGGGTCTGGCAAAAGCGTCATGGCCTTGAGTTTGATGCGCTTGATCGAAGGGGCGCAGATGTCGGGGCGCTGTCTTTGGACACCGCAAGACGCCGACACCTTGCAGCCGAGTGCCACCCACGCGCCGCATACCTTGGACTTGGTCAAAGCCAAACCGCGTGAGCTCGCGGCCATACGTGGTCAAGACATTGCCTATGTGTTTCAAGAGCCCATGACGGCCTTGAACCCGCTGTTCACTGTGGGCGATCAAATTGCCGAAGTGTTGGAAATCAAACGTGGCATGAGCCGCGAAGAGGCCTGGCACGAGGCCGTTGAGCTGCTCCATCTCACCGGCATTCCCGAGCCCGTGCGCCGCGCACGCGTGTACCCGCACCAGCTCTCGGGTGGCCAGCGCCAGCGCGTGGTCATTGCCATGGCCTTGGCCTGTCGGCCGCGTTTGTTGGTGGCCGACGAGCCGACCACGGCATTGGACGTGTCAGTGCGCAATCAAATCTTGGATTTGTTGGACGATTTGCAGCACCGTTTCGGCATGGCCGTGCTGCTGATCACCCATGACCTCAAAGCCGTGCAGCACTTTGCCGACCGCGTGTTGGTGATGGAAAAAGGGCGTGTGGTGGAAGAGGGCGCCGTGGCCGACGTGTTGACCCGCCCACAGCATCCTTACACCCAGCGCCTGATCGACAGCCATCCGGTGCGTGATGTGTTGTTTGCCCAGCCTGAGGCCCCGGTGTTGATGGAAGCTAAAGGCCTGCGCGTCACATTCCCCGTATCTCGCCCGGGTTGGCGCGGTTGGTTGGGCCACAACGAATTTGTGGCCGTGCAAGGCGCCGACTTTGTGCTGCCCCAAGCTCAAACCCTGGGCGTGATTGGCGAATCGGGCTCGGGCAAGTCCAGCTTGGCGCTGGCTGCGCTGGGTTTGTTACCTCCGCAAGGGCATTTGCGCGTGGCGGGGCAAGCTTGGAAAGGCAAGGCGGCCCAAGATTTGCCCTTGCGACGGCAAGTCCAGGTGGTGTTCCAAGACCCGTTTTCCTCGCTGTCTCCGCGTATGAACGTGCAAGAACTGGTGGCCGAGGGCTTGGCCCTGCATGCGCCCGAGTTGGACGATTTGGGGCGCTTACGCCAAGTCTTGATCACCCTGGCCGCCGTGGGACTGACCGAGCAAGAGTTTCCCGGCCTGCTTCAACGCTACCCCCATGAGTTTTCGGGTGGCCAGCGCCAGCGCTTGGCGATTGCCCGGGCCTTGGTGGTGTCGCCCCAGCTTTTGGTGCTGGACGAACCCACCAGCGCCCTGGATGTGTCCACCCAACACCAGGTGTTGCAGCTGTTGCAGCGTTTGCAACGCGAGCGAGGCTTGAGTTATTTGCTGATCACCCATGACATTGCCGTCATTCGGGCCATGGCCCACCAGGTCTTGGTGATGCAGGCGGGGCAGGTGGTGGAGTCGGGCCCGGTGGATCAAATTTTGAACCAACCGCGCGAGTCCTACACCCGCATGTTGGTCGAGGCGGTTTATCAGAAAAAATGAGCTAATCCTTTGCAAATCAAGGATTTAGACGCTACAATCGCAGCTTCACGACCAAACGGGCGGGTAATTACCGCCCGTTTTTTTTGGTCGATTGTTTTTTGATCTTTTGACTTTGAAGGCGTTTTGTCGACGTGAGCTTGCAGCAAATAGTGGAACAAACCGTGACCGGCTTGGGTTACGACCTGGTGGAGATTGAACGCTCCGCCGGTGGGCTGTTGCGCATCACGATCGACTTGCCGTGGACGGCAGCGTCGCCCGAGCAGTTTGTCAACGTCGAAGACTGCGAGCGCGTCACACGCCAATTGCAGTTCGCCCTCGAAGTCGATGGCGCCGAATACAAACGTTTGGAAGTCTCATCGCCTGGCATTGACCGTCCCTTGCGTCACCAAGCTGATTTCGAGCGTTTTGTCGGCGCAGACATTGACGTCACCTTGAAGGCCCCCATGGGTGTTGCGGCTGCCGGCCAGGTTTCGGCCAACCGCAAAAAGTTCCGTGGCACCTTGGAACGCACGGAAGACGGCCAGGGCTGGCAAATCACCTGGCGCGATGAAATCAAGGTCAAGCCCGGTCAAAAAATCAGTCAAAAAAGATTGGACGAAGCCCCAGTGCATGCGCTGGGCTTCACGCTGGACGAGTTGCGCGAAGCGCGACTGGCCCCGATTGTGGATTTCAAGGGCAGACAGCCCCGTTGAACTTTTGGTATTGAGAAGGAGTAGTCGTCATGAACCGCGAAATGTTGATGTTGGTTGAAGCCATCTCGCGCGAGAAAAACGTCGAGCGCGATGTGGTGTTTGGTGCCGTGGAGTTGGCATTGGCGCAAGCCACGAAAAAGCTGTACGAAGGGGATGTGGACATTCGCGTGGCCATGGACCGTGACAGCGGCGACTACGAAACCTTCCGCCGTTGGTTGGTGGTGCCTGATTCGGCGGGATTGCAAAACCCAGACGCCGAAGAGCTGCTGATGGACGCCCAAGAGCGCGTGCCTGATGTGGAAGAGGGCGAGTACATCGAAGAGTCGATCGAGTCTTTGCCGATTGGTCGCATTGGCGCCATGGCGGCCAAGCAAGTGATCTTGCAAAAAATCCGTGACGCTGAGCGCGAAATGTTGCTCAACGACTTCATGGCACGTGGCGACAAGATTTTTGTCGGCACCGTCAAACGCATGGACAAGGGCGACATCATTGTCGAAGCCGGTCGTGTGGAAGGTCGCCTGCGTCGCAGCGAAATGATCCCTAAGGAAAACCTCCGCAATGGCGACCGCGTGCGCGCCATGATCATGGAAGTGGACCTGACCTTGCGCGGTGCACCCATCATCTTGTCGCGTTCTGCGCCTGAGTTCATGGTCGAGTTGTTCCGCCATGAAGTGCCAGAAATCGAGCAAGGCTTGCTCGAAATCAAATCTTGCGCCCGTGACGCTGGCTCACGCGCCAAGATCGCTGTCATTTCCCACGACAAACGCGTCGACCCCATCGGCACCTGCGTGGGCGTGCGTGGCACGCGTGTCAACGCAGTCACCACCGAACTCGCCGGCGAGCGTGTGGACATCGTGTTGTGGAGCGAAGACCCTGCCCAGTTCGTGATCGGCGCGTTGGCCCCTGCCAACGTGAGCTCCATCGTGGTGGACGAAGAAAAGCACGCCATGGATGTGGTGGTCGATGAAGAAAACCTGGCCATCGCGATTGGCCGTGGCGGTCAAAACGTGCGTTTGGCCTCTGACCTGACCGGTTGGAAGATCAACATCATGGACGCGGCTGAATCGGCCCAAAAACAAGCTGACGAAACCCACAGCATGCGCGAGCTGTTCATGGCCAAACTCGATGTGGACCAAGAAGTGGCCGACATCCTGATCGAAGAAGGCTTCACCAGCCTAGAGGAAGTGGCCTATGTGCCGCTTCAAGAGATGCTCGAAATCGAGAGCTTCGATGAAGACACCGTCAATGAGCTGCGCACACGTGCCAAAGATGCGTTGCTGACCATGGAAATTGCACGTGAAGAGAGTGTCGAAGAAGTTTCGCAAGATTTGCGTGACCTCGAGGGCCTGACTGTTGAGCTCATCGCCAAATTGGCGGAGAACGGCGTTCACACCCGTGACGATTTGGCCGATTTGGCCGTAGACGAGCTCACAGCCATCACCGGCCAAAGCGAAGAAGAGGCCAAAGCCCTGATCTTGAAGGCACGCGAACACTGGTTCGCGGGTCAAGAGTAACGGTCATGGGAAGGAATACGACATATGTCCAGTACGACAACAGTAGCCGAGTTCGCGAACGAACTCAAAAAACCAACCGACACCCTGCTTGAGCAACTCAAAGCAGCAGGTGTGGCCAAGTCTTCGGCCAGCGATGCGCTGACCGAAGGTGACAAACAAATGCTGTTGAGTCATTTGCAAGCCAGCCACGGCACCGCCTCGGCTGAGCGCAAAAAAATCACCCTGGTCAAGAAATCGACCAGCGAAATCAAACAAGCTGACGCCACTGGCAAGGCCCGCACCATCCAAGTGGAAGTGCGTAAAAAACGCACCTTCGTCAAGCGTGACGATGATGTGGTCGAAGCCCCTGCCGCCGCTCCAGAGCCTTCGCAAGAAGCCGCAGCTCCGGTGATTGACCATGCGGAGTTGTCACGCCGCGAAGAAGAAGCGCGCCGTCAAGCCGAGCTGATTCGTCGTCAAGAAGAAGAGTTGGCTGAAAAGCGCCGCGCCCGCGAAGAGCAAGAAGCCAGCGACCGCGCCAAAGTAGAAGCCGCCAAGGCTGCTGCCCAAGCGGAAGAAGCCCAAGCCGCCAAATCTGCTGAACCCAAGCCACAAGTGGGTGCGCGCGTGTTCGCCGAACCTGTGCAGCCAGAAGGCAGAGCCAAGCTTGAGGCGGACGCACAAGCCAAAGCCGACGCCAAAGCACAGGCCGAAGAAGCCGCTCGTGTCGAAGTGGCTGCTGCTTCACAAGCCCGTGCAGACGAAGATGCTGCGCGCGCCAAAGAGCTCGACAGCCGTCGCCGCAAAGCCTTGGCCGAAGCCGAGGCCATTCGCGCCATGATGAGCACACCGCAAAAAGTGTTGGTGGCCAAAAAGCCCGAACCCGCACCCGATGCCAAGCCCATCAAAGGCACCTTGCACAAGCCCGCTGGCAGCCCTGGTGCTGCGGCGCGTCCTGGCACAGCAGCACCTGCTGCACCAGGCACGGCTGGTAATAAAGAAGTCAAGAGCGCCAAGCTGTCTTCCAGCTGGGCCGATGAACAAGCCAAGAAAAAGGCCATCAAGACCCGTGGTGACACCAGCGGTGGTGTTGGCCGCAACAGCTGGCGTGGTGGCCCGCGTGGCCGTCGTGAACGTGGTGGCCGTGACGATGAGCACAGCCAATCCGCACCCATCGAAGCACGCGTGATTGAAGTGCACGTGCCTGAGACCATCACCGTGGCCGAGTTGGCGCACAAGATGGCTGTGAAGGCGTCGGAAGTGATCAAGCAGTTGATGAAGCTGGGCCAAATGGCCACCATCAACCAGCCTTTGGATCAAGACACCGCCATGATTTTGGTGGAAGAAATGGGCCACAAAGCCATCATCGCGGCCTTGGACGATCCAGAAGCCTTCACCGAAGAAGAGTCCGCCGGTCAACACGCAGAAGCCGTCACACGCGCGCCTGTGGTGACCGTCATGGGCCACGTAGACCACGGTAAAACATCCTTGCTCGATTACATCCGCCGCGCCAAAGTGGCGTCGGGTGAAGCCGGTGGCATTACCCAACACATTGGCGCCTACCACGTGGAAACACCACGCGGCATGATCTCGTTCTTGGACACCCCTGGTCACGAGGCCTTCACGGCCATGCGTGCCCGTGGTGCCAAGGCCACCGACATCGTGATCTTGGTGGTGGCCGCCGATGACGGCGTGATGCCGCAAACCAAAGAAGCGATCAAACATGCCAAAGCAGCCGGCGTGCCCCTGGTGGTGGCGGTCAACAAGATCGACAAACCCGGTGCCAACCCCGAGCGTGTCAAAGGCGAATTGGTGGCTGAAGAAGTGGTGCCTGAAGAGTTCGGTGGTGATTCACCGTTCTGTGAAGTCTCTGCCAAAACAGGCGCCGGCATCGACGAGTTGCTCGAACAAGTGTTGCTGCAAGCCGAAGTGCTGGAACTCAAAGCACCGGTTGACGCCATGGCCAAAGGCCTGGTGATCGAAGCGCGCCTGGACAAAGGCCGTGGCCCTGTGGCGACGGTGTTGGTTCAGTCGGGCACGCTCAACACGGGCGATGTCATCTTGGCCGGTCAAACCTTTGGCCGCGTGCGCGCCATGTTGGATGAGAACGGCAAGCCCATCAAATCGGCCGGTCCTTCGATTCCTGTGGAAGTGCAAGGTCTCACCGAAGTGCCGCAAGCGGGCGACGAATTCATGGTCATGACCGACGAGCGTCGTGCCCGCGAAATCGCCACCTACCGTGCAGGCAAGGTGCGCAACACCAAGCTGGCCAAGCAACAAGCCTCGAAGCTGGAAAACATGTTCTCGGACATGACATCCGGCGACGTCAAGATGCTGCCCATCATCGTCAAAGCCGATGTGCAGGGTTCGCAAGAAGCGCTGGCCGCTTCCTTGCTCAAGCTGTCCACCGACGAGGTCAAGGTTCAACTCGTGTACGCCGCCGTCGGCGGCATCAGCGAGAGCGATGTCAACTTGGCGATTGCTTCCAAAGCCGTCATCATTGGGTTCAACACCCGTGCCGATGCCGGTGCGCGCAAGTTGGCCGAAGGCAATGGCGTTGAGATCCGTTACTACAACATCATTTATGACGCTGTGGACGAGCTCAAAGCTGCCATGTCTGGCATGCTCACACCCGACAAGAAAGAAGAAGTCATCGGTACCGCCGAAATCCGCCAAGTGCTGCGCGTCAGCAAGATTGGTGCGATCGCGGGTTGTATGGTCACCTCGGGCCTGGTGCGTCGCAGCGCCAAGCTGCGCTTGCTGCGCAACAACGTGGTCATCTTCACCGGCGAACTCGACAGCTTGAAGCGTTTCAAAGACGATGCGAAAGAAGTCAAAGAAAACTTCGAGTGCGGTTTGACCATCAAGAACTACAACGACATCGTCGAAGGCGATGTGTTGGAATTCTTCGAGATCAAAGAGGTGGCACGTACGCTGTAAAGCGTTCGTCGCAATGTGAACCGGCATGGCACGTAAACCGAGCAGCACCCCCAACCGCAGCTTCAAAGTGGCGGACCAGATCCAACGCGATCTGGCGGAGTTGATCGCGCGCGAGTTGAAAGACCCGCGTGTGGGCATGGTCACGCTGCAAGGGGTAGAGGTCACGCCCGATTACGCGCATGCCAAAGTGCACTTCAGTGTGCTCAATGGCGACCCTGCGCAAACCGCCGAAGGCCTCAATCAGGCCGCCGGTTTTTTGCGCAACGGCTTGTTCAAGCGCTTGCACATCCACACCGTCCCCACCTTGCACTTTGTGTATGACCGCACGCCTGAGCGCGCGTCCGACATGAACGCCTTGATTGCCAAGGCTGTCGCTTCCAAAGCGAAGGACGACTGACATGAGCGCTGTCGGGTCGACGCCAGGGAGAACCAAGTCTCCCAGCACAAGCATGCCACGCGCACGGGTGCAACGCCGTCCTGTGCACGGCGTGTTGTTGCTCGACAAACCCTTGGGCCTGTCCAGCAACGATGCCTTGCAAAAGGCCAAGTGGTTGTTGCGGGCTGAAAAAGCCGGCCACACCGGCACGCTCGATCCGTTGGCCACGGGCGTGTTGCCTTTGTGCTTTGGCGCGGCCACCAAATTCAGTCAGCTTCATTTGGATGCTGACAAAACCTACGAAACCACGGTGCGTTTAGGCGTGAAGACCAGCACGGCCGATGCCGAGGGCGAGGTCATTGCGCAACGTCCCGTCACATGCTCTGTCGGCCAAGTGGTCGAGGTGCTGGACCGCTTCATGGGGCCCATCACGCAAGTGCCGCCCATGCACAGCGCTTTGAAAAAAGACGGCAAAGCTTTGTATGAATATGCACGCGCAGGCGAAACCGTGGAGCGCGAGCCACGCCATGTGGTGATTCATGACCTAGAGCTGCTCGACATGCAGCTCGACGGCGAGGCCCCGTTTTTGCGTTTGCGCGTCACGTGCAGCAAAGGCACCTACATCCGCACCTTGGGCGAAGACATTGCCGAAGCCTTGGGCTGCGGTGGTCATCTGAGCGCCTTGCGCCGTGTGGCGACTGGTCCTTTCACGCAATCCGAGTGCGTGACTTTGGAAGAGCTGAGCGCGATGGACGAGCCCCAACGCGAAGCGCGTTTGATGCCCGTGCAGACCTTGTTGTCCGATCACACGGTTGTCACGTTGGATGCGGAGAATGCAGGGCGCTTCTTGAGCGGCGTGCGCCGTCGCGGGGCATGGCCCGACCTGGACCGCGTGAGTGTGTTTGGCGAGCAGCCGCGCGCTTTGCTGGGCAGTGCCCATGTCAAAGCGGGAGAACTGATTCCGGGACGATTGTTGAGTCCCCTTGAAATTCAACAAATTTTGGAAAAATCGCCTGTCAACCAGCCTGTGCTGGCCCAGCAGGCATAAAGGAAGAGAGAAGCATGAGTAAGCAAATTCGCAACATCGCCATCATCGCCCACGTTGACCACGGTAAAACCACCATGGTGGACCAATTGCTGCGCCAGTCGGGTACTTTTGCGGATCACGAAAAAG
>CANGIQ010000021.1 GCA_947453965.1 Comamonadaceae bacterium
AAAAGAGCCAATTGCTGGAACAAGGCTTGGGTTCAGGAAGCGCGGACGTTTCAAAGATACAAAACCAAGTCAAAGCGTTGGACCAAAAAATTGGCGATCTCAGTGGGCAAGTCAATGCGCTAACCAACAAGGTTGCAGTGGAAGATGGTTACATCCAAGAGGCGGGGCAATACCTGAAGTCGCAGGCGCAAGGCAGCCTGGCCGATGGCGAGCAATGGTTGAAGGATTTCTACCAGCAGCGCACGCAGATGTATCCGGCAGAGGCCAAGCGTTATCAGTTGGAGCTGGAGTCTTTGCTCAAGCAATACCGCGAAGAGCAAAAAGCCAAGAGCAAATGATGCATGCGTCGACACTTAAACCATGGCTGGCTGCAATCCTGTTGCTGTGCTGCGGCGTCAGCTGCGCAGACGTAACGAAGTAGGGTTTAAAACGTTGACCGAAATATTTAAATATTTACGTCAACAAGCGTGTTCCGAGTGCCGTTGAATACTCACTCCGATGTTGGAGTTGTTCAATCACCGTAAAGGAATTTATATGAACAAGCTGATTGCCTCTTTGATCGTTGGTGCTTTTTCTGCTGCCGCGTTCGCAACGACACCCGTTGCTCCAGTGGCAACACCCGCAACCGCAGCACCTGTTGCCGCAGCTGTGGCTGCGAAAGCAGAAGCCGCGCCTGCTGCGAAAGCAGAGGCTCACAAAGCTGTGAGGGAAAAGAAAGTTTCAGCGAAGGCTGATGCCGCCAAGACCGTGGGCTCGGTAGCACCTGCGGCTGCGATCAAGTAAAGCTCAGGCTGGGGTTGTTTGCAGCGCTGCAGCGCTTGCAATGACCCCGCCGCCCAAACACACATCGCCGTCATACAACACAGCCGACTGGCCCGGTGTGACGGCCCACTGAGGATCATCAAAGGCGAGTACCAGCTCGCCTTTGTCGTTGTAGCTCAGCGCGCACGGTGCATCGGCTTGGCGGTAGCGAGTTTTGGCAGCGTAGCGCCCGGGTGTGGGTGCTTGGGGTGCGCACCAGCTCAAATCATCGGCATGCAATGAGCCGTAGAGTAACCAGGGATGGTCATGGCCTTGCACCACGTACAAGGTGTTGGTGGCCAAGTCTTTGCGGGCCACAAACCAGGGTTGGTGTTCACCGGCGCCACGCAACCCGCGCGCGCGCAGTGCTTCCATGTCTGCGCCTTTGGCCTTGAGGCCGCCAATGCCCAAACCTTGGCGTTGACCCAGGGTGTAAAAACTCAGGCCCACATGCGTGCCAATTTTGCGGCCGCGTTCGTCTTTGATGGGGCCGGGTTCGTTGGCAATGTAGCGGTTTAAAAATTCACGGAACGGGCGTTCACCGATGAAGCAAATGCCGGTGGAGTCTTTTTTCTTGGCGTTGGGTAAGCCAATTTCATCCGCAATGCGGCGCACTTCGGTTTTGTGCAGCTCGCCTACGGGGAACAAGGTTTTGGACAGCTGCGCTTGGTTCAAGCGGTGCAAAAAGTAGCTTTGGTCTTTGCTGGGATCCAAGCCCTTGAGCAGTTGAAACTCGCCATCCATTTCACGCACGCGGCAGTAGTGGCCGGTGGCAATTTTTTCTGCGCCTAGGCGCATGGCATGGTCTAAGAACGCTTTGAACTTGATTTCAGCGTTGCACAAAATGTCGGGGTTGGGTGTGCGGCCGCCTTGGTACTCGCGCAAGAACTCGGCAAACACGCGGTCTTTGTACTCAGCGGCAAAGTTGACGTGTTCAATCTCGATGCCAATCACGTCGGCCACGGCAGCGGCGTCCACGAAGTCGATGTTGGACGAGCAGTACTCGCTGTCGTCATCGTCTTCCCAGTTTTTCATGAAGATGCCGACCACGTCGTAGCCTTGTTGTTTGAGCAGGTAGGCGCTGACCGCAGAGTCCACGCCACCGCTCAAGCCCACCACGACACGTTTGTTATTTGCCATGGGGCAATTATCCCTGTGGGGGATGACCCACGCTGGGGTCGGTGTACACCAGTTCGAGCGGAAAGCGTTGGCCCGCCGCATGTTCTTCGATGCAGCGCAGCACCAACGGGCTGCGCAGTCGGTGGGTTTGCGCGCGGACTTCGTCGACGCTCATCCACAAGGTGCGCACAATGCCGGTGTCCAGCGTCGCGCCTGGCACTTGCTCACCCAGTTCGCCGCAATAGGCAAAGCGCAAGTAGGTGATGTCTTCGGCGGCGCGGCCTTCGCGTGCGGGGCGTTGCAAGCGCGACATGTAGACGCCCACCAAGGCCGTGGGTGTGAAGCGGTAGGTGGTTTCTTCCAAGGCCTCACGCGCGCAACCTGCTTCAGGCGCTTCTCCGGGGTCGAGGTGTCCCGCCGGGTTGTTCAGGCGCAAACCCTCGGGCGTGTGTTCTTCGATCAGCAGGTAGCGTCCGTCGCGCTCGATGATGGCGGCGACGGTGACGCTGGGTTTCCAACGTTTATTCATCTGCGCATTATCTTTCGGGTAAGTCCGAGCCGAGAGGCTTTGTTTCTGGTGTAACCTTTCATGACTCTGACAACAACACTTATTTCCCCGAGGAGACCCCCATGCTGATAGGCATTCCCGCCGAAACGACGGCCGGAGAGACCCGTGTCGCTGTCACGCCAGAAACGGCCAAAAAACTCATTGCCCAAGGTCACACCGTGCGTGTGCAAGCGGGTGCGGGTGTGGCGGCCAGCGTGACAGATGCTGCCTACGAGGCGGCGGGGGCCACGGTGGTGGACGCCGCCAGCGCCTGGGGTTCTGACTTGGTGCTCAAGGTCCGCTCGCCAGAGGCTGCCGAGTTGCCCTTGGTCAAGTCGGGCAGCACGGTGGTGGGTATGTTGGAGCCGTTCAATGCCGAAGGCTTGCAGCGTTTGGCTTCAGCGGACGCCACGGGCTTTGCACTCGAAGCCGCACCGCGCACCACCCGTGCCCAAAGCATGGACGTGTTGTCGAGCCAGGCCAATATTGCGGGCTACAAGGCGGTCATGTTGGCCGCCGACAAATACCAACGGTTTTTCCCCATGCTGATGACGGCGGCCGGTACGGTCAAAGCTGCACGCGTGGTGATCTTGGGTGTGGGCGTGGCCGGTTTGCAGGCCATCGCCACGGCCAAGCGCTTGGGTGCAGTGATTGAAGCCACCGATGTGCGCCCCAGCGTGAAAGAACAAGTCGAGTCCTTGGGTGCCAAGTTCATCGACGTGCCCTTTGAGAGCCAAGACGAAAAAGACGCCGCCGAAGGCGTGGGCGGCTATGCCCGACCCATGCCGCAAAGCTGGTTGGATCGCCAAAAGGTGGAAGTGGCCAAGCGCGTGGCGCAGGCCGATGTGGTGATCACCACGGCCCTGATTCCCGGTCGCGCGGCGCCCGTGTTGGTGACTGAAGACATGGTCAAGGCGATGAAGCCAGGCTCGGTCATCATCGACATTGCCGCCGGCAAAGGCGCGCACGGTACAGACGGCAATTGCCCACTGACTGAGGCCGGCAAAACCGTCATCAAGCACGGCGTGACCTTGGTGGGGGAGACCAACTTGCCGGCGCTGGTGGCGGCCGATGCCAGCGCACTCTACGCACGTAACGTGCTGGACTTTTTGAAGCTCATCATCAACAAAGAAGGTGCGCTGCACATCGACTTGGAAGATGACATCGTGGCCGCGTGTCTGATGACCCGCGACGGCGCTGTGGTGAAGAAATAAAAAGGAATTCGAATCATGGATGCTGTGTCACCCACCCTTGTCAACCTCATTATTTTTGTGCTCGCCATCTACGTGGGCTACCACGTGGTGTGGACCGTCACACCCGCTTTGCACACCCCGCTGATGGCGGTGACCAATGCGATCTCGGCCATCGTCATCGTGGGCGCCATGTTGGCGGCTGCGATGACCGAAACCACCCTGGGCAAAACCATGGGTGTGCTGGCGGTGGCGCTGGCTGCGGTCAACGTGTTTGGTGGCTTCATGGTCACACGCCGCATGCTGGAAATGTTCAAGAAAAAAGAAAAACCAGCCAAAGCCGCTGAGCACGCAGGAGACAAAGCATGAGCATGGACTTTGTGTCAATGAACTTGGTCACGCTGCTGTATTTGGTGGCGAGTATTTGTTTCATCCAAGCCTTGAAAGGCTTGAGTCACCCCACTACGTCGATTCGCGGCAACGTGTTTGGCATGACCGGCATGACGATTGCGGTGCTCACCACCGCAGCCTTGATCGTCAAGCTCTCGGGGTCCTCGCTCGGCATGGGCTGGGTATTGTTGGGCTTGGTGGTGGGCGGCGGTGCCGGCACGATCATGGCGCAGCGCGTCGAGATGACCAAGATGCCCGAGCTGGTGGCTTTCATGCACAGCATGATTGGTTTGGCTGCCGTGTTCATCGGTGTGGCGGCCGTGGCCGAGCCTTGGGCGTTTGGCATCACGCCCGCGCCGCAAGAGCTGATCACCAAAATGCAAACCACGTCTGGCGTGGTCATCACCGAGATGGTGCAACGTTTCCCGATTCCGGCAGGTAACCGTTTGGAGCTGTTCTTGGGCGCGGCGATTGGTGCCATCACGTTCAGCGGCTCGGTGATTGCGTTCGGCAAGCTGTCGGGCAAATACAAATTCCGTTTGTTCCAAGGTGCGCCGGTGAGTTTTTCGGGTCAGCACATGCTCAACCTGGTGTTGGGCTTGGCCACGATTGGCTTGGGCCTGATGTTTGTGGCGACCGAAAGCTGGACCGCTTTCTTCGCCATGCTGGCGCTGTCGTTTGTGATGGGCGTGCTCATCATCATCCCGATTGGCGGCGCTGACATGCCGGTGGTGGTGTCCATGCTCAACAGCTATTCGGGCTGGGCGGCTGCGGGCATTGGCTTCTCGCTCAACAACAGCATGCTGATCATTGCCGGTTCTCTGGTGGGCAGCTCAGGCGCGATCCTGAGTTACATCATGTGCAAGGCGATGAACCGCTCGTTCTTCAGCGTGATCTTGGGTGGCTTTGGCGCCGAGGCGGTGACCACAGGCGCAGGCGGCCAAGAACAACGCCCGGTCAAGAGCGGCAGTGCCGATGACGCGGCTTACATCCTGGCCAACGCCGAGACGGTGGTGATCGTGCCAGGTTACGGCTTGGCCGTGGCGCGTGCCCAGCATGCGGTGAATGAATTGGCCGAGAAACTGATGCACAAAGGCATCACGGTGAAGTACGCGATTCACCCTGTGGCGGGGCGTATGCCGGGCCACATGAACGTGTTGCTGGCCGAGGCCGAAGTGCCTTATGACCAAGTGTTTGAGATGGAAGACATCAACGGCGAGTTTGGTCAAGCCGATGTGGCCATCATCTTGGGTGCCAACGACGTGGTGAACCCCGCGGCATTGACCAAGGGTTCACCCATTTACGGCATGCCGATTTTGGAAGCCTACAAAGCCAAGACCATCATCGTCAACAAACGCTCGATGGCGGCGGGCTATGCCGGTTTGGACAACGAGTTGTTCTATATGGACAAAACCATGATGGTGTTTGGCGACGCCAAGAAGGTGGTGGAAGACATGGTGAAGGCGGTTGAATAAAGCATGATGAGTCGTCCTTGGTTGAGCGCCTACCCCGAAGGGGTGTCGGCAGACATTGACACCCGCACCTACAGCTCCTTGGTCGAGCTGATGCAAGACAGCTTCAAGCGGTTTGCCGATCGTCCGGCCTTCAGCTTCATGGGGCGTGATATGTCGTACGCCGAGCTCGACCGCTTGAGCCAGGTGTTGGCGGCTTATTTGCAAAGCTTGGGGCTGGTGTTTGGCGATCGCGTGGCCATCATGCTGCCCAACGTGCTGCAGTACCCCGTGGCAGTGGCCGCTGTATTGCGTGCCGGCTTTGTGGTGGTCAACATCAACCCCTTGTACACGGCACGCGAACTCGAGGTGCAACTCAAGGATGCGGATGCCAAAGCGGTGATCATCTTGGAAAACTTTGCTGCCACGCTGCAGCAATGTCTGGATAAAACGCCTGTGCAACATGTGGTGTTGTGCGCCATGGGCGACCGTTTAGGCTTACTCAAAGGCTTGTTGGTCAACCATGTGGTGCGCCGCGTCAAGAAAATGGTGCCCGTGTTCGATTTGCCCACGGCGGTGCGCTTTAACGATGCACTGGCCCAAGGCGAGCGTTGCACCTTGACCTTGCCCGCCATTGATGGCGAAGATTTGGCAGCCTTGCAATACACCGGCGGCACCACCGGTGTGGCCAAAGGCGCAGAGTTGCTGCACCGCAATTTGGTGGCCAATGTCTTGCAGTCGGAGATGTGGAATTCACCCGCGCTCAAACGCATTCCGGCGAACGAGCAGGTGACGTTTGTGTGCGCCTTGCCGCTGTATCACATCTTCGCGTTCACCATCAACATGATGTCGAGTCTGCGCATGGGTGGACGCTCGATTTTGATTCCCAATCCGCGCGACATTCCAGCCGTGTGCAAAGAGCTGTCTAAGCAGCGCTTTCATATTTTTCCGGCTGTGAACACCTTGTTCAACGCACTCGCCAACCATCCTGATTTCAGCAAAGTCGATTGGTCACATTTGGTGGTGTCTTTGGGTGGCGGCACGGCAGTGCAAGGTGCGGTGGCCAAACTGTGGTTGGAGAAAACAGGTTGCCCGATTTGCGAAGGTTATGGCCTGTCAGAGACCAGCCCGTCGGCCAGTTGCAATCCGGTGACGAGCACGGCCTACACCGGCACCATTGGTGTGCCGATTCCCAGCACCGAGATGAAGATCATCGACGACGATGGCAATGAAGTGCCTGTCGGACAGCCGGGTGAAATTGCCATTCGCGGCCCGCAGGTGATGGCCGGTTACTGGCAGCGCCCAGATGAGACCGCCCGTGTAATGACGGTGGATGGTTTCTTCAAGTCGGGCGACATCGGCATCATGGACGAGCGGGGTTTCTTTCGCATCGTGGATCGTAAAAAAGACATGATCTTGGTCAGCGGCTTCAACGTCTACCCCAACGAGGTGGAAGATGTGGTGGCCAGTTTGCCCGGTGTGTTGGAGTGCGCGGTGATCGGCATTCCTGACGAGCGCTCCGGCGAAGCGGTCAAGTTGGTGGTGGTTAAAAAAGATCCTGCCTTGACTGAAGCCGAGGTGCGTGAGCACTGCAAGCACAACCTCACCGGTTACAAATTGCCGCGTGTGGTGGAGTTCCGCGATGAATTACCCAAAACCCCGGTGGGCAAAGTGCTGCGTCGCGAGCTGCGCGATCACAAATGACCCGCATTGCCTTGGTCAGCGCCATGCACGAAGAGCTGGCGGCGGTGCTGGCACGCATGCCCGATGAACACAAAACTGTCGTGGCTGGGCGCGAATTCTGGCTCGGGCATTGGCAGGGCCACGATGTGGTGGCTGTGCTGTCACGCATTGGCAAGGTGGCCGCAGCGACCACGGCCACGACCTTGATCGAGCACTTTGGCGTCACGCGCATGGTGTTCACGGGGGTGGCCGGTGGTCTGGCGCCGCATGTTCAGGTGGGCGATGTGGTGGTGGCGACGGAGTTTGTGCAGCACGACATGGATGCCTCGCCCTTGTTTCCGCGCTATGAAGTGCCTTTGAGTGGCATGACCCGCTTTCCCTCCGATGCTGGATTGCGTGACGCTTTGCTTCACGCAGCTCCGTTGGCTCTACAAGATGTGGTCAATACGTTGCCCGCAAGCGAGTGGCTCGATATCAACTTAGCCGCTTCGCGTGTGCACCAAGGCCTGATTGCCAGTGGCGATCGGTTTGTGTCTAGCAGCGCAGAAAGTGCCGATTTGCAACAGCGCTTGCCAGATGCTTTGGCGGTGGAAATGGAGTGCGCCGCCATGGCGCAGGTGTGTCACGACTACGGCGTGCCCTTGGCTGCTGTGCGCACCATTTCAGACCGCGCCGACGATGCGGCGCATGTGGACTTTCCGCGTTTCATTCGCAGCATTGCCAGCCGTTACAGCGTGGCCGTGTTGGACCATTTCCTGGCCCAGCTGCCATGCTGAGGCGCGAGTTTATTTGAGCCAGCCGCGCTTGCGGAAGTACCACATGGGCACCAAGGCGCTGGCCACCATCAGGGCCAGTGCGAAGGGGTAACCCCAGGTTTTGTCCAGTTCAGGCATGTGCTGGAAGTTCATGCCGTAGATGCTGGCAATCAAGGTTGGTGGCAGCAAGGCGACGCTGGCCACCGAGAAGATCTTGATGATCTTGTTCTGGTTGATGTTGATGAAACCCACGGTGGCGTCCATCAAGAAGTTGATCTTGTCGAACAAAAACGCGGTGTGGTTGTCCAGCGATTCGATGTCACGCAAAATTTGGCGCGCTTCTTCAAATTGCTCGGCGTTGAGCATGCGCGAGCGCATCATGAAACTCACCGCACGGCGGGTGTCCATCACGTTGCGGCGAATGCGCCCGTTCAAGTCTTCCTGGCGCGCGATGGCGCCCAGCACATCACCGGCCAAGGCGTCGGTCACGTCTTCTGACAAAACCAATTTGCCCGCTTTTTCCAGCTGGTCGTAAATGCCTTCGAGCGTGTCGGCCGAGTACTCGGCATCGGCGTCAAACAGCTTGAGCAGCACTTCTTTGGCGTCTTCAATCAAGCCGGGCGCGCGACGGGCGCGCATGCGCAGCAGGCGAAACACCGGCACGTCTTCATCGTGGATGGAGAACAACACGCCACGGCTGCGCAGGGCGGCGTTGCTTTGGTTCAAGATGAAGGCCACACGCACTGTGCGGGGTTCGTCTTCGTCGGCAATCAAGAAGTCGCTGCGAATGTGCAGCTCGCCGTTGTCTTCTTCGTAGAAGCGGGCCGACTCCTCGATGTCCTCGTCCATCGCGTCTTCGGGGATGGACAGGCCGTAGTACTGCTTGATCCAGCGTTTTTCCTCAAGCGTGGGCGCTTCAAGGTCAACCCAGATCGGTTGGAATTTGGAGAGTTCTTCCAGCGATTCGATCTCTTCTTGAAAGAGACGACCGTTGGCCAGCGTAAAGATATTGAGCATGGCGATCCTTGTGCGGGTGGCACGGAAATTCGAAGGGAAAAATATGCAGCTTTCGAATCCGAGCGGCACAAGGGCCTGGGGCGATCCGAAAGCTACCGACTAGGGTAGGTTTCCAAGGAGAGAGCTCCGCTGTTGATGAAGTACAAATTATCGCACCGAGAGGTCCAGAGATTAGGGTTTTCCGGAGGGCTTTTTTCACGTTTCTTTGCGCGCCACCCATTGCCTTTTTGGAGGAGCAGGCGCATAGTGAAACTGCCAATTCACCAAAGGAGGCTTATATGAACTTGACGATCAGTGGTCACCATCTTGAAGTTACCCCCGCTTTGCGCAGCTATGTGACAGGAAAATTGGACCGAATTACGCGACATTTCGATCAGGTGGTGGATGTCAAAGTACTCCTCAGCATTGAAAACCAAAAGGAAAAAGAAGGTCGTCAAAAAGCCGAATGCAACATCCACGTCAAAGGCAGTGACATGTTTGCCGAGAGCGCCCATGAGGACCTGTACGCCGCCGTGGACGAACTCGTCGACAAGCTCGACCGTCAGGTCGTGCGCCACAAAGACCGTTTGCAAAATCATCACCATGAGAGCCCCAAACGCCTGATGTAATGTTTTTGGTCACAAAAACTTCTCAAAACCGCCAGAATTTGGCGGTTTTTGCTTTTGGAGAGTTGGCATTGACGGGTGCATAATCTGCCGCTCAACCATGAACCGCCTAGCCGCCATCCTTCCTCCAGCACAAGTTCTTGTGCGTGTTGAGGTCACCAGTAAAAAACGCGCTTTTGAAGAAGCGGGTCTTTTGTTTGAAGACCTGCATGGCTTGAGCCGTGCCTTGGTCGCAGACAGCTTGTTTGCGCGCGAACGTTTGGGCTCCACAGGCTTAGGGCATGGCGTGGCGATTCCGCATGGTCGCATCAAAGGACTGAAGTCGCCCATGGCGGCCGTGTTCCAACTGGCCCAGCCGATTGGCTTTGATGCCCCCGATGAGCAGCCTGTCAACTTGCTGATCTTCTTGTTGGTGCCCGAAGCCTCGACGCAAAAGCATTTGGAAATCTTGTCCGAAATCGCCGAGCTGTTGAGTGACAGCGCACTGCGCGAAAAAATCAAATCATGTGACGATGCGGTCGAATTGAGCCGCATCATCTCCACCTGGAATTCGGTGCAAGCGTGAAACCCACAGCCGTCAGTGCAGACGTTCTGTTTGAAGAGTTTCGCGCCAAGTTGCGCTGGCAATGGTTGGCGGGTCTTGGCGCCTCAGAGCGTCGTTTCGATGAAGTCGCCGTGCGCGCCGCCCGCTCAGGGGCCGACTTGGTGGGCTACCTCAACTACATCCATCCCTACCGGGTGCAAATCTTGGGTGAGCGTGAAATCGCGTACATCTCGCGTGGCGCACCTGCCGATTGCGCGCGTCGCGTCTCACGCATTGTCACCCTAGAGCCCCCCGTGTTGGTGCTGGCCGATGGTCAAACCCCTCCTGATGAGCTGGTGGCGATGTGCGAGCGCGCTCAGATTCCGATGTTTGCCACCTCTGAGTCGGCGGCGTTTGTGATTGATGTGCTGCGGGCCTACTTGTCCAAGCACTTCGCCGATCGCACCTCGATGCATGGCGTGTTCATGGATATTTTGGGCTTGGGTGTGATGATCACGGGCGAGTCGGGCTTGGGCAAGAGCGAGTTGGGCTTGGAGCTGATCTCACGCGGCAATGGCTTGGTGGCGGATGATGCGGTGGATTTGTACCGCATCAACCAAGCCACCATCGAAGGTCGCTGTCCCGAGTTGCTGCAGAACTTGCTGGAAGTGCGCGGCATTGGTCTGCTGGACATTCGCGCGATTTTTGGCGAGACCGCGGTGCGTCGCAAGATGCGCTTGAAGCTGATCGTGCACTTGGTGCGCAAAGAAACGCTAGAACGTGACTACGAGCGTTTGCCCCATGAGCCCCTGACCCAAGATGTGCTGGGTGTGCCCGTGCGCAAAGTGGTGATTCAGGTGGTGGCGGGCCGCAACATCGCGGTCTTGGTGGAAGCGGCGGTGCGCAACTCCATCTTGCAACTCCGCGGTGTGGATACCTACCAAGAGTTCATCACGCGCCATCAGCGCGCCATGTCTCAGCACTGAGCGCCGATCTTCAGGTTTTCGCGCTGGCGGGGCGATGCGCGCAGTTCTTTTTGCGGCAGTGGGCGTACAAACTCAGTGCATGGTCGGCAATTTCAAAGCCCTGCCGCTTGGCAACTTTCACTTGTAGCGCCTCAATTTCGGGGTCGTGAAATTCTTCCACGCGACCGCAATCCAAACACACCAAATGGTCGTGATGCTCGCCTTCGTTGAGCTCGTAGACCGCGCGTTCACTTTCGAAATGGCTGCGGGTCAAGATGTTGGCTTGTTCAAACTGCATCAGCACCCGATAAACCGTGGCCAGTCCGATGTCCACGTTTTGCAGCACGAGCTGGCGGTACACGTCTTCTGCCGTCATGTGGCGCTGTGTGCCGCGTTGAAAAAGCTCAAGAATTTTCAGCCGCGGCACGGTTGCCTTGAGGCCAATGCTTTTCAGGTCGTTGGCGTGGGCCATGGGTCTCTCCAAATCGGGTGTTGACGGGGCTGCCCGCTACAATGAACCGATCATAGCGTTACAGCCTATTTCGGCCTTTCACACATGTTTGAATTCTGTCGAAAAGTATCTTCTCCAGCATCGCGTCCGTCGGCTGTTCTATTGGCGGCTTGTGTGGTGGCGAACTTGGGTTTGTCCGCGTGCTCAAACTTCATCACGCCTTACCGCCCCGAGGTGGTGCAAGGTAACTTTGTCTCGCGTGAGCAAGTGCAAGCGCTGCGCCTAGGGATGCCACGTCAAGCCGTGCGCGACATTTTGGGCACCCCCTTGGTTACCAGCGTGTTTCATGGCAACCGTTGGGACTACGCCTTCACCATCAATCGCCAAGGGGCTGAACCCCAGCAGCGTCGCTTGAGCGTGTTTTTCAAAGGGGATGTGTTGGAGCGCATTGAGGGCGACCCCTTGCCCACCGAGGCTGAATTTGCCGCCAAGTTGGACACACGCCGTGCGCCGACCAAAGTCCCAGAACTCAAAGCGAGCGAAGAAATTTTGTCGCAATTCCCCGCAAAACCTTCCGCGGCTGCTACAAATAACACCGTCTCTGCTCCTTCTGCCCCCGTGGCTTACCCGCCGCTCGAAAGTCCGGCCCGTTGATTTTGGAAAGTGCCTCACACCATGGCCCATACCCCTGATTCTTTGAAAATTGCCATCGCTGGCGCCAGCGGCCGCATGGGCCACATGCTGATTGAGGCGGTCCGCAACGATCCCAGCTGCCAACTGGCCGGCGCATTGGACATCCCTTCTAGCCCAGGCATTGGCAACGATGCCACTGGATTTTTGGGTCAAGCCAGTGGCGTGAACATCGAGGCCGATGTGCGCAAAGGCTTGCAAAACAGCCAGGTGCTGATTGACTTCACCCGCCCTGAAGGCACGTTGGCGCATTTGAAGGTATGTCGCGAGTTGGGCATCAAATTAGTCATCGGGACCACAGGCTTTACCGACGCTCAAAAAGCAGAAATTGCTGACGCCGCCAAAGACATTGCGATTGTCATGGCCCCCAACATGAGCGTGGGCGTCAACGTCACCTTGAAGCTGTTGCAAATGGCAGCCCAGGCCATGCCCACGGGCTACGACATTGAAATCATTGAAGCGCATCATCGCCACAAGGTGGATGCCCCTTCAGGCACCGCGCTCAAAATGGGTGAAGTCATTGCCGAAGCACTTGGGCGTGACCTCAAAGACTGCGCTATCTACGAACGCTATGGCCACACCGGCGAGCGTGACCCGTCCACCATTGGCTTTGCCACCATCCGAGGGGGTGACATCGTGGGCGATCACACTGTGTTGTTTGCCGGAACTGGTGAGCGCATTGAGGTCACCCACAAGTCGTCCAGCCGTGCCACGTATGCGCAAGGCAGTCTGCGCGCGGCCAGCTTCTTGGCGGGCAAGAGCAAAGGCCTGTACGACATGTTTGATGTGTTGAACCTGCGTTAACCGATTTATGGATGTCTTGACTGCGACTCATGGGGGCGATGCGCTCAGCGTCACATTGAGCTTGGTGTTGCTGGCCATGTCAGTGGCCAGCTGGGCGGTGATTCTTTACAAAACTTGGTTGTTGCATCGTGTCAGTGTGGATGTGCACAACGGCAAAGCGGCCTTCTGGCAAGCGCCTGATGTGCCGCAAGGCTTGCGTGTGTTGGCGGCCATCGACCGCATGGCTGTGCTCACACCTTTGGCTCAAGCTTCACAACAACTCATCCCCGGGACTCTGGGCGCACAAGGCGATGTGGTGACCCAACGCACCCGCGTCTTGCGCGATGCCTTGCATGCGGTGCTGCATCGTTTGCAGTCCGGGCAGGTGCTGCTCGCAACGGTCGGATCGACGGCCCCTTTTGTGGGTTTGTTGGGCACGGTCTGGGGCATTTATCACGCGCTCACAGGCATTGCAACAGCCGGGCAACTCACGATTGAACGGGTGGCCGGGCCTGTCGGCGAAGCCCTCATCATGACTGCGGCGGGTTTGGCCGTAGCGCTGCCTGCAGTGTTGGCGTTTAACGTGATGGGTCGTGTCATCAATCGCGTGGAGCAAGAGCTCGAAGGCTTTGCCCACGATCTGCGGGCGCTGTAAATGGCGTTTGGACGTTTCGAACGCACACCGGGCCAAGCGCCCATGAGCGATATCAACGTCACACCGCTGGTGGATGTGATGATGGTGTTGCTGGTGATCTTCATCATCACCGCGCCCTTGATGGTCAGTGCTTTGAAGCTGGATTTGCCCCAAGCCGAAGGCGGGCAGGCCAGCATCGCCCCCCCGCGGTTTGTCAAACTCGGCATCAATGCCCAAGGGCAGGTGTTTTTAGATGAGCAGGCGGTGTCTTTGGAAGCGTTGGCGCAAGCCTTGAATGCCAAAGCAACCGAAGCCGCGGCGCGCGGCACGGGTGAGCTGCCTGAAATTCAGCTGCGTGCCGATACCGCCGTCCCTTACGGCCGGGTGGTGGAGGTCATGGGGCTGGCGCAGCAGGCCGGCATGACCCGTATTGGCTTCGTCTCCGAGCGCAAACAACCTTCGGTGCGCCCCTGACGGGTGAAGCCAAGCAAGCCCTAAAATCTAGGCATATCCCGCCTTTGCTTTTTAAGGCGCTGCTCCCCGTTGATTTCGGGGTTCTCTGACTGATTCCATGCAAGACAAATACAACCACACCGAGGTCGAACGTGCTGTTCAGGCCGCTTGGACCCAAGCCGACGCTTACCGCGTGACCGAAGACGCGTCGAAGAAGAAGTTTTACGCCTGCTCCATGCTGCCTTACCCCAGCGGCAAGTTGCACATGGGCCATGTGCGCAACTACACCATCAACGACATGCTTACGCGCAATCTGCGCATGAAGGGCTACAACGTCTTGATGCCCATGGGTTGGGACGCCTTTGGATTGCCGGCTGAAAACGCCGCGCTGAAAAATGGCGTGCCACCTGCCAAGTGGACCTACGAAAACATTGCTTATATGAAGAAGCAAATGCAGGCGATGGGCTTGGCCATCGATTGGTCACGCGAGGTGGCCACCTGCGATGCGACGTATTACAAGTGGAACCAATGGCTGTTCCTGAAGATGCTGGAAAAAGGCGTTGCCTACCGCAAGACCCAAGTGGTGAACTGGGATCCGGTGGACCAAACCGTGTTGGCCAACGAGCAGGTGATTGACGGCAAAGGCTGGCGCACGGGCGCGCCGGTTGAGAAGCGCGAAATTCCTGGTTACTACCTCGACATCACCCGCTACGCGCAAGAGCTGTTGGACCATGTACAGATCGGCAACGAGAAGGCGACGCTCAACGGCTGGCCCGACAAAGTGCGCTTGATGCAAGAGAACTGGATTGGCAAGTCTGAGGGTGTGCGCTTTGCGTTCACGCACGACATCGCAGGTGCTGATGGCGCGTTGATCGGCGACGGAAAAATGTACGTGTTCACCACCCGTGCCGACACCATCATGGGTGTGACTTTCTGCGCTGTGGCTGCCGAGCATCCGTTGGCGTTGCTCGCAGCGACCACCAACCCTGCGCTGGCTGCTTTCCTCGAAGAATGCAAGAGCGGTGGAACCACCGAAGCTGAGTTGGCCACGCAAGAGAAAAAGGGCATGGCGACTGGCTTGTTTGTCACGCATCCATTGACCGGCGCAAAGGTCGAGGTGTGGGTGGGCAACTATGTGCTGATGTCTTACGGCGATGGCGCGGTCATGGGTGTGCCGGCGCATGATGAGCGTGACTTTGCGTTTGCTTTGAAATACGACTTGCCAATTCAACAAGTCGTTGGCCTTGACGGTGCAGCGGCGGCGTCGACAGGTACGCCGGGTTCCTCATGCTGCGAGCAGAAATCGTCACCCGGCGCACCTGCCGATGCCGCCTCGTTAGCATTCGATACGACCGCTTGGCAAGAGTGGTATGCGACCAAAGCGGGTGTGTGCGTCAACTCTGGCGAACTCGATGGGTTGAACCAAAAAGCTGCCGTCAACAAAGTCGCTGAGTTGCTCGCTGCTAAAGGTCTGGGCGAGAAAAAAACCACTTGGCGTTTGCGCGACTGGGGCATCAGCCGCCAGCGCTACTGGGGCACACCGATTCCCATCATCCATTGCGATGAACACGGTGCCGTGCCTGTGCCTGAAAAAGATTTGCCTGTGGTGTTGCCGCAAGACTGCATCCCTGACGGCTCGGGTAATCCGCTGCACAAGCACGAAGGTTTCCACGCGGGTGTAACTTGTCCTGTGTGCGGCAAACCCGCGCGCCGTGAGACCGACACGATGGATACCTTCGTGGATTCGTCCTGGTACTTCATGCGCTATTGCGACCCCACCAACGCAGACGCGATGGTGGCCGAAGGCGCACAGTATTGGGCGCCGATGGACCAATACATTGGCGGCATTGAGCATGCGATTTTGCATTTGCTCTACGCACGCTTTTGGACCAAGGTCATGCGTGACATGGGCTTGGTCAAGGTCGATGAGCCCTTCACCAAGTTGCTCACACAAGGCATGGTGCTCAACCACATCTACTCACGTCGCACCGCCAAGGGCGGCAAAGACTATTTCTGGCCACACGATGTCGAGCACGTGCTCGACGACGCAGGCAAGGTGGTGGGTGCCAAGCTCAAAAACGCCGCTGACAGCAGCGACGGCAAATTGCCTGTGGGCACACCCATCGACTACGAAGGTGTGGGCACCATGTCCAAGTCCAAGAACAACGGCGTGGACCCGCAAGACCTGATTGAGAAATACGGCGCCGACACCGCGCGTCTGTACACCATGTTCACCGCACCGCCCGAAGCGACACTGGAATGGAACGACGCAGCCGTAGAGGGCAGCTACCGCTTCTTGCGCCGTGTGTGGAATTTCGCGTTCAAGCACGAAGCGACACTCAAGGCCGCCACGGCGGGTAACTTGAGCGCAGCCAAGCCGCGCAAAGAAGCCGCCGATTTGCGCCGCGAGATGCACATCGTCTTGAAGCAAGTCAGCTACGACTACGACCGCATGCAATACAACACCGTGGTGTCGGGCTGCATGAAGTTGCTCAATGCCTTGGAAGATTTCAAGGCCGATGGCAGCGCGGGCGACAACGCCGTGTTGTGCGAAGGCATGTCTGTTCTGCTGCGCATGCTCTATCCCGCTTGTCCGCACATCAGTGCCAACCTTTGGACTGAATTGGGCTATGCCCAACAGTCGGGCGACTTGTTGGACACCGCATGGCCCGAAGTGGACGAGTCTGCTTTGGCGCGTGACGAGTTGGAGTTGATGTTGCAAATCAACGGCAAGCTGCGCGGTTCGGTCATGGTGAGTGCCACGGCCAGCAAAGAACAGATCGAGCAAGCCGCCCTGGCCACCGAGGCCTTCATCAAGCAAGCCAATGGCGCTGTTGCGAAGAAGGTCATCGTGGTGCCTGGTCGCTTGGTCAATATCGTGGTGTAAACACACATGATGATTCCACGCCGTACCTTTTTGACATCAGCCTGTGCAGCAGCGCTGTTGGGCGGCTGTGGCTTTGAATTGCGCCAAGCGCCCCACTACGCGTTCTCGACGCTGTTCAGTACCGCGCCCGAAAACGCGCCAATTGGCGTCAAGTTGCGCCGCAGCCTGGAGTCGTCGGGTCAAGTCAACGTCATCACCGATCCCAAGCAGATCGAGCAGGCCCAAGCGATTTTTGAGCAGCTCTCCGAGCTGCGCGAAAAAATCATTGTGGGTCGTACGGCGACTGGTGCGATTCGTGAATTCCAGCTGCGCTTGCGCTACCGCTTTCGCTTGCGCACCCAAGGTGGCAAAGAGTTGATCCCTGACACAGAAGTGGTGCTCACCCGTGACATCAACTTCAACGAAACGGGCGCCTTGTCCAAAGAGTCAGAAGAAGCGCTGTTGTACCGCGACATGGAAAACGATTTGGTGCAGCAAATCCAACGCCGGCTAGCTGCGGTGCGTCAACTCTGAGTGGCCCATGCAAGTCGCCGCTACCCAGTTCGCCCAACATGTGCAGACGCATGCCGACAAAGGTCTGCGCAGCCTCTACACCTTCCATGGCGATGAGCCGTTGTTGCAGCAAGAAGCGCTCGACGCCTTGCGCACTGCGGCGCGTGCACAGGGCTACACCGAACGCAGCGTCTACACCGTGGCAGGGGCGCATTTTGATTGGGGTGAGGTGTTGGCCGCAGGCGGCTCCATGAGCTTGTTTGCCGACAAACAGTTGATTGAAATTCGCATCCCGTCTGGCAAACCAGGCAAAGACGGGAGCACGGCCTTGCAACAAATTGCCGAGTTGGCGCAAGGCAACGACAGCACACTCACTGTGGTGCTGTTACCGCGTTTGGACAAAGCGACCAAAAGCACGGCCTGGTTCAGCGCGCTGGACAACAACGGCATCAGCGTGCAGATGGATCCGATTGAACGTCACGCCCTGCCCACGTGGATTGCGCAACGCTTGGGTGCGCAACAGCAACGCGTGGCCGCGGGTGAAGCCGGACAGCACACCTTGCAGTTTTTTGCAGAGCGGGTGGAAGGCAATTTGCTGGCGGCACATCAAGAAATTCAAAAACTTGCGCTGCTCTATCCGGCAGGCGAGTTGAGTTTCGAGCAAGTCGAACGTGCCGTATTGAACGTGGCACGCTACGACGTGTTCAAACTCTCCGAGGCTGTGCTCAGTGGCCAGCCCCTGCGCGTGCAGCGCATGCTCGACGGCCTGAAGGCCGAGGGTGAGGCCGAGGTTCTGGTGCACTACACCTTGGCCGAAGAAATTCGTGCTTTGAAACGTGTCAAAGATGCTGTGGCCTCTGGCAAAGCTTTGCCCATGGCCTTGCGTGAACAGCGCATTTGGGGCCCACGCGAGCGTTTGTTTGAACGCGTGTTGCCCCGCTTGAGCGTGGGCATGCTCGACAAATTGCTGCAATCGGCACACCAAGTCGATGGCATTGTCAAAGGCCTCAAAACACCTGAATGGCCTGCCGACAACTGGCAAGCCTTGCACCGATTGGCGTTGCGTTTGTGCCGTGCTTGTATGCCGCGCAACGCTTAATGAGGACAATACACCATGACAACACGCAACCTCGCTGACGACATGCACGCCCTTGGCGCGCAGGCCAAAGCTGCTTCGGCCCACATGGCCAAAGCCTCTGCTGCCGTGAAAAACACCGCGCTGCGCAAGCTCGCGGCCCTGCTGCGCGCCAACATCGACGCCTTGCAAATCGACAACGCCAAAGACATTGAACGCGCTGTGGCGGCAGGTTTGGATGCGCCCATGGTGGACCGCTTAAAGCTCACCCCCAAAGTGTTGGAAACCTGTGCGCAAGGCTGCGAACAGCTGGCCGCCATGCCGGATGTGATTGGCGAAATCATGGGCATGAAGCAACAACCCAGCGGCATCCGCGTGGGCCAAATGCGCGTGCCCTTGGGCGTGTTCGGCATGATTTTCGAAAGCCGCCCCAACGTCACGATTGAGGCCGCCTCCTTGTCCATCAAAAGCGGCAACGCGTGCATCTTGCGCGGTGGTTCAGAAGCGATTGAATCGAACAAAGCCTTGGCGAAATTGGTGCAGCAAGCCTTGAGCGAAAGTGGCTTGCCTACCGATGCTGTGCAGCTGGTGCCCACCACCGACCGCGAGGCCGTGGGGCATTTGATTGCCATGCCCGAGTTTGTTGACGTCATCATTCCGCGCGGTGGCAAGGGCTTGATTGAACGCATCAGCCGTGACGCCAAGGTGCCCGTCATCAAACACTTGGACGGCAATTGCCACACCTATGTCGATGACCCTTGCGACATCGACATGGCGGTGATCGTGGCCGACAACGCCAAAACCCAAAAATACAGCCCCTGCAATGCCAGCGAAAGCTTGCTGGTTGCACGTGGTGTGGCGAGTGAGTTCTTGGCCAAGATTGGCAAAATTTATGCGGCCAAGGGTGTGGAAATGCGCTGCTGCCCAGAAGCCAAAGACATCTTGGCCCGCAGCGTGCCAGGCGCCAAGCTCCAAGACGCCACCGAGCAAGACTGGTTTGAGGAATACCTGGGCCCCATCATCAGCATCAAAGTGGTGGCGGGGTTGGATGCGGCCATTGCCCATATCAACCATTACTCCAGCCACCACACCGACGCCATCCTCACGCGTGACCACATGCACGCCCAGCGCTTTTTGCGCGAGGTCGATTCGGCCAGTGTGATGGTCAATGCCAGCACCCGGTTTGCGGATGGTTTTGAATACGGTTTAGGGGCCGAGATAGGCATTTCGACGGATAAATTCCATGCCCGTGGCCCGGTTGGCATTGAAGGCCTGACCTCGCTCAAATATGTGGTTTTGGGTCAGGGTGAAATCCGGGTTTGAATCTAATCTGCGACACCGTCGCGTTGGCGCTCGGCCTTGTCATCCGAAAGTCCTAGAATTGCCCTCCACACAGAAGGACACCATGGTTCCCCATCTCATCACCGCTCTGACGGGCCCGATCAACGAACTCGAACAACGCATCCTCGATTCCATGCCCGCCATTGAGCGCTGGTTTCGCTTGGAGTGGATGGAGCACACGCCGCCGTTCTACACCTCGGTCGACATTCGCAACGCAGGTTTCAAGCTCGCGCCGGTGGACACCAATCTCTACCCAGGTGGTTGGAACAACCTCACGCCCGAGATGCTGCCCTTGGCCGTGCAGGCTGCCATGGCTGCGATTGAAAAAATCTGTCCTGAGGCGCGCAATCTGTTGGTGATTCCTGAGAACCACACCCGCAACATGTTCTATTTGTCGAACGTGGCGCAGTTGCAGCGCATTTTTCAGATGGCTGGGTTGAATGTGCGGATTGGCTCCATCAATCCCGAGATCAAAGAAAACACCACGATTGAATTGCCCAATGGCGACAGCGTCACGCTCGAACCCGTGATTCGTGGCAAACGTCGTTTGGGGCTGAAGGACTTTGATCCCTGCACGATCTTGCTCAACAACGATTTGAGCGCTGGTATTCCGGGCATCTTGGAAGACCTGCACGAGCAATACCTGTTGCCACCCTTGCATGCGGGCTGGAGCGTGCGCCGCAAGAGCAAGCACTTCGAGTGTTACGAAGAAGTGGCCAAGCGTTTTGGCAAGTTGCTGGGCATCGATCCTTGGCTGATCAACCCCATGTTCAACCAATGTGGTGAAGTTGACTTTGCCGAAGGCACGGGCATGGAGTGCTTGCAAACCAATGTGGATGCCTTGCTCACCAAAATCAAGCGCAAATACAAAGAGTACGGCATTCAAGAAAAACCATTCGTGATTGTCAAAGCCGACAACGGCACGTACGGCATGGGCATCATGACGGTGCGCGACGTCAAAGACCTGGACGCTTTGAACCGCAGAACCCGTAACAAAATGAGCGTGGTCAAAGATGGGCAAACCGTCAACCAGGTGATCATCCAAGAAGGCGTGCTCACGCACGAGCGGTTGAATGATGCCGTGGCCGAGCCGGTGGTCTACATGATGGACCGCTATGTGGTGGGCGGTTTTTACCGCGTCCATGCAGACCGTGGCATTGACGAAAACTTGAACGCGCCGGGCGCCAGTTTTATTCCCCTGGCGTTTGAGCAAAGTGCACACACGCCGCAACCCGGGGTCAAGCCTGGGGCCAGCACGCCCAACCGTTTTTACATGTACGGCGTCATTGGACGACTGGCCATGTTGGCTGCGAGTTACGAACTCGAAGCGACCGACCCCGAAGCTGAAAATTACGACTGAGGTTTTTGATGGAACAACATGCTAAATCGTCGCTCGCGGCGCTGACTCTGGGCGCCATTGGCGTGGTCTATGGCGATATCGGGACCAGCGTTTTGTATGCGATGAAGGAAGTGTTTGGCTCGGGCCATGTGAACTTCACGCCTGACAACATCTTCGGCATTTTGTCGATTTTCTTTTGGACGCTCACCATCATCGTGTCGTTGAAGTACGTGGCCTTGGTGCTGCGTGCCGACAACCATGGTGAAGGTGGTTTGGTCGCCATGTTGGCGCTCGCGTCCATGGCGGTCAAAGACCGTCCGGTGCTGCGTCATCGCATGTTGATTGTGGGTATTTTTGGCACCTGTTTGTTTTATGGCGATGGCGTGATCACACCCGCAATTTCGGTGCTCTCTGCGGTGGAAGGTTTGGAGGTGATTTCACCGGCTTTCAAGAAGTATGTGATTCCGCTCACCATCGTCATCTTGTTTGGTTTGTTCGCGGTACAAAAACGCGGCACCAGCGGCATTGGTAAATTTTTTGGTCCCATCACGGTGGTGTGGTTTGCGGTCATTGCGGCTTTGGGTCTGTACCACATTGCCTCTCACCCAGAAATTTTGTGGGCCATCAGCCCGCACCATGCGATTCGTTTCATCATCGCTGAGCCTGAAGTCACCTTCTTGATTTTGGGTGCCGTGGTGTTGTGCGTGACCGGTGGTGAAGCCCTGTACGCCGACATGGGCCACTTTGGCAAAACCCCCATTCGTGTGGCCTGGTTCTCGGTGGTCATGCCTGCATTGACCTTGAATTATTTTGGTCAAGGCGCTTTGCTGTTGAGCGACCCCGACGCGGTTGCCAATCCCTTCTTCAACATGGCCCCTGAATGGTTGTTGCTACCTTTGGTGGTGTTGGCAACGGCGGCCACGGTCATTGCCTCGCAAGCCTTGATTTCAGGTGCGTTCAGTGTGACCAAGCAAGTGGTTCAGCTCGGTTTCTTGCCCCGCTTGCAAGTGCTGCACACCAGCGTGAAGGACACCGGCCAAATCTACATCCCATTTGTGAACTGGGGCTTGTTTGGCGTGATCGTGTTGGCGGTGATGATGTTCAAGTCGTCCAGCAACTTGGCCGCAGCGTATGGCATTGCGGTGTGTACCGACATGTTGATCACCACCGTGCTGACCTTCTTTGTGATTCGCTACGGCTGGAAATACCCGCTGTGGTTGTGCTTGGCTGCGACTGGATTCTTCTTCGCCGTCGATGTGGTGTTCTGGGCCTCTAACTTGCTCAAACTGTTTGAAGGCGGCTGGTTCCCCTTGCTGATTGCATCGGTCATCATGATGCTGATGCTCACTTGGCGCGATGGCCGCGGCATCTTGGCCGAAAAGCGCAAAGAAGACGCGCTGGACCTGGGCAGCTTTTTGGACGCCGTGTTCTTGTCGCCCCCCACACGTGTAGATGGCACAGCGGTGTTTTTGACCACGGGCAAGGGTTCAGTGC
Source organism: Comamonadaceae bacterium (assembly GCA_947453965.1). Lineage (GTDB taxonomy): Bacteria > Pseudomonadota > Gammaproteobacteria > Burkholderiales > Burkholderiaceae_C > Limnohabitans. The sequence continues at coordinate 22,686 of CANGIQ010000021.1, forward strand.
CTAACGCCATGCTGCACAACTTGAAGCACAACAAAGTGCTGCATCAGCAAAACTTGTTTGTGAATGTGCAAAACCACGAAGTGCCCTGGATTGATGAGACTGAACGCTTAGAGATCACTGCCTTGGGCCACGACTGCTGGCAAGTCGTGATTCATTACGGCTTCAAAGATGACCCCGATGTGCCCGGCGCCTTGACCCATTTGCGCGGGATGGGCTGTGAAGTCAGCCCCATGACCACCAGCTATTTCTTGTCGCGTGACAGCATCGTGCCCACCATCGGCACGGGCATGGCGCAGTGGCGCGAAAAACTGTTTGCGCAAATGCACCTCAATGCCAGCTCAGCTGCTGATTTCTTGAATTTGCCGAGCAACTCCGTGGTGGAGTTGGGCAGCAAAATTGAAATTTAAAACCATGCACATCCTCTTCGTCGCAGACCCGCTGTCGTCCTTCAAAATTTACAAGGACAGCACGTTTGCGATGATGCGTGAAGCGCAGCGGCGTGGCCACCAGGTCTTGGCCTGCGAACCGCAAGACATCGTGTGGCAAAGCGGCCAACGTGTCACGGCCCGCGTGCAGCGCGTGCACCTGACGGGCCATGCCGAGGCGTGGTATGAGGTGCAATGCATCGACGAGCAGATGGCGCTCAGCCGTTGCGATGCTGTGGTGATGCGCAAAGACCCGCCCTTTGACAGCGAATACTTCTACGCCACGCACTTGCTCGAACAAGCCGAGCGCGAAGGCGCCAAGGTGTTCAACAAACCCAGCGCTTTGCGTGATCACCCCGAGAAGCTGGCAATTCTGGAATTCGCCCAATTCATCAGCCCCACCCTGGTCACCCGCGACCCACAAGCCGTGCGGGCTTTTCATGCGCAGCACCGCGACATCATCTTGAAGCCACTCGATGGTATGGGCGGCATGGGCATCTTCCGCGTCAAAGACGATGGTCTGAACTTGGGCGCCATCATTGAAACCCTCAACCGTGATGGCGCGCAAACCGTGATGGTGCAAAAGTTCATCCCCGCCATCGACAAGGGCGACAAGCGCGTGCTCGTCATCGGTGGTCAGGTGGTGCCCTTCTGCTTGGCGCGCATCCCACAAGGCGGCGAAGTGCGCGGCAACTTGGCTGCAGGCGGCAAAGGCGTGGCCCAAGCCATCTCTGCACGTGATCGCGAAATTGCCGAAGCGCTCGGTCCGGTGCTCGCGCAACGTGGCCTGCTGCTGGTGGGCTTGGATGTGATTGGCGACTGCCTGACCGAGGTCAACGTCACCAGCCCCACGTGCTTTCAGGAAATCTTTGATCAAACGGGCTTTGATGTCGCGGCGATGTTCGTCGACGCGCTAGAAAAAGCGGCGGCTTAAACCCGACAGCCAATCACCGAAGCCAGCAGGCGCCCTGGCGCAACACGGCTCGTCGTCGCTAACGCGCCTCAATGTCGCCGTATTGCACCAGGGTGCCTGCTGGCTTGAGCAACACAACAGCGGCTGCGAAACCTTCAGTACTTAAGTCTTGAACACTCAGGCCTTCAACACTTCACCGTCCACAAACACCTTCAACTCGCCGGGCAGGAATGGGGTCCATGTTTCGTTGGTGGTTAACGGCGCTGTGACCACCACTGCTACACGGTCATCCGGCGATGCATGCTCCGCAAAATTGATGCTCATGTCTTGGTCGCTCAAGGTCGCTTTCGCAAACGGGTGCTTGCGTTCCACGTAGCACAGGTGGGTTGATGCATGGGCCCACAGCGCTTGACCGTTGGAGAGCAAAAAGTTGAAGGTGCCGAACTTGGCGATGTGCGGCACCAATTCGCGCAGCGTGAGCGTGAGTTCTTGCACCGAGGGCACGCTGGCGTGTGACTTGGCCAGCTCTTGCATCAACCAGCAAAACGCTTGCTCGCTGTCGGTTTGCCCGACCGGCTTGAAGTTGCCGTGCAAACGCGGGGCATAGTTTTCCAAATTGCCGTTGTGTGCAAACACCCAGTAGCGGCCCCAGAGCTCACGCACAAAGGGATGGCAGTTTTCCAACGACACCACGCCTTGGGTGGCTTTGCGAATGTGTGAAATCACATTGCGGCTTTTGATCGGGTACTTGCGGATCAACTCGGCCACGGGCGAGGTGCTGGCGGGCAAGTGGTCAATGAAATGACGCAGGCCTCGGTCTTGTGCTGACCCTTCAAAGAAGGCGATGCCCCAGCCATCGGCGTGGTGATCGGTCACCCCCGCGCGTTGTGCAAATCCCGTGAAGCTGAAGGTAGCATCGGTGGGGTTTTTGCAGTTGAGTCCTAGCAGTTGGCACATGGTAAATCGTTCAAAAATTTAAGCATGCGTGGAATGAGGCGCTTCGCGGATCCGCCATGCCGCCAGCAAGGCCAGCGAACAGGTGGCAGCCAACATCAAAAACACCTCGTCAAACGCTGCCAATCGTGCAGGCGATGTGATGGCGTTGGTCAAGGTGTCGCCGTGTGCGCTCAAACGCCATTCCAGCAAAATGCCGCACAAGCTCACGCCTGCAGCGCCGCCCAACATGCGCAAGAAATTGATGGTGCTGGCGCCTTGTGGAATCATTTGTTTGTCCAACGACCGCATGGCACCAATGTTGAGCGAGGGCAGCACAAAGCCCAGTCCAATGCGCCCCAAGATGGCCAAGGCCACCAGTACCCACAGCGCAGTCTGCAGATTGACGATGCACATCAAGGCAAAAGACAGCGACAGCAAGGTCAACCCCACGCTGACCAAAATATGTGTGGGATGGGTGCTGGAGTAGCGGCCCACCACCGCAATCGTGACCGCCAACACCAAACCTGCTGGCAGCATCAGGGTGCCCACGTGGCTGGGCGAGAGCCCCAAGCCCAATTGCAAATACACCGGAATCAAATAGGTTGAGCCAAACAGGGCGATGCCATAGGTGAACGCCACCAGGGTGCCCATGGCAAAGGTGCGGTGTTTGAACAAGGCCAAGTTCATCAAGGGCAAACCGCCTTGCGCTGCTTGATGGCGTTGCCAAGCGACAAAGCCGATCAGACAGGCCAAGGCCATGGCGATCAAGCCGGTGGCCAACCCGGCTTGCCCACCATGCAAGGTCACCAAACCGTTGAGCAAACACAAGGTGCCTACTGTGGCCAAAGCCAGCCCGCCCACATCCAGGCTGGGGTTACCGTGGTTGGCGCTCACGCCACCGGGTGCGGTGGTGGGCACATAGCGCAGCGCCATCCATAGCGAGCCCAAGCAAAACGGCACCACCATGAAAAACAGGGAACGCCAGCCCATCCAATCCACCAACAAACCGCCAATGCTGGGACCAATCGCTGGCGCCAGCACCACGCCCATGCCAAAAAAGCTGTTGGCGCGTCCTTGCTCCGCGGTGTCAAAGGCACGCAAGATGATGATGGCTGGAATGGGCTGCACCACACCAGCGGCCAGGCCCTCGGCCACACGTGCCACCAACACCAGGTTGTAGTCGCTCGAAATGCCGCCTGCAATGCCTGCCGTCATCAACAGCACCATGCAGCCCATGAAGGTGCGGCGATAGCCAAAGCGCACCAGCAACCAAGGGGTGGTGAGCATGGACACCGTCATGGCCACCATGAAGCTGGAGCTCACCCACTGGGCGCGCTCCTGACCGATGCCAAATTGCACGCTCATGTCGGGAATGCCCACGTTCATGATGGTCGATGAAATGATGGCCGCCATCGAGCCAATCATCACCGTCACCAACAACAGCCAGCGATGTCGCGTGCCGTAGCGGCTTTGCAGTTCAGCGAGGGACCCAGCTTCGTTCATGTGTGGTGGCTTGTTGACGCTGGCTGCGCTTGTGCGCAGGCAGCACAAATGCAGGCTTTGCGTTGCGCGTGGGACGGCACGCGTGCCAACAACTCAGGCGAAAAATGCACATTCACGCACCAGCAGGCGGCGGGTTGGCCGCTGTCTTGGGCGCTCGCCATGGCGCACTTGTTGGGCTTGCCGCACAAGGGGCAAGCGCAAGGGTCAGGTGCGGTGAATGTTGGCGTGGACATACGCCTGAGTGTAGCGAGGCACGCCCTGTTGGAGCGGCCTGCTCATCTGAGCAGCCGTGTGTGGGGTTTATTCGCCCGGCGCGGGACGCACGGCGACCACAAAGTGTTGGGTATCGCCAAAGCATCCGGGCAGACCTTGGTGTTGTTCGTATTCCAACACCACTTTTTTGCCAATGCTGGCATTGATCTGATCGGCAACCGCCACGTCGCGCACGGTGAACTCAAGTTTTTCAGGGATCGTGGGCATCACCGCCAAGGCACGAATTTGCTCGCCCTCCCAGGTCTTGCAGATCCAACCTTTGTAGGACAGCTTTTGCACATAGCCCACGCTTTCGCCTTTGGAGTAGGTGAAGTGGTAGGCGAACAGCAGGTAGAGACCGACGGCCAATGTGGCCGTCAGCACCAAACCGACCAAGGTGCGAAGTGCGAAACGAACGAGTGTCGGAATGAAGTGAGAGGTCATGTCCAAATGATAGTGGCTTGATCCAAAAAAAACGGCTTCCGTAGAAGCCGTTTGATCAAAATCAAGTGAGGTGCCGCTTAAGCAACGTCAGCCTTGACTTTCAAGCGCCATGCGTGCAGCAAAGGCTCGGTGTAGCCGCTGGGCTGCTCTTTGCCTTTGAACACCAAGTCCAGTGCCGCTTGGTAGGCTGCACCGTTGCTGAAGCGACCAGCCATTTTTTGGTACAGCGGATCGCCTGCGTTTTGCTTGTCCACCACCGAGGCCATGCGTTTGAAAGTGGCTTTCACCTCAGCAGGCGTCACGATGCCGTGTTGCAACCAGTTGGCAATGTGTTGGCTGGAAATACGCAGCGTGGCGCGGTCTTCCATCAGGCCGACGTTGTGGATGTCGGGCACTTTGGAGCAGCCCACGCCTTGGTCAATCCAGCGCACCACATAGCCCAAGATGCCTTGCACGTTGTTGTCCAGCTCTTGCTGTTTGTCGGCAGCGCTCCACTTGGGCTTGGCCACCACGGGCACTTGCAGCAGGTCGTTCAAGAGGCTGTCACGCACCTTGTTGTAGTCCACCTTCTCCAACTCTTTTTGCACGTCGGTGACTTTGACCTGGTGGTAGTGCATGGCGTGCAGCACGGCCGCTGTCGGGCTGGGCACCCACGCTGTGTTGGCGCCGGCTTTGGGATGCCCAATTTTTTGCTTCAACATTTCGGCCATCAGGTCGGGCATGGCCCACATGCCTTTGCCGATTTGCGCCTTGCCACGCAAGCCGCAGGACAAGCCGACCAACACGTTGTTCTTCTCGTAGGCTTGAATCCAGGCGCTGGACTTCATGTCGCCCTTGCGCATCATGGGGCCTGCGTACATGGCAGTGTGCATTTCGTCGCCAGTGCGGTCCAGAAAGCCGGTGTTGATGAAGGCCACGCGGCTGGCCGCTGCGGCGATACAGGCTTTCAAGTTCACGCTGGTGCGACGCTCTTCGTCCATGATGCCCAGCTTGACGGTGCTGTCTTTCAAGCCCAAGACCTTCTCGACGCGGCCAAACAATTCAGCGGCAAAGGCCACTTCAGCAGGGCCGTGCATTTTGGGTTTGACGATGTAGACCGAACCGGTGCGCGAGTTGCGAATGCCGTTTTTGCCGTGGCCTTGCAAGTCGTGCAACGCGATGGCGGTGGTGATCACCGCGTCCATGATGCCTTCTGGAATTTCGTGCACCTGGCCGTCTTTGCCTTTGTAAAGAATGGCAGGGTTGGTCATCAAATGGCCCACATTGCGAAGGAACAGCAGCGAGCGGCCATGCAACTTGACAGGCTTGCCGTCTTTGCCGGTGTACACGCGGTCAGCGTTGAGACCGCGGGTGAAGGTCTTGCCATTTTTCTCAACCGATTCGGTCAAAGTGCCTTTGACGATGCCCAACCAGTTGCCATAGGCCAACACCTTGTCTTCGGCATCCACCACGGCCACCGAGTCTTCCAAGTCCAAGATGGTGGACAAGGCGGCTTCCACAATCAGGTCGCTGACGCCTGCAGCGTCCGAGGCGCCAATGGGCGTTTTGCGGTTGATCTGAATGTCCAGGTGTAAACCGTTGTGTTGCAACAGCACCGAAGAAGGTGCAGCGGCATTGCCTTGGAAGCCGACGAATTGGGCTGCTTTGGCCAGTTTGCTGCTCTTGCCGTTTTTCAACGACACCACCAACTCGCCATTCACCACGGCGTAGCCGGTCGAGTCAATGTGCGAACCACTCTTGAGGGGCACGGTGCGGTCAAGCACATAGCGTGCGTACTCAATCACTTTGGCGCCGCGCACGGGGTTGTAGCCCTTGCCTTTTTCTGCGCCGTGGGTTTCGGGCAAGGCGTCGGTGCCATACAACGCGTCATACAAAGAACCCCAACGCGCGTTGGCGGCGTTCAAAGCGTAGCGGGCGTTGAGCACGGGCACCACCAGTTGCGGGCCGGCTTGCAAGGCCAATTCGGCGTCCACGTTTTTCGTGGTGGCCTTAACCTTGCCAGGTTGTGGCACGAGGTAGCCAATTTTTTCCAAAAACTTGCGATAGGCCTTCATCTTCTTGATCGGGCCAGGGTTCTGTGTGTGCCATGCATCCATGGCCGACTGAATGCGATCACGCTCAGCCAGCAAGGCAATGTTTTTGGGCGCCAGGTCTTGCACGATGGCGTCAAAACCTTTCCAAAATTTTTCGCTGCTCACACCGGTGTCTGGCAACACTTTGGCCTCGATGAAACGGTGCAAGGGCGTGGCGACTTGCAGGCTGTGAACCTGGGTGCGTGAGGTGGCGGCTTGGGTCATGAAGAAATCTCTCTTAGAAAACAAAACAAATGGCAAAAAGGGAATTCAAGACGAATCTTAGAGGATGGTCATGCTGAGATTGCATCTTGAATTTTCGTGGAGTCGTGACAAATACGGGGGTAATCAGTTCTCAGGCACCAACAAACTGCCATGGCGCAGGCCGCGCCAAGTGCCAAGGCTCAAACCCAAAATCACCAGCGAGGTGATGGCCAGCATCAACGTGGCGGGCATCTGCAACCAGCGGCCATCGGGGGTTTGCGCCAGATGCAAGGTGAGTGCGGTGAACGCGGCCAGCGGAAAGCTCATGCCCCAATGGGCCATGCCAAAGGGCTGCGAACGAATGGCATCGAGCTGCGTGAGCACCCACAGCAAAACGAACACACCGATGCCCCACAAAGCCCACACCATGGCGGCGGGTGCGTCGAGTTGGATCAAATCCAAGCCAATGATGGACGGTGGCACCAGCATGATGAACAACGAGGGGCTCATGCGCGCGGGCAGGGGGCCGGCTTGCACCAGGCGCACCACCATCAGGGTTTGCAGCACCGGCCACAACAACACGCCAATCCCAAATTGCGCGGTGGCCCAAGCGCCCAAGCCCATGGGCACGCCACCCAAAGGCGCCAGCACATTGCCCACCACCGGAATAAACAGCACGGGCGTGAAAGTGGCCCATTGCAAACCGCCTTCAGCCTGCGGGCGTAGCCAGCGGCCCAGCACCCAGACGGTGGCGGCCAGCTCCAGCAACGATCCTGCACACCACACGGTGCGCAACACCACATCGAGCAGCGTGGAGGTGTTCCATAACAAACGAGCGCCTAAGGTGGCCAATAACATCAACGAAATGGGCAGCGTTGCCATGAAGGCGTGGCGCACGGGGTGCTTCAAATCCGCTTGCACCGCATGCGGGTGTGCGTGCAAACGCACGATGCAGGCCAAGCTCAGGAGGCTAAAAATCAAGGTGGCGATCAAGGCCGCCACCAAGCCCAAACCCAATGCCATGTCGCCAAATTGCACATCGGCGCGCAGCCATGCGGTGGCCAAGCCGCACCAGCCCATGACCAACACAAACCAAACTGGGGCGAGGTGTTCTAAGCGGGCCGTGGCGCGTGCGGTCCAGGTGGGGCGAAAAGCAGAAGAGGTGTTGTTCATGCCCCCAAGTTTAGGTGCAGCGCCTTGCCACAGCGTGCAGGGGATAATCGCGGCATGGACAAACTCAAAGCCTTTGAGTCCTTTGTGTCGGTGGCCCAAAAGGGCAGCTTAACGGCTGCCGCCAAAGCGGAGGGCGTGGCCCCCGCCATCATGGGACGACGCCTGGACAGCTTGGAAGCGCACTTGGGCGTCAAGCTCTTGGTGCGCACCACGCGGCGCATCACGCTGACCCACGAAGGCACGGCTTTTTTAGAAGACTGCCAGCGCTTGCTGGGCGAAGTGGCCAATGCCGAGGCCAGCGTCAGCGCAGGCGGTTTGAAGGCCAGCGGGCATTTGCGCATCACAGCGCCGGCCGGTTTTGGCCGCCGCCATGTGGCGCCTTTGGTGCCCAAATTTCATTTGATGCATCCCGATGTGACGGTGTCGCTCAACCTCAGCGACCGTGTGGTCGACTTGGCGGCAGAGGGTTTTGACTGCGCCGTGCGCGTGGGCGATTTGCCAGACTCCTCCTTGGTCAGCGTGCGCATGGCCGACAACCGCCGCTTGTGCGTGGCCACGCCTGACTTTTTAAAGCGCTATGGCACGCCACAGTCGCCCAGCGAGTTGACGCGGTTTCGATGCTTGACCTTGTCGAGCGACGCTTCGCAAACACGCGGCTGGGCGTTTCGTGTGCCGACCGCACAAGGCAGCCACGAGGTGATTCACCTGCGCCCCAGCGGTCCCATGGATTGCTCGGACGGCCAGGTGCTGCACGACTGGTGTTTGGCCGGCTATGGCATTGCCTGGCGCAGTACCTGGGAGGTGGAGGCTGAGGTAAAGAGCGGTCAGCTCGTGCCCTTGCTGGAAGCGTTTGCCGCGCCACCCAATGGCATTTATGCGGTGTTTTCGCAACGCAAACACCTGCCCTTGCGCCTGCGTTTGTGGATTGACTTTCTCAAAGAGCATTACGGCCACGCCAACTACTGGAGCGCTGGCGCATGACGCAAATTCCCGTCAAATCTGTGGTGCTGTGTGCCGACGACTACGCCTTGAACACCCCGGTGTCGCAAGGCATTGTGGCTTTGGCATTGCTGGGTCGCCTGAGCGCAACCAGCGTCATGGTGCACTCGCCCACCTGGGCGCAAGACGCGGTGGCTTTGCGTGATGTGCGTGACCGTTTGGATGTGGGCTTGCACTTGGATTGGACCAGCCACTTTGCGCAACAAGCCGGCTTTGGCGCTGGCTTGGGCCGCGTCATGCTGCGCGCCTGTATGAGCGGTCTGGGTTGGGGCGGCTTTGATGCACAGGCTGTGCGTGACGAGATCGAACGCCAACTCGATGCCTTTGAAGCGCATTGGCAAGCACCGCCTGATCATGTCGATGGCCATCAACACATCCAGCAATTCGCCGGATTGCGTGAGCCCTTGATCGAGGTGCTGACACGCCGCTATGGCACTCAGACCCAGCGCCCTTGGTTGCGCGTGTCACAAGTGGATCAACCCGGTTTGAAGAGTCAAATCATTTCCCGCATGGGCGCGCACGCCTTGCAGCGCTGGGCGCAGCAGCATGACTGGCCGGTGGCCGCACCGCTGTTGGGTGTTTATGGTTTTGATGGCAGCTTGGTGGACTATGCCCAGCACATGCAAGGTTGGTTGCGCGATGCGCCGCAGGCCCACGTGCCTTGCATCATCATGTGCCATCCTGCGTTGTCGGCGCAAGCCGATGATGACATCGGCGCGGCGCGTGCACGTGAATTTGCCTATTTCGCCAGCGATGACTTTGTGCAGCACCTGCGTGATGCCGGTGTGCGCTTGGTGCGGGCTTCGGAGACTTTGACATGACCACACATGCGCCCACTTCTTCTCGCTGGTCACGCTTGGGCCTGTGCCTCTTGCCCATCTTGCTGCTGGTCTTGGCGGCCACGCGTCCTTTGGCCTTGCCCGATGAGGGGCGTTATGCCGAGGTGGGCCGCTGGATGTTGCTCAGTGGCGATTGGCTCACGCCGCGTTTGAACGGTATTCCGTTTTTTCACAAACCGCCGCTCTTGTATTGGTTCGAAGCGGCGGCGATGTCGGTGTTCGGTGTGACCCCTTGGGCATCCCGTGTGGTGGTGGCCGCACATGCGTGCCTGATGTGGGCTTTGCTGTGGGCGTGCGCACGTCATATCGCCGGGGCGGTGGTCGCCCAGCGCGCTGCTTGGATCTTGGGCAGCAGCTTGGCATTTTTGATCGGTGGTCAATACGTCAACCACGACATGATGGTGGCGACCTGGATGGGTGTAGCCATCTGGTGTTTTGCCCGCGCTTTGATGCACCCAGACGGCGTGCATGCCGGTTGGGCCCGCGCAGGCTTTGTGGCTTGTGCGTTGGGTGTGCTGAGCAAGGGCTTGATTGGTTTGCTGTTGCCCGGCTTGGTCTTGGTGCTGTGGATCACGTGGACACGCCAATGGCGCAAGGTGGTGGCCCTGCCTTGGGTGAGTGGTGTGTTGCTGTTTGTGGCGCTGGCCTTGCCTTGGTTTGTGTTGGCAGCGCGTGAGCACCCGGACATGCTGGCCTATATGTTTGGCAAACACCAGTTTGGTCGCTACACCGCCACCACCTTCAACAACGCACGGCCTTGGTGGTTTTATGGTGTGGCGGTGACGCTGCTCATGTTCCCCTGGGCGCTCTTGGTGATGGCTGATGCGGTGCAATCCTTGTGGCAACGTGTGCGGCCGGTGGTGGGCGATGCGTCGTCCGAGTTGGCCGACACCCGCTGGATGGCTTTGTGTTGGATTTGGATCGTGGCTATCTTGGGCTTCTTCTCAATTCCAAACTCCAAACTCATTGGCTACGCCTTGCCCGTGATGCCGCCTTTAGCGTTGATCGCGGCAGTGTGGTGGCAGCGCCGCATGACGATGCAGGCATGGGCACCGCGTGCCTTTGCCAGCGCCGTGAGCGTGGCCTTGGTGATGGCCGGTGCTGCCGATTGGGTCGCGGGTCGTTACACCTTGCAACGCAGCAGTGTGGATGTGGCGGCGGTTTTGGCGTGCCAAGTGGCGCCCACCGATGTGGTGGCCGTGGTCGATGAATACCCGTATGACTTGCCCTTTTATGCCCACCTCCAACAACCCTTGGAGGTGATTCAAGATTGGGACAGCTTGCGCCGCACAGCGGGCGACAACTGGCGCCGTGAACTGTTTGAAGGAGCCGACTTTGATGCCCGCGCGGCGCAGAGCTTGGTGCCCTTGGCGCGTTTGGATCGCTTGAAAAAAGAGCCACGCGCTTGGGTGCTGGCTCCCAACACCTCGGCCACCTTGAACGCGCAACAGCACGATGGCTTTGTCCCCGTGTTTACGGGCCAGGCTTGGACGCTGTACCGCAGCGGCGCAATGGATGTGACTGCTCAGCCTAGCCGTGCTTGCGCCGGAACGCCCAAAAACGGCTGAGCACAAATGTCTGCGCAGACGCCAACACCAGCGCGATGAACAGCGCCAACAAGTTGGGCAACTCGAACACGCGCAGCAGCACGACAAACATCGCTTCGTTGGCAGCAAACCCCGCCAGCGCCGTCACCCCAAAACGCTTGAAGCTTTGCCACAGTGGTGTGTCGGCATCTTGGAAGCTCAAGAAGCGGTGACCCGCAAAGCTCACCACAAAAGCCACGCAGAATCCCGCGGCATTGGCGAGCTCGGGCAACAGATAAGGCGCCACCAGCGCAAACACCGCCATGTGGGTGAGCGCTGCTGACGCGCCCACCACCAAAAACCAAAGCCCTGTGCGCATGGTTTAGACCGGCACTTCGACGTCGTCTTCGGTGTGCGCCACAGCAGGTGCTTTGGCCGAAGGCGCCAAAGCCAAACCGGTGCCCCAGTGGTGGCTCACCAGATACATCGGGCGTTGTTTGACTTCTTCGTAAATCCGGCCCACGTACTCGGCCAAGATGCCAATCGAGAGCAGCTGAATGCCGCTGAAGAACATCAGACCCACCACCAGCGTGGCATAGCCCGGCACATCAATGCCCCACATGAAGTATTCGGCCACCACCCAAGCGCCGTAACCCAGCGCCACGCTGGCCAGCAGCAAACCCATCAAGGTCAGGGCGCGCAAGGGTGCGATGGAAAACGCCAACACGCCCGTCAAGGCCAAGGCGAAGGAGCCACGCAAACCAAAGCTGCTCTCGCCCGCAGCGCGTGGCAGGGGTTCGTAATCAATGGCGGTGCTGGCAAAGCCCACCCAGGCGTACAAGCCTTTCATGAAACGGTTGCGCTCGGGCAGTGCTTTGAGCGCGTCCACCACCCGGCGGTCCATCAAACGGAAGTCGCCCGCGTGTGCTGGAATTTTCACGCGGTTGCCCATATTGATCAGCTTGTAAAACAAACCCGTCAGACCTGCGTGCAAGGCCGATTGGTCGTCGCGCGTGCGGCGAATCGCGTACACCACATCCGAGCCTTCGCGCCAGCGCTGCACCATCTCCGCCACCAACGAAACAGGGTGTTGCCCGTCGGCGTCCATCAGCACCACCACCTCGCCACGCGCGGCATCAATGCCTGCGGTGAGCGCGGCCTCCTTGCCAAAGTTGCGTGACAAATTGATACCCACCACTTCGCGGTGCAAGGCACATAAGGCCTGAATGACTTGGGCTGTATCGTCGCGGCTACCGTCGTTGACGAGCACGATTTCGACCTGCGAACCCAGGGATTGCAAGGCGTGTAGCACCTTGGGCACGAGGGCGCCTAGATTTTGACCCTCGTTGTAGGCGGGCATGACGCACGACAAGGTGGGGGTGTATTGAAAACGGTCGGAGGGGGTGAGGTCGTGGGCGTCGCGCATGGGTAGATCATGCCAAAAAATCGAGCGCCCCTTCCACGGCGGGTCCGCCCCGTAAAATCTGGCCATGCTCCAAGTTAAACAAGAATTGCTGGCCGCCTTGGGCCAAGCCCTCGACGGGTTGTTGCCCGGCTCTGGCCAGAAGGCCGCGTTTGAATCGCCTAAAGTCGCGGCCCATGGCGACTTTGCCATCACAGCGGCCATGCAGTTGGCCAAACCCCTCAAACTCAATCCCCGCCAGTTGGGCGAGCAGTTGCGCGACTCCCTGTTGGCCGCGCCCGTGTACCAACAATGGGTGCAAGACATCGAAATTGCCGGCCCTGGCTTCATCAACATCCGTTTGAAGCCAGCCGCTAAGCAACAAATCGTGCGCGAGGTGTTGGCAGCCAAAGAACAGTTTGGTTTCCAAGCCGACAACGGCCAGCGCGTGTTGGTCGAATTTGTCTCGGCCAATCCCACCGGGCCACTGCACGTGGGCCACGGTCGCCAAGCCGCGCTGGGCGACGCGATTTGCAATTTGTTTGCCACGCAGGGCTTTGATGTGTACCGCGAGTTTTATTACAACGACGCGGGTGTGCAAATCAACACCTTGGCCAAGAGCACGCATTTCCGCGCGCAAGGCTTCAAGCCTGGTGATGACTGCTGGCCTGTGGACCCCGAGAACCCTGAGAGCAAAGCGTTCTACAACGGCGACTACATCCAAGACATCGCCACCGATTTCTTGGCAGGCAAAACCGTCAAGTCGGATGACCGTGAGTTCACCGCCAGCGGCGATGTGAACGATGTGGATGGCATGCGCGAATTCGCCGTGGCCTATCTGCGCCACGAGCAAGACCTGGACTTGAAAGCCTTTGACGTCAAGTTCGACAACTACTACCTCGAGAGCAGCCTCTACACCAGCGGCAAAGTGGCCGATGCGGTGAGTCGCCTTCAAGCCGCAGGCAAGACGTATGAACAAGACGGCGCCTTGTGGCTCAAGTCCACCGACTACGGCGATGACAAAGACCGGGTCATGAAAAAGACCGACGGCACCTACACCTACTTTGTGCCCGACGTGGCGTACCACATCACCAAGTGGGAGCGCGGCTTTACCAAGGTGGTGAACATCCAGGGCACCGATCACCACGGCACCATCGCCCGCGTGCGCGCGGGCTTGCAAGCCGCCAACGTGGGCATTCCCGAGGGCTACCCCGACTACGTGCTGCACACCATGGTGCGCGTGATGCGCGGTGGCGAAGAAGTCAAGATCAGCAAACGCGCGGGCAGTTATGTGACCTTGCGCGACCTGATCGAGTGGACCAGCAAAGACGCGGTGCGTTTCTTCTTGCTGAGCCGCAAGCCCGACACCGAGTACACCTTCGATGTGGACTTGGCGGTGCAAAAGAACAACGACAACCCGGTGTACTACGTGCAATACGCCCATGCCCGCATTTGCTCGGTGCTGCGTGCCTGGGCTGACAAAGACGCAGGCGATGTGGCGTCGCTCAAAGACGTGGACTTGTCCGCCCTCGACAGTCCACAAGCCCAAGCCCTCATGCTGCAACTGGCCAAGTACCCGGCCATGCTCAGCGCCGCATCGGCCGATTTTGCGCCCCACGACGTGACCTTTTATTTGCGCGATCTTGCCGCTAGCTACCACAGCTACTACGATGCCGAACGCATCTTGGTCGACGATGAGGCCGTCAAAAAAGCGCGACTCGCACTCGTCGCCGCCACCGCCCAGGTGCTGCACAATGGCTTGGCGGTTCTGGGCGTGTCGGCCCCCGCCAGCATGTAAACGGATTGGAGACTTCGAGCATGAAACAGCAACGCGGTGGCACCCTGGTGGGCTTCATCATTGGTTTGGTGGTGGGCTTGGCTGTGGCGCTGGGCGTTGCCGTGTACGTCACCAAAGTGCCGATTCCGTTCATGAACAAAGGCCAAAACCGCACGGCCGACCAAGACGCCGCGGAAGAAAAGAAAAACAAAGACTGGGATCCGAACGCGCCGCTGTATGGCAAGAAGGCCGTCAAGTCAGGTGACGCAGAGGGTGCGGCCGACATCAAGCTGGAACCTAAGCCTGAGCCCAAACTCGAAGCCAAAACGCCCGAGCGCAAACCCGATGTGGCCACCAAGGTGGACCCTAAGAGCGCTGACCCCTTGGGCGACTTGGCCAAAGCCAAAACCGCCGAGCCCAAAGTGGTCGACGCCAAACCGGTGGAGGTCAAGCCGGTTGAATCGAAAGCAGCCACCGACCCCTTCATTTATTTTGTACAGGCTGGCGCCTACCGCACCGCAGAAGAAGCCGAAGCCCAGCGTGCCAAATTGGCGTTGTTGGGGCTGGATGCCAAACTCAGCGAACGCGACCAAGGTGGCCGCACCGTCCACCGTGTGCGCGTGGGCCCCATGGACAAGGCCGATGCCGAGCGCGTGCGCACCAAACTCGAAGCCGCACACCTCGACTCCGCCATGGTGCGTGTGCAGCGTTAATTACTTTTTGAGGATTTCGTATGAAACGTCGTGATTTTTCTTTGGCCGCGCTTGCTGCGGCAGGCCTGCCTGTGATGGCGCAAGCCCCAGCCAAAAAGCCTGAAGAAGGCGTGGACTATTTGGCGCTCGACAAACGCGTCCCTACCGAAGTGGGCGAGGGCAAGATTGAGTTGATCGAATTCTTTTGGTACAGCTGCCCCCATTGCAACGCTTTCGAGCCCCGCTTCTCATCCTGGGTCAAAAACGCACCCAAAGATGTGGTGGTCAAGCGCGTGCCCGTGCGTTTTCGGGACGACTTTGAAGCCCAGCAGCGCGCCTATTACGTGTTCGAGTCCTTGGGTTTGGTGGACGCCCTGCACGGCAAGCTCTTTCATGCCATCCATACCGAGCGTCAGCAACTCAGTACAGCCGCTGCCCTGGCTGCATGGGCCGACAAAAACGGCTTGCCAGAAAAGAAATTCACCGACACCTTCAACAGCTTTGGCGTTGCGACCAAGGCGCGCCGTGCGACACAGTTGCAAGAAGCGTTCAAGGTGCAAGGCGTGCCCTCTTTGGGCATTGCCGGGCGGTTCTATACCGACGGCTCCCTGACCCAGACCATGGAACGCGCCCTGCAAGTGGCCGAGTTTTTGTTCGGCGAAGTGCGTCGCGGACGTTAATTGCACGAGGCCGCGCCTTGGTGCGGTTGCGGGCTGTGGGTGATGGTTAGAATCGCTTTAACTTGATTACAGCAATATCCGTGCCTTGACTCCTTTCGTCTCTCTGTTGTTCGCCTTGCTTCTGGCGTTTGTGCCGGTTGCGGCGTCCGCCGAAAAAGCGGATCGCGACAAACCTATGAACATCGAGGCCGACAACTTGTTGCACGACGAGTTGAAACAAGTCAGCGTCTTTACCGGCCATGTGTCGCTCACCAAAGGCACCATGGTCATGCGCGGTGACCGGATTGAAATTCGTACCGATGCGGATGGGTATCAGTTTGGCATCATTCTTCCCGAACCCAACAAGCGCGCCTTCTTTCGTCAAAAACGCGAAGGCTTGAATGAGTTCATGGAGGGTGAAGGCCTGCGCATTGAATACGACGGCAAAGCGGATCGGGTGCGCTTGATCGACAACGCCGAAGTGCGTCGCTACCGAGGCAGCGTGTTGAGCGACCAAATGACGGGCAAACTCATCACCTACGAAAACCTCACGGATGTGTTCACCATCGATGGTCAACGCAATGCGGACGGCACCAAAACCTCGGGAGGCCGCGTGCGCGCCACCCTTGCGCCACGCAATACCACCTTGGACAAAAAGTGATCGCCACCCTTTCTCCCACCACCGCCAGCGACACCCAGGTGAGCCGCCTAGAAGCGCGTTATCTGCAAAAGTCCTATGGCAGCCGCAAGGTGGTGCACGATGTGTCGATTGCCGTTCAAAAAGGCGAGGTGGTCGGCTTGCTGGGCCCTAACGGCGCTGGTAAAACCACTTCTTTTTACATGATCGTGGGCTTGGTGCGCGCCGATGGCGGCACCATCACCATCGACGGACAGGCGGTCGAGCATTTGCCGATTCATCGCCGTTCGCGCTTGGGGCTGAGCTACTTGCCGCAAGAAGCATCGATTTTTCGCAAGCTGAATGTGGAAGACAACGTGCGCGCCGTGCTGGAATTGCAGCGCGACAAAGATGGCCAGCCGCTGAACAACGCTGAGATTGAGCAGCGCCTGACCTCTTTGCTGCAAGAGTTGCGCGTCGAGCACTTGCGTGCATCTCCCTCGGTGGCTTTGTCGGGTGGCGAGCGCCGCCGCGTCGAGATCGCACGCGCCTTGGCCACCAACCCACGCTTTATTTTGTTGGACGAACCATTTGCAGGCATCGACCCGATTGCGGTGATTGAAATTCAACGCATCATTGGGTTCCTCAAGGCGCGTGGCATGGGCGTGTTGATCACCGACCACAACGTGCGCGAAACCTTGGGCATTTGCGATCACGCGTGCATCATCAGCGACGGCCGTGTGCTGGCGCAGGGCACACCCACTGAAATTGTTGAAAACGCCGATGTGCGCCGGGTCTACCTCGGTGAGCACTTCCGAATGTGATGAAACAAGGTCTCTCACTCCGCGTCTCCCAACATCTGGCGCTCACGCCCCAGTTGCAGCAGTCGATCCGTCTGTTGCAACTCTCTACCTTAGAGCTGAGCCAAGAAATCGAGCAAATGCTCGACGAAAACCCGTTCCTCGACAAAGAGTTCGAAGAAGCACCCCGCGAAGAGTTTGGCCTTGACAAAGCAGACACGCCGACCCGCGATGACGACGCCGAGGCCGAGCCCGTGCGCGAGGTGCCGTCACTCGACGGCGGCATGTCCGAAGTCACGGTGGACAACACCAGCAGTGACACCGAGCCCAGCGTGGACGGTGTGGCCGAAAGCTGGGATGGTGACGGCAGCGTGGAGTTTTCGGCCGATGACTCTGAATGGGGCGGCGACGCCCCCGCCAGCAACAGCAGCAACACCGCCAACGAAGACGTGGCCGATGCCACCGAATTGGCGCGCAGCCAAGAGTCGCTCACTGCGCATTTGCATCGCCAAGCGCTGGCCTTGCGCCTGAGTGAGACCGACCGTGCCGCGCTGCGCTACTTGATTGAAAACCTCAACGATGACGGCTACCTGGAAGACACCTTGCGCAGCTTGGCCGAAGGTTTGGGTGGTGACGACGAAGAACAGATTGAAGAGCTGGAACACCGCTTCCAAGTGGCCTTGTCGCTGCTGCAAAGCCTGGAGCCTGTGGGCGTTGGTGCGCGCACCTTGGCCGAATGCTTGACCCTGCAGCTCAAAGCCTTGGAGCCCAAAGGCGAAGAGGCCTTGCAGGTGCGCGACACCGCCATCAACATGTGCAAGCAACCGATGGAAATGCTGGCCAAGCGCGACTTCAAACGTTTGGCCGTGATGGTGGGCGACAGCGAGGCCAATGTCAAAGTGGCGATTGCCTTGATTGCTCGCTTAGAGCCTAAGCCCGGTCGTCGCTTTGCCGATGTCGAGCGCCATGTGGTGGTGCCCGATGTGTTGGTCACCCGTGTGGGCAAGTCCACCACTGCGCCAAAGTTTCGCGTGGCTTTGAACCCAGACGTCATGCCCCGTTTGCGCGTGCATGACATTTATGCCAACGCCCTCAAAGGTGGCAAAGGCGAAGCGCATGCGGGCTTGCAGCAACGTTTGCAAGAGGCGCGTTGGTTCATCAAAAACATCCAACAACGCTTTGACACCATCTTGCGGGTCAGCAATGCAATTGCCGAACGTCAGAAAAACTTTTTCATCCATGGTGAACTGGCCATGCGCCCCATGGTGCTGCGTGAGATTGCCGAGGAGCTGGGCCTGCACGAATCCACCATCAGCCGTGTCACAACCAACAAATACATGAGCACACCTTTCGGTACTTTTGAGCTCAAGTATTTCTTTGGCTCCGGGTTGGAGACCGACAGTGGCAACAACGCGTCGAGCACAGCCGTGCGTGCGCTCATCAAACAATTTGTGGCCAGCGAGAACCCCAAGAAGCCACTCTCTGACAACCAACTGTCGGAGATGCTGAAAGAACAAGGCATCGAGTGCGCGCGTCGTACCGTCGCGAAATACCGTGAGGCGCTGCGTATCGCGCCCACCACCCTGCGCAAGGCGCTTTAATGAATCAATTGCATCTTTTCTTGCCCTGCGCTGCAGGCGTCGAAACCTATTTGGCCACCGAGGTGCAACGCATCACGGGTGTGGGTCAGGACGATTTGCGCACCTTCCGTGCTGGCGTGATGGTGCGCGGCTCTTGGCGCGATGCCATGCTGCTCAACCTGCACAGCCGCTTGGCGCAGCGCGTGTTGGTGGAGTTGTCTTACACCCAATACCGCAGCGAACAAGACCTGTACAGCGCGGCAGCGGCCGTGGCGTGGGAGTTGTGGTTTTCGCCGCGCGAGAGTTTCAAGATTGAAATCACGGCGCAACACAGCCCCTTGAAGAGCTTGAACTTTGCGGCACTCAAAATCAAAGACGCGGTGGCCGATCGCTTCCGCCACAAAACCGGCGTGCGCCCCGATGTGGACACCCGCTGGCCCGATGCGCGCATCTACGCGCACTTGACCACCGAAGACCTCACGCTCTACATCGACACCTCGGGCGAGCCCTTGTTCAAGCGCGGTTGGCGCGCCGACAAAGGCGATGCACCGCTGAAAGAAACCTTGGCCGCGGCCATGTTGGCCGCCAGTGGCTGGAGTCAAGGTGACGGCACAGCCGCCAACCCGGAAGGCCTGGTGGCACAAGGCGTGCCGTTGTACGACCCGTGTTGCGGCAGCGGCACCATTGCCATTGAAGCGGCACACATTGCGTGCAACATGGCACCGGGCTCTATGCGCCGCTTTGGCTTTGAAAAACTGGTGCCCTTTCAAGCGCATGTCTGGCAAGGCTTGCTCGACAACGCACGGGCCCAGCAATGTGAACCCCGTGCGCCGGTGTACGGCAGCGATGTGGCGTTTCGCATGGTCGACTTCGCGCAGCGCAATGCCGAACGCGCGGGCGTGGCGCACGCGGTGCAGCTGCGCGGTGGCGATGCCTTGCAACGCATGCCGCCCTGCGACACGCCTGGCGTCATGCTGGTCAACCCGCCCTATGGCGAACGCATCGAAGCCGCTGGTGTGGCCGGTGCGGCACGCCGTGCCCGCTATTCGCCACCCACCGAGTATGTGTCGCCTTATGAAGACGCGGATGACGATGCCGACGGCGCACGCATGGACACCCCGCGCTTTGGCGCCCGCGACATTGCACAGACCGAAGACGGTGGCGACTTCTTTGCCCAGCTCGCCAGCCACTGGAAGAAAAGCTATCCCGGTTGGACCGCGTGGATGTTGACGCCCGACCTCAAATTGCCCAGCCGCATGCGCTTCAAAGAATCGCGCCGCGTGCCCATGTGGAACGGCCCCATCGAGTGCCGCTTGTTCCGCTTTGATTTGCGTGCCGGTTCCATGCGCAACAAACCCAATGACGCCCCGCCCGCCGAGGGCAAAGAGCAGCCCGCATCGTGAACGGTGCTGTCGATGTAGCACCCGTGCGCGTGGTGCTCGATACCAACATCGTGCTCGATCTGTGGCTGTACCAAGACCCTGCCACACCTGTGCTGCAAGAAGCGTTAGACAGCAAGGCTGTGCAATGGTTGGCCACGCAGGTCATGCGTGATGAGCTGGAGAGTGTCTTGGCGTACCCCCACATCGTCCAACGTTTGGCCTTGAGCCAACGCACGGCACAGGATATTTTGTTGAAGTTTGATGCCCATGCGCAACTCATGCCTGTGGCTGCCAAAGCGCAGTTTGTGTGCAAAGACAAAGACGATCAAAAGTTCATTGACTTGGCGGCCGAGCACCAAGCGCAGCTCATCAGCAAAGACAAAGCCGTGCTGACCATGCGCAACCGCATGGCGCGTTTAGGCGTGGCAGTGGGCAAAATTTTCCCGGCAGCCTTGCCGACTTGAACGAATCTGGCGTGAAGCCGGTTTCGAGTCGTTCAGTGCTGTTGCAGCAATTGCAGCAGCGTGCGCAAGGCATGTTGCACGGTAGCCTCCCGCACCGCAGCACGGTCACCGGCAAAGTGCATCACCTCGGTTTTCACCCAGGCTGTTTCGGCTCCTAGGGTCGGGCCTGCATCGCTGGGTGTGGCCCAGGCAAACCACACCGTGCCCACCGGTTTTTCTTTCGAGCCCCCTGTGGGCCCGGCCACGCCGGTGACGGCCACCGACACTTGTGCGCGTGAATGACGCAAGGCGCCCAAGGCCATGGCCTGCGCCACCGGCTCGCTCACCGCGCCGTGCGTGGCGATGAGTGCCGAATCCACCCCGAGCATCTCGTGTTTGGCTTCGTTGGAGTAGGTCACAAAACCGCGTTCCAGCCACTGGCTAGAGCCGGCCAAGTCGGTGCAGTGGCCAGCGATCAAGCCGCCCGTGCAACTCTCGGCGGTGGCCAGCATCCAGCCGTGTTGCAGCAATACCTCGGCGAGTTGTGCGGTCAGTTGTTGTGTGGTGTGGTGCATCTCAAAACCTCCACAAAGCGATCACCAGCAGCGTGCAAAACGCGGCCACCAAGTCGTCAAACAAAATGCCCCAGCCACCGCGCCAACCAAAGCCTTTGAACAGGCGATCGGCCCAGGCCACAGGTCCGGGCTTGGCGGCGTCGAAGTAGCGAAACAAGATGAACGCCCCGAGTTGACCCCAAAACGTGGTTGGTGTCACCAGCCACAGGATGAGCCAGAACGCGACCACTTCGTCCCACACAATCGCGCCCGGGTCGGCGACACCCATGTGGCGTGCGGTCACTGTGCAGGCCCACCAGCCGACTAAGGTCGAGGCCGCAATCAAAATGCCCATCTCTAAAGGCGTGAGCCAAAGCTGCAACAGCAAAAACACGGCCCATGCCCACAAGGTGCCCGCAGTGCCAGGTGCCAACCGCGATAAACCCGACCCGGCGCCCAAAGCAATGAAGTGCGCGGGGTGTGACATCAAAAAACGACGATTGATGTAGGGGATGAAATCGGTCATGGTGTTGGAGCCTTCACGCGAAGTGATCAAACGACGCAAAGCGTCGCGTGATGGGCTGGCCTTGCGGGTCCAGCACCACCAGCCCTTGCTCTTGGGTGATGCGGCCAATGCGCGTCACGGGTGTGTCGCTCTCCCAGGCGGCCGCATGCACCAGCTCGCGCTGGTTGACGGGGGCGGTGAAGCACAGCTCGTAGTCGTCACCGCCTGCGAGTGCAAATTCCAGCCGCTTGTTCCAGGGCAGCTCGGCCAGCAGAGGTGTGATGCCACAGGGCCAACGCGCATCCCCAAAGCTGCCCGAGGCTTGCAGCCAGGTGGTGTCGATCTGCGCACCGACATTGGAGCGTTTCAAGATGTGACCCAAGTCACCCAGCAAGCCATCGCTCACATCAATGGCGGCGTTGGCGACGGCGCGCAGGGCCAGTCCCAGTGCCACGCGGGGTGTGGGTTGTTCCATGCGTTGTCGGGCTTGTTCAAAGGCGGCGCCATCCAAAGCTTGGGTGCCGCGAAACACTTCCAAGGCCAAACGTGCGTCGCCTACGGTGCCGCTGATGTAAATGTCGTCGCCCACCTGTGCGTTTTGACGCAGCAAGGCATCGCCCGGCGGCACTTCGCCAAACACGGTGATGCAGATGTTCAGCGGGCCTTGCGTGGTGTCGCCGCCGACCAGCTCGCAACCATGGGCATCGGCCAAGCGCAACAAACCGCTGGAGAACCCAGCCAACCACGCCTCGTCCACACGGGGTAGGGACAGGGCCAGCGTGAAGGCCAAGGGCTCGGCGCCCACGGCGGCCAAATCGCTCAAGTTCACCGCCAAGGCTTTGTGCCCCAGGTGCGCAGGATCGACCGTGCTTAAAAAATGACGGCCTTCGACCAGCATGTCGCTCGACACCGCGAGCTGCATGCCCGGCGTGGGCATGAGCAAGGCGCAGTCGTCGCCCACCCCTAACGCGGCTTTGTGCGTCGGGCGTTTGAAATAACGTTCAATCAGGTCGAATTCGCCCATGGTGGTCAATGCAGGTTGCGTTTGCCGGGTTCGTCGCTCAAGGCGTCGAGCACGAACATGGGAATGTCGACATCAAATTTTTCACCGTCTTCGGCGACGCAAAAGTAACTGCCGTGCATGGTGCCGGTGGGCGTGCGCAAGCGGGTGCCGCTGGTGTATTCAAACTGCTCGCCGGGTTTGAGCAAGGGCTGGTGGCCAACCACGCCCAGGCCGCGCACTTTTTCGTGCATGCCGTCCGAGTCGTTCACATTCCAGGTGCGCGAGATGAGCTGCGCAGCCACCGTGCCCACATTGGTGATGGTGATGGTGTAGGCGAACACATACAGCCCGCCATCAGGTTCGGACTGTTCAGGCAAGTACTGTGGATGAACTTCGACTTGGAATTTGTAGCGGTGCATGGGCTTGATTTTGGCCTAAGCCAGCCCGTGCGCGGCAGGGATGAAATAATCTCCCCATGAACAGCGCACGCCCTACCTTCCGTATTGCCCCTTCCATTCTGTCTGCCGACTTCGCCCGCTTGGGCGACGAGGTGAAAAACGTCATCGCCGCTGGCGTTGATTGGATTCACTTTGACGTGATGGACAACCACTATGTGCCCAACCTCACGTTCGGCCCCATGATTTGTCAGGCCTTGAAGCCGCATGCCAAAACGCCCGCGGGCGTGGCGGTGCCGATTGATGTGCATTTGATGATCTCGCCGGTGGACGCCCTGGCCGCCTCGTTTGCCGAAGCGGGGGCAGACTTCATCAGCTTTCACCCCGACGCCAGCGCCCATGTGCATCGCAGCATCCAAGCCATCAAGAGCAAGGGCGTCAAAGCGGGTTTGGTGTTCAACCCGGCCGAGCCACTGGATGTGTTGGAGTGGACGATTGACGAGATTGACCTGATTTTGATCATGAGCGTCAACCCCGGTTTTGGTGGTCAGAGCTTCATTGACTCCGCCTTGCGCAAGATCGAGTTGGCGCGCCAATGGATTGAGCGCAGCGGGAAAGACATTCGCCTCGAAGTGGACGGCGGCATCAAGCCCGACAACATCCGCCAAGTGGCCGACGCCGGGGCCGACACCTTTGTGGCGGGCAGTGCGATTTTTGGCAAGCCCGACTACAAGTCGGTGATTGACCAGATGCGCACGGCGCTCAACTGAGCATGCGCATGCAAGCCGCCATCGTCGACCTCGACGGCACGATGGTCGACACCTTGGGCGACTTTGAGGTGGCCCTCAACCGCACCCTGGCCGATCTCGATTTGCCGCCCGTCACGCGCGCCTTGGTGGAACGCACGGTAGGCAAGGGCTCTGAGCATTTGATTCGTTCGGTGCTGACGCATCAGCTGGCCTTGCCCGACGTCAAAGGCTTGGCCAATGTGTGCGACGCACGCAGCGTGGACAACTTGTACGAACCCGCTTGGTTGCGTTACCAACACCATTACTTGCGCATCAATGGCGAATTTGCCCAGGTCTACCCTGGTGTGATGGCCGGTTTGCAGCAGTTGCGCGACGCGAGGGTACGTTTGGCTTGCTTGACCAACAAGCCCTTGTCGTTTGCCCAACCCCTCCTGGCAGCCAAAGGTTTGGACGGATTTTTCAGCCATGTGTTTGGCGGTGACAGCTTTGCGCGCAAAAAGCCCGACCCCTTGCCCTTGCTCAAAACCTGCGAAGCGCTGGGCACCATGCCCACGCAGACATTGATGGTGGGCGACTCCAGCAACGATGCCCAAGCGGCCCGCGCCGCAGGTTGCCCCGTGGTGCTGGTGCGTTATGGCTACAACCATGGCGAGCCCGTGGATGGGGTGGATGCAGATGGTCATCTGGACACACTGGCGCATCTCCAAGACTGGCTTGTTGCGCGAGGCTGAGCCAGCCCCCGGGCGTTTGCTAAACTGGCCCTATGTTCATTCACCGCAGCACTGTCACAGGTTGTCACGACCGGGGAGCTTGGCCCTGGCGTCGCTGGTGTTCTGCGCTCGTCTAAAGCACGCCTCGTTTTTGCGCAGGCCGTGCCCCGCGCCAAGGCTGCGCCTTGGCACTTGTCCGAATGAACGCCCCCACGCATGAGGGGCTGAGCTGTGGAGGCTCTACCTGTGATGACCGAAACCGAATTCAAACAACTGGCCCAGCAGGGCTACAACCGCATTCCCTTGGTGGCGCAAGCCTTTGCCGATCTGGAAACCCCGCTCTCGCTGTACCTCAAACTCGCCCATGTGCAAAACAGCGGCGAGCGCAGCTTTTTGCTGGAGTCGGTGGTGGGCGGCGAGCGCTTTGGGCGCTATAGCTTCATTGGCTTGCCTGCGCGCACCTTGTTGCGCGCGAGTGGCTTTGGTGCCGCGGCCAAGACCGAGGTGGTGACCGATGGGGTGGTGGTTGAAACCCATGCGGGCAACCCGCTGGACTTTGTGGCTGCCTATCAGCAACGTTTCAAGGTAGCCTTGCTCGAAGGCATGCCGCGTTTTTGCGGTGGTTTGGCGGGCTACTTTGGGTACGACACCGTGCGCCACATCGAGAAGAAGCTGGTCAACTCGTGCCCGCCCGACGATTTGGGCATGCCCGATATCTTGTTGCTGCAAACCGAAGAGTTGGCGGTGATTGACAACCTCTCGGGCAAGCTCTCGCTCATTGTGTATGCCGACCCTTCACAGCCCAATGCGTATGCACAAGCGCAGGCCCGCTTGGCCGAGTTGAAGCTGCGCCTCAAAGCGCCCGCGCAAGCGCCCTCGATTGCGCCTTGCGCCAGCCATCCCGCAGAGCGCAGCTTTGCCAAGGACGACTACTTGGCCGCCGTGTTGCGCGCCAAAGACCTGATTGCAGCGGGCGACTTCATGCAAGTGCAGGTGGGTCAGCGAATTCATAAAAAATTCACCGCCAGCCCGCTGTCTTTGTACCGCGCCTTGCGTGCGCTCAACCCCAGCCCCTATATGTATTACTACAACCTGGGTGACGCCTATGTGGTGGGGGCATCGCCTGAAATTTTGGTGCGTCAAGAGTCCACGCCCGAAGGGCAAAAAGTCACCATCCGCCCGCTGGCCGGCACGCGCCCACGCGGCGCCACGCCCGAGGCTGACAAAGCCGCCGAGGTGGAGTTGATCAACGACCCCAAGGAGCGTGCCGAGCATGTGATGCTGATCGACCTGGCGCGCAACGACATTGGCCGCATTGCCAAGATCGGCAGCGTGAAAGTGACCGAAGCTTTTGTCGTGGAGCGCTACAGCCACGTGATGCACATCGTGAGCAATGTGGAAGGCCTGTTGCTCGACGGCGCAGATGGCAAACCGCTGACCAGCATGGATGTGCTCAGAGCCACCTTCCCAGCAGGCACCCTGACGGGCGCACCCAAGGTGCATGCGATGGAATTGATTGATCAGCTCGAACCCACCAAGCGCGGCCTGTACGGTGGCGCTTGCGGCTACTTGAGCTTTGCCGGTGACATGGATGTGGCGATTGCGATTCGCACCGGCATCATCAAAAACGACACGCTGTACGTGCAAGCCGCCGCCGGTGTGGTGGCCGATTCTGTACCTGAACTTGAATGGCGCGAAACCGAGCACAAGGCCCGCGCGCTGCTGCGTGCGAGCGAGTTGGTGGAAGAAGGCTTGGAGTGAACGACATGAAAAAAATCAAATTGCTCATGGTCGACAACTACGACAGCTTCACCTTCAACATCGTGCAGTACTTCGGTGAACTGGGTGCTGAGGTGGAGGTGTTTCGCAACGACGAAATCACGCTCGAAGGCATTGCTGCGCGCCAGCCTGACCGCTTGGTGATTTCGCCCGGGCCTTGCTCGCCCGCAGAAGCCGGGATTTCGGTGGCAGCAATTCAGCATTTCGCTGGCAAGCTACCGATTCTGGGCGTGTGCTTGGGCCATCAAAGCATTGGCGCCGCGTTTGGCGGCAAGATCATTCGCGCGCAAGAGTTGATGCACGGTAAAACCAGTGTGATTACCACCACGCAAGAGGGCGTGTTTGGCGGGTTGCCAGAAAAATTCACCGTCAACCGCTACCACTCGCTGGCGATTGAGCGGGCTTCGTGCCCCGCCAGCCTCAAGGTCACGGCGTGGACCGATGACGGCGAGATCATGGGCGTGCGCCACACGGAGCTTGACATTCAAGGCGTGCAGTTCCACCCCGAATCCATCCTCACCGAGCATGGCCATGCCATGTTGAAAAACTTTTTGTAAAGGCTTGCCATGACTGCTATCCATGCCATTACCCCGCAGGAAGCGCTGCAACGTGTGATTGAGCACCGTGAAATTTTCCACGACGAAATGCTGCACATCATGCGACTCATCATGGCGGGTGAAATGTCACCTGTCTTGATGTCGGCTTTCATCACCGCGCTGCGTGTGAAGAAGGAAACGATTGGCGAAATCACCGCCGCCGCACAGGTGATGCGCGAGTTCTCCACCAAGGTGACGGTAGCCGACACCACGCACCTGGTGGACATTGTGGGCACCGGTGGTGATGGCGCCCACACCTTCAACATCTCGACCTGCTCGATGTTTGTGGCTGCTGCTGCAGGCGCCAAAATCAGCAAGCATGGCAGCCGCAGCGTGAGCAGCAAAAGCGGCAGTGCCGATGTGCTGGAGAGTTTGGGCGTCAACATCAACCTCACACCCGAGCAAATTGCCAAGAGCATTGCCGAGGTGGGCATTGGCTTTATGTTTGCGCCTAACCACCACCCTGCGATGAAGAACGTGGCACCCGTGCGCAAAGAGCTGGGCGTGCGCACCATCTTCAACATCTTGGGGCCGCTGACCAACCCTGCGGGCGCGCCGAATATTTTGATGGGCGTGTTCCACCCTGATTTGGTGGGCATCCAAGTGCGCGCTTTGCAGCGCTTGGGCGCCGATCACGCCATGGTGGTCTACGGTCGCGATGGTTTGGACGAGGTGTCTTTGGGTGCGGCCACTTTGGTGGGCGAGTTGAAAAACGGCGAAGTGCGTGAATACGAAATTCACCCCGAAGATTTTGGTTTTGCCATGAGCAGCACACGTGCCTTGCGGGTAGAAACACCCGAGCAATCACGCGCCATGCTGTTGGCGGTGCTCGATGGCCAAGCTGGCCCGGCGCGTGACATTGTGGTGTTCAACACCGCCGTGGCTTTGTATGCCGCCAATGTGGCCCATTCGATTGAGGACGGCATTGCACGCGCACGCGCTGCCTTGGACTCGGGCGCGGCCAAGGCCAAGTTGGACCATTTGGTGACCGTTGCCCATCAGTTGACGGCAGCCTAAAGAAAGAACCCCATGTCAGACATTCTGAAAAAAATTGTCGAGGTCAAGCAGCAAGAGGTGGCCTCGGCCCTCAAGCGCAAGTCGCTCTCCGCCATGCGTGCCGATGCCGAAAGCCGTGTGCTCACACGCGACTTTGTGGGTGCGTTGCGTGCCAAGGTGGCGGCAGGTTTGCCAGCGGTGATTGCCGAGATCAAAAAAGCCAGCCCTTCCAAAGGCGTGATTCGCGAAGACTTCATTCCGGCCGACATTGCGCAAAGCTATGCCGAGCATGGCGCTGCCTGCTTGTCGGTGTTGACCGACAAAGAGTTCTTCCAAGGTCAGGTGGATTACCTTAAGCAAGCCCGTGCGTCGTGTGACCTGCCGGTGTTGCGCAAGGATTTCATGATCGATCCGTACCAGGTGTACGAGGCGCGCGTGATGGGGGCCGATTGCATTTTGCTCATCGCTGCCTGCTTGGACGATGCGCAAATGGCTGAACTCGAAGCCATTGCCCGCAGTCTGGACATGGCGGTGTTGGTGGAGGTGCACGATGCGCCCGAGTTGCAGCGTGCGCTCAAACTCAAGACGCCCTTGGTCGGCATCAACAACCGCAATTTGCGCACCTTCGAGGTGTCGCTCGACACCACGCTCGGCATGATCAAAGACGTGCCTGCAGACCGTTTGCTGGTGACCGAGAGCGGCATTTTGCAGCGCAGCGATGTGCAGAAGATGCGCGACGCGCATGTCAACGCGTTCTTGGTGGGTGAGGCCTTCATGCGCGCGCCCGATCCAGGCGTGGCCTTGGCCGAACTGTTTTTCAATTGAAGCGCCAGGTCGCAGCCATGACCGGCGATTTGTTTGCCAATGCGCCTGATGTGGCGGTGAACTCCGCAGTGAACGCCACCGTTCCTCGGTTGACAGTATGGGCGCCACAAGATTGGCCGGTGCAGGCCGACTGGCAGCCGGCCTTGGCAGCGTTTTGGCGGAGCCCGCAGGGCGTGGCCTTGGCAAATTTTGTGCAAGCACGGCTGGCCTCAGGTGCGGTGGTCTACCCCCAGCATCCTTTGTGGGCCTTGCAGCTCACGCCCTTGTCGCAGGTGCGGGTGGTGATCTTGGGGCAAGACCCGTACCACGGCCCCCATCAAGCCCAAGGCTTGTCGTTTTCAGTAGCGCCCGGTGTGAAGATCCCGCCTTCCTTGCGCAATATCTTCAAAGAGTTACAGCGTGACCTGGGTCAAGCGATTCCGACGCATGGCTCGCTCGAACCCTGGGCCAAGCGCGGGGTGTTGTTGCTCAATACCTCGCTGACTGTGGAAGATGGCCAGCCAGCCAGCCATGCCAAGCGGGGTTGGGAGCAGCTCACCGATGCCTTGCTGGCCGAGGTGGCGCGCACCTCGCCTGCGTGCGTGTACCTGTTGTGGGGCGCGCATGCCCAGGCCAAGGCGGAGATGATTGAGCGCGAAACGGCCGCGCAGCCTGCAGGTTCTTTCATGGGTTTGCGCGACAGCCACCCCCAGCCGCGCGAGGCGCTGGTGCTCAAGGCCAACCACCCCTCACCGCTGTCTGCCTTGCGTCCCCCTCAACCCTTCATTGGATGCGGCCATTTTTCGCACGCCAAACGTTGGTTGGCTGAAAAAAATCAGTCTTTTGAATGGGATTTATGACGACTTGGGGTTGGGGTACTGGGGAAACCCCGAAATTTCTGCTATAGTTTGCGGTTCGCCGGAGGGGTGCCCGAGTGGCTAAAGGGGGCAGACTGTAAATCTGTTGGCTTACGCCTACACTGGTTCGAATCCAGTCCCCTCCACCAGCGAAACCAACAAGTAGATGCGCCGGTAGGCCTGCAACT
>CANGIQ010000022.1 GCA_947453965.1 Comamonadaceae bacterium
GAGTCCACCAAGGATTCGCGGCAGCCGTAGAGGTTGTCAAACTTGCTCTTGGTCACCGAGTCGTTCACGTTGATGGCGCGGAACATCAGGCTGCCTTTGGCGGCCATTTCGTTCAAGCGCAACACGCCGGTGGTGGTCTCTTCGGTCACGCCGATGATGTGCGCACCTTTGCGGCTGTACCAGGTAGGGTCGACAGCCAATTTGGCTTTGATGGCGTTGAACAAACAGGTTTCTTCTTCGCTGGTGGGGTTGGCAATCAACGACGCGTCTTTTTCTGCGCGCTTGCCCAAGTGCATGAGCAACGTGGCGTCGCCACCGTCGTCCAAGATCATGTTGGGGCCTTCGCCGGCTGTGCCTGCTGCGCCAAATTCAAAAATGCGGTGGGTGTAGTCCCAGTACTCGGCCAAGGTTTCGCCTTTGGTGGCGAACACAGGAATACCCGCTTCTGCAATCGCGGCGGCGGCGTGGTCTTGGGTAGAGAAGATGTTGCAAGAAGCCCAACGCACGTCAGCGCCCAAGGACTTCAAGGTTTCGATCAACACGGCCGTTTGGATGGTCATGTGCAAAGAGCCTGTGATGCGGGCGCCTTTCAAAGGCTGCGCTTTGGCGAATTCTTCGCGGATGGCCATCAAGCCAGGCATTTCGGTTTCGGCGATTTTGATTTCTTTACGGCCCCAAGCGGCCAAAGACATATCGGCCACGATGTAATCGGTGGCGGGGTTGGTTTTCAGAACGGCGTTCATGTGTGAGACTCCAAAAGTTGGCAAAGCCACTGGCGACGCGCGGCAAGCGTCTGGGAGTCTCAAGAGAACTTCGAGGAACTCACCTCACGTTGACCAGTGGGTGAGCGCGGTTGGCAGTCCGAGCCTCACCTGTGAACCAACCCCTTGCGGGTTGACAGGCTGCAGCGCTCCTCGGATGGGCAGAATTTTAAACGAACTTCTCAAAGCCCTGCCAAACACAAGGGTGGCCGCTATGATTCTGGCCTTTGACACCCAAGCGCCCCATCGGGCCATGCCATGAGCTCTTTTTTGAACGAAGTGCGCCGTCGCCGCACCTTTGCCATCATTTCCCACCCGGACGCGGGTAAAACCACGCTGACTGAAAAGCTGCTGCTGTTCTCGGGCGCGATTCAAATCGCGGGCGCCGTCAAAGGCCGCAAAGCCAGCCGCCACGCCACCAGTGACTGGATGGAAATTGAAAAGCAACGCGGCATCTCGGTGGCCAGCTCGGTCATGCAGATGCTCTACCGCGACCACGTCATCAACCTGCTCGACACCCCCGGTCACAAAGACTTCTCGGAAGACACCTACCGCGTGCTCACCGCCGTGGATTCGGCCTTGATGGTGATTGACGCCGCCAACGGTGTGGAAGCGCAAACCCGCCGCTTGATTGAGGTCTGCCGCCAGCGCGACACGCCCATCATCACCTTCGTCAACAAAATGGACCGCGAAGTGCGCGACCCGCTTGACATCTTGGACGAAGTCGAACGCGAACTCGGCATGCCCTGCGTGCCCATGACCTGGCCTGTAGGCCAAGGCAAGTTGTTCGGCGGCATCATCAACTTGCGCACCAAAGCCATGACCGTGTTTGACTCGGGCTCGGAGCGTTTGCCCCAAGACTTTGAAACACACCCGCTGACCGAACAAGACAAGTTAGCCGAACGCTTTGGTTTGGAATGGGCCACTGCCATGGAAAGCATGGAGCTGGCTACGGGCGCATCGCCCAAATTCGACAAAGAAGCCTTTTTGGCGGGTAAGCAGACGCCTGTGTTCTTTGGCTCGGGCGTGAACAATTTTGGTGTGATGGAAGTGCTCGACGCCTTGGTCGACCTTGCGCCCTCACCCCGCCCGCGCTTGAGCCACTTGGTAGTCAACAAACAACTGCAAGAAAAAACCATTCAACCCGAGGACGAAGGTTTCGCGGGCGTGGTCTTCAAAGTGCAGGCCAACATGGACGCCAACCACCGCGACCGCATCGCCTTTGTGCGCGTGGCCTCTGGCAAATTCACACCCGGCATGAAGCTCAAGGTGCAACGCACCGCCAAAGAGCTGCGTCCCACCAGCGTGGTGACCTTCATGTCGCAGCGCCGCGAAGCGGTGGAAGAAGCGTATGCCGGTGACATCATCGGCTTCACCACCCACGGCGGCGTGCAGCTGGGAGACACCATCACCGATGGCCCCGCTTTGCAATTCACGGGTCTGCCTTTCTTCGCGCCCGAGCTGTTCATGACGGTGATTTTGAAAAACCCCTTGCGGACCAAGCAACTGCAACAGGGCTTGGACCAATTGGGTGAAGAAGGCGCGATTCAGGTGTTCAAACCCGAAGCCGGTGGCGCCATGCTGCTGGGTGCGGTGGGTCAACTGCAGTTTGAAGTGGTGCAACACCGTTTGAAAGCCGAATACGACTGCGATGTGAAGCTCGAGAGCTGCCAGTACACCGGTGCCCGCTGGATCACGGCAGACACGCCTGCAGAGTTGCGTGAGTTCACGTATGCATACCCACAACGCATGGCGCTGGATGCCGCCAACACCTTGGCGTATTTGTGCACGTCGCCTTATGACGTGCGCTTGGCGCAAGAGCGGTTTCCGAAGATTCATTTCCATCCGCTGCGCGAGCATGCGGGCTTGGCGTTGTCAACTGCGGGTTGATGTCACTGCATGCGGTCTCGGCTTGCCAAGGTTGGAAACAACTTAAGCCACGTCGCAGCAATCAGCATCGTGCCGACGCCGCCACTGACCACGGAGACGACAGGTCCCCACAACGCGGCCACAGAGCCCGATTCAAACTCGCCTAATTGATTAGAAGCGCCGATGAAAATCGAATTCACGGCTGCCACACGCCCGCGAATGTCGTCTGGGGTTTGAAGCTGCATCAAGGTCAACCGCGTCACCACACTGACGTTGTCTGCAGCGCCCGTCACAGCCAAGGCCAAAAGCGAAAGCCCGAAATGGTTGGACACACCGAACACCACGGTGGCCAAGCCAAAGACGGCCACCGCGCCCAACAAGCTGTAGCCCACATGACGACGCAAGGGCCAACGCAACATCACAAACGACATCAGCAAAGCCCCGGTGGCAGGGGCTGCGCGCAGCAAGCCCAATCCTTCTGGGCCGGTGTGCAAGATATCGCGTGCATACATGGGCAACAACGCGGTCGCACCGCCCAACAAGACAGCGAACAAATCGAGGGATGTAGCGCCTAGCAAAATTTTGTTTTGCCAAACAAACATCACCCCCGCCATGGCTGAGCCCCAAGACACCGCTTCGTGTGTGATGTGGTGAACGTAACGCACAGACAAGGTCAGCACGCTCGATACCAACATCACCACCACACATACACCATAGACCGCCAACGGGCCTTGCGCGTACAGCAGACCGCCCAGGGCTGGGCCACCAATCGTGGCGGCTTGCAAAGCACTGGAACTCAAGGCCACACCACGCTGCAACAAGTCTTTAGGCACCAGCATGGGCGTGAGCGCTTGTTGCGCAGGCATTTGAAACGCACGGGTACAACCCAACACCACCGAGATGCACAAGATCAACTCTCGGCTGGCAAACGCACGCCAAGTGGCCCACATCAACAACGCGGCAACGGTGGCTTGCACGGCCACACAGGTGGCAAACAAACGCCCGCGGTGCACGCGATCCGCCACATGTCCGGCGGGCAAGGTCAGCAGCAAGGCGGGCACAAACTGAAACAAACCGACCAACCCCAAATCCCACGCACTGCCCGTGAGGTCATACATATGCCAGGCCACAGCCACCATCAACATTTGGCTGGCACACACTGCCAAAAAACGTGCGCCCATGAACCGCACAAAGTTGCGGTGTGCCAGCAAATGTTTCAAAGACGGCATGCTTATGCCCTGGCCAGCACGGGCCGCAATGCCACCCCTGTGTGCGTGCCCAAGGCCACCACCGCCTCCGGCGTGTCCGCCGCCACGATCAAGCCGCCACCATTGCCGCCTTCCGGCCCTAAGTCAATGATCCAATCGGCTTCGGCAATCACATCCAGGTCGTGTTCGATCACCACCACGCTGTGACCACCATCCACCAAACGGTGCAAGACGCGAATCAGTTTGTCCACATCGGCCATGTGCAAGCCCACGGTGGGTTCGTCCAACACATACAGCGTGTGCGGTGCTTTGTTGCCACGACGCGTCACGTCGTCGCGCACTTTGCTGAGTTCGGTGACGAGCTTGATGCGCTGCGCCTCACCACCACTCAGCGTGGGTGACGGTTGACCCAAGGTGAGGTAGCCCAAGCCCACGTCTTTGAGCAGCTGCAAGGGATGGGCAATATTGGGCATGGTGGCAAAAAACTCCACCGCCTCATCGACTTCCATTTGCAACACATCACCAATGCTTTTTCCCCGCCAACTCACCGCCAAGGTCTCTGGGTTGAAGCGTGCGCCGTGACAGCTCTCGCACGGCACTTTCACGTCGGGTAAAAAGCTCATCTCAATCGTGCGCAGGCCTTGGCCTTCGCAGGTGTGACAACGACCTTCGCCGGTGTTGAAGCTGAAGCGCCCTGCGCCATAGCCACGTGCTTTGGCTTCAAGTGTTTCCGCAAACAGCTTGCGAATCGTGTCCCAAAACCCAATGTAGGTGGCCGGACATGAGCGCGGTGTTTTACCAATAGGTGTCTGGTCCACTTCCAGCACACGGTCAATCGTTTGGTACCCATCGAGGCCCGCACAACCCACCCACGCAGGATGCTTGCCTTCGTCATCCAGCTTGCGCCCTGCCTGGGTTGAACGCTGCGCCACCGCAGCGGCCACGTTGTGCAACAACACATCGCGCGCCAGCGTCGACTTACCAGAGCCCGACACCCCCGTCACCGCCACCAAACGTTTGAGCGGAATGTCCACGCTCACGTCGCTCAGGTTGTGCAGCGACGCGCCTTCCAATGACAACCAGTTGAGCGCCACGAGCTCGGAGGAGGATGGCGTGTTGCCGGGTAACGATTTGGGCTTGCCGTATGAGGAGCCCGGCAATACGCCATCCTCCGCAGCGACAAAAGCAACAGGCCGTCGCGCCTGCAAAGGATGTCGCATCGCATGCAACAAGTAACGTCCCGTCTGCGAATCCGCCTGAGACGTGATGTCCTTCACAGACCCCTCGCCCATCAAACGCCCACCACGCTTGCCCGCGCTCGGCCCGATGTCGATGATGTGATCGGCGCGGCGGATGGTGTCTTCGTCATGCTCCACCACCACCAGCGTGTTGCCCTTGTCACTCAGAAGATGCAGGGCGTTCAGCAAAATTTGGTTGTCACGCGCATGCAGACCAATCGTGGGTTCGTCCAACACATAGCACACGCCTTGCAAGTTGCTGCCCAGCTGCGCCGCCAGGCGAATGCGTTGCGCCTCGCCACCGCTGAGCGTAGGGGCACCACGGTCGAGTGTGAGGTAGTTCAGGCCCACTTGTTCCAGAAACTCCAAACGGCTCTTTATTTCAGGCAGCAAATCACGTGCGATGTCGGCATCGCGGCCTGTCATAGCGAGTGTCTCCGTCCACTTGCGAATGTCGGTCACGCTCAAACGCGCCATATCAGTGATGCCCACACCTGCAAACTTCACCGCCCGTGCCGTGGCATTCAAGCGTGTGCCTTCGCAGGTCGGGCACGCCACATCGACCAAATCGTCCACATCGGGTTCGGCAAAGGTTTGCTCACGCCCTTTTTCTTTGTCGTCGCGCACCGAGTCATCCAACACCTTGCGCTGGTCTTTGTTCAGCTTCACACCCGTGCCTACGCAGTCAGGACACCAACCGTGCTTGCTGTTGTACGAGAACAAGCGCGGGTCGAGCTCGGCGTACGAGGTGTCGCACACCGGGCAGGCGCGTTTGGTGGAGTACGCATCCAAACGGCCAATGCTGTTGGTGTCAGCGCCGACGACCATGGCTTCGCGCAAACCGTCAAGCTGACTCAGCACATGAACCACCCCTTTGCCGTGCTCCAGCGCAGTGGCGAGCCCCTGACGCAGCAGTGCTTCGTTGTTGGCTGTGACTTCAAGGCTCAGCACAGGCAACTCAATCGTGTGCTCCTTGAAGCGGTCCAGCCGTGGGAACCCATTGGTGGGCAAGAAGTGCCCATCCACCCGCAAGTGGGTGTAGCCACGCGGGCGTGCCCAATCGGCGAGTTCGGTGTACACGCCTTTGCGGTTCATCACCAAGGGGCTCAACAAACCAATGTGCTGACCTTTGAACTCACGCATCAGCTGCGCTGCAATGCGTTCAGCAGTTTGCGGCTGCACCGCAGCCCCGTCATGAATGCAATGCTGGGTACCCAGCTTGACATACAACAAGCGCAAGAAATGCCACACCTCGGTGGTGGTGCCCACGGTGGACTTGCGGCCGCCGCGGCTCAACCGCTGCTCAATCGCCACCGTGGGTGGAATGCCGTACACCGCATCCACCTCAGGGCGACCCGCGGGCTGCACGATGCTGCGCGCGTAGGCGTTGAGGCTTTCTAAATAGCGACGCTGGCCTTCGTTGAACAGAATGTCAAACGCCAGCGTCGATTTGCCCGAACCCGACACGCCCGTGATGACGTTGAACTTGCCACGTGGAATGTTGACGCTCAGATTTTTGAGGTTGTGCTCTTTGGCGTTGACGATTTGAATCGCGCCATCGCCACCAACAACCGAATGCTCGCCAGCCACCGCTGCCGAAGCAGTCGGTGTGCCGGGCAACGATTTCGAGCTTGCGTATGAGGCGCCCGGCATACCGGCTGCTTTGGCAGCAGCGCCAGCAAAACGTGCCGAACCTTCTGCGGCAGCCACAGCATGTGAAGCCGCACCAACCTCATACACCACCCCCATGGCTGCCGCGTAGTCACGCAAGGCCTTGCCCGTGTGCGAAGTTGGGTGCAAACGCACATCTTCTGGCGTGCCTTCGGCCACCAACAAACCACCGGCATCGCCACCTTCAGGCCCCAAGTCAATCAACCAGTCGCTGGCCCGAATGACGTCAAGGTTGTGCTCAATCACGATGAGCGAGTTGCCGTCTTCCAGCAAACGACGCATGGCGCGCATGAGTTTGGCGATGTCGTCAAAGTGCAGACCGGTGGTCGGCTCATCAAACAAGAACAGCACGCCTTTTTTGGCGAGTGTTTGTTTGCTCGATGTTTTGGCTTTGGCCGCTTCAGCGAGGAACCCAGCCAACTTCAAACGTTGCGCTTCACCGCCGCTGAGTGTGGGAACGGGCTGCCCTAATTTCACATAGTCCAGCCCCACATCCACAATAGGTTGCAGTGTTCGAACTACCTCGCGGTCATTCGCAAAAATCTCTAACGCCTCCCCAACGGTCAGCTCCAACACATCCGCCACATTGAGCGAGATTCGTGATGGGGCAGTGGGGGCGACGTCGCCGCGACATTCTGAGCGCAGCGAAGAGGAGCAAGACGTTGCCCCCGCTGCCCCGTCGCGAATCTCGCGTTCGATGCGGACTTCAAGAATTTCTGGTCTGTAACGTTGACCGTTGCAATCTTGGCAACGAAGGTAGACGTCGCTCAAGAACTGCATCTCGACGTGCTCAAAGCCTGAACCACCGCACGTGGGACAACGGCCATCGCCGCTGTTGAAGCTGAATTTAGAGGCGGTGTAGCCGCGTTGTTTGGACATCGGTGCCACAGCAAAAATCTCACGCACGGCATCCCAAGCACCGACGTAGCTGGCGGGGTTGGAACGTGCGGTTTTACCGATCGGCGATTGATCCACAAACACCACATCGCTCAAATGGTCGGCGCCCAGCAAGCGGTCATGTGCACCAGGGGTTTCGGTGGCGCGGCCATACTGGCGCAGCAAGGCGGGGGTGAGCACGTCTTGAATGAGTGTTGACTTGCCCGAGCCACTGACGCCAGTGATGCACACCAGGCGTTGCAAGGGAAATTCGATGCTCAGGTTTTGCAGGTTATGTTCGCGCGCGCCTTCCAAAATCAAGCGTGGCGTGTTGTCGGTCACCACGCGCTTGAGGCCCAGGCCAATGGTTTTGCGCGCGCCCAAATAGGCGCCGGTCAAGGTGTCGGCAGACTTCAAAGCTTCTGTGCTGCCATCGAACACAATTTGTCCGCCCTTCACGCCAGGGCCTGGGCCCATGTCGATGATGCGATCGGCACACATCATCACGGCCGGGTCATGCTCCACCACCACCAGCGTGTTGCCCGCATTGCGCAAGCGCAACATGGCTTCGTTGATGCGGTTCATGTCACGCGGGTGCAGGCCAATGCTCGGCTCATCCAACACAAACAAGGTGTTAACCAATGAGGTCCCCAAGGCCGTGGTGAGGTTGATGCGTTGCACCTCGCCGCCACTGAGGGTGCGGCTTTGGCGGTCGAGCGTGAGGTAGCCGATGCCCACATCGCACAGGTATTTCAGACGTGTGCGAATTTCATCCATCAACAAGTGCAGGGCTTGCGCATCGGCGCCCGCTACATCCACTTGTGTGGCATTGAAAAACTGATGCAGCTTGTCGATGGGCAAGAGCATCAAGTCATGCAGGCACAGCCCGGGCATGGCTTCGAGTTGCGCGCGAGTCCAGGCCACGCCTTGGGGCATGAAGCGCTTGGCCGGCGGCATCACCACATCGGCGTTGTCTTTGCTGCCAATGCGCCACAACAAACTGTCGGTTTTGAGACGTGCACCGGCACACACACCACACGGTGTGTAGCTGCGGTACTTGGACAGCAGCACCCGGATGTGCATCTTGTAGGACTTGCTCTCCAGGTACTCAAAAAAGCGTTTGATGCCATACCACTGCTGGTTCCATTTGCCTTTCCACAAGGGCGAGCCGTTGATGACCCAGTCTTTGTGCTCCTGACTCAGCTTGTACCAAGGGGTATCACGTGGAATGCCTTCGGCTTCGGCGTGACGCATCAAATCGTCTTGGCATTCTTTCCATGCCGGGGTTTGGATGGTCTTGATGGCACCGGCGCGCAAGGTGAGCTTGTCATTCGGAATGACCAAGCCATAGTCGACGCCAATCACACGCCCAAAACCTCGGCAGGTGTCGCAAGCCCCCACCGCCGAATTGAACGAGAACATGGACGGAATCGGGTCGCTGTAACGCAGGTCGCTGTCGGGGCAATGCAAGCCGGTGGAAAAGCGCCACAGTTCAGGCGTGGCGTCTGCATCTAACGACCAATACACATTCAAGCGGCCACCACCGCGCTTGATGGCCAGCTCAATCGCTTCCACCACACGCGCTTGTTCGGTGTTGGCGAGCTTGAAGCGGTCGGCCACCACATCGAGCAATTTGCGCGGGCCCGTGGGCGTGGCCACTTCGCGTTCGGCATGGATACGCGTGAAACCACTGGCGCTCAACCATTGCTCCACTTCCGCAGGCGTGGTGTTGGCAGGCAACTCCACGGGGAAGGTCATGACCAAACGTGGATCTTGCGGTTGTGCCGCGCAGCGGCGTTGCAGCTCGGCATAAATGGTTTGTGGTGTGTCGTGTTGAACGGCTTGTGCGGTTTGGCGGTCAAACAGCTGACCGGCTCGGGCGATCAACA
This sequence comes from Comamonadaceae bacterium, assembly GCA_947453965.1. Taxonomy (GTDB): domain Bacteria; phylum Pseudomonadota; class Gammaproteobacteria; order Burkholderiales; family Burkholderiaceae_C; genus Limnohabitans. The sequence goes on from CANGIQ010000022.1 coordinate 9,513, forward strand.
ACTTCAGGTGATCATTCAACTCGGTCATCGTGCCCACGGTGGAGCGCGAGCTGCGCACCGGGTTGGTTTGGTCAATCGCAATTGCAGGCGGCACACCTTCGACCTTGTCGACGGCGGGACGGTCCATGCGGTCTAAGAACTGGCGCGCATAGGCGCTGAAGGTTTCGACATAGCGGCGCTGACCTTCGGCGTACAAGGTGTCAAACACCAAACTCGACTTGCCCGAACCGCTGGGTCCGGTGACCACCGTGAGTTCGCCCGTGCGAATGTCGAGGTCTAAGTTTTTGAGGTTGTGCTGGCGTGCGCCGCGAATACGAATGGAGCCTGACATGGCGTGGCCTTTGGGAGTGTGGCCAATATTCTAGGGAGTCCCGTCAGCCCGCGCCCCTCGCGGGGTATTCCAGCCCACCCACATCTTGCAGCGCCTTCACAAAGCAAAACGCCACGGATTTCCGTGGCGTTTGAGGCAAGCCCGCAGCGGGCCCACATCACTTAGCGGCAGACGCATCCGCAGCAGGTGCCGACGCAGCCTCAGAAGCAGCTTCAGCAGGCGCATGGACGGCTTCGTCGCCATGCTTTTCGCCACCCATGTCCAAGCTGCTGCCACCTTTCATGATGACAAAAATAGCCAGCGCCGCAAAGATGATGAAGCCCAAAAGAATTTTCAACATAGTCAATCTCCGAAGTCATTAAAAAGCCCTCCGCCAGGGAGGGCTTGAAGGGTGCCGTCTAGGTTACCCCAGTTGGCTGACGCCTATCAGTCGTGTTCGTAAATGTCCACGTCTTTGGTTTCTTTCACAAACAACATGCCGATGACGAAGGTCATACCGGCAATGATGATGGGATACCACAAGCCGTTGTACATATTGCCGGTCTGCGCCACGATCGCAAAGGCAGTGGTGGGCAGCAAGCCGCCGAACCAGCCGTTACCGATGTGATAAGGCAGCGACATGGAGGTGTAGCGGATGCGGGTGGGGAACATTTCCACCAACATGGCCGCAATGGGTCCGTACACCATGGTCACCAAGATCACCAAGTAGGTCAAGATGATGGTGACTTTGACAGCGTCCACTTTGGCAGGGTCTGCTTTGGCGGGGTAGCCGGCCTCTTTCAACGCGTCGCCCACAGCCTTCTTGAACTCAGCCGCTTTGGCTTTGGACTCTTCTGCTGGCAAGCCTTTGGAGCTGTAGCTGGCGATTTCAGTTTCACCAATTTTGATGGTGGCGGGAGCGCCTGCAGTGCCTGCGGCGTTTTCATAGCTCACCGAAGCACCGGCCAACACTTGTTTGGCGATGTCGCACGAGCTGGTGAACTTCACCGTGCCTGTGGGGTTGAACTGGAAGGAGCACTCGGCAGCGTCAGCTGTCACCACCACTTTGTTCTTTTGCTGTGCGGCATACAAGTCGGGGTTGGCCGCCTTGGTCAGCGCTTCGAACACGGGGAAGTAAGTCAACACGGCCAACAAACAGCCCAACATGATGATGGGCTTGCGGCCAATCTTGTCAGACAGCGAACCGAAGATGATGAAGAACGGCGTACCGATCAACAAGGACACGGCGACAAAAATGTTGGCCGCTGCGCCGTCCACCTTGAGCGCTTGTGTCAAGAAGAACAAGGCATAGAACTGACCCGAGTACCAGACCACCGCTTGACCAGCGGTCAAACCGATCAGCGCCAAGATCACGATCTTCAAGTTTTTCCATTGACCGAACGACTCAGACAACGGCGCCTTGGATGTTTTACCCTCGGCTTTCATTTTGGCGAAAGCAGGTGACTCATTCATCGACAAACGGATGTAGACCGACACGGCCAACAAAGCGATCGACACGATGAATGGCACGCGCCAGCCCCACTCGGCAAAAGCAGCTTCGCCAACAGCAGTTCGCGTACCCAAGATCACCATCAACGACAGGAACAAGCCCAGCGTGGCGGTGGTTTGAATCCACGAGGTGTAAGCGCCGCGCTTGTCGTGCGGTGCATGCTCGGCCACATAGGTGGCAGCGCCACCGTACTCACCGCCCAAAGCCAGACCTTGCAGCAAGCGCAAGCAGATCAGGATGACGGGAGCCGCCACACCAATGCTGGCGTAGTTGGGCAAGATGCCGACGATGAAGGTCGACAAACCCATGATCAGAATGGTCACCAAGAAGGTGTACTTGCGGCCAATCATGTCGCCCAAGCGGCCGAAGAAGATGGCACCGAAGGGTCGAACGATGAAACCAGCGGCAAAAGCCAGCAGCGCAAAGATGAACGCAGAGCCTTCATCCAAGCCGCTGAAGAATTGCTTTGCAATGATCGCGGCCAATGAACCGTAGAGGTAGAAGTCGTACCACTCAAAAACAGTTCCCAACGAAGAGGCGAAGATCACCTTCTTCTCTTCAGCCGACATGGGTCGGTTCGCGTCTAGTGTTGCCATGCATTTGTCTCCTTAGACTTTTTAATTTCAGCCCCCTGATTTGGGCGCCGTGCAGAGCAACTATCTGTGTGCAAACTGACCGTATTCTGACGAGTTGAATACAAAAATAATCACCAAAAAGAGAAGCCTGGATAAAAGCAAGTAGAAACCCATGGGTGTTTTTTCTAGATGCGGAATATCGAACCAAATCGGTGGTGCAACCGCGTTTTTATCAACGTCTTGGCGTAGGGGTTTACACTAGGAAAAACTGTCTGTTTTTTGAGCGTTCCCCTCTGAAAAGCACCACATTACCCATGGCTTACGTAAGGACTTGGTCAGTACTTGTTCCCACAATCCGCAACGTCAATGAAGGACTCTCCTTCTTGCTTTTTATCAACCCCTTATGGGAGATTCACAATGAGTGATCCAGTGGTCGACAAGATCCAGAACCACCCGAAATACCATGCCTTGCGCGCCAAGCGCAATGGCTTCGGCTGGTTCCTTGCTGTGCTGATGTTGGTCGTGTACTACGGCTACATCGCATTGATTGCATTCAACAAACCCTTCCTCGCACAGCCGGTCGGTGCCGGCGTCACCACCGTGGGCATTCCATTGGGCATGGGCGTGATCATCTTCACCATCGTCATCACAGGCATTTATGTGAGCCGCGCCAACAGCGAATACGACACGCTGACCAAGGAAATCTTGGAGGACGCAACCAAATGAAAAAAATCTCCACACTCTTCGCCGCCTTCTTGGCCTTGGCTGCAGGCACGGCCTTCGCAGCCGGTGGCGACTTAGGTCAAACCACCAAGCAAGCCACCAACTGGACGGCCATCATCATGTTCGGTGGCTTCGTCGTTGCCACCTTGGGCATCACCAAATGGGCGGCAGCCAAAACCAAATCTGCGGCCGACTTCTACACCGCAGGCGGTGGCATCACCGGCTTTCAAAACGGTTTGGCGATTGCGGGTGACTACATGTCTGCCGCATCGTTCCTCGGCATTTCCGCGGCCGTGATGGCCTCGGGCTATGACGGTTTGATCTACTCCATCGGCTTTCTGGTCGGCTGGCCTGTGATCACCTTCTTGATGGCCGAGCGTCTGCGCAACTTGGGCAAGTTCACTTTTGCCGACGTCGCAGGCTACCGCTTCAAGCAAACCCCGATCCGCGCCTTTGCGGCTTCTGGCACGTTGGTGGTGGTGGCGTTTTATCTGATCGCTCAGATGGTGGGCGCAGGCTCCCTCATCAAGCTGTTGTTCGGCTTGGACTACTGGGTGGCCGTGGTGCTGGTGGGCGCCTTGATGATGATCTATGTGTTGTTCGGTGGCATGACCGCAACCACCTGGGTGCAAATCATCAAAGCCATCATGCTGCTCGCCGGTGTGACCTTCATGGCCTTCATGGTCTTGGCGCAATTTGGTTTCAGCCCTGAAGCCCTGTTTGCCAAAGGCGTTGAAGTGAAAACGGCTGTGGCTGGCGTGGCCAAGGAGGCTGCGATTGCAGCCGCCACCGCATCGGCTGCCGCTGCAGCAACACCAGAAGCCGCTGCCGCCGCTTCGGCCGCCTTGGACAAAGCCAATGCCACAGACCCTGCGCAAGTGGGCCTGTCCATCATGGGCCCAGGTGGCTTCATCAAGGACCCCATCTCGGCAATTTCGTTCGGCATGGCCTTGATGTTTGGTACCGCTGGTTTGCCCCACATCCTGATGCGCTTCTTCACCGTGCCGGATGCCAAAGAAGCCCGTAAATCGGTGTTCTGGGCCACCACTTGGATTGGCTACTTCTATGTGTTGATCTTCATCATCGGCTTCGGTGCCATCACCCTGGTGATGACCGATCCTGAGTTGAACGCGCAACTCAAAGCCGGCGGCGCCAACATGGCCGCGGTGCTGGTGGCCAAAGCGGTGGGCGGTGATGTGTTCTTCGGCTTCATCTCGGCCGTGGCCTTTGCGACCATCTTGGCCGTGGTGGCGGGCTTGACCTTGTCAGGCGCGTCCGCTGTCTCGCACGACCTGTACGCGACCGTGATCAAAGAAGGTAAAGCCGACAGCGCCTCGGAATTGCGTGTGTCACGCATCACCACGATCGCCCTGGGCATCATTGCGGTGGTATTGGGCATTGCGTTCGAGAAGCAAAATATCGCCTTCATGGTGGCCTTGGCCTTCGCGATTGCGGCATCGGCCAACTTCCCCGTGTTGTTCATGTCGGTGCTGTGGAAAGATTGCACGACCAAAGGCGCCGTGATTGGTGGCTTCTTGGGTCTGATCTCTTCCGTGGGTTTGACGGTGGTGTCACCTGCGGTGTGGGAAGCCACCTTGGGCTATCCCAAAGGTTCGGCCTGGTTCCAGTACAGCTCACCTGCGCTGTTCTCGATGACCATCGGTTTCGTCGGCGTGTGGTTGTTCTCCATCTTGGACAACAGCGAACAAGCCAAAAAAGAACGCGCTGCATTTGCTGCACAGCAAGTGCGTTCGGAAACCGGCTATGGCGCCTCGGGCGCTTCGGGTCACTAAGACCTTTGGCAGCTGAGCCCTTCGGGGCTCGGCCCTCTGAAAACCGAGCATGCGTGCTCGGTTTTTTTACGTCCGCAGTTGGCGCAACTTGATAAACGCCATCGCTGCCATCACCGCATCGTTGAGCGCATCATGTGCCTCACGCACAGGCAAGTTCAAATCCGACATCAGCGTGGCAAAGCGCAAGTCAATGTTCGGATTGGTCTGCTGCTCGTAGGGCAGCATCTGACGGAACTTGTGGTCGTAGTACATGGCCGAGACTTCGATTTTGGGCTGCGGCAAACCTTGGCCCAAGAGCGGCCAAATCGCGCGGTTGAGCATGGCCACATCAAACTCTAAGTAATAGCCCACCAGCGGTCGGCTGCCAATGAAGCGCATGAGTTGCTTCATGGCCTCGTCAATCGGTAAACCTTGAGCCACATCGCGTTCGCGCAAACGGTGAATGCGCACGCTGTCGGCCGACACACCACGCTCGGGACGCACCAGCAACTCCAAGCGCTCACTGGTCATGATGCGGTTGCCCACAATGCGCACCGCGCCAATGGAAATGATCTCGTCATGGTTGACATCCAAGCCTGTGGTTTCGCAGTCCAGCGACACCCACTCATTCGGTGGCGGCGCATCGAACATGAAACGAAACTCGGGCAAGCCCAAGTGGTAAATCAACCACTCGCGCTTGAGTGTGCGCCACCAGTGCGTTGGAGAGATCAGCGACTTCATCACAAAGCGTCAAGTTTGAACCGGCTACGCATTAACACCTTGAAGTGCTTGACCACGCCTAAGGCGTCTTTGAGCAAATCGCGCTCCAGGGTCGAGAGTTTGGACACATCGACCGCGCCTGACACCTCGCGCTGGGTTTCTAGCTCGGCCAAACCCGCTTTGAGTTTCAGGCCCATCAAAAAATGCAAACTCTGCGTGAGGTCAGCCCCCAAGGCTGGGGTGATGACGGCTTTGGCCACCAGGGCCTCAATGCGGGCGGTGGTGCTGGTGTCTTGCAAATGCTCGGCCAGCGCCAAACTGCGCACGCCGTGCACCAAGGGGAAGATGCCCTCTTTCTTGAGGTGCAGGCCTTTTTGATCGTCCAAACCGAGCAAGCGGTTCCACCAACCTTGGCTATTGCCAAACGCGTCAATCGCAGCGGCAAAGCGCGCCAGCATGGCGTCGTTGTCGGTGGCCAAGCGGGTCAATACTTGTTGCGCGTGTTCAAGCAAACGCGCATCGCCGCACACGGGATGGGCGTCCAAAAAGATGGCCAAATTCATCAGGCTGTCGGCATCGGGCATGAGCAACCACTTTTGCACCATCTGCCCAAAGTCGTAAGCGCTTTTGCGCCACATCGGATTGCTGACCATGATGTGGCCTGGACACTCGGGATAGCCAAAGCGTCCCAGAGCTTGAGAAAACTGTTGGCAAATGGCTTCTAAGTTCTCAGGCGGCGTATAGCCATCGCGCAAGATCAGGCCGTTGTCTTGGTCGGTCTTGAGCAGTTGCTCGCCACGACCTTCACTGCCCATCACAAACAAGCAGCTGTTGGCCACCAACTCAGGTGGCGCAATCAAGTGCCAGGCGCGTTCAAACAAGCGCGCGTTGAGGTCTTGCACCAAGCGCGCAATCAGGCTCACGCGGGTGCCGCTGCGGTAGAGCGCCGTGACCATGCGTGTGATCTGACTCGCCGCTTGCGCCAAGGCCTCAATGTCGTTCGCGGTATCGACTTGGACAGAAATCAAATGCGAATGGTTGGACAAGAAGCTGAACACGTCTAGCGCTTCGAGCACGCCCACGATCTGATCGCCATCGGCCACGATCAAACGGTGCACCCGGTGACGCATCAAGGCCGCGAGTGCGTCGCCCACCTGGTCTGAGGGCTTGACCGTGAACAGCTCAAAGCTGGTGAAGGACTGAACCGGCAACTCGGCCAAGGGCGTGCCATCCAAAATAGCGCGCTGCAACGACGTGGTGGTGAAAATGCCTAAGCGCGGGGGCGACACGCTGGTGTCACGCACCAACACTTGCTTGGTACGCTGGGCTTGAAACACTTTGACCACCGACAACACATCGGTTTGTGCATCGACAAAATGGACCGGGCGCAAAAACGCCTCGTCCACCCGCGAGAGGGTGAGCGACTGCAGCTCGTGCTGGCTTTGTCGCTGCGACAAGGCGCTGAGTTTGTTGCTCAGGTCCGAAAACAGCAAGGCCCCAAAGGTGGCGTTGTCGGCAATCAGATCGGTCACGGTTTGACGTGCCAGCTGATAGGCCACCACCTCTTCCATAGCCACGAACCGGTTGCTGGTTTTACCCGCCACCAGACCCCGGCCATCAAAGGTGTCGTCCGGGCCGTAGGTGGTGATCACCTCGTCGCCGTCGTACTGCGTGACATAGCCTTTGATGATGACGAACAAATGCGTGGGCTCGGTGCCCACATCCAAGATGACTTCGCCCTCGGGGTAATACGCCACATCCACACTGTCGCGCACCAAGCGCTGCTCAGTGGGCGTTAAACAGTCAAACGGCGAAGCGGAGAAATTAAAAGCGTTGGGCATGCGACAGGTCTTAAAGCAAGACCTCTATTCAACGCGTCACGCCTTGCGCAATGCTTGCAGCGGCGCTCCAAGCGCTGTCAAACCAGGGGTCCCCGTCCAAATAAGCCCGCATCATGGGCAAGGCATCCAAACCCCAGAACAATTTGTCGTCTACACAGAAGGTGGGCACACCAAACGCGCCACAGGCAATCGCCTCTTCGGTGTTGGCCTTGAGCTGGGCTTTCACGTCTGGCGCATCGCTGGCACGCGCGGGTTTGAGCTGCTGCACCAAGGCTTGCAGTCTGGTGGCGTCATCCGCAGCGGTACCGCCTTGCCACACATGGCGAAAAATGGTTTCGCACACATAGCGGTTGGGTGCGCCGTCTGCGCTACATGCCACAGCCAAGCGCAGCAAGGCCAAGGGGTTGAACGGATGGGCTTGCGGCATCTCAAATGGCACACCCAACTGCTTGGCTTGCCACAGCACTTGGCGATAGGTCCACTCACGCTTGCCTGCAATTTCAGCGGGGCCGAGTTGCCCGTGGTGCTTGAGCATGCCAGCAAACAAGACCGGCTTGTAGACCATGCAATGACTCACACCCATCAGCTGTTCTGGCAAGGTCTCAAACGCCAAGTAGGCATAGGGCGAAATGAAATCAAGGTAGCAGGTGATGGTTTTCATCGACAAATCTCCAGCCTGGTGCTTGAGGAATTACACAGCGGCTGCGCGTGCAGCTAAACGCTCGCCAATCAAAGCCCAGACCGCACGTTTCGATTCGGGTTCACGTTGGGCCCAGCCGCCAATTTCGTCCAAGGTGCGCCAGCAGCCTTGGCAGTAGCCTGTGTCATCCGACATGCGGCAGACCGAAATACAGGGCGACGGCGGTACCTCGGTGCTTTGCAACATGCGCCGTGACAGCGCTTGCAGACGCAGATCCGAGGGCGTCAGGCCTTGGGGTTTGGGGGTGAGTTCGCTGCCACACATGCGGTCAATTGTCGGTGAGTCGCGGGGCTCACGCCGCGCGCTTGTTCAAAACCGCAGTCGCCACCCGTGAATTGGGTTTGCGGCCCAAGGCCTCGCTGATATACACGCCCGCATCAATCAAGCGGTCGAGGTCAATACCCGTGTCAATGCCCATGCTGTTGAGCATGTAAACCACATCTTCGGTGGCCACATTGCCGGTGGCACCTTTGGCATAAGGGCATCCGCCCAAGCCGGCCACCGAGGTCTGAAAATTCCACACCCCGAGTTGCAGCGCCGCCAAGGTGTTGGCCAAGGCCTGTCCATAGGTGTCATGGAAATGGCCCGACACATCGTTGAGCGCGTAGTGCTTCAAGGTGGCCTCAATCGCCGCTTGCACCTTGCGTGGCGTGCCCACACCGATGGTGTCAGCCACGTCCACGCGCTGCACGCCGATGCTTTTCATCAGCCCGGCCAGGTAGGCCACGCGCTCGGGTGCAATATCGCCCTCATAGGGGCAGCCGACGGTGCAGCTCATGGCACCGCGCACGGCAATGCCGGCGTCACGGGCGGCTTTGACCACCGGTGCAAAGCGTTCCATGCTCTCGGCGATGGAGCAGTTGATGTTCTTCTGACTAAAGGCCTCGCTGGCTGCACCAAACACCACAATCTCGTCGGGTTTGGTTTTCAGCGCCGCTTCAAAGCCTTGCACATTGGGGGTGAGCACCGAGTAGCGCACACCCGCTTGACGTTGAATGCCCGCCATCACCTCGGCGTTGTCGGCCATTTGCGGCACCCACTTGGGTGACACAAAACTGGTGACTTCAATTTCTTTCAGTCCAGCCGCTTGCAAGCGATGCACCAGCTCGACCTTGATGGCCGCAGGCACGGGTTGTTTTTCGTTTTGCAGGCCATCGCGTGGCCCCACATCAATGAGCTTGACGCGATGCGGAAGGTTCATGGTTTTCATGTCAATACCCTGTGCGTCGATCGACCAGGCCCGAAATCGGGTGGCCCTGGTCGAGCGCTTTGATTTTGTTGGCAATCTGCGCGGCACTTTCCTCGCGCAAGGTGCGCGCCGACGTATGCGGTGTGACGGTGATTTTGGGATGCGTCCAAAACACATGGTCGGCAGGCAAAGGCTCGGTGCGAAACACATCCAAGGTCGCGCCAGACAAATGGCCGCTCTCCAGCAAGTCCAACAAGTCTTCTTCCACCAAATGGCGGCCTCGCGCCACATTGATCACATAGGCCTGTGGCGGCAACTTGGCCATATTGGTTTTGTTCAGAATATTTTCCGTCTCTGCCGTCAATGGCAAGAGATTGACCAGCACACGGCTACTGGCCAAAAATGCATCGAGCTGCTGCATGCCTGCAAAACATTGCACATCGGGCAGTTGTTTGGCGCTGCGGCTCCAACCGTTGACGGGAAATTCAAATGCCTGCAATGTCTTGGCCACCCGTGCACCCAGCACGCCCAATCCCATCACGCCGACCGAAAAGTCTGAGCGCAAGTGGGGTTTGCGGTACGACCACTTGCCCTCTCGGACATCGCGCTCATAGGCATCGAACTCGCGAAAGTGACGAATCACCGCATGGCACACATACTCGGCCATTTGCACCGACATGCCCGCGTCGTCGAGCCGCACCACTTGCAGCTCGGATGGCAGGCGCAGCTGCAACAATGCATCTACACCGGCGCCAATGTTGAACAAGGTTTTCAAACCGGCCTGTTCATCGATAAAAGCTTGCGGTGGCGCCCACACCACGGCATGGTCAGCCACCGGGCTGCCAGGTTGCCAGACAAACACCTCGGCTTCGGGCAAGAGGGAGGTCAAACTCTCGAGCCAAGGCTCGGGCTTCATCTGGGTGAGGCAAATGGCAATTTTCATCCGCACATTATGTTGTGAGTTTGAGCAACTCCGCGCCTTCGGCCACTTGGTCGCCGGGTGCGTAGAGCAACTCCAACACCTCGCCATCAGCAGGCGCGGCCATGGTGTGTTCCATTTTCATCGCTTCCATCACCGCCAAGGCCTGCCCGGCCTTGACCTTGTCGCCCACCTTGACCGCGAACGACACCACCTTGCCCGGCATGGGTGCCGTCAAGCGGCCACCGGCTTCTTGCACCTCGCCGGCATGGGCCAAGGCGTCAACCACACTGATGCGGGTGGCACCGTGGTTGGCAAACACATGGGCCACCTCGTCTGCGCCTTCGCTGTGCATGAACACCTGCACCCGCGCTTGTTGACCGGCAAAGTGGATGACCAACTGGTCGTCCTCGGCACGCCAGCGCAAGGGGCCTGACATTTCCACCGCCACCGAAGATGCCGCGGCCTCGCCCACTTGCTCCGTCAAGCTCAAATGGGCAACACCGTCATGACCATAGGTGAGCAACACCGATTGCGCTTGGCCATGGAACACAAAGCCAAAGCGGCGCGTCGCCACGCCATAGGCGCGCCAACCGTCGCGGCGGCTGAAGGGGTCGTTACCCTTCAAGGCTGCCTCTTGGTGCAAGGTGTGTGCCACCACGGCAGCAGCGGTCAAGGCCAAGCCCAGAGGCTCTTGTGCAAACAGCACTTTTTCTTCGCGTTGAATCAAGGCCGTATCGAGCTTGGCGGTGGCAAACGAGTCGGTCTTGAGGATGTGACGCAGAAACTGCACATTGGTTGTCAAGCCGACGATGCGTGTTTGCGACAGCGCTTGGTCCAAACGCGCCAGCGCTTGTTCACGCGTGTTGCCATGCACGATGAGCTTGGCCACCATCGAGTCATAAAACGGGCTGATGCCGTCGCCCTCGCGCACCCCATCGTCAATGCGCACACCGGCCTGCGCGTCGCTGGGCAACGCGAAACTGCTGCACGCAGGCTTGCGGTACACCGCCAAGGTGCCAGTGGCGGGCAAGAAGTTGTTGTCGGGGTTCTCGGCGCAAATGCGCGCTTCAATGGCGTGGCCGTGAATGCGCAAATCGCCCTGTTGCAAGGGCAAGGGCTCGCCATGGGCCACACGCAGCTGCCATTCGACCAGGTCGAGCCCGGTGATCGCTTCGGTCACTGGGTGCTCCACTTGCAAGCGGGTGTTCATCTCCATGAAATAAAACTTCATGGACTCGGGCTTGTCGTAGGCGGTTTGCTCGACGATGAATTCCACTGTGCCCGCGCCCACGTAGTTCACCGCCTTGGCAGCCGCCACAGCCGCCTCACCCATTTGCTTGCGCAGCGCTTCGGTCATACCGGGCGCCGGCGCTTCTTCCAGCACTTTTTGGTGACGACGTTGCACCGAGCAATCGCGCTCGAACAAATACACGCAGTTGCCATGGGTGTCGCCAAACACTTGAATTTCAATATGGCGTGGGCGCTGCACGTATTTTTCGATCAACACCGCATCGTCGCCAAAACTGTTGATGGCCTCGCGCTTGCAGCTGGCCAGGGCATCGGCAAATTCGGCACTGCTGTTGACCACGCGCATGCCCTTGCCGCCACCACCCGCACTCGCCTTGATGAGCGCTGGGTAACCGATGCGATCCGCCTCGCGTTGTAACAAGGCCGGGTCTTGGTCTGCCGCGTGGTAGCCGGGCACCAGGGGCACGCCGGCTTTTTCCATCAGCTGCTTGGATTCAGCCTTCAAGCCCATCGCCAAAATGGCCGAGGCAGGTGGGCCGATGAAGACCAAGCCCGCAGCGGCACAGGCTTTGGCAAAGTCTTCGTTCTCGCTCAAAAAGCCATAGCCTGGATGCACAGCCTGTGCGCCCGTGTCTTGTGCGGCTTGCAAAATGCGCTCCCAACGCAAGTAGCTGTCTTTGGGCGCGCTGCCGCCGATGTGCACAGCCTCGTCACACACCTGCACATGCTTGGCTTGGGCATCGGCGTCGGAGTACACGGCCACGGTTTGAATGCCGAGTTTGCGCGCTGTGGCAGCCACACGGCAGGCGATTTCGCCACGGTTAGCGATCAGAATTTTTTTGAACATGGTTGATTCCTTGGTTCGCCCGCGCTCACAACAGCCACGAAGGCTTGCGCTTTTGTAAAAACGATTGCACGCCCTCTTTGCCTTCGGCACTGGCACGGATATCGGCAATGCCGGCCACGGTGTGGGCCACCAGCGCAGCGTCAATCTCACGCTCCGCCACGTCTTGCACCAGGCGTTTGCACACGCGCACGGCATTGGGGCTGGCACTCACCAACGCTTGCGTCAGCTCGGCCACTTTGGCATCCAGCGCGTCGGCGTTCACCACCTCGTGCACCAAGCCCACGCGATACGCCTCGGCGGCGTTGAAGCGTTCGGCCGTTAAGAAATAACGGTGCGAGGCACGCGCGCCCATGGCACGAATCACATAGGGGCTGATGGTGGCCGGGATGAGCCCGAGCTTGACCTCGCTCAGGCAGTAGGTAGCCGTGTCCACGCTCACGGCCATGTCGCAGGCCGCGACCAAGCCCACACCGCCGGCAAACACATCGCCTTGCACGCGGGCAATGGTGGGCTTGGGGCATTCGTAAATCGCACGCAACATGGCGGCGAGCTGGCCCGCATCGGCCAGGTTTTCATCCCGCGTGTAGTCGGCCATGCGGCGCATCCAATTGAGGTCAGCCCCGGCGCAAAACGCGGGACCGACAGCGGCCAGCACCACGCAGCGCACATCTGGCGCTTGCGCGGCGGCGTCGAAGGCCGCTTTGAGTTCGGCAATCACCGTGTCGTTGAAGGCGTTGCGCACATCGGGACGGTTGAGGGTGATGGTGCGCACGGCACCTTGAGTGGAAACGGTCAACGCGGAAGAAGCAGAGGTGGTCATGTCATTGCCTTCCATCACATGCGGAACAAACCAAACTTGGTGTCAGGGATCGGCGCATTCAATGAAGCGCTCAATCCCAAGGCCAAGACACGGCGCGTATCGGCTGGGTCAATCACGCCGTCATCCCACAAGCGCGCGGTGGCGAAATAAGGATGGCCTTGCTCTTCGTACTGTTGGCGGATCGGGTCTTTGAAGGCTTGTTCTTCTTCGGCGCTCCACTGGCCACCTTTGGCCTCGATGCCATCACGCTTGACCGTGGCCAACACGCTGGCCGCTTGCTCGCCGCCCATGACGCTGATGCGCGCATTCGGCCACATCCACAAAAAGCGTGGCGAGTAAGCGCGGCCGCACATGCCGTAGTTGCCGGCGCCAAAGCTGCCGCCAATGATGATGGTGAACTTGGGCACGGCAGCCGTCGCCACTGCCGTGACCATCTTGGCGCCGTTGCGTGCAATGCCTTCGTTTTCGTACTTGCGGCCCACCATGAAGCCGGTGATGTTTTGCAAAAACACGAGCGGGATTTTGCGTTGGCAGCACAGCTCAATGAAGTGCGCGCCCTTCAAGGCCGACTCGCTGAACAAAATGCCGTTGTTGGCGATGATGCCCACAGGCATGCCTTCGATGCGCGCAAAGCCGCACACCAAGGTAGTGCCAAAGCGGGCTTTGAATTCGTCGAACTCGCTGCCATCGACGATGCGCGCGATGATTTCGCGCACATCAAAGGGCTTACGGGTGTCGGTGGGAATGACGCCGTACAACTCTTCGGCATCAAACTTCGGCGGCACGGGGGTGTGGGTGGCGATGTTGGGAAGCTTTTGGGCGTTGAGGTTTTTCACCGCCTGGCGTGCCAGCGCCAGGGCATGCACATCGTCTTGCGCCAAATGGTCGGCCACGCCTGACAAACGGGTGTGCACATCGCCACCACCCAGGTCTTCGGCACTGACCACTTCACCCGTGGCGGCTTTGACCAAAGGCGGCCCACCCAAAAAGATGGTGCCTTGGTTTTTCACAATGATGGTCTCGTCACTCATGGCGGGCACATAGGCGCCGCCTGCGGTGCAGCTGCCCATGACCACCGCGATTTGCGCAATGCCTTGCGCACTCATATTGGCTTGGTTGAAGAAGATGCGGCCAAAGTGATCGCGGTCGGGGAACACCTCGTCTTGGTTGGGCAAGTTGGCACCGCCGGAGTCGACCAAGTAAATGCAGGGCAAGTTGTTTTGCTGCGCGATCTCTTGCGCACGCAAATGCTTCTTCACCGTCATGGGGTAATAGGTGCCGCCCTTCACCGTGGCGTCGTTGCAGACGATCATGCAGTCCACACCGCTGATGCGGCCAATGCCCACAATGACACCCGCGCACGGCGCGTCGTTGCCATACATATTCAAGGCGGCCAAGGGCGCCACTTCTAAGAAGGGCGTGCCAGGGTCGAGCAACATTTGCACGCGGTCACGGGGCAAGAGCTTGCCGCGTGCGGTGTGCTTGGCGCGTGCGGCCTCGCCACCACCGACGGCGATTTTTTCCAGATGGGCCTTCAAGTCGTCCACCACCGCGCGCATGGCGGCAGCATTGGCCATGAATTCGGCAGAGCGGGGGTTGAGCTGGGTGTGCAACAAAGCCATGAGGTTCTCACTTCATCAAATCAACCCACAGCTTACGGTGGAACGCGGTGATGCAGGGAGTTACCTGGTTGCAAATCCTGCCACAATAATCGCAAATCATGACCAGCCCCAACACACCTCTGATTGCCTCGCCGGCACAAGGCCGCGCCGAGACACCGATCGCTTTCATACAGGCGATCGTACAGGCCTACGCCTTGCGTGACATGGACCCGAGCAAGGCCTTGTCAATGGCACAAATTGAGCCACGGATTTTGAAGAAGAAGACCGCCCGCGTGACCGCCATGCAAATGGAACTCATATCTGGCGCGGCCATGCAAGAGCTGGACGATGAAGGCCTAGGCTGGTTCAGCCGTCGCTTGCCCTGGGGCAGTTACGGCATGTTGGTGCGGGCCTCGTTGACCGCGCCCAATTTGGGCGTGGCGCTCAAGCGCTGGTGCAGACACCACGCCCTGCTGACCGGCGACATTGGCTTGCATGTGCACGAACACAGCGGCCAGGCCATCTTGCAACTCGATGAAGCACGCGACTTGGGCGCATTTCGCGAGTTCTGCATTGTTTCGGTGCTGCGCAATGCCCTGGGCGTGGCATGCTGGTTGACCGATTCGCGCATTCCTCTGCAAGCCACCACGCTGCGCTTTGCACCTCCGGCTCACCGTGACAGTTACAAGGTGCTGTTTGAGGGCGTCACCACATTTGACGCGCCCACCAACAGCTTGCAGTTTGATGCGGGCTATCTGGCCTTGCCTGTGCGCCGCGATGAAGCGGCCCTGCAACACATGCTGCAACGCGCCTTGTTGCTCACGGTGAGGCCCTATCGGCGTGACCGCTTGCTGGTAGAAAAAGTGCGTCACACGCTGACACACCATCCCGAGCATTGCCGCAATGCGGACGACCTGGCCGCCTGGCTGCATCTGTCGCCTCGCACCTTGCATCGACAGCTCAAAGAAGAAGGGGCGTCGTTGCAAGCGCTCAAAGATGCGGTACGCCGTGACATCGCCATGGACTTGTTGCTGCGCACCCAGCGTCCGATCAAACAAATCGCACAAGCCATTGGGTTTCAGAACGACAAGAGCTTTATCCGTGCGTTTTCGCAGTGGACAGGGCGTGCGCCCCACGCACTGCGGCAAGAGGCGGTGGCTCAAAAATCGCTGACTCCAAAAAGCCCGCGAAATCCTGTGCGCTGATCCTGTACGCTGAATTAGCGTGCGGCCAACAGCGCGGGCAAATCTTTCATTGAGGTAAACACATGACGTGCGCCCGCAGCACGCAAAGCCTCTTCTTGTCCGTGCGCCGCATACCCCCACACCTCAGCCCCCGCTGCCACACCCGCAGTCACACCCACGGGCGTGTCTTCTACCGCCAAACAACGGGTGGGATCTTTGCCCAAATGGGCGGCGGCGGCCAAGTACACATCGGGCGCGGGCTTGGTTTGCGGCACTTCATGGCCGCTGAAAATACGACCATCAAAAAAATCAAACAAACCGACCTTGCCCAACATGAGGTTGATCTTGAAACGGTCAGCACCTGAAGCGCACGCGATTTGGCCGCCGAAGGCATCGAACACATGCTGCACCGCCTGGTGCACATGGGGGATGGCGGTGATTTCGTTTTCCAGCCGCACATTGCGGCGCTGGTAAAACGCGTTCATCCAGGCTTCAGTGAGCGGCTTGCCCGTGTTGGCCTCGATTACATCGCGGCGGTTGCGCACGGTGTGGCCCAAGAACTCGGCCATGCACGCTTGCAGGCTGAGCACCCAGCCCTGCTCTTCGAGCATGTCGCGCAGCACACCACAGGTGATGGCTTCGCTGTCGACCAGCACGCCATCGCAATCAAACAACACGGCTTCAAATTTCATCTGCGCATTATCGACGCTGCAATGGACCGATCAGCGCCTGTCGCCGCCCCGCCTTAAAGCGTATCGCCATCGACGTAAAACCAGCGCCCATCTTCACGCACAAAGCGGCTGCGTTCGTGCATGCGCACAGCGCCGCTGGGCAAGCGGTAACGGGCGACAAACGTGACCTCGGCGCTGTTTTCACCCGTGTTGTGGTGCGCACGCACGTCCAGCCCCAGCCACTTGGCGCTCGCATCAAAGTCCAAGGACGCGGGGCGTTTGCTGGGGTGCCAGGTGGCCAACAAGTAGTCGGCATGCTCACGCATAAAAGCGCTGTAGCGCGAACGCATGAGGTGCTCGGCATCGGGTGCGGGCGTGGTGCCGAAATGTTCGACATAGCGACCACAGCAATCGACATAGGCCACTGCGCGCTTCTTGGCATCGACGCGCCCGCACGGGCAAGCCAGCGCAGCACTCATGCAAAGGCCAAAACGCGGATTGCACCATCACGCATGCGCAACATCGTCAAGCCAATGCGCGTTGAATGATGATTTTCTGCACGTCGCTGGTGCCTTCGTAAATTTGGCACACGCGCACATCGCGGTAAATGCGCTCCACAGGGAAGTCGCTCACCACGCCGTAACCGCCCAAAGTTTGGATGGCCACACTGCACACCTTCTCGGCTGTTTCGCTGGCAAAGAGTTTGGCCATGGCCGCTTCTTTGAGGCAAGGCAAACCGGCGTCACGCAGCGAGGCTGCGTGGTACATGAGTTGACGCGCGGCTTCGAGTTGCGTGGCACAGTCGGCCAAGCGAAAGCCCACCGCTTGGTGGTTGAAGATGGCCGTGCCAAAGCTGACGCGTTCTTTGCTGTACTGCAAGGCCGCTTCAAATGCGCTGCGCGCCATGCCAATGCTTTGCGCGGCAATGCCGATGCGGCCACCCTCGAGAGCCGACAAGGCAATTTTGTAGCCCTCGCCCTCTTGGCCAATCAAGTTCTCAGCAGGAATGCGGCAGTTGTCAAAGTTGATTTGCGCGGTGTCGCTGCTGTGCTGGCCGAGTTTGTCTTCGAGGCGAGCCACTTGGTAACCCGGTGCATTGGTGGGCACGATGAAAGCGCTCATGCCCTTCTTGCCTGCGCCTTTGTCGGTCACCGCGATGACGATGGCCACATGGCCGTTTTTGCCGCTGGTGATGAACTGCTTGACGCCGTTGATGACGTATTCATCCCCCTCTTTGGTTGCGGTGGTGCGCAGCGCCGATGCGTCAGAACCCACATGGGGCTCAGTCAGACAAAACGCGCCGAGCATATTGCCCTGGGCCAGTTCAGTGAGCCATTTCTTTTTCTGCGCGTCGTTGCCGTAGCGCATGAGGATGGCGTTCACTGGGCAGTTGGTCACGCTGATGGCGGTGCTGGTGCCGCCATCGCCGGCGGCGATTTCTTCCAACACCAAGGCGAGGGTGAGGTAGTTCAAGCCTGCACCGCCCAGCTCTTCAGGCACGCAAATGCCATAGGCGCCCAGGGCGGCCAAACCCTTGTGCACCTCGTGCGGAAAGGTATGTTCTTTGTCCCACTGGGCAGCGTGGGGCCAGAGTTCTTGTTGGGCAAAGTCGCGCACAGCATCGCGAATCATGATTTGGTCAGGGGTGAGCAACATGGCTTGATCCGTTGTGAAATGAAAGGGTTACTGAATACGCCAAGAACATCACCAAGCAATGGTGCTGCCGTCGTAAGACAAGAACTGCCCGCCTTGCTCGTGCGTGAGGTGCGCCAGGGTTTGGCGCATGCGCGTCACCGCATCTTCTGGTGTGAGCGTGGCGTTGGCGCCGCCCATCTCGGTTTGCACCCACCCTGGGTGCATGGCCACGAGACGTGCGCGTGGGTACTCAGGCTGTGCGGTGCGCACCACCATATTGAGCGCCGCCTTGCTGATGCGGTAGAGCGCCGCATCGCTGCTGCGCGTGCCTTGCAAGCTGCCCATCACACTGCTGATGCAGGCCAGCACACCGCCCGCCTCCTCGACCATGGGTGCAATTTGGGGAATGGCCATCATCGCGCCCATGACGTTGGTGTGCATCACACGATCGAACGCGTCTTGCGTGGGTGGCGTGCTGGCACTGGCACGATCCATCACGCCCGCCACATACAGGGCCACATCCAGCTTTTCACCATCGAGCAACCACGCCAACGACGTGACGCTGGCCGGGTTGGCCACATCGACCCGCAAGGCTTGTACGCCTAGGCTTTGGAGTTGGGCCAGGCCCGCCTCATCACGCGCGGTCGCCATCACGCGCCAGCCGTCCGCCAGATATTGACGCACCAACTCGCGCCCGATGCCACGCGACGCGCCGATGATGAGTGCGGTAGGCATGTCTGAAACTTAAACGAGTTCGAGTGCGACCGCAGTGCCTTCGCCGCCGCCGATACACAAAGTGGCCAAGCCTTTTTTCAGGCCGCGTGCTTTGAGCGCATGGATGAGCGTGACCATGATGCGGGCCCCCGATGCACCGATGGGGTGACCCAAGGCACAGGCGCCACCGTTGACGTTGACTTTGTCGTGCGACACGTTGAGTTCTTTCATCAAGGCCATGGGCACCACGGCGAAGGCTTCGTTGACTTCCCACAAATCCACATCGGCCACGCTCCAACCGGCTTTGGCCAAGGCTTTCTGGGTGGCGCCCACAGGCGCAGTGGCAAACCATTCAGGCTCTTGCGCGTGGGTGGCGTGGCTGACGATGCGGGCCAAGGGCTTGCAGCCCAATTTTTTGGCGGTGCTCTCGCGCATTAACACCATGGCGGCAGCGCCATCGTTGATGGATGAGCTGGAGGCGGCGGTGATGGTGCCGTCTTTTTTGAACGCAGGTTTGAGCGATGCAATTTTGTCGAGCTTGACTTTGCCGGGGCCTTCGTCAATCGACACCACGGTTTCACCGGCACGGGTCTTGACGGTGACGGGCGTGATTTCTGTCGCAAATGCACCGCTCTCGGTGGCGGCTTTGGCACGCTGCACGCTGGCGGTGGCAAAGGCGTCTTGCTCAGCACGGGTGAAGCTGTATTTGGCCGCGCAGTCTTCACCGAAGGTGCCCATGCTGCGGCCGGGTTCGTAGGCGTCTTCCAAACCGTCGAGCATCATGTGGTCAAAGATGCGGTCGTGGCCCAAGCGGTAACCGCCACGGCCTTTGAGCATGAGGTAAGGGGCGTTGGTCATGCTCTCCATGCCGCCAGCCACCAGCACCTCGTGCGTACCCGCCAACAACATGTCGTGCGCAAACATGGCGGCGCGCATGCCCGATCCACACATCTTCGACAAAGTTACAGCGCCAGCACTCTTGGGCAAGCCGCCTTTGAAACCCGCTTGACGCGCAGGCGCTTGGCCTTGACCAGCCATCAAACAGTTGCCAAACAAAACCTCGGTCACCAACTCAGGCGAAATGCCTGCGCGCTCCACCGCAGCCTTGATGGCGGCGCCGCCCAAATCGTGGGCGGCCAAGCTCGAGAAGTCACCTTGAAAGCTGCCCATGGGGGTACGTGCAGCGCTGACGATGACGATGGGGTCTTGTGGAGAGGTACTCATGAGGGTGTCCTTTGTAGAGAAAGAAAAAAGGGAATGCCGGAGCGATCAGGCGCCGCGCGGATAACGTTTGAGGCCGTTGCGAAACACGCTCATCACCTCGCCGGGATGGCTCATGCTCACGCCCAAGTCTTTGGCCATGCCGTCTTTGAGGCCGTAGCACCAACCGTGCACCGACACTTTTTGGCCACGGGCCCAAGCGTCTTGCAGCACATTGCTCAAGGCCACGTTGCCGACTTGTTCAATCACGTTCATCTCGCACAGGACGTCTTCTTGCACGGCCACGGGCAAGTGGTCAATGCGGCGCCGGTGGCGAATCTTCACATCATGCACATGGCGCAACCAGTTGTCGGCCAAGCCCACGCGCGCGCCGCGCAAGGTGGCCAGCACACCGCCGCAACCGTAGTGGCCGACCACCAAAATGTGCTCGACCTTCAAAAAGTCAACGGCGTACTGAATGACCGACAAGGCATTCAAATCAGAGTGCACCACCACGTTGGCCACGTTGCGATGCACAAACACCTCGCCAGGATCCAGGCCGGTGATTTGGTTGGCCGGCACGCGGCTGTCCGAACAGCCAATCCACAAGTACTTGGGGTTTTGTTGCTGCGACAGGCGGGCGAAAAAGCCGGGCTGCTCGCGCTCCATGCGCGTGGCCCACTCGCGGTTGTTGTCAAAAAGGTGTTGCAGTGCGTGTGACATGGTGTGTTCCCTGTTGCATGGATGGATGATCCACCCCAGATGCTACGCAGGGCGAGATATCCTTACATTGTCTCGGCAAACAATTCGCGGCCAATCAGCATGCGTCGAATTTCGCTGGTGCCGGCACCAATTTCGTACAGCTTGGCGTCGCGCCACAAACGGCCCAAAGGATATTCGTTGATATAGCCGTTGCCGCCAAAAATCTGCACGCCTTCGCCGGCCATCCAGGTGGCTTTTTCGGCCGTCCACAAAATGACGGAGGCGCAGTCTTTACGCACTTGGCGCACGTGATCGGTGCCCAACAAGTCAAGATTTTTGGCCACGGTGTAGGCAAACGAACGTCCGGCTTGCAACACGGTGTACATGTCGGCCACCTTGCCTTGAATGAGTTGGAACTCGCCAATGCTTTGGCCAAACTGCTTGCGGTCGTGAATGTAGGGGATGACGTTGTCCATCACTGACTGCATGATGCCTAAGGGGCCACCCGTGAGCACAGCACGCTCGTAGTCCAAACCGCTCATCAGCACTTTGGCGCCGTTGTTCAGGCCGCCCAGAATGTGGCTCTCAGGCACCTCGACGTTTTGGAACACCAGCTCACCGGTGTGGCTGCCGCGCATGCCCAGCTTGTCGAGCTTTTGCGCAATGCTGAAGCCTTTCATGCCTTTTTCAATCAAGAAGGCGGTCACGCCGCGCGCCCCGAGCTCGGGCTCGGTCTTGGCGTAGACCACCAAGGTGTCGGCGTCGGGGCCATTGGTGATCCACATCTTGTTGCCATTGAGCAGGTAGTAGCCACCTTTGTCTTCGGCCTTGAGCTTCATGCTGATCACATCCGACCCAGCGCCGGGCTCAGACATGGCCAGCGCACCCACGTGTTCACCGCTGATGAGTTTGGGCAAATACTTCTGGCGTTGTGCTTCGGTGCCGTTGCGCTTGATTTGGTTCACGCACAAATTACTGTGAGCACCGTAAGACAGGCCCACGCTGGCCGAAGCGCGTGAGATTTCTTCCATCGCAATCATGTGGGCGAGGTAGCCCATGTTGGCGCCACCGTATTCTTCGCCGACAGTGATGCCCAGCACGCCCAAGTCGCCCATCTTGCGCCACAGGTCCATGGGGAACTGGTCGTCATGGTCGATTTGCGCGGCACGCGGTGCAATTTCGGCCTGCGCGAATTCGCGCACGGCGTCGCGCAAGGCGTCGATGTCTTCCCCCAATTGAAAGTTCAGTCCGGGCAGGTTGTTCATGGTGGTCTCCTGTGAATCTCAGTAGGTTTGTTTGACGACGGCCAAGGTTTGCTGCATCAAGGCACAGGGCGATTCGCCGCCATCGTCGTCCAGATGCACCACTTCGGCGGTGGTGATGATGAGTCGCTTGCCTGCGCGCACCACATGGCCACGCGCCCGCAATTCGCCACCCGAGAAGGCGGCTAAAAAATTGATCTTGTATTCAACGGTGGCCACCTCTTGGCCTTCAGCCGCGAGGGTGAGGCCGGCGTAGCCTGCAGCAATGTCGGCCAGCGCGCCCATGGCGCCGCCGTGGTAGCCGCCTTGTTGCTGGGTGACGCGCTCGGAATACGGCAAGGCAATTTCTACCTCGCCTGGCGCCACAGCCACCAAGCGTGCGCCCAAGTGTTTCATCATGCCTTGGCGTACAAAGCTGGCTTCGATGCGGGCATACAACGCGGGATGTGCGGTGTGGTCTTGCGTATGTGTATGCGCGCTCATGCTTTGCTCGCCTTCGTCGCTTTGGCGGCCGCCTGCTTGGCCAGCAAGCTGCGCGCTTCTTTTTCGTGCACCTTGACTTCGTCAAGGTTGGCTTCTATCTCGGCCATCTGCGCTTCAAGCTGGCGGCGGTGCTCGGCCAGCACCACCAAAAACTTTTCCAGCTGTGGCCCGGTGTCACGTGGGCTGTCGTACATGTCGATGATGTCTTTGGCCTCGGTCAGCGACAGGCCCAAACGCTTGGCGCGCAAGGTGAGCTTCAAGCGGGTGCGGTCGCGGTGGCTGTAGACGCGGTTGCGTCCGCCAGGGCCCGAACGCTCCGGCTGGAGCAGCCCCATGTCTTCGTAGAAACGGATGGCGCGGGTGGTGAGATCGAACTCTCGCGCCAAGTCGCTGATGGAATAGGTGGTGGCCATGTTTGAAGTTTACGTTTACGTAAACGTCAATTATGACGGCAAATTACGGGAAAGCCAATCAAGACCAGGGAGGTAAGGGTTCATCCTTAAGAACCCGGCGGCGTTGCGCATAGTCGGGCATGACACTTTCGACTGTGTCCCAAAAGCGTGGGCTGTGGTCCATCACCCGCAAATGGCTGAGTTCGTGGGCCACCACATAGTCAATCACATCCAGTTTGTGATGCACCAAACGCCAGTTGAGCCGGATGGCACCGTTGGCGCTGGCACTGCCCCAGCGCGTGGCCGCACTGCTGAGTGACACCCGCTGCCACTGCACACCCAACAGCGGCGCAAAGTGGTTGAGCCGTGCCACAAACAAGGCTTTGGCTTGGCGCATCAGCCAG
This sequence comes from Comamonadaceae bacterium, assembly GCA_947453965.1. Lineage (GTDB taxonomy): Bacteria > Pseudomonadota > Gammaproteobacteria > Burkholderiales > Burkholderiaceae_C > Limnohabitans. The sequence continues at coordinate 32,938 of CANGIQ010000022.1, forward strand.
GCTTGCACCGCATCGCGAATTTGCTCGGGTTGGGCGTTGAGCGGCAGGCCCAGGCGCAAGGTGTGGATCTGTATCTGGGAGAGTGTGTGTGCATCGCTCGCCTCATCTGGCCCACAGGGTTGGCGACTTGCAGTCGCAGAGGCAGGAGCCAGTTCAAGCTGGGCGCTGCTTTTTTTCAAGACGGCGGTGGAGTCGAGTACGACTTGCAGCTGATCGCCCAAATAAGGAATGACCACGCCATCGCACCACACGATGCGGGCTGCGCCAAGTTGTTGTTGGCGCTCGCCCATCTCGACCAGCTTGCGGGCAATCCAGTCGCCCTTCTCGCGCAAGGCAGCCTCCACCTCACCCAGCGTGACCCAGCGCGGTGCACTCACCTCCAAGCCATCGGGCCCCACGGCCATGCCAATGGTGCGACGCTTGCTGCGGCGAAAGGCATAGCCCACATCGGTGGTGCCCAGTTGGATGCGCCGTGTCGCACGGGGATGGACGTATTGCGCTTTGGGCAGCACCTGACCCAAAGGCTCAGAAGGTGGGTGCGGGCCTTGTACCGGCTTGGGCACAGGCAGGCGCGCATCAGGAACGGATGGTTTGGGCGTTGACGACGCGGGGCCGTCAAACAAATCGAGCACGAGTTGCAAGAAGCGGCTCATGCGATGGCGCTCATGGCTTGGGACTCAGGCGTGGACGCACACGAGCAGGTTCACAGGGGCTTGACGTAAGCCTCGGGGTCAAGGCGCTGCATTTCGGCCTCGATCCATTCTTCAACTTCGCGGGTCAGCTCGTCGGCATCACGCCCCACGCTGGGGATGGGCTGGCCAATCGACACATCGACCACGCCCGGGTATTTGATGAAGGCTTTGCGTGGCCAGCATTTGGCGGAAGTGACTGCAATAGGAATGACCGGGGCGCCGGTGGCGATGGCCAGGCGAGCGCCGCCGCTTTTGTAGCTGCCACGTTGGCCGCGTGGAATGCGCGTACCTTCGGGAAACATGATGACCCACACGCCTTGCGCCAGCAGCGCTTGACCCTGCTCCACCACTTTGGCAAAGGCTTTGGCGCGCTGGCTGCGGTCGATGTGAATCATGTCGAGCTTGCCAATGGCCCAACCGAAAAACGGCACATACAACAGCTCGCGTTTGAAGACGTACGCCAACGGATGCGGCATGATGGCGGGCATCAAAAAAGTCTCGTACGTCGATTGGTGCTTGACCAACAAAATCGCCGGGCTGGTGTCGCCCACAGGCAAGTTCTCTTCGCCATGGATTTGGTAGCGAATGCCCATGATGACGCGGGCGGCGTCAATGCTCAGGGTGAGCCAGCGTTGCGCGATGAGATAAAGCTTTTTTCCTGGCGTGCCGAGCAACGATGCGACCACGATGAGCAAGGCGTAGGGGATCACGGTGACAAACATGAACGCCATGTGCAGCGACGATCGAATCAAAGCCATCATGCGCTTGCTCCTGGTTTGGGTGTGCTCTTGGCTGCGGGTTTGAGATGCATCCCAGGCTGCGCGATCAACCAGTCTGCAAAAGCGGACAAGTCGGCATGCACACGTGTGCCAGCCGGAAACTCGTCGGGCAAGGCCTTGTCTTTGAATTTTTCACCTTTGCCGGTGAGCACCAGGTGTGGGCTGCAACCGACCGCAGCACCGGCTCGTAAGTCACGCAAGGTGTCGCCAACGGTTGGCACCCCGTGCAAGTCCATACCATAGCGCTCGCCAATTTGCTCGAACAAACCCGAGGCAGGCTTGCGACAGGTGCAGCTTTCTTCGGGGCTGTGCGGGCAATAGAACACAGCATCAATGCGCCCACCTGCCGCGCCCAAGAGCTTGTGCATTTTGCTGTGCATGGCGTTGAGTGCGGCCACATCAAACAGCCCACGGCCCAAGCCCGACTGGTTGGAGGCCACCGCCACGTGCCAACCCGCATGGTTCAAACGCGCAATGGCTTCGAGCGCGCCGGGCAAGGGAATCCATTCATCCGCTGACTTGACGTAGTCGTCGCTGTCTTGGTTGATGGTGCCGTCGCGATCAAGGATGACGAGTTTGGTGAACATGGGAGGGGTGACCTTGGCTCAAAGGTACATCAAGCGGCAAGGCATGACAAATCGGCCACGCGGTTCATGGCCAGGTGCAAAGACTTGAGCAGGCCTTGGCGGTTCAAGCGCAAGTCCATTTCTTCGGCATTGACCATCACGTCGTCAAAGAAGGCGTCCACCGGCGAGCGCAAAGCCGCCAAGGTTTGCAAGGACGCGGTGTAGTCGCCCGCATTGAACTGCGCCTCGGACTCGGGCAACAGCTTTTGCATCACGGCATACAGCGCTTGCTCGGCGTCTTCTTTGAACAAAGCGGTGTTCACATGGGCATCGACCTCGCCTGCTTTTTTGAGCACGTTGCCGATACGCTTGTTGGCCGCAGCCAAGGCGGGGCTTTCGGGCAAGGCGGCAAAGGCACGCACGGCGGTGAGGCGCTTGGCCACATCGCTCAAGCGTTGTGGGCGCAAGGCCAACACGGCTTCCACCTCTTGCGCCGAGTAGCCTTGCTCGCGCAGGCCGCCCGACAAGCGGTCATAAATGAACGAAGCCAACGCAGCAGCAGGATCGGTGATCTTGTCACCAAAGGCAGGAATAGCTTGTGCGATCAGCGCGTCCAAGCCCACATCCAAATGGGCTTCGCTCAACATGCGCACCACGCCCAAAGCATGACGACGCAAAGCAAACGGGTCTTTGTCGCCGGTGGGCAAGTTGCCAATGCCAAACATGCCGACCAAGGTTTCGAGCTTGTCGGCGAGGGCCACCACCACGCCCACGGTGTTGCGTGGCAACTCGTCGCCTGCGAAGCGGGGTTTGTAGTGGTCTTCAATCGCTTGCGCCACATCAGGGCTCAGGCCATCGTGACGCGCGTAGTAGCCGCCCATGATGCCTTGCAGCTCAGGGAACTCGCCCACCATGTCGGTCAGTAAATCGGTTTTCGCCAGTTGCGCGGCGGTGTCCACAGCCTGCACGAAGGTGGCGTCTTTGGCTTGTGGCAGCAAGGCCGCAACGCCTTTGGCAATGGCGCGCACGCGCTCGGTGCGCTCGCCTTGGGTGCCGAGTTTGTTGTGATAGACCACCTTGGCCAAACCGTCCACGCGCGAGGCGAGTGTTTTTTTGCGGTCTTGGTCAAAGAAGAATTTGGCATCGGCCAAGCGGGGACGCACCACGCGTTCGTTACCCCCAATCACGGCTGAGGCGTCATCAGGCGTGATGTTGCTGACCACCAAAAACTTGTTGGTCAACTTGCCTGCTGCATCCAGCAGGGGAAAGTATTTTTGATTGGCCTTCATCGTGAGGATGAGGCACTCTTGCGGCACGTCGAGGAACTGTTGTTCAAACTCGCACACCAACACATTAGGACGTTCGACCAAGGCGGTCACTTCGTCAAGCAAGGCAGCGTCTTCGATGGCTTTCACTCCGCCGCCAACTTTGGCTGCGGCAGCTTCAAGTTGGCGTGCAATCTCCGCACGGCGCTCGGTAAAGCTGGCAATCACCGCGCCGTCTTTGGCGAGTGTGTCGGCGTAGACATCGGCATTGGCCAACACCACGGGCGACACACGGGCTTCAAAGCGGTGACCTTGTGTGCTGTTGCCAGCGGTTAGGCCCAAGGCTTTCACACTCACTACGGTGCTGCCATGCAAGGCGACCAAGCTGTGCGCAGGGCGCACGAAGTGGACGCTGCTCCAGCCAGGTAACTCACAGTCGGTTTCGAGCTGGTAGCTCATCACCTTAGGGATGGGCAGTTTGGCAATCGCTTCATTCAACGCTTTTTGCAAACCATCGGCCAAGCTCGCACCTTTGACGATGCTGTCGTAGAACAAAGCTTCGGCTTTGCCATCAGGTGCGCGTTTGAGTTGCGCCACAGCCTCTGGGCCTGCGCCCAAGGCTTGGAGTTTTTTCAACAAGGCGGGGGTGGCGTTGCCGCTCGCGTCCAAGCCCACGGTAACGGGCATGAGTTTTTGTTGCACCGCTTTGTCAGCCGCTAATGCGGAGACGGCGGTGATGTGGGCTGCCAAACGACGTGGCGATGCATAAGCCGTCACGGCCGAGTTCGTCGCTGTGAGGCCTTGTGCTTTGAGCTGCTCAAACAGCACGCTAGAAAAAGCGTCGCCCAGTTTTTGCAAGGCCTTGGGGGGCAGCTCTTCGACGAAGAGTTCGATGAGGAGGTTCTGTGTGGTCATGTTCTTGTGTCCTGCGCTCAAGCGGCCTTCTTCGGCATTTGGTCCACCCATTCGCGCGGGGCCATGGGAAAGCCCAAGCGCTCGCGGCTCTCGTAATAGCTTTGCGCCACGGCGCGGGCCAAGTTACGGATGCGGCCGATGTAGGCGGCACGCTCGGTCACGCTGATGGCACCACGGGCGTCCAACAAATTGAAGGTGTGTGCGGCTTTGAGCACTTGCTCGTAAGCGGGCAATGCGAGTTGGGCGCTCATCAAATGTTGGGCTTGTTTTTCGTGCGCGCCAAACGCAGTGAACAAGAAATCGGCATCGCTGTGCTCGAAGTTGTAGGTGGATTGCTCGACTTCGTTTTGTTTGTAGACGTCGCCGTAGGTGAGGCCATCGGTCCATTGCAGGTTGTAGACGTTGTCCACGCCTTGCAGATACATGGCCAAGCGCTCCAAGCCGTAGGTGATTTCGCCGGTGATGGGTTTGCAATCAATGCCGCCCACCTGTTGGAAGTAGGTGAACTGCGTGACTTCCATGCCGTTCAACCACACCTCCCAGCCCAAGCCCCAGGCGCCCAGGGTTGGGTTTTCCCAATCGTCTTCGACGAAGCGGATGTCGTTTTTCTTCAGGTCAAAACCGAGCGCTTCGAGCGAGCCCAGGTACAGCTCCAAGATGTTGCTGGGCGCGGGCTTCAACACCACCTGGTATTGGTAGTAATGCTGCAAGCGGTTGGGGTTCTCGCCGTAGCGGCCATCTTTGGGACGGCGACTCGGTTGCACGTAAGCGGCCTTCCAAGGCTCTGGGCCCAAGGCGCGTAAAAACGTGGCGGTGTGTGAGGTGCCCGCACCGACCTCCATGTCGATGGGTTGCAACAAGGCACAGCCTTGCTCGGCCCAGTAAGACTGGAGTTTGAGAATGATTTGTTGAAAGGTCAGCATAAAACCAATGCCAGCTTGTGAGCCAGCTCAGTAAGCGCAGGGCCAAATGCCTGCAAACCTTTGATTTTACGGGCCGAAACGCCTCTGGCCGTGGCGGCGTTGCGAAGACTGCCAGGCCACGACAACAAACACCCCCAAGCACAGCGCCACCAAGGGCCAGAGACCCCAGGCAGATACCCAGCGGGCGTAGGGGGTCACTGGGCCCTCCACACCTTGGACCGAGGCGGTCAGTGCGGCTTGGACGCCGCTGGGCAAGCGGTGCGTGACTTCGCCGCGCGCATTGATGATGGCGGTGGCGCCGGTGTTGGTGGCACGCAGCATGGGCCGCGCGAGCTCCAAGGTGCGCATGCGAGAAATTTGCAAATGCTGGTCAATCGCCACCGTGTCGCCAAACCACGCAATGTTGCTGAGGTTGAGCAGCAAAGTGGGTGCGGTGGCGGGATCGGCAAAGCTTTGGGCCAGCTCTTCGCCAAACAAGTCTTCGTAGCAAATATTGGGGGCAATGCGTTCGCCGCGCCAGACCAAAGAAGGTTGGGCCACCGCGCCCCGGGCGAAATCGCCGAGAGGAATGTTCATCAAGCGCACAAACCACTGGAACATCGGAGGCACAAATTCACCAAATGGCACCAAGTGGTGTTTGTCGTAGCGGTAGGCACTGTGGGCGTCACCTGCTTGCAGGGCCAAGGCGGAGTTGGTGTAACGGCGTGTGCCATCTGATCCAGACAGGCTCAGGGGCAAACCAATCAGGGCGACTTGCTGGCTGCGCGCATAGCGTTGTTGCAACTCGGTCCAATAGCTGCCTGGCAATTGTTCGGGCAACACAGGAAGCGCGGTTTCAGGCAAGACGATCAGGTCGGAGGTGTTGCTGAGCAAGGCGGCACGGTAATCCGTCAAGGCACGCCCCACGCCCGCACCGAATTTAATGTCTTGGGCCACATTGCCTTGCAACAAGGTAACGGTCAGCGCAGGACGCGGTGGGGCTTGCTCAGACGCGGCTTGACGCGATGCACCGAACCAGACCAAACCCAGCGCAGCTAACGCGACAACAGATACCCCGCGTGCCATCCAGCCCAGAGGTACCTCACGTCGGTCTTGGCGTTGCGCGGCAATAGCCATGGCGAGCCAGGCGGCCAAGCCACACAAGCCGTAAACACCGATCCAGGAGACCGCATGGTGCAGCACACTGTCCACATGCGCATAGCCAATGGCTCCCCATGGAAAGCCGGTGAACAAGGTGCCGCGTAACCACTCGGCCAACACCCACAGTACAGCAAACGCACTGGCGCGTGACCACACGCCCATGCCTTGCACGCACCACGTGCGGTAGGCCCACAGGGCGATGGCATAGAACAGCGCCAGACTCGTGCCCAGCAGCACCACAGCCAGCGCGGCCAACCCAGCAGGCATGCCGCCATACAGGTTCATGGAAATGAACAACCACCAGGTGCTGCCGATCAACCACGCTGATGCAAACACCACGCCTTGGTAAAAAGCTTGCAAGGGATTGCGACTGCGGTCCACACAGGCCGCGAGAAATGCCAGGCTCAAAATTTGCAGCCAACCTTGTGGTTGACCTTGCCAGCCGTCGTGGAAGGGCCAAGCGAGGGACCATGACTGCGCCACCCCCGCCAACAGCAACACCAGGCCTTGCCCCAAGCCTACTGAGGCCGACGAGGCATCTACCACCAGGCGTGAAGAACGATGGCGCGCCATGGGGCTTAAGGCGCCTCAGGCTCGGCAGGGACGGGATAGACCTTGAACCACTTCACAGCCCCCGCCTTGGTGTGCAGGACTTCAAACCGTAGCTCGTTCACGTCGAAGCGTTCGCCGCGTCGCGGCACATGACCCATGGCGTGGGCGATGAGGCCACCAATGGTGTCGAACTTGTTGTCGGCATTGGCGTCTGTTTGCGCAATCTCCAGCACGGTGGAGAAGGCTTCTGCCACGCGCTCAATCGAGGTGTCGCCGCTGACGCGGTAGGTGCGGTCTGCCAACGCAAAGATGTCGCCCGCATCGTCCTCTTGGTCGAACTCGTCTTCAATGTCGCCCACGATTTGTTCCAGCACGTCTTCAATCGTGACCAAGCCGGCGATGCGCCCGAACTCATCCACCACCAAGGCCATGTGGTTGCGTGTGTTGCGAAACTCGCGCAGCAAGTCATTGAGCCCTTTGCTCTCGGGAATGAACACCGGGGGGCGCAGCAGCGTGCGCAGATTCAAGGCGGGTGCGCGTTGCAGTTTGAGCAAATCTTTGGCCAACAAGATGCCGACGATGTTGTCGCGCTCGTTCTCGTAAACGGGGAAGCGTGAGTGCGCCGTGTCAATGACTTGGTGCATGCTTTCGTCCAGCGAGGCATCGATGTTGATCAAGTCCATGCGAGGCGCAGCGACCATCACATCGCCAGCCGTGAGGTCGGCCATGCGCAACACCCCTTCGAGCATGACGCGGCTTTCAGGGCCAATGACTTGGTTGTCTTCTGCGTCGGAGAGGGCGTCCAGCAGCTCTTCGCGAGAGTCGGGGCCAGGGTGTATGAATTCAAGCAAGCGCTGCCAGTAGCTGCGTTTGTCGCTTGCGTCTTGATCTCGAGAATGCGGGGCGGTCACTGTGGTGCGGCAAGTCGCCGCGAGAGTCTGTCAAGCCTCAAGCATAGCCCAAGCGCGTGTCAGATACGGTTACTCTGCGGACTGATGGCGGCCTTCGCGCACGCCTTTGCGAATTTCTTGCACTTGAGCCAAGAAATCCCAAAACTTTTTCGCGTCTTCTTTGATGCTGTAGTTGGTTTTGGCAAATTGATCTGCCACCAATTCGGTGACGCGGCTGTCGAGGTTGCGTTTGGGCAAGCTCAAATAAGCCTCGGTTTCAGAGCCATCGCGCTCCAGCGTCGCACCGCTTTTGCGCGCGATGCGGATCATGGGTGCGTTTTCGCTCAGGGCGTGAATGTAGATTTGCGAGACTTTTGCGTTGCGTGCATGCATGACGGCACGTTCAAACAAACGCGCGCCATAGCCACGACCTCGCGCCGACGATTTCACCGACACACCAAACTCCGCGATGGAAGGGCGCCCCGGTTCTTTCATGATGGCCAAATGTGCCATGGCCACGATGTCGAGGTTGCGGTTGAAGATGCCGTAAATTTCATCGGTCCCGAACTTCAAGCCATCGATGTAGCGGTTGATTTGCTCATCGGTGGCGGCATAACCAAAGCGCAAATACCGGTCATGCGGCGCCAGAGCCAACATGTGTACTTTCATGGCTGGTACATGCTCAGGCCCCAAGGGACAAATGGGAATCAAGCCACCCTCGTTGTCAGACGACAAGGCATGCGGCACCCCAGACAGGCGCAACAGCTGTCGGCCGGCCTCTGCGGTGGTGCGTGCAAGTGTTTGTGCGAGGGTCATGCATTGAAGTATAAGGGTTTTCACCTATTCTTGCAAAAGTCTGACATTGACTTGTCTGACAGGGGACATTCCGGATGGTCCTCGCCGACAGAGCCAAGCAGAATGCAGTGAAGGAGATAAATAAAAATGACACAACCGTGGCTGCAAGCTTATCCAGAAGGTGTTCCGCACGACGTGCATCCTGAGGAATTTCGATCCGTCGCACACTTGTTGGAGGACTCGTTCAAACGCAATGCGAGTTCACGCTTTGCCGTCTGCATGGACCGCTGGATGACTTACAGCGATGTGGACCATGCCTCTGCAGCCGTAGGAGCATGGCTCCAACATTTGGGGCTACCTGCGGGCTCGCGTGTGGCCATCATGCTGCCCAATGTGCCGCAATTCGCCGTCACCATGGCCGCCGTACTGCGTGCGGGCTATATCTGCGTCAATGTGAACCCGCTCTACACGCCCCGCGAGTTGCAACACCAGCTGAAAGACTCTGGCGCAACCACGATTGTGATTCTGGAGAACTTCGCCAAGATCTTGCAAGAAGTGATTGACGAAACGCCGATTGAACATGTGGCGGTCGCTTCGATGGGCGACATGTTGGGCTTTGTGTACGGAAACTGGATCACGTTTGCCGTGCGTCATTTGGCACGCATGGTGCCCGCGTTCAAACTGCCACGTCATGACAAGTCTGGACGTGAGCGCACTTTGGTTTCCTTCAAGCATGTGTTGGCGGCGGGGCAGCGAATGTCCCTCAAACCGACGACCGCTGATTTGAAATCCACCGCATTTTTGCAATACACAGGGGGCACCACAGGCTTGTCCAAAGGCGCCGTGCTCACGCACGGCAACATCGTGGCGGCCATTTTGCAGGCGGAGGCTTGGTTCACTCCCGCAATTCGTCGGGTAGGCGATGTGCGGCGCATCAACTGCATTGCGGCTTTGCCGCTGTATCACATCTTTGCGCTCACCTTGTGCTTGCTGTCGATTCGATGGGGTGCGCACATGACCCTGATTCCGAATCCGCGCGACATTGACAAGTTTGTGGAAGTGCTGAAAAAACGTCCCTTCCATTTGCTGCCTGCCGTCAACACGCTGTTCAACGCGCTGTTGCAACATCCGCATTTCAAGTCTTTGGATTTTTCAAATTTGTGCGTCTCGCAAGCAGGTGGCATGGCAGCGTCCGAGGGCACGGCCAAACGCTGGCAAGAAGTCACCGGCTGCGCCATGGTCGAAGGTTGGGGCATGAGCGAAACCTGCGCGATTGGCACCAACAACCCGGTTACTGCGACTCAGTTCAGTGGCAACATTGGTCTGCCATTGCCTGGCATTGAGATTGCCATCAAAGATGATGCGGGCACGAGCCTAGCCTTGGGTGAGACTGGCGAAATCTGCATCAAGGGCCCGAACGTGATGACGGGCTATTACATGCAAGCCGAAGAAACCGCCAAAGCATTCACTACCGATGGCTTCATGCGAACTGGCGATATTGGCGTGATGGATGCACAAGGCTTCACACGCATCGTGGACCGTAAAAAGGACATGATTTTGGTCAGCGGATTCAACGTGTTCCCCAATGAATTGGAAAACGTGATTTCGCTGTGCCCCGGTGTGATCGAGTGTGCCGCCGTGGGGGTTCCCGACGAGAAGCAAGGCGAATCCATCAAGGTCTTCGTTGTGCGCAGCGATGTGACGCTGACGGAAGACGACATTGCGAAATATTGCCGTGAGAATTTGACGGGCTACAAGCATCCGAAGTACATCGAATTCCGCGATGAGCTACCCAAAACGAATGTGGGCAAGGTGTTACGGCGCGAGTTGCGAGCACACCCTTGAACGCCATGATTAACTTGCCTCAGGAAGTCAGCTTCTGGGAGCGCGGCTGGCTATCCTCCAACAACATCTTGTTGCGTGATGCATCACAAGCCATTTTGGTGGATACAGGTTATTGGACGCATGCCGCGCAAACACTCGAATTGGTTCAAGCTGCGCTAGGTACACAGCCGCTGACAGGGATCATCAACACCCACTTGCACAGCGACCATTGCGGCGGTAATGCCCACTTGCAGTCCGCCTATCCTGCAGCCACCACGCAAATTCCCTCTGGGCATGCGGCTTACGTGTTTGATTGGGATCCAGCCGCATTGACGTACACGCCCACAGGGCAACATTGCCCGCAGTTTGCGGCTACCGATGTGATCCGTGACGGTGATTGTTTTGAGGTGGGGGCTACGCATTGGAAGGCCTATGCAGCGCCTGGGCATGATCCGAACTCCATCGTGTTGTTTTGTGAAGCAACACGCCTGTTGATTTCCGCTGATGCGCTGTGGGGCAACGGCTTTGGTGTGGTGTTTCCTGAAATCGAAGGCATCTCAGCGTTCGATGAAGTGGGTGCGACCTTGGATCTGATTGAAACCCTTCGTCCTGAAATCGTTTTGCCTGGGCATGGCTCGGCATTTACCGATGTTGCCGAAGCCATTGAAAGAGCACGCAAGCGACTGACTGGCTTTAAAAGTAACCCAGACAAGCACGCCATGTACGCAGCCAAGGTGTTGCTGAAGTTCAAATTGCTGGAATTTCAACGTATATCGGTTGAAGATTTTCTGCAGTGGAGTGCCCAAAGCGCCTATATGCAAGAGCTGAAAACACGCTACGTCAGCCACCAGTCTTTTGACGCTTGGTTTGAGGAGCTTTGTTTAGGCTTGCAATCCAGTGGCGCAGCGACACTGGAGAATGGCTTTATCTCCAACACTTAGAGATAAACGAGGCGTTGAGCCTATGAGCCACTGATGAGCGGCAAACGAATCCACAAAAACAAAAACCCCCACTCGGATGAGCGGGGGTTTCTGAGGCTTAAATAGCCTGACGATGTCCTACTTTCACACGGGAACCCGCACTATCATCGGCGCTAAGTCGTTTCACTGTCCTGTTCGGGATGGGAAGGAGTGGTACCAACTCGCTATGGTCATCAGGCATAACTTGTTGTCATCTTGACTAGGTCAAGACAACGAATTCATAGAGTTTGGAATCAGATTTTTTGTCTTTCGACATTTTTGAATGCGTCAACTTGGCATAACAGCCTTGATCATCTGAGCTTCTTTCGAAGCCGGATCAAAGTTATAGGGTCACGCCGCACGAGCAATTAGTATCAGTTAGCTTAACGTATTACTACGCTTCCACACCTGACCTATCA